>VXRL01000041.1:86570-195730 GCA_009838515.1 Terriglobia bacterium | reverse complement strand
GGGTAGCGGGGACCCATCGCATGCAAGACAGGCCGTACTACGGCTGGTTCATCGCCGCTTCCTGCTTCGTCATCCTCGCGATGACCGTTGGCATGCCGATGTACGCCATGCCGTTCTTCTACGACCACTACATCGAGGAGTTCGGCTGGGACCGCGCCGAAACGACCTCCGGCTTCTTCATTTCCACCCTTCTGGTCCTCCCTCTGGGGGGCCTGCTCGTGCACCGCTTCAGCCCGCGCAAGCTCATCATGTTCGGCGCCGTGTCGTTCGCTGTCGCGCTCAACTGCCTGGGCCTGATGCAGGGCTCTCTGGCGTTCTACCGCGTCGCATGGTGCTTGCTGATGGTGGGATTCGTGTACTCGGGACCCGTTCCCAGCCAAGTCCTGTTGGCCAACTGGTTCAACCGGAACCGCGGCAAGGCCATGGCGCTGGCCTATCTGGGTCTGGGCATCGGAGGCGCGATGTCCCAGAAGTTCGTTGCCGGCCCGTTAATCGAAGCGTACGGGTGGCGTGCCACCCTGCAAATCATGGGCGTGCTCATCCTGCTGGTCGTGCCTGTCGCGCTGTTCGTCTTGCGCGACAGGCCGTCGGACATGGGGTTGAGCCCGGAACCGGCGTCCGACGTGGTGCGCGAGGCGACATCCGGATCGTTGACGTTCGGTGAACTGCTGCGGCTCTGGCCATTCTGGCTGGTTGCAGTCGGATCGTTCCTGAGCATCGCAGCGATCGGTTCCGTCAACCAGCACATGAAGCTGCTGTTCCTAGACGCCGACCTTCCGGCCACCCTCGTGGCGGACACCACCTTTGTGATCATGGCTTCGGGCCTCGGGGGACGCGTCATCACGGGGTGGCTGGCAGATCGCTTCAGCAAGAAACGGGTCATGGTCGCCGCTTATCTCCTGGTATCTCTGCCGGTTCCGCTCCTCTACGTGATCGACCAGCCGTCGATGACCTACCTGTTCGGCATGGCTTTCGGGTTCGGTCTCGGGGCGAACTACATGCTGATTCCGCTGATGGCAGCCGAACTGTTCGGAACCGGCACACTGGCGCGAGTCATGGGCATCGTTTGGCCGTTCGGCCAAGTCGGCCAGGCCACCCTGCCGTTCTTCGTCGGCACCATGCATGACAGCGCCGGCAATTACAATCTGGCTCTTGCGGTCGTGTTTGCGATCGGCATGGCTGGCGCGGTGTGTATCGCCCTATTGCCGGGGAAAGGCAGGTCCGGCTGATCCGGCTGGCTGGTTCCGCTCAAGAGTTGCGCCGAGGAGGCTTTCCTGCTCGTCGACTCCTGCGCGCCGGGTTCTCACATGACCGCGGCAGCGCCACTGCATGAAGTATTGACCGTTGCCAGCGCGAAGCTTCTGTGCACATCGACTTCCGTCCATGCCTCGGTTGACGGGCTGGACGAATGGCAAATTGGGACGCGCTAGTCGCTGAACAGCCCGAACGTAAACACGTCAGTCGCCGTCGCGATGGTCACGTACTGTCTGCCGTCGGCGGTGAAGGTCATCGGCGAGGCGTAGAGCGTGTTGCCCATCGAGAAGTGCCAAAGCGGGTCGCCCGTTCGCGCGTCCAATGCGACCAGTGCGCCGTCGTCGTCGCCGGTGAAGACGAGCTCGCCCGCGGTCGAGACCGTGCCGGCCCACATTGTCGCAGGGCCGGTCATCTTGTACTCCCAGCGAATCTCTCCGGTCAGGGAGTGGAGCGCTCGCAAGTAGAACTGCCCCGGCTCCGAGGGGATTTGGCGGCTACCCCCGCCGCGGAAGCCGCTCGACGGCACCGGTTCCTTGGCCGAACCGGTGTAGATGTCGCACATCTCGAGCGTGACGACGTAAAGCAGCCCGATCTCGGGATTGATCGAGGGCGACATCCAGTTCGTTGCACCGCGCACCGACGGGCAGACTCTCACTCCGGCCGGCGACGGCTCGAGGCCGGGTACCTCGATCGGCCGCCCGTTCTTATCGATCCCTGTCGCCCAGTTGAGGCGTTCGACGAACCGCGTCGCCTGTAGGTACTCGCCCGTGTCGCGATCGAGCAAGTAGTAGAAACCGTTGCGGTCGGCGTGCAACATCAGCTTGCGCATCTCGCCCTTGTACTCGCGGTCGACGAGGACGAGTTGCTCGTTGGCATCCCAGTCGTGGGTATCGTGAGGAGTGAACTGGAAGTACCACTTCATCTCGCCGGTGTCGGCGTCGAGCGCGACGACCGAGTTGGAGTACAAGTTGTCGCCACGTCTCCGGCCGCCGTAGAAGTCCGGCCAGGGGTTGCCGGTCGGCCAGTAGATCAGGTTGAGCTCCGGATCGTAGGAGCCGGTGGTCCAAGTGGGAGCGCCTCCCCACTTGGACGGGAACCCGCCCCAAGTCTCTGAACCCGGCTCGCCCTCGGCTGGAACCGTCCAGAAGCGCCAAAGCTCTTCGCCAGTGTCGGTCGACAGTGCCGCAACGAACCCACGCTGGCCAGTCCCTCCGCCAGCCGTGCCGACCAAGACCTGTCCCTTCACAATCAGCGGAGCGAGCGAAGTATAGTAGCCCTCCTCGTACGAGGCGAACTCGCGCTCCCAGATCAGCGCTCCCGTGAGCCGATCGAGCTTAACCAAATGACAGTCGGCGGCCAAGAAGAAGACGGCGTCGCCCCACAGTGCCGCTCCGCGGTTCTGGGCCCTGCGCGGGGCTTCAGCCGAGTAGCTCCAAATCCGTCTGCCGGTTCCGGCGTCGAGCGCGTGCAGTTCGTTCGTGTTGGTCAGGTACATCACCCCGTCGTAGACAAGCGGGGTAGTCTCGAGCCGTCGTGCGCCGGGGACGTGATAGACCCACTTCGCTACTAGCGAGCCGACGTTGTCGCGGTTGATCTGATCGAGCGAGCTGTGCCGCAACGAGGCGTAGTCACCCGAGTACGTCAGCCAGTCGTCGCCCGCTCCTTCGAGGATGGCGGCCTCATCGATCTGACCGATCGCCGCGGCGGAAAGTACGAGAGCGCAGAGAAGTAGTCGCATCTATCGAGAGGTCTGTCGGCTAAGGAACGCGACCAAGTCGCGCACCTGGTTGTCCGCGAGGCGAGTCGCGGCGTCCCGAGGCATCCAGGACTTGGCCTCGAAGCGCAGCCGCCCGAGCTCATCGCCGCGCAGCAAGTGCAGCCGCCCGGAGGAGTCCAAGACTTGCGCGGAGAAGTTCGTGTGGTTCTTGACCACGGCTCGAACGTTTCCGTCGAGTGTCGCCGCCTCGAAACCGCGCGTGATCCGGGCGTTCGGGTCGAGCAGCGCTTCGCGGATCTGATCGATGCGGCGGCCCGAGCCGATGACGGAAAGGTCCGGTCCGAGGAGCCCGCCGCGACCGCGGATCCGATGGCATTCGACGCAGCCGCCCGCGCCGAAGAACAGCGCTCTGCCGGCGGCGACGTCCCCCTCCACTTTCGACTCGACCGCTGGCGCGCTCAGGCTGCGAACGAAAGCGACGAGGTTCCAAATCTGTTGGTCGGGGAACGGAAACGGCGGCATGTCCGCTTCGGGCACGCCCTGCTGGATGGAATTGAACAGCTGATCGTCGTCGGCGCGCCGGACTGCGCGCCCCTCGACCAAGCTGGGGCCGCGGCCGCCTTCGCCGTTCGTTCCGTGGCAGGCGGAGCAGGCGTCGAGGAAGTGGGCCCTACCCGCCTCGACGGCCTCGGCCGTGTAGCCGGCGGCGAAACAGACGACGCCTGTCAGCGCGGTCAGAATCCAAAGCCTCGCGGCCTGGACCATATATCCGCTCCTTGATTTCAATATGCAGCCCATGGGCAAGCGCCGGTCGCAGCCCCGGCCCCACAGCTAGTCGATTGATGCGGCCGCCGGTGCGAGTCTCGGTCTGGGATTCGCGTTCTGGCCATCCCAACGCGTCGATCGTAGCCGAGCACGCGGCTCGGGCGCAACGGGTTCACCAAGGCGAGATGCAACGAGGGCCATGACGGTGGCGGACCCGTCAGTACGGTCGTTGGGGAGAGAACCAGACTCTGCGGGAACTTTGAATCACAACGCGCTAGAATCGCGAGATCTTGGCAAGCCTAGGGATGCGAACGACCGTCCAGCTGGCATGCATCGGACTGATCGCGATGTTCCAGCCGGCGGCTTTTCCCGCGCAACCGCCGAACATCGTCCTGATCTTTGCCGACGACCTTGGCTGGGCCGACCTGTCCTGCTACGGGAACAGGTACATCGACACGCCGAACATAGACCGGCTCGCAAGCCGCGGCGTGCGATTCACCGACGCGTACTCGGCCGCTCCGGTTTGCGCTCCGACCCGGGTGAGCCTGCTGACCGGCCAGCATCCGGCGCGCCTTGGCATGCCGATGCTCACGCGGCCCCATCGGCGGCCCTGGGCGAAGCTCACCCCACCACAGAACGCCTATGCATTGCCACCCAGCACACCGACGCTGGCACCCGAATTGAGCCGTGCCGGATACGTCTCGACCCTGATCGGCAAGTGGCACTTAGGTTTTGGCAACCGTCCCCACGACCTCGATAGCTTCACCATGCCGCCCGGCATCGGGCCAAAGTCCCCAGCCGTGGCCTTTGGCTTTACACGCCCGCCGCTGTTGCAAGAGGGCGGCCAAGCGAAAATGCCGCAAGACGAGTTCGCCCGCCAGAACCCCTACAAGGGGATCGGGCCGCAGGTCGCACAAGCTGTCAATTTCATCAAGGCCCATCGAGGAGGACCGTTCTTCGTATTCCTCTCCTACTCGATGGTTCACATCCCGATGCAGGCGCGTCCCGAGTTGATTGAGAAGTACAAGGAGCGCATCAGCGGAACCGAAGCAAGAATCGACCCGCGCTACGCCGCCATGGTCGAAACGGTCGACGAATCTGTTGGCTTGATCACGGACACACTACGAGAACTGAACCTCGACGACCGCACGGCTGTGTTCTTCGCCTCCGACAACGGAGGCTTGATTCGGGTCTATCACGGCGACGGCCCGGTCGTTACCTCGAACAAACCTCTACGAGGGGAAAAGGGAACGCTCTACGAGGGCGGAATCCGGATCCCCTTTGTCGCTTCCCTGCCAGGTGTCTTTCGTGAAGGAGCGGTCGAAGAGGAGCCGGTTCTCACGACGGACCTGCTGCCGACGTTTCTCGATCTCGCCGACATCAAGCCGCCGGACGATCATGTCCTCGACGGCGTCTCGCTCAAACCGAACCTAGCCAACGGCGCCGCGATCGAAGATCGTGCGCTTTACTGGCACTATCCGGCGTACCATCACTCGACGCCGGCATCATCCATACGACTCGGCCGCTACAAATTGCTCGAGTTTTACGAAGGCGACCGTCGAGAGCTCTACGACCTCGAACCGGACCCGGGAGAGCAGACCAACCTGGCCGAAGAAGAGCCGCAACGAGTCGAGGAGCTGGCACAGCGCCTCGACGCTTGGCGACTGGCGGTCGGAGCTCGCCCTCCGACTTCAAACCCGCACTATGACTCGGCTCGCGCCCACGTATGGGGCGTTCGCCCGGAATTGCCCTGGCAGGACGTCCCCCGGGCGGCGCTCCAAATCAGGCATGTCGAGTAAGCACCGAACAGCACGGAGAATTCTCAACGCGAGATCCGGGCACTTTGGCGCTCGATCAGCCTAGGGGCCGACTCGCCTCGGCTCAATCCGCGGCGGAGGGTGCGGCTGATGCGACGAGCGGGAGCGCAGAAGTACGGCGAATGACTTCTTCGGTCGCCGCACAGCTATTCATAGACCGCTTGCGGTCTATTTTCTGACGGCAGGTGCTCGGCTAACGCCTCGATCACGGCGCGGTGTTCGGCGGTTACGGATAGATGGGCCAGGTTGTTCCATTCGTTGGGATCGGAACGGTGATCGTAGAGTTCTTCGGTTCCATCGTGGTAACGGATGTAGCGATAGCGGCTGGACCTCAGCGAGTGGTTGTCTTGGCCGTAGGTGGTGAGTGCGGGGCGTGTCCAGGGGAGAGATGGATCACTTAAGAGCGGGGCGATGGATTGCCCATCGAGTCCGGTGCGCGGCGACAAGCCAGCCAGTGCGAGCAAAGTGGGATAGAGATCGATCAGACTGACGATCCGGTCGCATTGGACGCCGCGTTGCGTGGCGATTGGCGAGTTCTCGGGGAGGGCGATGACGAGGGTGGTGCGCGTGCTAGCTTCCCAGAGTGCGTGTTTTCGCCAGTGCTGCTTTTGCCCAAGGTGCCAGCCGTGATCGCCCCAGAGGACGACTATGGTGTTGCGAGCATGGGGAGAGCGATCGAGCGCATCGAGTACGCGGCCGACCTGTGCGTCGGCAAAACTGATAGTGGCGAGGTAGCCTTGTACGGCGTGCTTCCACTGATTGTGCTTGAGGATCGAGGCGTGGTCGCCGCCCGGGTGGGCGAAGTTCCTGGCGCCGGAAGGATCGTAGACTTCAGCGGCGAGTTTGCGACCGAAGGGTGGGATGTCGGCTAGATCGCTATCGATCACAGATGGCAGAGAGACGGAATCGAGGGAGTGTAGGTCGAAATACTTTTCCGGGACAACCCAGGGCATGTGGGGTTTGGTGAGGCCGTATGCGATGAAAAAGGGTTTGTCGTGCGTCTGACCGAGTTCGGCGATGACCTGATCGGCGATTTGCGCGTCGAACATGTCTGTATCTGCGAGCGGCGTGGGGCCCCAGTTGACCCACATATCGCCGGGAGCGTTCTTGGGGCGTGGCGTTCTCGGCCGTTTGGCAGAGCTTGCGGAGAAGTAGTGATCCCAAGACGCCTCATCGTAGGCGCCTCTACTGTGATAGATCTTGCCGCCGCCTTTGGCAACGTAGCCATGGTCGCGAAAGTATTGCGGGAGGGTGACGGCATCGGGCAAATGGGTGCGAAGTTTTTCCATGTTGCCGTAGACGCCGGAGCGTGCGGGAGTGATGCCGGTCATCAAGCTGACGCGCGAGGGATTGCACAGTGGTGCGGAAGCGTAGGCGCGAGCAAACGAGACGCCTCGCGCGGCAAGGCGGTCAATGTTTGGGGTGAGCGAATTTGGATGACCGCCGAGGTGGCCAACCCAATGGTTGAGATCGTCTACAGCGATGAATAGGACGTTTGGCTTGGTTTGCGCGGCGGCCGGGAAACAGAAGGCAGCGAACGTGAGGCAGAAGCCCACGAGCGCGAGCAGCCGATGGGGCGCGGTATTCGATTCGATGTTTCGGGGGATTGCCATGGAGTACTGATCTCGACGTCCATTGTTGTCAACGAGATTCGGCGACGTCTCGCCGCACGACGGCTCGATTCTAGCGCTTAGGTCCGTCTTGCCGGATAGCTGTCGCGAACAAGAGTACCGTGGAGCGACCGTGCGAGAAACCGTCAAGCGCACCGCCAGTGCCCTCTTAGGCCCGATTGGGGGCGATTCAGGCGATATCGAGTGATTGTTCAGACGGTACGAAAGAACTTCAGAACATCAACGGTTCTGCCAGCCTGAACCAAGTGTCTTTCCGCCCGAATCCTGTGTAATCCCGCAGGTGTAGGATTGACGAGAGATGGTGAAATATCGGAGCTAAGTGGTTGCGGGGGAGGGATTTGAACCCTCGACCTTTGGGTTATGAGCCCAACGAGCTACCAGACTGCTCCACCCCGCAATTCGACGATATCATCCACAGGCGGCGGAGTCAAGCTCAGGCCGTTTCGAAGGGCTCGCCGGTCGGGCTGAATCGGAAAGTTGCTGCCGTGCGGATCGACACTCACTCAGCCATCGTCCACCGTTCAGGAGCTGCCCAGCCCTCGGGCGTAGGCGCGGTCATCGGCGGCACGCCGCCATCTTGGCGGGTGGCCCGGAACGCCTTGAGTTCGCTCAGCATCTCCTGGGTCCGTTCGCGCTCGCGCTTCGCGAGATCGACCTTTTCGAGAGGATCTGTCTTGAGGTTGAAGAGTTCTACGGTCACCGGCCGGACCTGTCTCTGCCGAGCCGGCAGCTGGGGCGGCGGAGCGTCCGCCGGGTTCGGCCCCAATATCGGCGCGCCACGCCGCACGATCTTCCAATCACCGTCGATCAGGGCCAGTTGCTCGTCCCCGTACCGCTCGTAATACGAGAAGAATCGCCTCTGACGCTCTGGCTCGGTGCCGGCGATCAAATCGAAGACGTCCTCGCCATCCAGCGGCTCGCCTGGCCCCCCGGCTGCTCCAAGGCCGGCCACCCGCCGCAACGTCGGAAGCACGTCCAGATAGCTCATCAGCCCGGTGACCTTGCGGCCCTCGCCGGAAATCCTGTTCGGCCAGCGGAACGCTGCCGCCACCCTCGTGCCGCCCTCGTATACGGTGCCCTTCCCTGCCCGCAAGGGCGTGTTGTCGGCCAGCGCCTGACCACCGTTGTCGCTCGCGAACCATACCAGCGTGTCGTCTTCCACGCCGGTACGCTGCAGTGCTTCGAGAATGCGGCCGATCGCAGCGTCCATTGCAGCCACCATCGCCATGTAGATTCGGCGTCTCCCGTCCTCCACGGCAGAGAACGGCGCCAGCCATCGATCCGGCACCTGCAGCGGCGTGTGGGGGGCATTGAACGGCACATACAGGAAGAACGGTCCCGCAGCCGCGTGCTGGTCGATGAACCTGACCGCCTCGGCGGCGATCAAATCTGTGGAATATCCCTCGTCGGCGTTCGACTCGAAGCCTCGGTGCCAGTCCAGCTGGCCTTCCCGGAAGTGCGTGTAATAGTCGATGTTCCCGTTGTAGTGACCCACGAAGGAGGTGAAGCCTTGATTGAGCGGGTGAAACCTCCGAAACGCGTGTCCGATGTGCCACTTCCCAGCAATGCCGCGCTGCCTGTAGCCCGCCCTTGCCAGCATCTCCGGCAATGTCTCCTCCGCCGCCGGGACGCCAACCGTGAGAAACGGTCGGCAAACAGCCCGTTGCATGCCGAAGCGAATCGGGTAGCGCCCTGTCATCAGGCCGGCCCGGGTTGGTGAACATACCGGACAGGCGTAAAAGCGGTCCAGCTCAACGCCTTCGCTCGCAATGCGGTCGATGCTAGGCGTCGGGATATCGCCGCCGTGATAGCTGACGTCGTTCCAGCCCAAGTCATCGGCCAAGATCAACACGATGTTCGGTCGCCCGTCAGCAACCGCACAGGTGCAGGCCAACATGGCTGCGAGAGTCAGGATTCTCGTCATGGCTTGTGTGTTCCCTTCGATTGCGCCTCAAGCAGGTGCTGGCGTACGAAGCTGACAATCTCGGCCGTGCAATACGTCGGCGGCCGGGCCTCGAACACTGGCGTGCTGCGCAGCAAGCTAGGCTCGAAGCCCTCCCACGACTCAGGCGAAGATCTCTTTCCGGTGAGCACGAACGCATCGGCCGACGTCGCCAGACGTGCCGCGCTCTGTTTGCAATCGCCAATATCGAGATTCAATACCGACAGATACACGTCAGGAGCCAGATGGTCGACGATGCTGTTGGATTCGAACAGCACATTTCCGGCTTCGGACAGGGCTTCGCGGATCGCAGGCATGGCGACAGGCAACTGCCCCATGGCAACTCGCACCCACAGCGCCCGCGCCGCGCCGGCGGCAAGCATTCTGGCCGAGTCAGTGTCCGCGGGCTCGCCCGTCTCGGCCGTAATCTCATAGGGGCACAGTGGGTTCTCCACCGCGCAGTCGCACGGCGTTCCGTCGCGGGAACAGATGCCGTGCCCGAATTGGGTCAGCTTTACCGCGGTCCACTGCAGTTCCGGCGTGGCCGCGATCAACGACGCCGCGAGCGAAGTCTTGCCCACTTCGCGGCTGTTGCCCCCGATGACGACGCTCCTCATGATGCTTCGAGTTCCTCGACCCGCGCCCGCAGCCGCTTGAGCTCCTTGAACAACTCCGGCAGGCGGTTGGCCCATGCCTGGCGCGCAAGCTGTTCCTTCAATGGACGCGCCGGCGTGCCCCAATACGACCCGTCAGCTTCCAATCGCTTGTCAGGCAACAGACCCGCCTGGCCCCCCAGCTGCACCCGGGCGCCGACGCGGGCTCGGTCCCCGATCCCCACTTGCCCGGCCAGAACAGCGTAGTCTTCGACGACCACCCCGCCGGAGAGCCCGACGTGCGCGGCCATCACGACGTGGCGGCCGATCTGGCAGTTGTGGCCGATGTGGACCAGGTTGTCCAGTTTCGTGCCCGCACCGATGCGAGTGTCGTCCAGCGCGCCCCGGTCCACGCACGAGTTCGCTCCGATTTCTACGTCGTCGCCAATCTCGACACCGCCGACCTGCGGGAACTGCTCGTAGTGGTCATCCTCGAACACCAAACCGAAACCGTCCGATCCGATGACCGCCCCACTGTGCAAGACCACCCGATCCCCTAAGCGCGCGGTGCCTTGGACCTTGGCCCCGGAATGCAGGCGACAGTCCCGCCCCAGGATCGCGCCTCGACCCACGTATGCGTGCGCCCCGATCACAGAGCCCTCCCCGATGGAAGCGCCTCGTTCCACGACCGCTAGGGCTCCAACCGCCACTCCAGCACCCAGCGCCGCGCCAGCGTCCACCGACGCCGATGGATCGATCCCGGCCGCGACCTGATCGGTCCCGATAATCGCCCGGAGTGCGCGCGCGAATGCCCGACGGGGGTCCCTTACCCGAATCACGGTCCGGCTTGCCGCCGGTGTCTCCGGATCCACGACAACACAGCCCGCATTGGTGGACGGCAACAGCTCGGTCTCGTGCTTGCGCTGCCAGAACGCAAGTTGGTCCGGGCCAGCCTTTTCCAGCGTCTGCCCGGAGCGGATCTCGACCGTTGCGCAGCCTACAACTTCGCCCTGCACCAATGCAGCGATTTCTGCAGCCGTCATAGAGGCTCTCTCGAGGGCCCTCGCGCCGTCTGGGGCACTGCAGCACGTCGTGCCGCAGGCACTATCCTACAAGCATGTCTCATCTTGCCTCACGAAGGCCCGTGGCACTGGTCGTTGCTCTGCTCGCAACCTGTGCTCCCGCCCTCGGTTGGAGCGAGCAAGGCCACCGCATCGTTGCGCTCGCGGCGGAAGAATACCTCAGCGACAGCGCCAAGAGGCGTGTCGGATACCTGCTCGGGCGCGACGTCCGCCTGGTAGATGTCGCCACTTGGGCCAACGAGATCGTCCAAGAGCGTCCTGAAACCGAGGCCTGGCATTCCATCACGATTCCAAAGGGAGCAGGGGACGTCGACCTAGCACGTGACTGCCCGGTCGGCGACTGCATCACGGTTAAGGTCCGCGACTGCATCGGCATAGTGCGCCTCGCCATTAGGCCCAGGGAAGAGTCTCGGGAGGCATTCAAGATGCTCGTCAACCTAGCCGGTGACTTGCATCAGCCGCTGTTAAGCGGCTATCCGCCCGGAGACAGCAAAGATGACAGGGCGGTTGTGGTCGACGGCATCGAGATGACCCTGCATGAGGCGTGGGAACGGGGCCTGCTCGCCAGCTTGGGATCCGAAGAGGACGTGTTGCAGCGAGTGCGGCAGCATGTTCTTTCCGCGGACACAGAGACCTGGACTCGCGGCACCTTGCGAGATTGGACCTGGGAGAACCATCAGATAGCAGCAAGCAAGGTATATCCCTCGGTCGGTGCAGAAGACAGGACGGTGCTGGACGGAGAGGCGCTGCAATCAGCGACTCAGATCGTGATCGAACGCCTGGCCAAGTCGGCGGTCCGCTTAGCGGCCCTACTAGACGATGTATGGCCGTGATGGAGCGGTCCGGCGGCAACTACATCCTCTCTTCCGGGCCAGACGGCCACGAGCGCCTGCGGTTGCTGTGCACCCTCCACGATCCGTTCAGCCGCACGCTCTTGCTGGACGCCGGGCTGTGCCCCGGAAAAACCCTCGTCGAGTTCGGTTGCGGGCTAGGCTGCATTGCCCGCTGGGCCGCGACTCGCGGAGCGCGGACTACCGGCGTCGATCTCAGCCATGACCACGTGGCCGAGGCCTCCCGACTCGCCTGCGATGCCGACATCGAGAATGTCGAATTCCGGCAGGGCAGCATTTACGACAGTGACCTGCCCGAGGGCGCCTTCGACTTCGCATACTGCCGCTTTCTGCTGTCACACCTCAGCGAACCAGTCGCCGCTATGCGCACGATGGCCGCCTGCCTCAAGCCAGGTGGCATTCTCGTGTGCGAGGAGCCCGACCTCAAGACGATTTACTCCGAACCGCCATCGCCAGCCTACGCGGAAGGGGTCAAGCGAATCCTCCGGCTGGCCGATTCGCTTGCGCTCGACTTCCGCTTCGGTGCCAAGCTGGCCCTGAGCGCGCTCTCTATCGGCCTGGAGGTGCACCGAGCCGACGCCTACCAGCGCCATTTCCTAGGCGGCAAGGAAAAAGGCTACTGGACTTGGTCCTTCGCCGAGGCCAAGCCGTCTCTGCTCAGCATTTGTTCGTCGCCTGCCGAACTAGACCAATGCCTCTCCGACATGCGCAAGGTCGACCGCGACCCACGGGTCATTGTCGGCCATGCGCGGATGCACCAAGTGGTAGCTCGCAAGCCCTCCTGAGCCGCATCTCTGCCAGCCGCAACTCCCACGCAAACGCACTCACACTTCAGATCAGGACCGCACGTCCGTTGCAGCTACGATGGGACGAATCGCCCTCCGCTGCGATCGGGCGCGGCTGCCATGTCGGTGGCCGCCCAGGAGCGACCGATAGCCGTTAGACCGATGCGTGCAGGCCGTTCGTCCCAAGTAACGCCAGTCGAATCCGCAGCAAAGGCGGTCGGCCGTATTTCCTCCGGCACCTCGGTCGCCGTTGGCGGCTCGGGTGCAGGACACGCGATTCCCGACGTACTGTTGCGCGAATTGGGCGCGCGCTACAGCACGACAGGCGCTCCGACCGATCTGACCCTACTGCACCCCTTCGGCGTGGGAGATCAGCAAGCCAAGGGCCTGCAACAGATGGCTAACCCGGGCATGTACCGGCGCGTGATCGGCGGCCACTGGTCGATGGCGCCAGCGATGGCGGAACTTGCAGCGGAGAATCGCTTCGCCGCCTACTGCTTGCCAGCTGGAGTGATGGTGCAGCTGTTCCACTGCGCCGCCGCCGGAAGCCCCGGCTGGTACTCGCATGCCGGTTTGGACACATTCATCGATCCAAGGCTTGAAGGCGGGCAGCTTAACGCCAAGGCCACCGAAGCCCTGGTCGAATACACCGAAATCGACGGCAAGCCATGGCTGTTCTACAAGACGATTCCGGTGGATGTCGCACTGATCCAAGGTTGGGATGCGGACGAGCACGGAAACCTGTCAATGCGTCAAGAGGCCGGGCTGTGGCACAACTGCGCCCTAGCACAGGCCGCCAGAGCTTCGGGCGGGACTACCATCGCCGTCGTCCGCCGAATCGTGCCCGCGGGCTCGCTCGACCCGCGCGACGTCTGCGTTCCGGGCTGTTTCGTCGATGTGCTGGTCGTGGACGAAGACCACGGGCAAACCTACCAGACGGAATTCGACCCGTCCTACTGCGGCGAGGCGCGCATGTCTGAGGATGACTTTCCCGTACTGCCGTTCGGGCTCCGCAAAGTGATCGCCCGGCGCGCCGCCGCCGAACTCACCCGCGGAGCTGTAATTAATGTAGGATTTGGCATACCCGACGGTGTCATAGCGGTCGCCCGCGAACAAGGCATTGCCGACCAAGTGACCGCAACCATCGAGCACGGCCAGTTCGGGGGCGTGCCTGCGGGTGGCCTAGACTTCGGCGCAGTCTACAATCCCGACGCCATCCTAGAGACCGGTCACATGTTCGACTTCTACCACGGGCGCGGGGTGGACCAGACCTTTCTGGGGTTCTTGCAGATCGACCGTGCCGGCAATGTCAACGTCAGCAAGATCGGTTCCAAGATCATCGGCGTTGGAGGGTTCATCGACATCGTCCAGAAGGCCGACAAGGTCGTCTTCTGCGGCACCCTGTCAATCCGCGCCAAGACAGCGATAGACGATGGGAAACTGAGCTTCCTGGCGCACGGGGCGCCGAAGGTCGTGGACCAAGTTGCCCAGGTCACGTTTAGCGCAGACTACGCCAGACGCACCGGCCAGCAGGTCGTTTACGTCACCGAGGCGGCTGTTTTCCGCTTGGACGAAAGCGGCCTAGTCCTAGAGGAGATCGCCCCCGGTGTTGAACTTGAGCGCGACCTGCTGCCACAGCTCGGATTCCGTCCTCAGGTGCACCCGAATCTCAAGCGCATGGACGCGGCGCTGTTCGCGCCAGACCGCATGCCGGATTCTGCTTTCCGAGCGTTCGCGACAAGCCCCGAATGACAGGGATCCGAGCCTAGAGCTCGCTACGCCAGCGCTGCCACTCCGGGCAAAGTCTTGCCGCCGAGGAACTCCAGCGACGCACCGCCGCCGGTGGAGACGTGGGTGATCTTCTCTCCGACTCCGGCCGCCCTGATCGCCTGCTCGGAATCACCGCCGCCGACGATACTCACGGCATGCTCCGAGGCCCGCTCTACCGCCCGAGCCACAGACATGGTCCCCTCTGCGAACGGTGCCAGTTCGAACACGCCCATCGGACCGTTCCAGACGATCATTTGCGCACTGCCAATGAGCTCACCATAAGCCGTGGCAGTCTCTGGGCCGATATCGAGGCCCATCCAGCCGTCCGGTACCCCGCCCTGCACAGTGCGGGTCGTAGCCTCGGCGCTGAACTGCTGCGCAATCACATGATCAGTTGGCAGCACGATACGGTCCCCTGCGCTAGCCAGCAGATTGGCTGCTAGGTCTAGCTTCTCGTCCTCTACCAAGGACGCGCCTACTCCTACGCCTTGGGCCTTGAGGAACGTGTATGTCATTGCACCGCCGACGAGCACTTTGTCGGCGACCGTCAACAGATTGCGAATCACGTCGATCTTGCCTGAGATCTTCGCCCCGCCGATGATCGCAACGTAGGGCTGCCTCGGTGCCGATGTGGCCATCGACAGGTATTTCAGCTCCCGTTGCATGAGCGAACCCGCCGCCCGCATTGGGAGCAGTCCTGCCACCCCGACGGTCGAGGCGTGAGCGCGATGGGCAGCGCCGAAGGCGTCATTGACGTAAACGTCTGCCAGCACCGCCAGCTGTCGCGAAAACGCCGCTTCGTTCGCTTCCTCAGCGGCATGAAAACGCAGATTCTCCAACAACAGAACCTGCCCCGGGCCTAGGCTCCTGGCCAGGGTCTCGACTGCTGGTCCAATGCAATCCGGGGCCTGCGCAACCGGCTGCCCCAGCAATTCGGACAAGCGATCGGCTACCGGTGCCAAGCTCATGCTTGGGTTGGGCCGGCCCTTCGGGCGTCCCAGATGAGAAGCAAGGACGAGCGAAGCGCGTTGCGCCAGAATGGCGCGGATGGTAGGCAGCGCCATCCGGATGCGCGTGTCGCTTGCGATCGTCCGGCCAGTTTCCTTGTCAAGCGGAACGTTGAAATCCACCCGCATGAAGACGCGCTTGCCACGCAGGTCGATCTCGTCGATGGTTCGGTAGCTCATGCGAGGCGAGGGGACGACGGTCCTGGCAAGATCCGCCGCCGGGTCGGGGGGACTCAGGCCGCCAGTTTCGAGACTAGGTCGACCACGCGGTTGGAGTAGCCCCACTCGTTGTCGTACCAAGACAAGACTTTGACCATGTTATCGCCGATAACCCTAGTCATTGCGCCGTCTACAATCGACGAGTTCGAGTTTCTCATGAAGTCACTCGAGACCAGCGGCTCGTCCGTATAGGCGAGAATACCCTTGAGGGATCCCTCCGCTGCCGACTTGAGCGCATCGTTGACCTCTTCCTTGCTCGCGGGGGTATTCAATTCGGCCACCAGGTCGACGACCGAGACATTGGGGGTGGGCACGCGAATCGCGAATCCGTCGCACTTGCCCTTCAAGTCCGGCATGACCAAGCCGATGGCGGCGGCCGCGCCGGTATTCGTTGGGATCATATTCAAGGCTGCGGCGCGCGCGCGGCGCAAGTCCGAGTGCGGCAGGTCCAGGGTGCGCTGGTCGTTGGTATAGCTGTGGACCGTGGTCATCGTGGCCTTGGCCACTCCGAACCTGTCGTGCAGCACCTTAGCCACAGGGGCGAGGCAGTTTGTGGTGCAGGACGCGTTCGACACCACGGTGTGCGAATCGTCGAGCTGGTCATCGTTGACGCCCAGCACTACGGTGATGTCCTCTCCCTTGGCTGGGGCCGAGATAACCACGCGCTTGACGCTGCCGCCGAGATGCTTGGCGGCCAGTTCGCGCTTGGTGAACAGGCCAGTCGACTCGACTACGATCTCGGCGCCGACCGAGTCCCACGGAATCTGGGCCGGATCCCTCTCCGAGAAGACCTTGACCGACTCTCCGTTCACCGAGATGCCGTCTTCGCTGGCCGACACCTCAGCGTCTAGGTTGCCCAGCACCGAGTCGTATTTGAGAAGGTGTGCGAGGGTCGCCTTGTCGGTAATGTCGTTGATCGCGACAATGCTGACTCCGGGATTGTCCATCTGGGCGCGGTATACGTTCCGGCCGATGCGTCCGAAACCGTTGATTGCAACTTTCACAGCCATCTTGTTAGTGATCTCCTGTTGGTTCGAGGTGATTGGATTTCCCCGGTCCGACGATAGTTCCGCCGCTGCGGTAGCGCTACCGCAACTCTACAAGGAGCATGGTCTGGCAGGAACGATAGTTATTGCAGCGAGATCAGCGACCTGTAGCATGGGGCCGGGCCAATGCGCTGCAACGTAACTCTTCGATCATAACCGAAGCGTTCCCCGTAGCCGACAGCAAGCGCTAGACCCCTCTCGAACCGAGCGGTTGCCGGTCGGCGGGCAGGACAACTCCTTACGCTGCCGTGCTCAACGAGGGTGAGCCGCCACGGCAATTCCCAGCAGTCGTAACGAAATCGTGCGATATAAGGAAAAGATGCCCGATTTTCCAAAATCTCTGCTCGATCGAGCGGCCAAGGTTCGCTTGCTGCTGATGGACTGCGACGGAGTGCTCAGCGACGGGACGGTCTTCTTTCTGCCGACTCCGGATGGCTCGGTGGCCGAGACCAAGGGCTTCGACTGTCACGACGGGATCGCTTTGCGCTGGATCCGCGATGTGAACATCGACACCGGGATCATTTCCGGGCGGGGCGGGTTGGCCGTGCGGGTCCGCGCCAACTCCCTGGACATGCGCTACTTGGTGGAAGACCGTACCGACAAGCTGGCTTCCTTCGAGGAAGTGCTCGACGACGCGGGGCTGGAGCACTCGCAGGTGGCGTACGTGGGTGATGACATCACCGACTTGCCGCTGCTGCGCCGCGCCGGCCTAGCGGTGGGGCCTTCAAACGCCCGGCCCGAAGTGAAAGAGATCTCTCACTGGGTCACGCCCTCGGCCGGCGGCCACGGTGCAGTGCGCGATGTGATCGAGCTGATCCTCAAGGCACAGGGGCACTGGGAAGGCATCCTGGAGCGCTACGGCGACTAGCCGCTGCTTGCAGCGGCCGCGAAGGACAGCCAGAGCCTTCCAGGCGGGATCTGTATTGGAGAACCACTCTGGATTGTCACTGGTCCCGAACGCCGTCGAGGCGAGCAGGGGCACCAAGAATAGGCGGAATACGGCCTCCGGCTAGCAGGCAACGCGTCCCCATCCATCAGAGGGGGTGAGTGGCGCTAGATCGAGGCCACTTGCCGGTGCCTGGAATGAGGCCTCGCGCAATTCGACACCGCCGTTCCCAATCTGACAAACTTGAAGTTCGGAGCTGCCCTCCGATCTCCCTAGCCGCCGGCCAAGTCATGAGGATTTGTGTACCCAACGAACGCCGTGCGGACGAGCGGCGAGTGGCGGTGGTCCCCAAGGACGCGGCTGCGCTCGCCAAGAAGGGCGCTCGAGTCTTGGTGGAATCGGGCGCGGGACTCAGCGCTTTCTTTGAAGACTCTCAGTACGCCGATTCCGGTGCAGAGCTCGCCACTCGCGAAGAAGTGCTCGCCTCGGCGGATCTGCTATTGACCGTGAACGGCGTACCGCCATCCGAGGCTGCGGCTGTGAATCGGACCGCGACCGTGGCCGGCTTTCTCGCACCGCTGGACGATCCACAGGCCCTCGAGGCCGCCGCCAAGCACGGCCAATCGCTGTTGTCGGTCGAGATGATCCCCCGGATCACGCGCGCCCAAGGCATGGACGCACTCAGCTCCATGGCGATGATTGCCGGCTATAAGGCGGTGCTGCTGGCCGCCCAGCATGCGCCGTGCCTGTTTCCATTGATGATGACCGCTGCGGGTACGCTCACACCGGCAAGAGTGTTCGTGATTGGCGCGGGCGTTGCCGGCCTTCAGGCCTTGGCTACCGCTCGCCGGCTTGGAGCGGTAGTTGAGGGCTACGACATTCGGCCGGAGGTCAAGGAGCAAGTCGAAAGCCTCGGTGCAACTTTTGTCGTGCTGGATATCGGAATGGAGCGCGCCACCGGCAGCGGAGGGTACGCTGCCGAGCAGTCCAAGGAGTTCTACCGCCGCCAGCAGGAAGCGCTGGGAGCGCACTTGGCGGGCGTGGACGCCATTATCACTACGGCGGCCGTGCCTGGGCGCAAGGCCCCAATGCTATTGCCAGAGGCGATCACCGACCGCTTGCGGCCCGGCACCGTCGTGGTCGACCTGGCGGCCGAACGCGGCGGGAATTGCGCACTGACTGCGCCGGGCGAGGTCGTGGTGCGGGATGGTGTCATCGTCGACGGGCCGTTGAACCTGCCCTCTTCGGTGCCAGCACATGCCAGCCAGATGTACTCGAAGAACATGCTCAACCTCGCGTCCCTGCTCATCCAAGATGGCCAGCTCCACTTGGATCGAGACGACGAGATCGTCAGCGGAGCCTTGGTGGCCCACGGTGGCGAAGTAGTCCATCCGACGGTGCAATCGGCGCTGGCCGCGCCTGGAGCTTAGGCGAGGCGGATCCCATGGAAGCTTTTCTGATCTCCGTCACGGTATTCGTACTGGCGGTCTTCGTGGGATTCGAGATCATCACCAAGATCCCATCGACCCTGCACACACCGCTCATGTCGGGGTCCAACGCAATCTCCGGCATCACGATCGTAGGGGCCGTGGTCGCCGCCGGTGCCGGTGAAAACGAAGTTGCCAAGTATCTCGGCCTGGGAGCGGTCGTGCTGGCCACGGTCAACGTGGTTGGCGGCTTCCTGATCACCAACCGCATGCTGGCCATGTTCCGGCGGAAGAAGTAGGCCGCAGATGGGTCCCAATCTGATCAACGCCGCATACCTGCTGGCCGCCATCTTGTTCATCCTCGGCCTCAAGGGCCTGACCTCACCGCGCACAGCAGTCCGGGGCAACCTGCTGGGTGCGACCGGCATGCTGCTCGCTATCGTCGCGACGCTAGCGGACAGGCAGATCGTCAGCTACGAGACGATCGCGCTCGGCGTTGTGATCGGTGCGGTGATCGGCGCGATCTGGGCCGTCAAGGTCCAGATGACTGCGATGCCGGAGCTGGTCGCTGCCTTCAACGGGTTCGGGGGTGGCGCGTCCGCTTTGGTGGCGGGCGCAGCGGCCTTCATGCCCGGCACGGTCGAGGGAGTTCCTGAGATCCAGGTCCAGACGTCTATCGCTTTGTCCGGCTTCATCGGATCGGCCACTCTAAGCGGCAGTCTCATCGCGTGGGCCAAGCTCCAAGGCATCTTGCGCTGGCAGCCACGCGGCCTTGGGTTGCAAATCCTCAGCAACGGCTCCGCCCTTGTAGCTCTGGGCATGGGCGTGGGTTACGTTCTGGACCCTGAGGCCCTGTGGCTGTTCTGCGCCCTTTGCGCCGGAGCCGTGGTGTACGGAATCCTGCTCACCGTGGCAGTCGGCGGCGCTGACATGCCGGTGATCATCGCGCTACTGAATTCATGTTCCGGACTGGCGGCGGCAGCCACGGGATTCGTGCTGGGCAACAACGTCCTGATCATCGCCGGCTCTCTGGTCGGCGCGTCCGGTTTCATCCTCACGCAAATCATGTGCAAGGCCATGAACCGCTCGCTATGGGACGTGTTGCGCGGTGACCTAGGCGAAGCGGCCGCGAGCAGCCCGCAGGGCGACGTCTATGCGGGACGAACCAAGAGCACTAGCCCAGAAGAGGCCGCCCTGCTCTTCGAAACGGCTCGCATCGTAACAGTCGTGCCGGGCTACGGCATGGCGGTAGCGCAAGCCCAGCATGCTGTTCGGGACTTTGCGAACCTGCTAGAGGCGCGCGGGGCCGAGGTTCGCTACGCCATACACCCGGTTGCCGGCCGGATGCCCGGGCATATGAACGTCCTGCTGGCGGAGGCGGACGTGCCGTACGGAAAGCTGTACGACATGGACACGATCAATCCGCTCTTCGCCGAGACCGACGTGGCGATCATACTGGGCGCCAACGACGTGGTGAATCCGTCGGCCCGGGATGAGCCCGGCAGCCCGATTTACGGCATGCCGATCCTAGACGTGGACAAGTCGCAGGTAGTGCTGGTCGTCAAGCGCAGCCTAAGCCCGGGATTCGCCGGAATCCCCAACTTGCTGTTTACCCGGGACAACACGCTGATGCTGTTCTCCGACGCGAAGAAGGCTCTGCAAGATCTTAGTCGTGAAGTTCGCGATCTCTAGCCTCACTCGCAGTGAACGCTTGGCCAAATCGCCGACTGCATCGACGCCAAGTTCCCAGTCACGGACCAGCCTTTCGCCAAAGCTGCGGGTGCTAATCTGAGCGGAACATGGATTCCGACAGGCCTCGTAGAGTTAGGAATCCTCTTGCCGATCACGAATTCTTCAACTCTGTGGCGGAAGTGCGGCATGTGCTTCCCGCCAACTGCCGTCAAGGTTTAGCAAGATCTCTGGCGATCGCCTGTTGCCTGCTCCTCTTCAGCGGCAATGCCCGAGCTCAGGGGTTCAGTATCACTGAACTCCAATACCAGGGAGGCAGTTCCTTCGGCGAGTACCCGTCAAGTCCTCCTGGCTTCCAGAACATCCTGACGCTCCAGCACGCGAGCGGCTGGGATTATGGCGAGAACTTCTTCTTCCTGGACATGAAGTGCTGCGAGGGAGCGGATGCGAACCGCGACATGTACTTGGAGTGGTATCCGTTCCTGAGCCTAGGAGCAATCACGGGCCGGGACTACTCTTGGGGCCCGATCAAGGGAATCGGCCCGTTGGGCGGCGTGAACTGGGGGGCGCAGGCGAAGGTCCTCAAGATCACTCCCGGCTTTCGTTTCCAGCTCGATCTTCCCGGGTTTGCCTTCGCGAATGTCGACTACCTGTACATGGTCGACCGGAATCAGGGCCTAGCGGCCGGTGGAGCTCCCAAGGAAAGCAACAGCCATCTCATTGATTTCAACTGGGCGCTGCCATTCGAGGTAGCGGGAGGAACGTTCTCGCTCGAAGGGCACGGCGAATGGCACAGCCCCCGGAGCAACGAGCTCGGGGCCAGCCTGCCGTACTGGGTGCTGTTGCAGCCGCAGTTGCGCTTCGACCTCGGCAAGGCACTGACCGGGGAGGCCGGGAGGTTCTACGCGGGGATCGAATTCCACCTCTGGATCAACAAGTTCGGATTCGAAGACGCGGACGAAGTGCTTCCTCAACTCCTGCTGGTCTACCGCTTCTAGCTGGCTCTTCGACGTTCGAGCATCCCGATTCCGGTTCTCCGCGGAAGCGTTACCTTTGAACGATCGATGGGATGGCACGCTCCGGTTCAGCGCCATTGGCCGGATCCTCGAGCTGGCACGAGCGGCCTTCAATGGTCGCAGCGTTGAGAAGGCAAGAGGAGCCCAGCATGGCATCAACCAAGCAATCATCCCGCACGACGGTGCTGGAGGAGGTCGCCATGATCGGCCTCGACGTTGCAATGCCGACAGCACACTTCGTCGGCCTAGGCGCAACGGGGCAGGCACTCGCTCTCCGCCGGCGCTCGAAGAGCAAGGTGCTTGAGGTCACCGCGAAGATGGAGCCCTGCCGCATCGGGCTGGAGGACTGCTGCGGTCTCCATCACATCGGTCGCCAGCTGCTCGCGTGGGGACACGCCGTCAAGCTGATGCCCCCCAAGTACGACAAGCCCTTCGTTAATCGTCCGTGGTGCGTGCCTGCGAACGCATGGCCCGACTAGTTCCTCGCCGTTACACTTCGCGGCAAGTCCGCTTGGAGACTGACTCTATTCGGACCCATTTGAAACCGCTGATTGCTTCCCCTTCCCCATTGGTGAAGACGGCAGGCCGCCGCTCGAAGCAGGGGCCGAAGGCATCGGACGCCGGGGTGATGGTCTTGCCATCCATGAGGATGTCGGTGAACTCCTCGACGGCTTCCGGCCCGAGTCTTTCGGCGATCAATTCCTTCCATCGGTCGTGATCGAACTGGAAGTCATCGTCCTCTTCACGCCGAGTGAAGATCTCCCGCATGAACGAGTGCAGGTTTTCCGCCTCGCCGCTGACGGCACGGATCCGGGCGTCGAGGTGCGCGAAATACAGCGCGCCGCGCCGGTAGGGCAGGCCGCGCGCCTGCGCATTTCCGAATCCTGCCTCCGCGATTCTGGCGGCGGACCAGTTGCGTGCCGGGTTCGTGTAATACTCTTCCGCCACTGTGTTGATTGCTTCCGCGTACTCGTCCACCGTCTGGAAGCCGCCCAGCATGGGAAGCAGGCTCGTGTAATAGGTGGTCAGGCCTTCATCGAACCAGCTGGAAATCCCGCTCGGTCCTTCGATGCGCCCGACCCACTGGTGGATCATCTCGTGAACGAATGTGTCCCGGTGCCGGGTGGCGATTTCTCTGGGCATGCCCGGGACCTGCGACAGCATGAAGGAGTTCTTCAAGGCCGTGCCCCCTGCCCCTCCTCTACCGGAATCGAGCATGCGCATGAAGACGCGGTAGCGCGGGCGCGGATCGAGGTATTGGAAGAAATCACCTAGGTAAGCGTAGGCTTCACCTGCCCACTGCATCTCAATCGCCGGGTCGAACGGGAAGTCCCCCAGCCACGAAGCGCTGAATCCGTTGGCGTCGCCCGAGGCGGGATAACGCTGCAACGGGCCCGCCATGTACCAGCCCTGCCGCAGCAAGGCCGGCGGCCCGTTAACCTCGAACGCGCCCTCGCCGAAGGAAGTAATGCCGGCCGAGCCCGGTGGCAGCGAGCTCAGGTCCCACTGCACGCGCGAAACCATGGACATCACGTTTTCGGGCAGGACCAGAAAGCCAGCGCCAGCTCCGCTTATGCCGCCGGCGGACGGGCGTATGCCGTACGGCGGCCCCGAGCGGGCGTCATCCGGCTCGACATCGGAACGGTAGCTGAGGGTTACGGGAAAGGAAACGCTGCGGTCTGCCCGCCAATGCCGGAAGTAGGGGTACCCTCCGGCTGCGGGCGGGTCATCCTCATGCGTAAGCGGGATCTCCCCCTCGCTGTCACTAAGTTTCAGTCCCCTGACGCGGTCCGCGATCCCTGCCACCGAGGCATAGACGACGGGCGCATCGACGCTCAACGGGCCGGAAAAGGGAAACTTCCATCCGTGGATTACCGAATGGACTTCTATCGCCGCGACTTCGCCGCCGTCTAGGACGGGCCGCAGGGTGACTTCAGAGTGGCCGAGGGTGCAATAGGGCGCCGCGGCAAGGACAAGCGCAGCCAGCAGCAGTGCGCTGGCCAGGTTCCAGCGGTGTCTCATCGGACGGCTTGGCGGATCAACGCGCGCAAATCGCGTGCAATCGCGCAGCGGCTATCGGGCTATGTACGGTGCATGCCCCGATTGGCGATTCCGTACCACGACGCTGTCACGCAAAGGGCCCGCATGAGCCACGGTGTGTTCCGCAGCGCCGGAGGGGGTCACCTGATCGTGGTAGTGGTACTCGATCGTAGTGCTCAGTTCATCCCGCATTTCGCTGTTCACCCCTGCCATGAATACCGGCGATTGTACCGTGGCCGGATTATCAGCCGCCGGATTGCCCCGGTTCGACGCCGAGGGGACTATGTAGCGCGGCACGTAGCGCCCCACCTCCAAGCCACAAACGCTTCTCCCTGGCCTGACGTGTACGTGCAGCCCGAGCGCGCGTCAGCTCTTTGCGGACTAACAGGTTTTGTCGCAAAGACATGTCAAATACTATGCGGTTTCGGCATGCGATTCCAAGAACTCGTTGCAGATGAGGTGTTTTCTCCGACGCTAGTCGCCCAAGCGTTGCGCACAACCAAGGCCGAAATAGCCAACACGTTGGGCTTGGAAGAGGATTCCTTCGTGCGCGATTCACGGGTAGGGCCCCGCAAGACTCAAGTTCGCCTGCGCCAAATGCTAGAAATCCTTGACCGCGTGGACGCCGGAACTGGGTCGCCCTTGGCGGCCTATGCCTGGTTTCGCGCCGAGCCGTTGCCCGGCTTTGGAGACGCAACGCCGGATCAGTTAGTTCGCGAGGGCAAGGCGGATCACGTGCGTGCCTATCTCGATCGCATCATGTCAGGTGGCTACGCCTGATCTCGTCATTTGGAGGTGGGGGCCGAGCGCCCAGCTCGCGTGGTTCTAGTCGGCGACGAGGGCAGGCTCTTCAGAGGCCGGGCCCAGCAGATCCCTGAAGGGCCCCTCGGGGCAGCTGACGACCGCGCGAGCCATCATGTGGCCTTCTGCGTGATTCCGGGCAGCCGTTTCCGACACTCTGCACCGCGGGACAAACGCCAAGGCACTCTCCCGTGCTAAATTCGTCCCGTTCAGTCATGAAGAAGATAGCTCTCCTAGCATGCTTCGCGGCGGTCTGTGCTGCCGGATCGCCTGAATCTGGCTCGAAGGTTGTCGAAATCGACGCGGCCGAGCTGCAGGCAGCGGTCGATAAAGCAGCCCCGCACTCCCTGCTGTTGGCGGACCGCAGCCGTCCGGTCGAGGTTTCCGAGACGGTCCGAATCGACAAGCCGCTGACGCTTGTCGGCCTCCACATGCGCCTGGCGCCCGGCCTCGCAAAGACTCCCATCCTAGAAATCCGCTCCGAGCATGTCAGGATCCGGGAATTCACACTGGTCGGAAACGGTGATTCGGTGGAGCAATCCGACAGGGCTCCCTTGATCGTGGTCAGGAGGGGGCGGTTCGTGATCGAGGACGGCCAGACCGACAACAGTGCCAAGGACGGCGTCATGATCACGCCGACCTCGGAGTTCGGGGACATCGAGCACGGCGTGATCCGCAACGTCACTGGCCGGAACACGATTCGCGACATCGTCTCGATCGGCGGCAGGGGGCACGAGGGCCTGTACGTCCGGCACCTAGTCGTCGAGAACATCCGCAGCTACGGATCCCGGCTGAGGGGGCCGGTCGAGGTGTCCGACGGAAGCGAGCACATCACGGTTCGCGATATCTACGCGGAGTCCAGCCTCTACGGCGTTGACGTGCAGGATCACAGCCAGGAAGGGATGATCAACCGCCATATCCTCATCGACGGCGTGCAAGTCAAGGACTGCGTGGCCGCGATTCGCACGGCGAACAGGGACTTTGGTCACGATGGCCTGACGATTCGCAATGTGTCCGGGGAGGACTTTCGCGAGGACGACCGCTGGCGGCCATTAAACGTCCGCAACACGAGAAACCTGCTGATCGAGAACGTCCGGATCAGCGGCGGCCCTGCAAACGCCCCGTGGTTGGTGGTGGAGAACAGCGACAACGTAACGATCCGGAACATTACGCTCGTTGACGCGAACCAAGATGGTCCCGCGGTGGTTGTTGAGGACGCCGACAACGCACTCATCGATAACGTCGTCTTCACCGGCAAGTCGCGCCCGGACCGGGCAATCGAGTATCGGGTCCGTGGCAACGAGCGATTCAGCGGGTTGCGCATTCGGAACGTCGTCGCTTCGGGAACCAAGTCGGCCGGGATCGCTCTTTCGAACCTGAGCAAGTCCGGCACACTGGATTCCTATGCCATCACGGACAACATGGCGACGGTGAAAGCCGACTTGGAGGCGAAGTCCCGCATCGTCGACGGCAACCTGTAGAGCCTGCGTCCGGGCTGCGAGACCGTGCCCGACTCCATCCCCGCATCAAGGCGACCCAACTGTCCGAAACCTCCTGACATGTCAACTCTCACCCGAATCCTGCTTGTCACTGCCATGGCCCAGGCCCTTGCTTGGGCGGCTCCTCCAAACGTCCTCTTTATCGCGGTCGACGACCTCAACGACTGGACCGGGTTCCTCGACGGCCACCCGCAGGCCCAGACGCCCAACATGGACCGTCTCGCCAGCAAGGGGGTGAACTTCCGAAACGCTCACACCGTTGCTCCTGGCTGCTCGCCGAGCCGCAATGCCCTGTTGTTCGGCATACAGCCGTTCCATTCAGGGCTGTACCCCTTCTACGACACCGACAAGATCGACCCGGCCATCCTTGACCGCTACACGACCCTGCCGCAGCTGTTCAAGGAGAGCGGCTACGACACCTTCGCTTCGGGGAAGATCCACCACGGAACGGCTTGGACCTATGGCGAGGACGGCGGCCGCCGGGAGTGGACCGAGCACAACGCCGAGAAGATCGCTGCGCTGCCCCCGCTGGTCTACGCGCCGGAGGCCGGCTACGTCCAGGGCGAGAGCCGCAAAATGGCGTTTTGTCCGACCACATCGCCGCTAGAGCACCACCGGGACTACGCCACGTCCGAGTTCGGCGTGGACGTGTTGAAGCGCGAGCACCGCAGGCCCTTCTTCCTGGCGGTCGGATTCCACAAGCCCCACCTGCCCTTCATCGCTCCGATGCGATTCTTCGATCTCTACCAAGACGGAATCGAGGCGCCTCCCGTCAAGACTGACGACCTCGCCGACGTGTCGTGGCCGGCGCGGCGCAACGTTCGGCTGAACGATGACATCCGATACCGCAAAGAGGGCGCTTGGGAGGATGTCAGGCGGGCATACCTAGCCTCGATCTCTTGGACGGACTGGAACGTCGGCCGCGTCCTGGACGCTCTCGAGAACAGCCCTTACAGCAAGAACACCATCGTCGTGCTGTGGTCCGACCACGGATACCATCTCGGCGAGAAGCGCAGTTTCCGCAAGTTCTCGCTCTGGGAGGAGGCGACTCATGTTCCGTTCGTCATTTGGGACACGCGCGCAGACGCCGCCGCCGGTCGCTCCACGGACGAAGCGGTCTCGCTGATCGACATCTATCCCACGCTTGCAGAGATGGCCGGACTCGAAGCGCCCTCGTATGTCGACGGCGCCAGTCTCGTGCCCTTCCTGACAGATGCGACGCACCGGAGGGCGGAGCCAGCGATTACGACCTGGGGGCGCGGGAACTACTCGGTCCGCACCCGGGACTGGCGGTACGTTCGTTATTTCGACGGCAGCGAGGAGCTCTACAATCACGCCGACGATCCACAGGAATGGCTGAATCTGGCCGGGGATCCGGCTATGGCCAGGCAGAAGAAAGAGCTCGCCGCCTGGCTGCCCGAGCGCGAAGCGCCGCTGGTCTTGAGCGGCAAGGCCCTCCACAGCGTGTTCGACGCCGACCAGCCGGACATGGCCGAGTTCCAACAGCAGTGGAACGATCTAAAAACCACGGTCAGCCCACCATTGGAATGATGGGCCGACGCCCTTGGTTGGTTCGATCAAGAGTGCTGCGTCCGGCCTGCAGTGATGAAGTGGGAGCACCTCCGGAATGTCACGCCCGCTCCCGCGGGCGTTCGCACAGCCTCCGCGCAACGAGCAGTCGCAACCCCTCGGCCCTTCGAATCGCATTGGCAGAACGAACGCCTGAAAATACGTGATTCGGCGTGGCGGTACGGCTCATCGATCACGCTGGCGCTGAAAGTTACCGCCGGCTTGGGCGGAATTCGAGTAAGAGCGGGCATCCCCGGCCCGTACGATCCTACGGCGCAATCCAGCGCCAGCCTGCTCAGGCCGCGCATATGCACAAAGGAGGCGTCGGTTGCCGCTATGAGAGGCTCCGCTGGTGGATGATCGGCGGTTCATCCCTATCCTCGTCCAGTTCCTGCTTCCCGTGACGCTTGGCGGTGATCGCAGCCGGGGTGACATCGGTCTTGGCGAAGTCGTTGCCTTGGAACAGTAGTGGCAGGCCCCGGCTTCTTGCAAGCGCGTACGCGAACATGTCACCGATGTTCAATCTGGCGCGATGGCGGCCCTTCCCGAAACGCCGGTACCCTTCCGCCGCCAGCGCGACCTGATCAGCGTCAACGGGTTCGATTTGGATGAACGGTTCGCCCAAGAATGCCATTGCGTCATCAAAAACCTCAGATGCGCGGCTGGCCACCGTCGCTAGCTCGATTGCAGTACCCGCCGATACGAGGGCGGGACTCTGTCGCTCGATAATTTGCGCGAATTCAGCAGCCCGGACTTCCATCAGCAAGATCGCCATGATCGCCGATGTGTCGACGACGATCACTTCGGAATGCCCCGCTCGTCGTACAGTTCGTCCTGCAGGGTCTGAGACAGAGGTTCCTTGAGATGCGGATTCTCCCTAAGGATCGCGTTGCGGAGTCTGGGTCCGTTCTTCAAGTAGCGGCCTAGTGATGCCTTGATTTCGGCTTTACTCGGATATCTTCCAACTTGTTCTTCGAGAGCCTCTAGCGCCTTCTCGAACACAGCCGTCTTTCTCCCATGGCCTGCGAGTCTCAGTTGCGCTGCGAGTCGCTCCACCCTTTCGTCAAGGTCTGGCCTGTGAGTGATGTTGATCGCCACGGAGTCGCCCTCATCGCCGAAGCTGCACGATTCGCCCCTAACTGTAGCATCGTCTGTAGTGAATGGGATCTGGGCAACTTCGCTTGCTACGGTTTTTCTCCGCGTCTCCCCGATCTGGAGGCATGAGAGTGTGGCTCTCCCTTCTTCGTTGCATCAGCACTTGTCAAATCCTCCTTCATCCGAAGGCACCGCTCCGGCCGGATCTGGCAGGAGTTGGCTCTCGGTCAAGGTGTCCGGCCTGCGATGACGGCGCAACATCACAGGCGGACCACCTTTCCCACTCACGGGGCCTTCCCTCGACTCGCGGCAAGAAGCCTAGAAGCTGAATTGCAGCAGGAAACGGAAGGTTCGGCCGTCATTGAGCGTGTTCGTGATCTGACCAAAGTTTGGGGAGGTTAGATTGCGCCCTGGCTCAGCGAACTGCGGCGAATTGAAGAAATTGATCGACTCCGCACGGAAATCGATTGCCTTGTCGCCTCCTAACGGCCATGAGCGCGATAGGCTCAAGTTGACGTTGTTAATGGCATCCTTGCGCAGGACGTGGCGGCCGAGCGTGCCAGACGCCTGCCCCGGTTCCAGGAAGCCAAAGGCCGCGAACGGCATCCTCGCGCGCGACGTGTCCGGATGGTCGATAGCCCGGCCGAGAACGGACGGGTCGAGGAGATTCGGCCGGTCCCGGCCAGTACCATCAACGTTGCCGAATCCCGGCCCGTCTGAACCGGTGTCGATCACGAAGGGAGTGCCCGATTTGACGAGCACGACACCAGACATCTGCCAGCCGCCAGCTACACCCCCCAGCCATCCGGTCCGCGAAAGTCTTGGTAGCTCGTAGCTGACGCGAGTGAGGAATGCGTGGGGTTGGTGGAACGAGCTCAGCGCCCGCATCGTCCCGTGCACATCGAACTCGGACGGGCTTTGCCCCCACCAGGCGTCGGAGCTTGAAGCCGTGTTGACAAAGTCTCCGCCTAGATCGATCGCCTTGCTGAACCAGTACGACACATCGAGTGTCAGCCCCCGCCAACGAGAAACAACGAGCCGCGCCTTCGCCGCGTCGTAGTACCCGCGGGAGCTATTGAGCACGCGCCGGACCTCGAAGTATCGCTGGTCTGCGCGGCGTTGGTTGACTGTGGCCGTTGTTAGGGGGATCCCCGGAACGGGGCGCCCCCGGTTCGTGTTCCAGAGATTGAGCAGCCGGATCGAGCGGCTACCAACATAGCCGACTTCGAGGTTCCAGTCGCGCGCTAGGCTCAGTTCCCATTGGAAGTTGTACTGGTGGGAGTAAGGCATCGCCAAGTCCGGGTCCAACTCCACGACGGTGCTGCGCGCGCTAGGGTCAAGAGCCCCGGGCGCGAGGTCGGAGAGGGGATCTACCAGCTTCGGCCCTACGATCACGACATTGATGCTGCCAGGGGGATTGAAGCGAGCCTGGCTGTACGTGACCGGAAAGATCTCGCCGTAGTGGAGCCCGTAGGCTCCTCGCAGCACGCCCCGGCTTCCGCCTAGGCGGTATGCGAACCCGAGGCGAGGTGCCAGGTTATTGCAGTCGCAATCGTACGGAATCTGACTCCGGTTGTTGACCTCAGAAGGTGCGAAGGCCGCCTGATATCGCAGCCCGAGCGTGAGCGTCAGATCGGACGAGACCCGCCATTCGTCACCCGCATAGAACGCCGCATCCCAGGTCCGGAAGCCACGACCGATGTCCCCGACTGCCTGCTGGTACTGGCTGGGCCGACCGAGACGGACGTTGGTGATGGTGTCGCTCCCGAAATTGTCGTTGAATACGTATTCACCACGATGATTGGAGCTTTCATAACCGTTGATCTGCCTGCGTACCGCCATAGCGCCCATAGTCAGGCCATGTTTCCCGCGCCGATGACGCAATTGGGTCGCGTACCGGTATGTATTCCGGGAGCGGTCAATCGGGATGATCGGGCCCGGTCCGAGAAATTGCAGAGCCGCGGAGATCCAGATGAGCGGCCCAACCGCCGAATCGTCTTGGACCAGCAGCGACCCCACTCGGTCGAAGCCCGCAGATGCGTTCATCGTAGTGACCGGGGACCAGGTCCGGCTCCAGGTGACGCGTGCCCTATGGTTCTTGGTGGTGGTGTTCGGGTTCTGCCCGCCGACGAGTTGGAACGCTTGCACTTGCTGTGCCGTGAATTGGTAGCCGAGCACGAAGCGGTCGCGATCTCCGGCACTAACATCCAAGCGAGGCGCCAGCGAATCGTTGTCGATCGACTGCGGTGAGTTCGTGTTGAGCGCGCGCGGGTCGATATCTGGACGGTTGGGTGGTTCGTCCGGATACGCCCCAAGCATCCGGCTCACGAAGTGCCGCGTCTCTTGATCCACCGGCTCGCCAGTGACGGGGTCACGATCCAGCGGCGTTCGTTCGTCCGCCTTTGGTACAAGCACGTTCCCATTGACTTGGCCTCGAACCCTCTTCTGGCTCCCGTCAAGACTGAGGTTCACCTTTCGCCCTAGAGGCGTCAGGAGTTGGAAACCATAGTCGTTCGAACGCGCCGGCTGGACGCCTCCAACCTGGAAGAACGAGCGCGCGCTGAAGACGCTGTTGTTGTGCGTTTCGTAGATTCTGCCGTGCACACCGGACGTTGCCGCGTGCGCTTGATGAAGAGGCGCGGACGGCGAGCTGCCGATCTCGGCGCCGAAGTAGCTGGTCTCAGCCTTGAACTCCTTGATGATCGTTGCCGAGGCGCCAAGCCGCTCGTTGAGCTCCCGTTGGACGGCGTTGTCAACCAGCGTGATCCTGACGTTTTCGTTGCGGCGGCTCTCACCCGCCGAGGAATCTGTCTGGCCTAGGAGATTGAGTTCCGTTCGGTCCGGCCCGGAGCTGTTCGCTTGAGCGGCGTCTGAACCCGGGTTCTCTGCAGTGGTGGCTGACGAGGGTACGTCCCTCTCGGCCGCAGTTGAGCCGCGTTGGAGCGGACCGTCACTTGCTGCTAAGGGGCCGCACAGAAGTAGTCCGGCGGTCCAGACCAGCAACGAGCTATTACTCAACAGGCCCACGATGGCATTCTTCGCACGCCGCCTCGGGGAGTGCGAACTTAGCTTCCATTGTGCGTGGGAACTCGGTTCGCAATGAGAAAATGTACCGGCCACCCCAACAGTCCGACTTGAGAATTGCTGCCGGAGAGTATACGACGGGGCGGGAGAGGATTGAATCCGGTCCCTCGGCGATCTCGCTCATTCCGAAACCTGACCAGCAATCCAGAGGCCCCATGCGCAAGATCGAGGCAAAGGGAATAGCAACCGCCTCCGAACTTTGTTAAGTGGGAGTCGCAGTCACCAGGCATGCACGCCATTCCGCGGCGCACGAGGACTCCAGACTAGAACCTCTCGAAGCTGCTCCGCCCGCCAGCCTCGATGTATCGCTCGTACCAAGGGTGGTTGTGAGGCAGTGGCACTCCGTCACGCGTCCAACCGTCCCGGCGGGGTTCCGCGGGCATGGTGTCTTCGGTGTCGACACGCCAATTGTCCAACAGTGTCCGAAGGCGGCTCAGATCGTCCGCGTAGGCCGGGTCGTCCGAGAGATTGCGCAGCGACATCGGGTCGACCTGAAGGTCGTACAACTCCTCGTACGGGCGGGGCTCGCGAAAGAGAAACTCCTGGGCCTCCGTCAGGCGTCCGGCGCGCTGCGCTTGTAGGTAGCCGGACCAGGTGATGGAGTTGATGGAATCGACGCTGTTCCACAGCGGCTTCTTCCAGTAGTAGTTCCGGACCAAAAGGAAACGCTGGGTTCGGACAGCGCGGGTGAACTGCTCGAAGTCGTGCCAGTTGGCCTCGGCGTAGATCGCCTCGCGGCCCGGAGCTTCCGGGTTCCGCAGCATGTCGGCTGCGCTGGCGCCTTGGGCCGAGTCAAGCCGGTACCCAGCCACGTCAAGCAGGGTGGGAGCGAGATCTACGACGCTGAACAAGCCCTTCTGCACGCTTCCCGCAGGGACGATTCCTGGAAGCCGGGCGATCATGGGCGTCCGGATACCGGAGTCGTACAGCGTCGTCTTGGCGCGGGGAAACGGCATGCCGTTGTCAGAAACGTAGACAATCAGCGTCGAGTCGAGGACACCTTGCCGGCTCAGTTCCGTCAGGATTTCCCCGACGTGCGAGTCGAACCGTGTCACCTCGTCGTAGTAGAGTGCGAGGTCCTGTCGAATCAGCGGGTGGTCAGGCAGGTAAGGAGGAACGACCACATCGGCGGGCCTGTGCGGGTTGGGAATCGCGTTCTGATCGAAAGGACGGTGCGGATCCTTCGAGGCCACCCAGAAGAAGAACGGCCGGTCCATCGGGCGTCCTGAGAGTGCCTTGATCGCTTCGACGGCCGTCTCCTTGCCGGCGCAGTCGACGACAACGTCCCAGTGCCTCTGTTCGGCGTCTCCGAGGTGCCACTTGCCGACAGACATGTTGTAGAAGTTTTCGCCGCGGAGCCGGCGAGCCATGGTCGTCTGATCGGCCGGCAGCGGCATGTGCAGGTCCTCGGCCCCCGTCGAGTGGGGGTAGCGGCCGGTCAAGATGCTCGCTCGCGACGGGCTACAGGAGGAGATCGTCAGGAAGGCGTTGTCAAAGCGCATGCCCTCACGAGCAAGCCGGTCGATATTCGGAGTGCGCAGGGTGGGATGCCCGTAGACAGACAGATCCCCCTCCCCTTGGTCGTCCGCGATGAAGATCAAGATGTTGGTGGGCTGGGCTAGGGCATCGTGCGCTAGCACCGACACCAAGACGAGCAAGCCGAAGAACATCTTCCGGATTATAGTCAGGGACAATCTGGCAGCTAGGCGGCTGGCGATTGTCCGCTAGGCCGCGGGCGAGTCTCAGATCTCTCCGGCACCTCTCTACAATAGGCGGGGCTACGAGATCGGCGCACAGGCCAGGGGCTCTAGGCACGCGTAGGCGGCCGACGGGAGAGACCCCTGTTTTGGGAGCGCCGCCCGAGCAGGTGATTACCGTGCAGGACCTAACACTCTCTAAGTTTTCCGGATTCGGACCGTGGATCGCCCTGGCATGCCTTCTAGCTGGATCGCTCGGGTGCTCGCCGGCAGCCCTCGACGATCCCTCGCGACTCAACGTCCTGCTGATCACCGCGGATGACCTCGGTCTGCAGCTGAGCAGCTACGGCGACCCGGTCATCGAAACCCCCAACCTCGACGCTCTCGGCTCGAGCGGGGTGCTGTTTGAAGTCGCCTACGTGGCGCAAGCGTCGTGCAGCCCCTCGCGGAGCGCCATGTTCACCGGCCTCTACGTGCACAGCAACGGGCAGTTCGGGCTTACCAATGCCTCCGACTTCAGCCTGCACCCGCACCTGCACGACGCCACGATGCCGAACATACTCAAGCGAGCCGGCTACCGCACCGGCCTGATCGGCAAGCTGCATGTCGACCCTCTCGACAGCTTCCTGTGGGACGTCCGTTCGCCGGTGGACGCTCGTGACGTGGCGGCAATGGCCTCGGTGGCCGAGGGATTCATGAGCGGAGGACCCGAAGATCCCTTCTTTCTGATGGTGAACTACACCGACCCGCACGCCTACCGCGAGCGCGACCCTCAGACGCGTGAAGTGATATCGGACTGGACCTTCGTGGATCAGCACGAGGGCATCCCGACGACCTTGGTCGAGCCGAGCGAGAAGACGGTCTTCCCATTCCAGGGAATCGACACTCCGGAACAGCGCAAGCGAGTTGCCGGCTATTACAACGAAGTACTGCGCGTCGATGCCGGCGTCGGGATGCTGCTCGAGTCCCTCGACCGGCTGGGTCACGCCGACGACACCCTAGTCATCCTGACTGGCGATCACGGTCCGCCATTCGACCGAGGCAAGACGACGGTCTACGAGGCGGGCCTGCGCGTGCCCTTCCTCGTCCGCTGGCCCGGCGTCTCCAAGCCCGCGCGAAGCAAAGCGATGGTCTCGACGGTTGACATCCTGCCTACGATCCTGGACGCGACCGGCGTCCCTGCTGCGGTCGAAATGCAGGGGATGTCTCTGCGACCCGTCCTAGAAGATGTGCAGGCCCCTTGGCGCGAGTACCTCGCCGGGGAGTTCCACATGCACGGGGCGCCTTGGTTTCCGCGACGGGCAATTCGCGACACCCGCCACAAGCTGATCCACAATCTGCTGGCGCCAACGGCAAGCCCGAGCATTCGGATCGACGGCGACTTGGGGTACTTGGCTTCCCGCGCTGAGCACTATGCGGGAACGCCGGTCCGGCAAGCCTTCGATACCTTCGCCAACCCTCCGGAGTTCGAGCTGTACGACCTGGAAGCGGATCCGTGGGAGTTCCGGAACCTCGCGGATGACCCGGAGCACGCGGAGGCGCTGCGACGGCTGCAAGCCGCCTTGGAGGAGTGGCGCCGAGAGACGGCCGACCCGTTGCTCGATCCGGCCTTCGTCGAGGAGATGCGCCAGCGCGTGGACGCCTATTGACGCCCGCCTCGCCGATGCGTGACCTGCGAGCGAAGAATGGCGAACGAACACAGGTACACGGCGACCGTAACGTGGACGGGCAACTTGGGCGAAGGCACCCGCTCCTACAAGGGATATGCGCGTCAATATGACATCGCGTGCCCCGGAAGGCCACTAGTGCGGGGCTCGGCTGATCCCGCATATCTCGGCGATTCCAAGCGGCACAATCCGGAGGATCTGCTAGTGGCCGCGTTGTCCGCCTGTCACATGCTCTGGTACCTTCACTTGTGCTCGGCAGCCAAAGTTGCAGTCACGGCGTACCGGGATGTTGCTCACGGCGTGATGCGGGCCAATCCAGACGGCTCCGCCGAGTTCGAGAAAGTGACGCTCAGGCCGGAGGTGACCATTGCCGGCGACAGCTGCGCCGAGACTGCGATGCGTTTGCACGAACGGGCCAACGCCATGTGCTTTATCGCCCGTTCCGTGAACTTTCCGGTCGAGCATATTCCGGAGATCGTGAAGAGTTAGGGCCGCTCGTCTCGCCTTCACGGGCGGGACCGTACCAGCGAGTGTGAGGCGGAGCCCGGAACCCGCCCCTTACTGAATCAGGATCAGACTGGAGTGCCGTTGGTGCAGCATCTCGGCACCGCCGCTTGTGATCACGACGTCTTCCTCGAGGCCGATGTGGATCTCTCCCATGCCTTCGTAAGGCGCGTACAGGATCGGCTCGACCGCGAACGTCTGGCCCTCCTCCATCTTCAAGAAGACCGTGGTGCCGTAGCGCTCGGGCCAGTCAGGCCCGAGCAACGGCCCCACGTCATGCACCGCAAAGCCAATCGCATGGCCAGTGCCGTGTGGAGGGCCCTCGAAGCCGGCCTGTTCCAACGTCCTGCGAGCGATCGCGTCAATCTCGGTGCCTGACGCGCCGGGCTTCATCGCCGCAATCTGCAAATCGGCCGCCTTGCGGGCGGTTTCCCACATCTTCAAGATCTGAGGCGGCGCCGCGCTCTCGCCCGCTCGCAGAACGTAGGCGGTGCGCTGCAAGTCGGTCGAATACCCGTTCAGCGTGATGCCGAAGTCGATGCGCACCAGGTCCCCGCGTTGGATGACCCGGTCGCTTGGGTCGGCGTGCCCCCTGGACGGCCCGGTAACCACGCTGATGAAAGGCACGGTGGCCCCTACTTCGGCCGTTCGCGATCGCAGATACGCGCCGACATCCCTTTCCGAGGTCACGCCCGGCGTGATCACTGCTGGCGACAGCGCACCCTCGATGAACCTGTGAGTGTGGCCAGCCGCCTCGCGCAGAATCTTCACTTCGGAGGGCAGCCGACGCCCGCGGAACGAGGCGACCAAGGGTTCTGAAGACACGAACCGGGCCGCGATGCCCTCGCCCAAGACCTCCTCGAGATAGTTGCGCATCCCGGCGGTCAACCCGTCAGCGATTGGCATGTCGCGCGAGACGTTGACGGCGATCCGTTGGGGGTCAAGCGCAGCGACGAACTTCTTCAGGTGAGGCTTGATGCCCTCTCTCCTGTAACTGAGCACTTCGTCGTATATGTCAGTTTCCTCCAGCGGCACGACATCGTAGCTGGCAGCGATGGCCGTCTTGCGCAACCCTTCCTTGGAGCGGTCGAAGAGCAGAGCCATGCGGGCGACCGCATCAGCGCCGCCGAAGTCTGCGGCCAGCGGGTCGGCAGCCTCTTCCCGGGTGAAGACTATCCACAGGTCGATGTCGTGCGTCTCCATGGCGCTTGGGAGCAGCCTTTCCACGCGCTCGCGGAGAACGTCTGCATTGACCGCATCGCCACCGCCGGCGGCGCCGAGCGGCAGCGCAAGAAAAAGGGTCGGCAAGGTCAGTCTGAAGTAGGACATGCGTACTGCAAAGGCGCCACGTAGGACCGATTGGTCGATCATCAGGCCCTGCAGGGACGATGGGTTACGCTAGCACGATGGCCTCGCTCGTGGCAAGAGATCGCGCTTGCATCTGGCACCCGTTCACGCAAATGAAGACCGCTCCGGACCCGCTGCCGATTGTCGGCGGAGACGGTGCGTACCTGATCACCGAAGACGGGCGGCGCATCCTAGACGGGATCTCATCGTGGTGGGTCAACGTCCACGGCCACTGCAACCCTAAGGTCAGCCAGGCACTGGCTCAGCAAGCACAGCGCCTCGAGCACGTCATGTTCGCGGGCTGCACGCACCCGCCGGCAGTCGAGCTCGCCGAGAGGCTGCTGGCCAAGCTGCCCCGGAACTTGAACAAGGTCTTCTTCTCCGACAACGGCTCCACCTCCGTCGAGGTCGCTCTGAAGATGGCCTACCAGTACTGGACCAATCGCGGCGAGCACCAGCGCCGCACGTTCCTGGCCCTGAAGCACGCCTACCACGGCGACACGGTCGGCGCCATGTCCGCCAGCCATGACTCTCTGTTTACGGCCAGCTACGCGCCGCTCTTGTTTCACGTCGAGCGCGTCGCCGTGCCGCAGGACTATCTCGCTTCGCTAGACCCCGCCAACGACGGCAGCGCCACCGCGCCGCTGACCGAGTTCGAAGACCTGCTGCGATCCCGCTGCGATGAGATCGCTGCTGTGATCGTCGAGCCGATGCTGCAGGCGGCAGGAGGAATGCTGGTCTGGAAGCCCCAGATGCTGCGCATGTTGCGGGAGCTGTGCGACCGGTACGGGCTATTGCTGATCGCGGACGAGGTGATGACGGGATTCGGGCGCACGGGGAAGATGTTCGCCTGCGAACACGGCCCGATCGAGCCCGACCTGATGTGCCTCTCCAAGGGGCTCACTGCGGGATATCTACCGCTGTCGCTGACCGTAGCCTCGGATGCGGTCTACGAGGCGTTCCTGAGCGATGACCGCAGCAAGACCTTCTTCCACGGCCATTCCTTCACGGCCAATCCCTTGGGCTGCGCGGTTGCGCTCGCTGGCCTGGACATCTTCGAGAACGACGGCGTGCTGGAACGGGTGAGCCGCATCTCATCCAAGATGCGCGGCAGGCTCCAAGCGCTGGTGGGCCGCGAGTACACCAAGGACGCTCGCCAGATCGGGGGCGTCGGAATCTTGGAACTCGAAACAGGCGGCGAAGGCTACCTCGCCAATATCGGACCGCGCATGGCGGCCTTGTTTCTGGAGCGAGACTTGCTCTTGCGACCGAACGGCGGCATCGTCTACTTCATGCCGCCGTACGTGGTGACCGACGACGAGATCGACTGGGTCTTCGACCAGATCGAGGAGGTCGTCAGCGCCGCTACGCAGGCGGCCGGCTGACACCTGGCACCTGCGGCGCTCACTCGGCCGGATCCGACTCCGGCAGTTCGTGCCGGAACATCGACAGGCGGTTCGATCCCACCTTGACGACCCGCACCCTCCTTAGAGATCCATACTGCTCGGAGAGTGCTAGCTGCTTCGGGTGCTGCGCGATCACCCACCGCGCCGGCTGCCGTGCGAGCGCAGCCAGCGTGGCGGCGTACTCGCTGACAGCTTTGTAGGGCGGACCGAGGAAGTAAATGTCGGCGTCCAGCTTGGCGATCGCCTCGCCGACCGGAGCCTGCCGAACCTGCGCCTGATCTGCTGCGCCGACCGTTTCGAGGTTGCGCCGGATGAGGCCCGCGGCACGGGCGCTTGACTCGACGAACACGGCCGCCCTGGCACCCCGGCTGAGTGCTTCGATTCCGACCGCGCCAGTTCCGGCATACAGATCGGCGAACACGCTGCCCTCGACCTGGCCCTGCAGGATGTCGAACAGCGTCTGCCGCATGCGTCCGAGCATCGGGCGCGTCTGCATGCCCTCCATGGAGAGCAACCTGCGACCGCGGAATCTGCCGCCAATCACGCGCATCCTGCGCCGCCCAATCTGGCCGGGTAGCCCAAGCTACGCCGAACCCGCTGCGGGTCGCGCCAGCGCCACGGCGTTCTTCACGATGCGCTCGACCGTGCTCCGCCCGCGCTGCAGTGCATCTGAGTAGTGCTCCGCCTCGGCAGCCTTCCCGAGCGGCCTGCCATGTCGGAACCAGTATTCCAACGCGCGGCCCAGCGCGAACGTGCCCGCAAACGCGACGAGCCCCTTCGAGACCAGCCCTCCGCCAGCGGGCAGTTTGGAGACCGCAGTGCGCGCCAACGCCCTCCACCCCATGGCCGACGCGAGGATCGATGCGATCGGCATGGCCTGACTCTCGTAACCAACGGGCTTTCCGTGCGCAGCCGCCAGCACGAGCGCGAGCCGGACCTGGTTCATGGTCAGGAACGCAGTGTCTGAGGCGAACTCGCCAATCGTCCAAGGCAGGCTGAGCACCGAAGGAACGATGTTCGGTAGCGACGTCGCCGCGGCAAACAGCGTGTTCTCCTTGGCGACTCTCCAGATCAGCCGCTCGCTCACGGGCCGTCGCAAGCCTGGAAAGTTCGCAGCGAGGGCGAGCAGCAGTTCTTCGCTGCGGTCATCGTCAAGCAGCGCCGCGACCGACCGGCCCGAATCGAACGGGTCGAGAACGTGAAAGTGCGCCGGATGGGGCACTCCGCCCTCGGCAAAGCCAACATCGGCCCTCGCAAAATCGGCCTCTTGTGCGACCAGCAGCAATCGGGAGCTGTCGGGCGGATGGGGATGCGGGAACAGGAGATCTTGGACATCGTCCACGAAGGACTCATCCGCGGCAAGAATGCCGAAGGTGACGGGTTCTTGCGCCAAAGCCCGCACTTCGCCCGGATCAAGTTTCCGCAACGCGGACGTGACTTGGCGCAGGAACACCTTCATCGCAGGAAGCTCATTATAAAGGGACTGAAATTGGCCGGCCCTTGTGCCGGACCCTCGTCACGCTCCCCCGATTGCGGAAGGCTTGCGTGAAACGAGACTCTGGCATGGCCGGTTCCGTATCCCCAGCGTCCGCCGCTCGCCGGATGCTCTACTATGCGGACATTGGCGCTCGACACCCAAGCTACCGCGAACGGCGCTGACCAGCCCGAACGCTGCATCCTGGTCGGCCTCGACCTCAAGACTCTCCGCGCGCCATCGGCGAACGGGGCCAACCAGCCCAGCGCCGAGCAGTCGCTGGCCGAACTCGCTGCGCTCGCCAGCGGCGCGGGGGCTGACGTGGTGGGACAGGCCTTGCAGGTGCGCGAGCGAGCAGACCCGGCGACTCTGCTCGGTTCCGGCAAGATCGGTGAGATCCGAGCTTGGGCAGAGGCGGAGGAGTGCGACTTTCTGCTCTTCGATCACGACCTGACTCCATCACAGCACCGCAATCTCGAGCGCAAGCTGGAGGCATCGGTGCTGGATCGGACGCAGCTCATCCTCGACATCTTCGCCAGACACGCGCGTTCCCGCGAGGGCCGACTCCAAGTCGAACTTGCGCAGCTGGACTATCTCCTGCCCCGACTCGCAGGACGAGGCACGGCCATGTCGCGGCTCGGAGGAGGCATTGGAACACGCGGCCCTGGCGAAACCAAGCTCGAGCACGACCGGCGCAAGATCCGCCGCCGCATAACGAAGTTGCGCGCCGATCTGGACAAGGTCCGAGTCACGAGACGCCTGCAGCGCTCCAAGCGCAGCTCGGTACCGATCCCCACGGTCGCTTTGTGCGGTTACACGAATGCGGGCAAATCGACGCTCTTCAATGCCTTGACCAGCGCGAACGTAGTCGCGGACCAGCGCATGTTCGCGACGCTGGATCCCACACTGCGCAGGCTTGCACTGCCCTCGGGCTACCCTGCCCTGCTTTCGGATACGGTCGGATTCATACGCAAGCTGCCACCGACGCTCATCCAAGCCTTTCGCGCCACGCTCGAAGAAGTCACAGAGGCATCTCTGATCATTCACGTGGCCGATGCAACGAGCGAGGAAATGAGATTGCACATGGAGGAGGTCGACGGAGTCCTCACGGAACTCGGGGCCTCGAAGACACCCCAGATCCTAGCCCTGAACAAGTGCGACCTGCTGGAGCCTCAACAGGCCGCCATTCAGGTCCAGCGCGAGCAGGCGGCAGGTTCTGCCGAAGCCGTTGTGGACATCTCAGCTCGCACCGGCCAGGGGCTTGACCGTTTGGCCAGCGCCGTCGACAGCATTCTGTCCAAGGGGGCATTCGTGCGAAGAAGGCTCCTCGTACCGTACGACAAGGGCCGCACCCTGTCGCAGGTTTACGAGCACGGACGCATCCTCGAACGTCGCGACTGCGAGACTGGGATCGAACTCTTGGCAGAGTTGGAGCGCACTCTGGCCGAGCGCCTAGACGGTTACGTCTGTGAGGGAGCCAACTGACGGTCGATGTGCATTCCCTGCGCTAGTGATGGCTGGCGCAGACCGCAGTCGTCAAGCGTGCACGGGCGGCAGCCGGTCTCTCCATGGGCGCGCGGCCTCCAGCTGAGCGGCCAAGCGGAACAGCGTGCACTCCTCCCCGAACCGGGCCATAAACTGCACTCCCACGGGCAGGCCGTCGGCCGTCCAATGCAGCGGGATCGAGGCGGCTGGCTGACCCGTGCCGTTGGCTAGCTGCGTGTACGGCACCCATTCCCGCACGCGCTTGGCGTAGGGACGCGGATCCATTTCGCCCGGACCCGGATGCAAGAAACCTACTGGCGGGGGAGGGTCGGAAAAGACGGGCGTGACCCAGATGTCGAACCGCTCAAAGAACCGGGCCACCTGGCGGCCGACCATCTGCAGCGCACCGACCGCAGCGACATAATCCGCACCGCTAGCTTGGCCACCGCGCTCGCCGAACACCAAAGTGCCCGGCTCCACATCCGCAGCGGTCAGTTCCCGGCCAACTTCGCCGGAGAGCTGAGCCAGATTCGCCGCTAGGTTCGAGAACCAGATCGTAGTGAAGGCGGACTGGAACGCGCGCTCGTCGTACTCGGGCGCTGCCGACTCCACGACGTGCCCCAAGTCTTGCAGCAATCTTCCGGCCGCCTCGACCGCTTCGACGCACTCGGCATGGACGGGCGTTCCGAAATGCGATTCGGTGGACAAAGCGACGCGCAGCCTGCCGGGATCCTGCCCGGCCGCATCCAAGAAACCCGTCTCGGGCGGCGGGGCGAAGTACGGATCGCCGATGTCTGGCCCCGCAGTGGCATCCAGCAAAGCTGCGCTGTCCCTTACTGAGATCGTCAGAGCATGCTCGGCCACCAATCCGCTCATGACATCGCCAGAATCAGGCCCCAGCGGGTTGCGTCCCCGCGTAGGCTTTAGCCCGAACAGCCCGCAGCATGCAGCGGGGATCCGAATCGACCCGCCTCCGTCACTGCCATGAGCCATTGGCAGGATCCGGGCGGCTACGGCAGCCGCCGCCCCGCCGCTGGAGCCGCCCGGCGTGCGGTCCAGATTCCACGGGTTCCTAGTTGGACCGAAAGCATGGGGCTCGGTGGTAGCCGTGAGTCCGAATTCGGGGGTGTTCGTCTTGCCGACACAGATCAGGCCGGCCCGTCGATGCCGCTTGACGATTTCGCTGTCGTATGACTTCTGCACGTCGCGCAAGAGAGCGCAGCCGTCGGAAGTGGGTACGCCCATGTAAGAGGCGCGAATGTCCTTCAATAGGAACGGCACGCCCGCAAAGGGCGCCTGCGGATCGATGGCTGCGCTACGGGCACTGTCGCGAGCCATCTCGAACATCGGCGTGATGACCGCATTGAGATCGCCGTTGGTGCGCTCGATCGCGTCGATCACCGAATCCACCAGCTCGAGCGGCTGAATTTCACCCCTCTTGACCAAATGGCTCAGGCCAGTCGCGTCTGGCGCGAGTTCCGCGATGTTGAGCTTCATTCCAACCATGGTAGCCACAGGGTCGGGACGATGAGCTTCGAACGGTTCCAGTCGACTCCGGATCGCTCGCAGAGCGAGCCAACCACGCGGTCGCAGCCCGACTCGATCATCCCCGACGCCCCTTAGCGCCAAGACGGATTGGCCCCCATCTTGATTGCAACGCAATCATCCTATAGACTTATTGCAGACACTGAGGTACGACCATGGCAAGTATCACGATCCGCAACCTCGACGATGAGGTGAAGACCCACTTGCGGGTTCGGGCAGCGAGTAACGGCCGCTCTATGGAGGAAGAAGCGCGGCTGATCCTGCGCGACGCGGTTGGGCGCAAACCGAGTTCCCGGAACCTCGCGAGCATCATCCGCTCACACTTCGGGCCGACTGACGGCGTAGATTTGGAATTGCCGCCCCGTGAGCCTGCGCGCGAGCCACCGTCTTGGGAGTGAGCTCGCGGGGATGCCCATGCTGCTTGACACCAACGTCGTATCCGAACTGATCCACAAGTCGCCCGCCGCTGCGGTAACAGCTTGGGTTTCGGGCCATCCTTTGGAAAATCTGTTCTTCTCGGCGGTTGGCGAAGCGGAGCTGCGTTACGGCGCGGCCATCCTCCCAGCAGGCCGACGACGCGACGGGCTATTCTTTCGGATCGAGGCCATGTTGCGCGATGCGTTCGAGGACCGGGTGCTGCCGTTCGACAGCAACGCCGCACGTGCGTACGGCAACATTGCGGCCCTGCGCCGATCCGCCGGACGCCCAGTTGCAGTGGCAGACTGTCAGATCGCCGCTATCGCGGCGTCTCGTGGCATGGCAGTCGTGACACGCAACGTTCGCGATTTTCGGGACATGGGAATCCCGATCATAGATCCTTGGGTTGGGACATGAGCGCTACGACTGAAGCCTCCTCCCGTATCAAGGCCGATGCTCTCGTCAAGTATGCGGTCTAGGATCTGTCGGACGGCTCGAGCGCGCCGTTAGAAACTACGCTGTCTGACGCCATACGCTCGCATCAGCTGTTCTGTGACAGCTGTGTCCGATCAATGGTCGCCCTCGGGGCGGAACGCACCACCATCAATTCGGCAGAGACGTGAGCCAAGGCTTGTCACCACCCGAGCAGCTCAGGTCCCCTGCGCTTTCCGATAGCGAGGGGGTTGGATTCAGAGATGACCCCTTCGGCGCGTCGATAGAGTGCGCAAGACCTACAACGAGATCTAGCCCGGCTCAATAACAGGGCCTTTCCGCGAATCTCAGTACTCCGACATGCCCCTGGACCTGCCGATTTCCGCGCTCACCCGTGCTATTCTCTCTATGGGTTACGGCATGCTGTTTCGAAAGCATCTTGACCGTCGGCTGTTTCTCCGGGGAACGGGCGCGGCCGTCGCACTGCCATTCTTGGATGCCATGGTGCCGGCATTCGCCGCTGTGCGCCGATCGGAATCCGAAACGCCGCGCAGACTGGCCTTCGTCTACATCCCCAATGGGGTAATCCAAGAAGCCTGGACTCCCCTCGCTACCGGCACCGACTTCGAATTCACGCGGGTTCTGAAGCCGCTGGAGCGCCACCGAAACGACCTGCTGGTGCTGTCCGGGCTGACGCACAACAACGGCAGGGCCTTGGGCGACGGGGCCGGTGACCATGCCAGAGCCGCCTCTAGCTTTCTGACCGGGATCCATCCCAAGAAAACTTCCGGGGCAGACATCAAGCTCGGAATCTCGGTGGACCAAGTCGCCGCCAATGCGATTGGCGATCAGACCCGGTACGCCTCTCTAGAGCTTGGGATCGAACCTGGCAGGCTGGCCGGAAACTGCGATTCTGGCTATAGCTGCGCCTATTCGAACAGCATTTCGTGGCGTGGCGAGCGAACGCCGAATCCGCCCGAGATCGATCCGAGCCTCGTCTTCGACCGCTTGTTCGGCGACATCGAGACACCGTTGAGCCCGGCGGATCGAGCACGGCAGGGAGAGCGCCGCCAGAGCGTCTTGGATCACATCCTTGCGGATGCCAACCGGCTGCGCAGCTCGGTGGGGCCAACGGATCGCCAAAAGCTGGACGAGTACTTCTCAAGCGTGCGGGAAGTGGAGAAGCGCATCGCCGCCGCAAGCCGGGAAGGCGGATCGCCGAAGCCGGAAATGGCGCGCCCGCAGGGCATTCCCGCCAACTACGCGGACCATTCGCGGCTCATGTTTGACCTCATGGTGCTGGCCTTCCAGACCGACCTGACGCGCGTAGCAACCTTCATGATGGGACGCGAGGGCAGCAACCTCACCTATCCAGACATCGGAGTCAGCCGGGCCCACCACGGCATGACCCACCACAGGGGCGATCCGGGCAAGATCGAAGACATCACCAAGGTCAACACCTACCACGTGGAGCAGTTCGGGCACCTCATAGACAAGTTAGCCTTAGTCAAGGACGGCGACGGTCGTTTGCTGGACAACATGATGGTGGTCTACGGCTCAGGCATCGGCGATGGCAACCGCCACACGCATCACGATTTACCCGTCTTGGTGGCTGGCAGAGGCGGCGGTACTCTGACGCCCGGCCGCCACGTCCGCTATGCCGGCGAGACGCCGATGAACAACCTTTACCTGTCCCTGCTGGATCGGGTCGGTGTCCGACCCGAGACCTTGGGCGACGGCACCGGCACGTTGGACCGACTGAGCGATATCTGAGCCTGGGAATCGGCCCGCCGACGCCGCGCGGCATACCGGCCGCGGAGCTTCGCAAGGGTTGGACCCACATGCCGCCGCCCAGCCCATCGGAAGAATCGCCTGGGCCCGTCGCCGTAGTCCTGCTGCAGCTGGGCGGACCGTCTTCGCTCGACGAGGTTCAACCGTTCCTCGAAAACATGTTCCGCGATCCGGAACTATTCAACCTGCCGATACCTGGCTGGGCACAAGACTGGCTCGCCGAGCACGCGGCAAAGTGGCGAGCTAAGCAAGCCCGTCCGCTGTACGCCTCGATTGGAGGCCGATCGCCCATCGGCGAGATCACTGCGCGCCAAGCGCGCCTATTGGAGCGGGAGTTGAACCGCTCCATGCGCAGCCGGGTGTTCGTGGCCATGCGCTACGGCAAGCCCTCTACGGAAGCGGCCGTCGAAGCGGTGTTGGCAGCGAACTGCCAGGGCGTCGTACTGCTTCCCCTTTACCCGCAGTACTCCACCGCTACGACTGGGAGCTCTGTGCGTGACTGGGAGCGTTGTGCCGCACGGAAGCAGCTCAACCTGTCCACTGCAACGATTCATTCCTACCCTTCGCACCCCATGTACATCGCCGCAGTCAAGGAGCGAGTGTCCGCAGCGCTGGCAAGGCTTCCGGCAGAGTCCGATCCGCACGTCTTGTTCAGTGCGCACGGCTTGCCGCAAAAGCTCGTCCGGCAGGGCGATCCCTACCAGAACCAAATCGAAAAGACCGTGCAAGGAGTGGTCCGCGAGTGCGCTCTGCAAGCTCCCTACACTCTGTGTTACCAGAGCCGAATCGGGCCACAGCGATGGCTCAAGCCCGGCTTGACCGAGACACTGCGCCGCCTTGGCCGAAGCGGCTGCAACGCGGTGCTAGTGGTGCCAATCTCATTTGTGTCCGATCATCTCGAGACGCTGTCAGAGATCAACATCGAGGCCCGCGAGCAAGCATCCTCCCTAGGGATCCGCCATTTCGAGACGACGACCGGCCTGAACGACAGCCCCGCATTCATCCAAGCGCTCGCCGACCTTGTACTCACGACCGAGCTTGATGCTTGATGCGGGTTGGGAATTCCCTGCTCTTTCAGGGCCAGTTTCGCCCGCCCTTGAGGGCCAAAAGGCGATGACACGAATCTCGCTAAGCGCTCCGGTCCGGTGGGCGAGGACAAGGTCACGGCACGGTCCACCCTGCGATTGAATGCCACGGGAACGCCGCTGGTAGCGGCCTGTGATAGCTCTCGATCGGTCCGGTGAACGATGGAATGGCGGCCAGAACTTGCAACGACGAGTTGGCAAGACCCCGATTTGCGCTATTGCGGCAAGCCGGCCGGAGAAATCTCGGACAGGCGCCAAGGCATTCCGCTACCCTAGGGCCGGTCACGCGGTCCGGCACACCGAGCTCGGGCTGCGACGCCGCATGAGGTGCGGCATCCGGCCGAGAGGGCGCGGGAGGGCCGTCGGGTCGCATAGCATGCCCGATTGCCTGGCCCCACGGAGGGAATGTCGTGTACAAACACCGGATCCAGCAACTGGCTCCCGCCATGCTGGCGTGCTACTTGGGAATGACATCCGCCTGCATGGCTCCCCCGCAAGAGACCTACCGGGAGGTTCAATGGCCGCTGCCGGCGACCACTGACGCGGGAACCCCGTCCCCTTGGCACTTCGGCGAGGCCGTGGCCGTGGCAACGACGGCGCAGGGAACCATCCTGGTATTCCATCGGGGAGCCCTCCCGATCATGGAATTCGACGTCTCCGGCAACTTCATTCGTTCACTTGGCGGCGTTTCGATCAGCGGGGGCAAGGTGACGGGGGTTGCCCCAGAGAATCGGGCCCCCGGTGGTTCTGGGTACACGGCCGTCTACGGGCCAGCGGGCTGCTATTCGTGCGGCGCTCATTCGATCCGCGTCGACCCGTCCGGCCACATCTGGATCGTGGATGCAACGGCGCATGCGGTCTACAAGACCGATTCCGATGGCAACGTGCTCCTGCAACTCGGAGAAGTGGGAGTCTCCGGCACGGACGAGAGCCACTTCAACCTACCCACGGACGTGGCATTTGGCACGGACGGCACGATCTACGTAAGCGACGGATACGCCGGCGCGCGCATCGTCAAGTTCTCGAACGAGGGTAGATTCCTGCTGGACTGGGGCAGCCGCGGCATAGGCCCGGGAGAGTTCGGATTGCCTCATAACCTGGTGGTCGATGGCGAGGGACAAGTCTATATCACCGATCGCGACAATCAGCGGATTCAGGTGTTCGATTCCAATGGCAAGTTTCTCGAAGAGTGGGAGGGCGTAGGCGGCATCTCCACGTTGTACATGACGGCCGACCAGAAGATATGGGCCGGCGGTGTGCTCCGCAGCCTCGACGGCACTGTTGCCGCCATGCTGCCGGGTGATGTCGGGGGCCACGGTACTACCGTTGCGGCGGACGGTAGCGTGTTCATCGCCCAACTGAGCGGCGTAGTGCAGAAGTTCGAGCCGGTCCTATAGCACTCGCGATCCTAGACAGGTACGGCAACCAAAGAGCTGCATTCGCAGAGCCCCCGGAGGGCTGACGACCGGCCCTGGACAAGCGGGCGCGATAGGCTCTTGCTTGAGAATCAAGCCCGGCCCCGACCCTGGCGAACCTTGCGCACTTCGACGCTCAATCGCCTTCCATCGCCACGTTGCGAAGAGAAGACAGGAGTTGCTCACGGATCTTTTCCGAGGCCTGCTCCTCGACCCGGCTAGTGCCGAGCCAAGTCTCGTAGCCTCCGAGCGCGTGATGTTCCGGAGTCGGCAAGTATCCCTCGGCCCCGTTCGCGAGGCTGATCACGAACGTCGCCTGGAGTGGGCTGTCACGCTTGATTGCGAGCCCGGTCTCGACGAAGGTCTCGAAAGGCAAGGCCGCGATGCCCAGATCGCCGATGCGAATCGCCTGCAGCACGACAGAAACGCTATCCGGGCCTTCATGCAGATCGATCGCTCTCTGCGCGTAAATGTGGCGCCTCGTAAGTTCGGAGGGCCGCACGCCTTGGAGGAGGGTCCTTGACTGCTCAACAATTGGACGCGTGGGCTTGCGCCGGGCAAGCGCTAGCTCGACCTGCTCCATGGCGAGACTGGCATCGGGACTGTACTCGATCCCCGCATGGGCCTGCGCCACGGCGTCCGCGAGCTTGCCGGCGACGTTGCGAATCTGCTCGAAGGGTTCCCGCCGCGATCGCGGCTTGGAGAAATTGATGTTGTTGATGTTTCCGCTGGTGCCATTGGAGAGCATGCCGACGAAATGCTCGCCAGCGTCCAGGCGCTTGGCTATGGCAAGCGAGAACTCCCCGAAGTAGTCTGCCGACACCAACCCCGCCGGAATGTTACCCACATAGTGCAAGGAATAGTTCGCGAGGACAGCTAGCGGTTTCTCTGCGGCCGTCCTGATCGATAGCACGACGGCTTCGGGATCTACCGGACCGGAAGGCTCTATCAGATCGCGACTGGCGGCGGGAGGATTCATCCGCACTCGGTCGGTTGTCCCCCCGAAGGGATCCGGCGGGATCGTCCCGTTCTTCATAAACCAACGCCGATTGAAGACTTCATCCGGAAGGTCGGTGCGCGCCCATCCGATCTCGGCAGGCTCCAGACTCTCGAAGGCCCTTGCAACTGACGCTGCGATGCCATCAATCAGTTGCCGGGAATAGCGTTGCTCGTTTCGAGAGTCCTGCTCCGGCTCCGGCCCGCGCAGGCCCACACCGGGCGCAGGCGGGGGCGCGGTGTGGGTATGGGTGGCCGCGATCAGCACGCGGTCAGCGGGTATTCCAGTTTCCGCTTGTGCTAGGCGTTTGGCCTCGTCGAGAGTCTCCCTCGGGATATAACAGCTGTCTACGATCGCAATCGCGACGGTCTCGGTACCGTCGTCCAGTACCAGCGCGCGCGAGCGCAACGGATCGTGGGCTCCGGTTGCGGGCCTGTACCGGAAAGACCCGATCATGGGGAGCGGCCAGTCGCGGGGCGTGATGTCCACCGCTGCGGCTCCGGCTCGCAGCGTAGGGCGAGTCTCCGCGCTGCACGAAGCGGCAGCCAGTGTGATCCATCCGGCGAAGGAGACCAAGAACGCCTGTTCGAGCCTTGTCATTGGCAGCTGTACCTCGTGAGATATGCTACCGCCGAACGCCGGGCAACCCACCCTAGATCGCGTGTACCGGCTGGGTCCTCGCAACCGTGCAACAAGCGCCTAGCAGGAGTCGCTGCTAGGCCGGACACACGCGATCGCCAGAGGTCTTCGCACTTGTCTTCTGGCCCCAACAGGTTTCGGGACGGCCGGAAAAACCGCCTACTTCGTACCGGCGATCTCGACAACTACGTTCCAAAGGATCTCGACATAGTCTTGGTAGGGCTTGACATACAGATACTCGTTGCGGCCATGGATGCCACTTGCCAGATCCCATTCCGGACGCGCCGGCCCAAAGCCGTAGCTCGCGATTCCGGCATGCCGCAGTTGTGCGGAGTCCGTTGCACCGGTGGACATGGCGGGCAGGATCGGCACGCTACGGTACATGCGGCCGAGAACGCGCTCAAAAGCCAAGAACGCATCGCTGCCCAACGCTGACGGGGAATGCGACGGACGAGTCTGCCGATGCGGCACGAGATCCACCGCGGGTTCGTCCATGACTCTCTTCAGCAGGCTGAACAGCCGCTCGGGATCTTCGTCCGGGAGGGCCCTGATGTCTACCGTGGCGTTGGCCTCGGATGGAATGACGTTCTTCAGGTATCCGCCCTGCAGGATCGTCGGAGAGATCGACGTGCGCACCATCGAGTTGTAGACCGGGGACAATTCGCGGAGCTTCTCGTAGTCGTCAGCAGTGGGCTCGTCAGTCAGGATGGCGCGAAACACCGCGGCCTTGTCGGGCTCGGCGATTTCGGCCAGACGGGTGAAGTACTCGCGGGTGGTCTCGTTCAAGCGGGCCGGCATCTCATGTTCGGAGAGGCGCCCGACGGCCCGCGCCAGCGCCCCGATCGGGTTGTCCCTGAGAGGAATCGAGCCATGGCCGGAAGTGCCCACGGCCTTGAGGTCGATCCTCCGGGGGGTCTTTTCGGCAGTCTGGATCTCGAACCGCGTGTAGCTCAGGTCGCGGTCGAACACTCCCTTTCCCCCCTCGTTGATCGCGAATTCGGCGTCGATCTCGTCGCGATGCTCGGCGAGCATGTAGGTGATGCCTAAGTCCCCGCCGGATTCCTCGTCGGCCACGCCGAGGAAGATCACGTCGCGATCCAGCGGCGTCTTCTGGCGCCAAAGCTCCAACAGGACATGGAACGATGCAGCCACGACTCCCTTGTCGTCCGACGCGCCCCGGGCGTACAGGATGCCGTCCTTGACCTCTCCTCCGAACGGATCGAAGGACCACTCGTCGCGCTCCACTGCCACCACGTCGAGGTGACCGAGCAACAGCAGCGGGCGCTTGCGACCGTTGCCCTTGACTCGCGCCACCAGGCTGGCCCGGCCGGGCGCAGCCTCGAAAATCTCCGAGGCGAGGCCCTCGCGGTCGAGTTTCTCCTTCAGATAGCGCGCCGCCAGGATTTCGTTGCCTTCCGGCTGTGCGGTGTCCAGCTTGACCAGGTCGACCAGCGTTTCCAGAGCTTTGCTCTTGACGGCTGGCCAGTCCGGTTCGGCGGCCGGCAGCATGGCGGCCAGCAAGAACGGGGCGAGCAAGGTCCAGCGTGACACTTCTATCAGGTTAGACGCATCCTTCGGGAACTGTTCACGGGACTCGTGCTCTCCGCTGGCGGTCGACCGGCGCAAACAGACTCGTTCCCGCCGGAATCAAGCGTGCCGAGCGCTTCATCGCTGTTATTCTTGAATCGGGCGTCGGCCAGCCGGCTACCGTCGGAGCCGCCCCAAGCCAACCATGCGAACCATTGGCAGCTACCGAATGACTCTCGCCCTCGCGCTGGCGATGCCGCTGTGCGCGCAACCGGTGCTCGAATCGATCTACCCGCACGGTGCGCAGGTCGGCAGCGCGGTGCGCCTCGAGCTCCGCGGAAAACGGCTCGCCCCCACACCCCGGCTGCACGGCGGCGCTGCAATGACAGCGACCCCACTGGCAGTCCCGGGAGAGGCAGGCGCGGAGTCTCCGGAGTCCCTCGTTTACCTGATCGAGGTTGACAACAACGCCCGGCAGGGAGTCGTGCCGCTGAGAGTCGAGACCGCCGACGGCATCTCCAACGCCGTGCTGTTCATGGTCGGGGGCTTCCCGCAAGTGGCCGAAGAAGAGTCTGACGAAGGCCCCGATGGCAACGAAGCGTCGAACGACTTCCCGGAGATCGCACAAGAGGTCACGATGCCCGTGACCGTCGAGGGACGCTTGCAAGGCGCGGAACGAGACATCTACCGCGTTCGCGCCACCAAGGGGCAGCGGATCGTGGCCGAAGCCTCGGCTCGCCAGGTCGGATCGGCGATCGACCCTAACCTCGAACTGCGCGATAGCACCGGACTCGTGCGGGCGAGGACTAGCGACTCTCCGGGACTGGGCCTTGATGCCCGACTCGACTTCGAGGTCCCGGAGGACGGCGACTACTTGGTCGTGATTCGGGACGAGCGCTTCAGCGAACAGGAGCATGACTTCTACAGGCTCACGATCGCCGACTACGAATATGCCGACAGCGTGTTCCCGCTCGGCTGGAGCCGGAACTCCAAGGTGCGGGCGGAATTTTTCGGCGGCAACCTAGACCAGCCAGTGCAAGCCGAGATCGATCTCACCGACGTGGCGGCGACCGCCAGCGAGACATGGGTCCGCGTGCCGGGCACGCCGTCCGCGGTACCTTTCCTCCTTAGCGATGGCGACGAGGTGGTCGAGTCCGACGCCGACAGGACTCTAAACGAGGATGTCGTGATGAACGGGCAGATCTCGGCGCAAGGCGAGATCGACCTCTACAGCTTGGCCGTCCAGGGCGGCCAGGAGTGGTCGTTCGAGCTCCGCTCCGGAGAGCTGCCCGGATCGTCGCTCTACGGCGTGCTCACGATATCGCACGGGGATGAAACTCTGGCAATCGCGGGCAAGGACGCCGGGGACCCCAACCCATATGTCATCAGCACGACCGGGCAAACCGCCACGTACCCGTTCGTCAACCTCGCGATCCCGCCCGGGACAGAAGAGGTTACGGTCGCCGTCGAAGACCTGCTCGACCGCGGCGGCCAAGACTTCAGCTACCGGCTGGTGGCTCGCAAGCAGGGCCCGGACTTCTTGCTGACGCTCAACGACCCGTACATCAATGTTCCGCGCAACGGCTCCGCCATCGTCACGGTGCAAGCGGAGCGGCGCGGCTATTTAGGGCCGCTTGAGCTCTATGTGGAAAACCTGCCCGACGACTTCGAGATATCGGGCGGGCACATCGCGCCCACGTCCACGCTCAACAACACCCTGGCTCGTTTCGAGCTCGGCCGCCTAACCTTGACAGCCGAGCCAGACGCCGAGCTGCGGATGCTCAATCTCGTGGTACGCGGCCGAGCGACAGCGGAGGGCAAGCGGCATCTCGACCGGCGCGCGTCCGGTCCGGGCATACGAGTCAGCGTCAAGGGTCCGGAACAAGAGGCCGTCACGGCCGAGTGGCTGGGGCTGGACCTGCCGACACGGGTCACGCCCGAACAGGCAGCGGAGGTGGGGTTCGCTACCGAGCGGAAAATACGCCTCGTGCGCGGTGGCGGCGGACTGATGGCAAAGTGGCAGTACAACCCTCGCCGACAGGGCGTGAAGCTGACCAAGAAGGTGGAAATTCCGAGAAACTCGGGCGGTCTGCGGCTGCGCAGCAACGACGAGGACGAGGACATGCACGCGGGCGAATTTCGGATGTTCACTCACGAGCGCACGTCCCTAGGCATGGTGAACTTCAATCTTTCAGCCACCGTCGAGTTCGAAGGCCGCAAAGAGACGCTGATCTCCAAAGCACTGGAAGTCGATATCGTCGACGGCTACATGCTCACCCCACTGGGAGCGGAGCTCGTGATGCAGCCGGACAGCGAATCGATCTGGCAGGGATCGATCTGGCGCGACGAGGCGTTCCGGCGGCCCGTCACTGTCAGCGCCATCGGCTTGCCCGCTGGCGTCGAATGCGAGTCCGCCGAACTGCGCGAAGCCCAGACTGCCTTCGCCCTGCAGTGCAAGGCCTCCGCCTCTGCCCCGGAGGGCGACCACGAGGTCGAGATCCGGGCCGAATCGGTGCTCTCGGACGAAGGCACGACACCTTACATCGTCGAGCCGGTCAGTGCGCGCGTTACGATTCGCCGCTAAGCCAGCGGTCGCCGCCGCCTCGAGCGGCCTGAATGGCCAGCCGCATTGAAGAGCGCTATCGCTGCGGGTGGACACGCTTCGTGCCGCGACCAAGGCGCAGCTTGAAGTCTTGTGCCGTGAGTGAAGGATTCAAAGCCACTTCCGAATACGAATACAGCCGGTAGTCTCCAGGGCTTCGATCATAAATTTTCTGCTGAACAGGCTGCCAGATATCAGTGGAGACCCACATCTCGATCCGCTGGCTGTTCATCTCCGCCTGCGGATCCTTCGGCTGTAGGTCAAGATGCACGACGGATTGTCCGTTGACGGTCGCTGGCCCCAGGAGCTTGATGTCGTAGTGCTGTCCGAGGTAGCTGCCGGAAGTGCCAAAGCCCAACAGCAGCGCGTTCTCCATCTTGGCCTTGGAATCGCTCACGTCGTACTCTTCGACGGTCTTGATCTTCGGCTTGTAGATTTCGACCCTAGTGCCTTGAACAGAAAGGAAATAAACGTTCGGCTCCTCGAACGAGATCAGCATCGAGGCGCTGCCATCCGCCGTCCGGCGGACGACGATCTCGCCGCGCTCGACGCTCCTGTCATCCACCAGCGCCATGTAGCGCACCCATTCGAGGCTGGCCCGCATGCCCGTCCAGCCGGAAGCCGCCGCGTCCATCTCGGCAAGCACCGTTGTCAGATCGGGCACGGTCGCCGAGGCAGGCGCAAGGCAGCCCAGTATCAGGGCTGAGACCGCTGCGGCGATCCTGCCGCGGCGGCGGGTCGAAAGAAACAGATCCGAGCGCGGCATGCCTGTCAGCCCCTGGAGCGGACGCTACTCGCCCGCGGGCTGCGCGAAGACCAGGTAGGCCTGGACGTTCCCAGCGGCGTCCGTAGCCGGTTCGGTCGAAACGATGCGCAGGGCTTCCCCGCTATAGGCGGCCAAGAGGTACTGCAAGCGCTCGCTGGCACCTTCGGGGTCGGCGCGGTCCAACGCCCCCGGATCGATCCAGAACACCCGGGCATCGGTCGCAGGGTGCTCGACCTCGTGGACGACGGGCTCGCTAGCCCGATCATTGAACAGTGCGGGTGGGGTGAGGAATATGAAGGCCAAGATCAGGGCCACGATGATGTCGTACTGCCATGAGCCCCGCCGGAACTCCCAGAACACAGCCGGACGCAAGCGTGACCAGAACCTGCCCAGCATGGTGCCAGTGTATCCTAAACGGGAGGATCGAGGCTTCGGTCCGGCTGCCCGAGGACCAGACCATGCGAGGACTCAACGGATTCGCAAGACTGTTCGCGGGCGGCACCCTCTGGCCCGCCTTCAACAGTGACGGAGACCCCCTGATCGGGGGCCAGGCGGTGATGGAGGGCGTGATGATGCGCACCCCGCAATCCTATTGCGTGGCTGTGCGCAAGCCGAGCGGCGACATCACGACCAAGGAAGAGACCGCCACGCGCCTGTCGCAGCGCAGCCGCTTCTGGGCCCTGCCCTTAGTGAGGGGCTGCGGCATCCTCGGCCAGTCGATGACCTTGGGCATGAAGGCTCTGAACTTCTCGGCGAGCCAAGCGGCTGAAAGCGAGGACGCCGACGACCGCAGCAAGAGCGAGGAGCTGCCCGGCTGGGTCCTAGGGCTCAACATCGCCTTCTCGGTCGGCTTCTTCATCGTGATGTACAAGCTAGTGCCCCTGCTGGCTACGAATCAGCTGCAGGGGTGGCTGCCGGCCCTCGACAACCAAGTGGGCTTCAGTTTTGTTGAAGGCGCCATTCGCATCGCGATCTTTCTCAGCTTTCTGCTCGCAATTTCGCAGATGAAGGACATCCGCAGGGTATTCGAGTACCACGGGGCCGAGCACAAGGTGGTCTACAACTATGAGTCCGGTCAAGAGCTTTCGATCGAGAACGCCCAGCGATTCACGACCTTGCATCCGCGCTGCGGCACCAGCTTCCTGATGGTCGTCATGCTGGTCGCGATCGCGATCTACGCGTTGGTGCCGTTCGAGGGCTTCATCGGACCGTTCGCGGCCCGCGTCGCGCTGCTGCCGTTGATCGCTGGCATCAGCTTCGAGATCATCCGCTACACCGCCAAGCACCAACGCGGAGTCTTCATGCTGATGGCCCGCCCGGGACTGTGGCTGCAACGGATCACGACCAAGCAGCCAGACAACAGCCAGGTCGAAGTCGCCATCCACGCCCTGACGACCGCTTTCGAGTTCGAGCGCCGTGCGGGCGGTAGTCCGGTCGTCGCTTAGCGGTCCGAGCAGGTGCGTTGTGCCGCCGGCGCCGAGGGTGCAGCGGCTGCCAAGGGGTTGACAAGAAAACGGCTGCCGGAGAGGAGTGATGAGCTGGGAAAAAAGCATCGGAGAGGTCGAAGCGCGCTTCGAGGAACTGTCCTCGAAGCTCGCCGACCCTGCACTGCTGGCGGACCAGCAGGCTTACCAGCAGTTCGCCAAGCAGCACTCCTCAATCGCCGAAGTGGTTGAGAAGTATCGCTTGTGGAAGCGCGTCGTCTCCCAGATCAACGAGGCTCGTGACTTGCTCGACGAGTCCGATCCCGAAATGGTCGAGATGGCGGCCGAGGAGATCGAGAGCCTGACCGAGGATCGGGACCGGCTCGCCGACGAGATCCGCATCCTTCTGCTGCCGGTCGACCCGGCCGACGAGAAAGGGGCCGTGCTGGAGATCCGGGCCGGCACCGGAGGCGACGAAGCCACGCTGTTCGCGGCCGAGATCTTCCGCATGTACTGCAAGTATGCCGAGGGCCACGCTTGGAGCATCGAGGTCACCACGCGCAACGATTCGGAGGCTGGTGGGATCAAGGAGCTGATCGCGCTGGTCAAGGGACCGCGCGTGTACTCGCGCCTGAAGTACGAGAGCGGCGTGCATCGCGTGCAGCGCGTGCCGAAGACCGAGTCTCAAGGCCGAGTGCACACCTCTGCCGTGACCGTGGCGGTGCTGCCAGAAGCCGACGAAGTCGATGTGCAAGTGGACGAGACCGAGCTACGGGTCGACACGTACTGCTCGTCCGGTCCGGGAGGGCAGTCCGTAAACACCACATACTCGGCGGTCCGCATCACGCACCTGCCCACCGGCCTGGTGGTAACGTGCCAAGACGAGAAGTCCCAGATCAAGAACCGCAAGAAGGCGCTGCAGGTTCTGCGCTCGCGGCTGTACGAGATCGAGCGCCAGAAACAGCACTCCGAGCAGGCCCAGCAGCGCCGGGCCATGGTCCGCAGCGGTGACCGCTCGGAGAAGATCCGCACCTACAATTTCCCGGAAATGCGAATCACCGACCACCGGATCGGCCTGAAGGTCCACCAGCTCACCCAAGTCTTGGACGGCGATCTGGACGTTCTGATCGAGCCGCTCACGACTGCCCAGCAGGCCGATGAGTTGGCGGCGCAGGCTGCTTGATCCGATGAATCCTCAGCTGGGCAAGCGGCGCTCGCTCGGGATCGCCTACCTACTGCTGGCGACGCTCGCGCTGGCCTCGCCGGTCACCGCCTCCGACTTGACTCGCAGAGAAGTCGCGGACGGCTTCGTGCCGCTGTTCAACGGTTCGGACCTGAGCGGCTGGGACGGCGACCCGGGGCTGTGGAGCGTAGCAGGCGGCTCGATCGTCGGGAGCACCGACGGGCGGCCTCTGAGCGCGAACTCGTTCTTGGTGTCCGAGCGGCAGTTCGGCGACTTCGTGCTGCGCTTCGAGGTCAAGCTGCGCAACGGCAACAGCGGGATGCAGTTTCGCAGCGAGCGATCCGGAGGCTGGACAGTGCGCGGCTACCAGGCGGATTTCGCCTCCGGCAAGGGCTGGGGCAACCTGCACGGGGAGGGCCTGCCCCGCGGGCTCATCCTCGACGGCTGGCAAGACCGCGCCGAACATGTCGTGGGGACCGGCTGGAATCGGATCGAGATTCACTGCGAGGGCTATCGCATCCGCATCAGCGTCAACGGCACGGTCACCAACGATGTGCTCGATCCGGGTGCGCTGACTGGCGTGCTGGCCATGCAGCTGCATCGCGGCGAACCGATGCGCGTGGAGTTTCGCAACATTCGCATCCGCGCGCTCGGCGGCGGGCCAACGCCGAATGCGGAGGCTTCAGTCCACTAAGCGGTTCAGCGTATACGCTGCAATCGTCGTCGCGAGCGGCTCCCCATCACGGCCGTAGATGCCGGACGGCCGCAGGTCGTAGAGCCAGCCCTCTCGCAGGTCCGAGACCTCCAGGGATACGCGCAATCCGTCGTCGGACACCGAAACGCCCGAAACCCTCACGGGAGTGAGTTCGGTCTTGGGCGAGCCGTAGGTCGCGTGATAGCGGTAGTAGTACCGCGTCAGGGAATAGTTGGCCGCCTGTCGCGCCGATTCCTCGTCCAAGGGCTTGGTGAAGGTCAGGTCGAAGCCGCCCGTGGTCAGCTTCATGGTCAAGACGTCCAGCGGCACCCTGCCCTGCCAGACGATGCGCTGCAAGCCCTCGGTCGAACCCCATATCCGGGCGGTCTGGGCCACGTACAGGCTGCTCCCGTCGGGCGAGAATGCGAGGCGGTTGTTGGCCATGCGCAAGCCGTTGCCCTCGACGAACAGGAACGCGGCCCCTTGGTACTCGCCCCGTACCCTCTGCAGGTCCACGCGCAAGACACGAGGATACGTCCACTCCGCCACGAACAACTGGCCCGCATAGGGTCCAAAGGCACCCCCTGTCAGGTCAAATGCGGGGCCGGCCGTGGACCCTCCCATCTCGCCCTGCGGGAAGAGGATCGCGGGCTTTTTGCGCCGGCGGTCCAGTTCAGCCACATCGGCCTCGACCGGGTTGACACCCAAGAACTCCGGATGCCAGTGCAGTGACGCGGGGTGGCCATGGAAGGCACCGTCGGTGACATGATGCAGAGGAGAAGTGCCGACCCAGCCACCTTGGTTGTCGGCCACGAAGACGTCTCCCGCAGGGCTGGCGACGATCCCATTGGGCTGGCGGAAGCCGCACGCAAAGGCTCGTACAGAGCCTGCGGGAGAGATTTGCAGGGCACAGCCCCGATACGGCACGGGCGAATAGTGGCCGACCCGGTTCACTTTGCCCTCCACTGGATCGGCAGCCCGGCGCGGCCTGCGGGTCAGTTCCCCGCGGACCGGCGGGCGCGGATCGGCGTTGCCGGAGGCCAAGCCGAGCGACACGTACAGGTTCCCCTCCGTGTCGCGAACCGGGCCGGCAATGAACTCGTGGTAGTTCCCCGACAGGCCCCAGCCGTCGGAAACGGTCTCGAACTGGTCTGCCGCCCCATCACCGTCGGTGTCGGCAACGCGCGTCAGTTCCGGAACCTGCGCGACCAGGAATTCGCCCGGCCTGTCACCCTTGGCGATGCCCAGAGGCGTATGCAGGCCCTCGGCGAATCGACGCCACCGGCTGGAGCCAGCGTCGAAGGAATAGATATAGCCCCGCCGAAACGCGGCATAGAGCTTCCCATCGTGTCCGAACTCTACCGCCGTGACCTCCGCAGCGACATCGCGGGGGCCGGCAACGGTCTCGACCTTGTAGGCGCTGCTCGGCACTTGTGCGCGTCCCGCCGCAGCGCATCCCAGCGCGCCAAGCGCCAGCGCCGCCCCGATCCGGCGATGCCTAGCGAGCGACAACGCTGACCTCGAATCGCACATCCGCGCCCCGCGGAATCTGGGCACCACGCAGGCTGGATTCGATCTGCACGCCCTCCGCCTCGCTGGCCACGAACCACATGGGCTGCGAGACATCCCCGATCCGGAACCGCCGTACGATACCGCTCTCGATGGGGGCGATCAGCTCGTAGACGTCCACGCCATCGAGGCGGTAGTGAAACTCCGGGAGCGAATCCACCAACCGGTACCCTCGAAATTGTCTCTGCGGGATCCGCTCGCGGTCTCCGACGCGGATGGGAGCCGGTCCTTCGCGAAAGAATATCTGTCCGACGATCTCGGCGGTTTCCGTCAGATTGGTCCGGCGGTTCTTCTTGCTGAGCAGCGTCCGCGTCATGTCCACGAAGCCCCCGCGCCACGCGTAGCGCAGCCTCGACTCGCCTGCATCGAAGCAATACGACACCCCGCCTGGCAACCCGACGGCGATCGCTGCCGGGCTCGCCTCGGGCATGTCCCACCGGATCACGACCGCCCGGTCGACGGGGACGGGCCTGGTTTCCCCGCCCCGCGGCGCGTCAGCGAGCCGAAACCCGAACGGCGGAGGGAGGTCGGCGGCAGACCGGAAGGCCGCCCAGAGGTTCGCGATGGCGAGCGCACTGGCCGGATCGGCGGTGTCCGCGAAATAGCTGGGCATTGAGGTGCCCTCGAGAATTCGGGCGGGCTGGCGCATCCAGCGCTCGAACCACGGATAACGCAAGCGCCGCCCGACCTCGAACAGGTTCGGTCCGTTCTCACCCAGTGACGGGAACTCCTGCCATCCGTGGCAGCCGATACAACCCATGCCAGACCTTTCCGCGCTGACGCCGAGCAAGTCGTGGCCGCTTTGCCGATCGCCGGCCGGCGAAGCCGTCGGCGCTTCTCGCGGGTTCACGCCGGCCGACTTGGCAAGGGCCGAGGCAAGCCACGCCGCGTGGGTCGCGCCGTAGTTCGGCATGCGCAGTTCTTGCCAGTCCAGCGAGACCTCCTTGGAACTGATCACGCGCTCTATCCAAGGCGCCCTCAGTTTCCGCCCGATGCCAGTCAGCGGCGGTGCGTCCTCGGCGATCACGCCTGTCGGTTCCCGTCCGTCGATTTCGTGACAGCCGTGACAGCGCAGCTGCCGCATGCGCCGCTGCAGGTCGAAGGTCGGCGCCGCCACCCTGTCGGGAGCGCGCCGGTAGCTGTCGATGAAACCCCGCAGCGCATCCCGCTGCCCGGCCGCCAGCCGGTAACGCGGAGCTCGGGTCGAGCCAGCTTCGGACAAGCAGCCCTGACTGGAGTTCAACACCGCCAATTTGGGGGCAGCGTGCTTGGCCTGCAGGCCTTCCAAGGCGTGGCATGCCAAGCAACCAGCCGTTTGAACGAGTCCCCGCCCTCGATCGATATCACCACTGGCAACAGGGCGTTCGAACGCCGCGTTGGTTGACAACCCAAGGTACGCAGCAAGGTCGAGGGCTTCGTCGGAACTGAGGTGAAACGACGGCATGCGCCCGGCCGGGGCGTACCGCAAGGGGGCGAGGAGGAACTCCTGCAGCCGTCCGACGGCCATCTTGGAGCCAAGGCCGGCGAGGGCGAGTTCGCCTGTGTGGCAGGCCGTGCAGCCGAACGATTGGAAGGTGGTTCGCCCGCGCCGGGAGTGGTGCTCGCCGAAGCTGGGCTCGGGGATCGGATCGCCTCCCAACGACGCAAGGAATGCAGCGGCATCGCCGCGCTCGGTCTCGGAGAGCATCTGCGGCATCGTCGCCCAGGGACGGAAGTTCTCCGGCGCATCCAACCAATGCCGGATCCAAGCTGGCTTGACCCGCCCTCCCAAGCCTGTGAGAACCGGCCCCGGCCAGCGAGCGATCGAGCGTGACTCGGAGAGGTGGCAATTCGAGCAGCCTAGCTCTTCAAACAGCGCCCGGCCGTCGGGCCCCCCCGCACCTCCCGCCTCGTGCGAGAAAAACCTAGGCGGGATGGGCTCCCGGGCGAATCCCGGCCCCTCCCACTCCAGCCAGACACGCAGGGGGCCTGCCTGCCGCTGCGAGCGAAACTCGAACGCATGCCGTCCAGCTTCGAGGTGCACGCTTCCGGAACCGATCGCCTGGCCATCGATCCGCAGTGTCCCCGCCGCATGGAAGAAGCGGTGCGCGCCCGCGCGGGGTATCAAGATCTGCCCTCCGAACTCGATGTCCGCACTCGAGGAAAGCGGCGCGAATCCCTCGCCCGCAGCTAGGTATAGGTGTGGCGTCGGACGTTCCAGCGTGATTCCGGCGCTCTCAGAAACGAGTCCCGGCGCAGCGTCAAGCCCGCCCGGTGCGGCGACGATGTACGCTCCGAGGAGCGCCAGCGGGTGCGGGCGCATCGCTGACAATGTTATCGCCATCGGAAACGACCCCACCGTTTCCTGCTCACGTCCGAGACGAGCGCGACGAGACCGTCGATTCGCAAGACAGACGGAATGAACTGTTTCGCGCGGTGCTACCATTTCCGTAGAGGAGGGCATTCGAATGTCCATCACCAGACGCGACCTTATGGCCGGCGCGGCCGTTGCCTCGATCGCAATTCCCGGACTGAGAGCCGACAACCACAGCGCCAAGTATGTGCGCTACCGCCATGGAAACAAGCAAGCCTATGGCGAACTCGAGGATGACACGATCTATCCGCTCGAGGACACCGTGCTCAAGACCAAGAAGCGCAAGGGCGACAAGGTCGCCCTCTCCGACGTGAAGCTGCTCTATCCGGTACGCTCTCCCAAGGTGTTCGCCGTGGGCCTGAACTACAAGAGTCACCTTGCGGGCCGACCCGAGCCAGCCAACCCGGAGATCTTCTATAAGCCGACCACCTCGCTGCAGAATCCGGGTGATCCGATCGTGATCCCGCCAGGCTCCAAGAACACGCACTACGAAGCGGAGTTCGTAATCGTGGTGGGCAAGCGGGCAAGGCGGATCTCGGAAAGCGAGGCGGCAGACCATATCCTCGGCTACACCTGCGGAAACGATGTGTCGGAACGCGACTGGCAGGGCGGCGACCTGCAGTGGTGGCGCGGCAAGGGCTGCGATACCTTCGGACCAATGGGACCGTGGATCGTCAGCGGGCTCGACTACATGGAGTCCGAGATCACCTTGCGCCTAAACGGCGAAGTCAAGCAGCAGCAAAAGATTAGCGACTTGCTGTTCGGGCCGGAAAAGATCGTGAGCTTCATCAGCCAGTACGTGACCCTGCAGCCCGGAGACTCGATCTTCACTGGAACGCCAGGCTCGACCAGCGCCATGAAGCACGGTGACATCTGCGAAGTAGAGGTTTCCGGCATTGGCGTGCTGAAGAACCCGATCCGCAGGAGCCGCAGCTAAACGCGCCGGCCGGCCGGGGCCGTGCTGACTGCCGCACCCCGGCCTTCGCGCCCGTGTATCATGAGTTGTCTCGTGAGGCCCCGGCCAGCTTGAGTCGGTTCTCGCGGCCTTCTACGGACGTGTGGCTGCCTCCGCTGGCAACCCAAGCGCGGATTGATGCATACAGTCCTAGTCACCGGGGCCAGCGGATTCCTCGGCAAGCACTTGATCCAGCACCTGCTGGAACGTGACCCCGGGCTGCAGGTCCGCGCCTTCAGCCGGACTCCGTTTCCTGGCGATGGCGACGGCCGGGTCGACAGCGTGCTGGGCGACATCACCGACCCTCGCGATGTGGATTCGGCTGTAGCGGGCTGCGACGAGGTCTATCATCTGGCCGGCGTCGTGAACCGTTCGCCGTCCGACCACTGGGGCATGTACCGCACCCACGTCGACGGCACGCGCAATGTGTGCGAGGCCCTGGTCAAGCACGGCCCGCGCCGCTGCGTGGTCACCACGACCTCCGGCACAGTGGCGGTGAGCCGCGAGCCCGTCGTACACACCGAGGAATCCGGCTACAAGCAGGCAGTAGTACATCCATGGCCGTACTACCTGAGCAAGATCTACCAAGAGAAGCAGGCCCTGTGGTACTGCCAACACCGAGAACTGCCGCTCGTGATCGTCAATCCCAGCCTGCTGCTCGGCCCTGGCGACGACCGGCGCTCATCGACTAATGACGTGCGCCTGTTCCTGATGGGCCAGATCAAGGCCGTCCCTACCGGGGGGCTGAACCTGATCGATGCCCGCGACGCCGCAGCGGCGGTCGCAAGCGCGATGCGCTCCGGCACAGTCGGCGAGCGCTACCTGCTAGGCGGCGAGAACCTGACGTTTAAGGAATGGATCGCCCAGACCGCCCACGTGGCGGGCGTGTCTGGCCCGCGCTTGCAGCCAAGCGAGGCCGTGGCCAGATTCGGTGCCGCCGCCTTGCGGCGCCTATACCCTCTTGTGGGCAAGAACTTTGAACTGGACGACGCCACGATCCGCATGTCATCGCTGTTCTGGTACTGCGATGCCGCCAAGGCGCGGCGAGAGCTGGGACTCGAGACGCGGCCAACCGAGGCGACATTGCGGGACACCATCGCCTACCTGCGATCAAGCGGCGCGGCGTAGAGGAGGATTGAAAGAACCGACATGGCAGGCATCAAGAACGCCACAACATTCGAACTACAGCAGGACTTGGTCGCAATGCTGGACCAAGCTGCAAGCCAGTACGACCTGCCCAGCCGCGACAAGGCGCTGCGCTGCGTCTTGGACTTTGTGGCCGCGGACGGGAACTGGGACGAAATCTTCGGCAAGGTCCGCTGCCACCGCTGCGGGGGCCGGCCGGGCTGGACCGCCCAGGACTGAGCGGGCGGATGGACACGCGGCGGTTCCACCAGCCCTGCGTGATCCTCAATCCCAAGGCGGGCAGCGGCAGATCGCTGCGAACGTGGCCCCGGCTCCAGCCGCTCCTCGAGGGGCGTCTCGGACCTGTCGAGGCGCTGTTCACCGAGGCGCCCGGCCACGCCACTGAGCTGGCTCGCAACGCGATCGAGAGCGGCGCGGACCTAGTCGTCGCCATCGGCGGCGACGGCACGCTGAACGAGGTCGTGAACGGCTTCTGGGCCAACGGAAAGGCAGTGTCAGAGCAGGCCGCCGCAGCCTTGCTGCCGCTCGGAACCGGCGGAGACTTCAGAAGATCCGCTGCTCTCCCTGATGCTCCGGATGAAGTGATCAGGGCAATCGCAGAGCAGGAACTCCGCCGTATCGATGTGTGCTTGGCCCGCTTCCACTCCTACGACGGCAAGCCGCTCGAGCGCTACTTCGTCAACGGCGCAGGCTTCGGCCTGGGCGGCGAGGTCGCCATCTCGGCCAAGAACAATTTCCTGACCCGATATTCCGGCACGGGCGCCTTTTTCTGGGCGACCGCCGTCTCGTTCCTCACCTACCGCGCCCGGTCGGTACGACTAGCCTTTGACGAGGATACGGCACTGGAGACGTCGGTCATGGAGGTCGCCCTAGGGAACGGACAGTCTCAAGGCGGCGGCATGCAAGTGTGCCCGAGGGCAAGGCTCGATTCGGGTTCGGTGGATGTCTCGGTCATCAGGAAGGCCGGGTTCTTCGAGTTCCTCGCGGCGATGCCGTACCTGTATTCCGGCAGGATCTACTCGCATCCCAAGTGCGATTTCTTCAGAGCGCGCCGCATCGTCGCGGAGTCGGACGAAGAAGTGTCCATCCAAGTCGACGGCGAGGCCGTCGGCACCCTGCCGCTAGAGGTCGAGACCGTACCGGGAGCGATACCGTTCGCCGGCATCGGCCCGCACTAGCGGGTTGTCGTTCGGGCCAGTTACGGCCCACCAAGGAAGCATCCGCTGGCAGCGGCCGGAGGCGGCGGCGAGCGTGATAGAATCAGCCCAGAGGGGCCTTGCGGCATTGCACACAGATCTTTCCCTAGCGCTGCAGATTCAGGGCATGGATCTGCGAATCCAAGCTCTCACCCGTGAGATTGACGGCCTGCCTAAACGCATCGCGGCGGTAGAAGCGCGCTTGGCCTCGCACAAGCAGGCATTGGCCGACACCAAGGCCACACTCGAGCAGAACAAGAAGGACCACCGGCAGCTCGAGCGCCAGGTCGACGACGAGAAGCAGAAGATCTCCAGACTGCAGGATCAGATGAACGGCGCGCGGACGAACGAGCAGTTTCGGGCGTTTCAGCACGAAATCCAGTTCTGCAAGGACGCCATTGACGTGCACGAAGAGGCCATCCTCGGAAAGATGGAGGAGGCCGAAAAGCTCGAAGCGGACGTCTCGTCTGCGGAAGCCAGCCTGAAGTCGGAGAGCGCGAAGGTTGCCGAGGACGTGCGCCGGGCCAAGGCGCGGATCGAGGCCGACCGAAGGGAGCGCGAGCAAGGGCTGGCCAGCCGGCGCGACTTGAGCGCCAAGATCAGCCCGCCAACTCTTCGCGCCTACGAGCGAATCCGCAGGACACACGGAGTTGCCATCACCGCCGTCGACGGAGAGAACTGCGCCGCGTGCCATATCCGGCTTAGGCCAAAGCTCCTCCAAGACTTGGGACAGCTCACACAGGGCATCCTTACTTGCGAGAGCTGCGGGCTAATCATCTACCGGCCTGAAGAGGGCTCTGACGCCTGATCGGCCGGCCGTCTGCTACCCGAACGGATTCCCAGCCCACCCCCGCATGGCCCTTTCGATCCTCAGCGAAGAAGAGTCCCTGTTCTTCGATTCTGTCTACGCATTCGCCCAGCAGGAAATCGGCCCGCACGTCCGCGCCATGGACGATGCCTGTGAGTTGCGCCCCGACGTCATCGAACAACTGTTCGGTTTCGGGCTGATGGGCATCGAGGTGCCCGAGGCTTACGGCGGCCAGGGGGGAACGTTCTTCGACGCGGTTCTCGCCATCCAGGCCCTGTCCCGGGTGGACCCGTCGGTATCGGTCGTGGTGGACGTGCAGAACACGCTCGTCGCCAACGCCCTGCTGCGCTGGGCCAGCGAGGGACAGAAGCAACGCTACCTGCCCCGCCTCAGCCGCGACACGGTCTGCAGCTACGCACTGTCCGAAGCCGGGTCTGGCAGCGATGCCTTCGCGATGAAGACACGGGCCGACCGCGTCGACGGCGGATTCGTCATCAACGGCCGCAAGCTCTGGATCACAAACGCGCGGGAGGCTGGCCTGTTCTTGGTGTTCGCCAACGCCGATCCACCCAAAGGACATCGGGGCATCACGGCGTTTCTTGTCGAAAAGGACGCCCCCGGATTCGCCGTCGGCAAGAAGGAGGACAAGCTCGGCATTCGCGCCTCGTCGACCTGCGAGCTGCTCTTCGACGATTGCTTCGTGCCTTCGGAGAACGTGGTGGGTGAGGTCGGCCGGGGATACAAGATCGCTATCGAGACGCTCAACGAAGGTCGCATCGCAATTGGAGCCCAAATGCTGGGCGTAGCCGAAGGCGCGTTCGGGCACGCTCTGGGATACGTCCAGCAGCGCGAGCAATTCGGCCAGCGCTTGGCGTCGTTCCAAGGGGTGCAGTTCGAGGTGGCGGACATCGCTACCCAGATTGAGGCAGCTCGGCTGCTGGTGTGGAACGCGGCACGCCTGAAGGACGAGCGCCAGGAATTCCTGCCGTCTGCCGCAATGGCCAAATACTACTCCTCGGAGATGGCAGTGCGAGTGACAGCCAAGTGCGTGGACCTCTTCGGCGGCGTGGGCTTCACCTCAGACTATCCGGTGGCGAAACTCTATCGCGACGCCAAGATCGGCACCATCTACGAAGGCACCTCGAACATGCAGTTGCAGACAATTGCAAAGCAACTGATTGACGTATGATTGCTGGCGTGCCTCTCGCTCCGGAGCCCGATGCGGTGGCTCCTCCGCCCCAAGCGCCGAGTTCTGTCAAGAGCTGGCGCTACTGGAAGATGCCGATGCTTGCCGGTTTCGGGTTTTGCGCGCTACAAGTCGGGTTGCTGGTCGTTCGGTTCGGATTCAGCGACAACCTCAACCCCGGACGCCCCCCGGGGGGGTGGATCGTTGGAATGCTGTCGGGGCTCATCCTGTTTTTTCTAGCGGGCCTGCTAGCCGCACTGCTTGTTCGCAGGCTGCTGCGCGGGACGCAGGGCCGCTGGAGGGTCTGCCTGATCGGTCTGACCGTGGCGGCCACACCAATCGCCCTGCTCGCCAGTTTGGCGGGCGGGCTACTCGGACCGCCGCTAGTCGTGCTCTGGGCCACGATCCCATACCTTTTGATCGTCGGCGTTCCGGTTCTCGGGCGCCGACTCTGGCTGTTGTTGGGATCCCGGTCGGAGTCGTGAAGACACGCGAGTATCGCACCCAATCGTAAGAGCACTAGCTAGACTCGGCGTGGCAGGAGGCCAGTGTTACGACGCGGTCATAGCAAGCTGCGCCGAGAAAGCCGCCGCATCAACCTTGCTGACTTGGAACGTTCGGCACTTTTCGAAGTTTTCGAATGGACTTCGGGCGGTTGGGCCGCGATGAAGGTGCGCCCCGCTCGGCAGCGGTCGTTCGACGGCGGCGTCAGCACACCGGGGGAACATGCGCTCGGCCCGTCCGGTCCTGCGCAAGAATGAGAAGTCAAAGCCCGCGGATTGCGGCGAAACCAAACACCCACTCCGAAGGAAAACGAGCGCTCGCGCAGCAATGCTGGCTGGAGTCAACTACTTCGCGTTCGATCCAGTCGTGAATTGATGCGCCGGAAGCCCGGGTGCAGCCGATGGCGGTGTGATGATTTCGCACGACGGCCCGCGTGCGCGCGCCAGCCTCGCGTCGAGGGTGAAGAGAGGGCAACCGAGGCCTTCAGCGAGAGCCGCGAACCAAGCGTCGTAACACGTCAGATTCCCTCGTAATTCCCAAACTCGCTTTGCGAACGGCGCGAATGGAAAGAGTTCCAGCTTCATGCGCGATAGCGTGTTGAAATCGGACGTTGCTTCAAGGCGTGAGATCGTGCCCGCTAGCTCCATCCGGCGGAGGACGTTGGAGGCCTCGACCAACGCATGCTCTGGTGCGGCCATCTGGTGTCCAGCGACAACGGACCTTGCCCACTGTGCCTCTCTTTCGACGGTCACGAGGCTAGCTACTAGGACTGAGGAATCGACGACGGCTCTCACATTCGATCCTTGTCGCGAGCCCGCAGAATCTCGCTAATTGGCACGTTCGTACCGGAAGCCCTCAGGCGCTCTTCGACTTCGCGCATCAGTTCCGCGTTGGTGGGCATCTCCGCCATTCGTTTCAACTCGCGCAGAAGGTAGGCTTGCATCGACCTGCCCCCGGCGGCAGCTTTCGACTTGAGCGCATCCCGGACGTCTGCGGGAACGTTTCTGATCGTGATTTGAACCGACATGCATGCATTATAGCATCACAGAATGCAATTTGACATCACATTTGATCCGTAGGGCTGCCGCCGGAGTCGAGGCTCTCCTTGCCTGGCTTCCAGCGACGACCGCTTCGAAGGCTCAAGCGGACCCGAGCACTTCTGCCGGCTCTGGCCGACAGCCTCAGAACGCTAGCGGGAGCGTGCGTTCAGCCCGGCCAGTCCCGCGCAAGAACGAGAAGTCGCAGCCCTCGTCCGCCTGCAAGACGGATTCGAGGAAGAGTTTCCCGTAGCCTCGGTCGTAGTGCTGCTCGCGGGCTATCCAAGCACCCTTGCGCCGCTGCATTTCCTCGTCGTCGATCAGCAGGTCAAGCCGGCGGCCGGCCGCGTCCAAGCGTATTTCGTCGCCGGTGCGCACGAGAGACAAGGGTCCTCCGACAGCTGACTCGGGAGCGATGTGGAGCACGACTGTGCCGTAGCTGGTACCGCTCATGCGCGCGTCCGAGATGCGGACCATGTCGCTGACTCCTTGCTTGAGCAACTTGGCAGGAATCGACAGGTTCCCGTATTCGGGCATGCCCGGCCCTCCGATTGGGCCGGCGTTCTTGAGCACGAGGACGGTATTGGCATCCACGTCGAGATCCGGAGAGTCGATTCGCTCCATGAAGTCCGCGTGGTCTTCGAACACCAGCGCCCTGCCCGTGTGCTGCAACAGCTTCGGAGATGCCGCGCTCGTCTTGAGCACTGCACCGCGCGGGCAAAGGTTGCCTTTGAGGATGATGGTCCCGCCCTCGGGCTGCAGGGCCTGCTCCCTAGGCAGGATCACCTTGCGGTTGTGGCAGGCGGTTCCGCTGACGTTCTCGGCCACGGTCTGGCCCGTCACGGTCAGGCAATGGCCGTGCAGCTGATCGAGCAGGTCACTCATCACGACCGGGATCCCCCCGGCGTAGAACATGTCCTCCATGAGGTGCTTGCCGGAGGGCTGAATGTTGGCGACCACCGCCGTCTCGCGAGAGAGCTCGTCGAAGCGCTCCAACGGAAAATCGATCCCCAAGCGGCCTGCCAGCGCCTTGAGGTGAATGATCGCGTTCGTGGAGCCTCCGATCGCCATGTCCACGCGCACGGCGTTCTCCAGCGCCTCGCGGGTGATGATCTTCGACGGGCGGAGATCCTCGCGCACCATTTCGACAATGCGCTCCCCGCTGCGGTGAGCGATCTCGAAGCGGCGCGAATCCGCGGCAGGGATGTTCGCGCAGCCCGTCAGCGTCATCCCGAGCGCTTCGGTCAGGCTGGTCATGGTCGAAGCCGTGCCCATGACCATGCAGTGCCCCGACGAGCGCGACATGGCGCATTCCATCTCGCACCAATCCTCTTCGCTGATGCGCCCGGCGCGCAGCTCGTCCCAGTAGTGCCAGACATCGGTGCCGGAACCGATCTCCTTGTCGCGCCAAATGCCCTTGAGCATCGGGCCGCCGGTCACGAAAATCGAAGGCAAGTTGGCGCTCGCGGCACCCATCAACTGCGCGGGCGTGGTCTTGTCGCAGCCGCAGAGCAGAACGACGCCGTCCATGGGGTTAGCACGGATCGACTCTTCCACATCCATCGCCATCAAATTGCGGAACATCATGCTGGACGGGCGCATGAATGGCTCTCCGAGCGAGATCGTCGGGAACTCGAGCGGGAACCCGCCCGCCGACCACACTCCCCGCTTGACGGCTTCGGCCACCTGGCGCAGGTGGGCGTTGCAGTTGGTCAGCTCGGACCAAGAGTTGCAGATCCCGATCACGGGCTTGCCCGAGAAGACACTTCCGGGAAAGCCTTCCGAGCGCAGCCAGGAGCGATGCAGGAACCCCAGCTTGTCCTTGCGGCCAAACCACTCTTGCGAGCGCAGTTTCGAAGAATCGTCGGACATGTGCGAGACATTATAGGCGCACCTTGGTTGGGCCACCGACGGTCCCGATACAACATTCTCCGGGGACGAGATTGCGAGATGCCGCGATGCTGACTATAGTGGTTGCGAAAACGGAGGCTACGCAATGCCACTCGACCTGACTCGACGCCACTTTCTGGGAGGTGCCGCGGCGATCGCAGCTGCCGGCCAAGCCGCGCACGGCAAGGGGACACTGCTCTCGAGACCCCTCGGGCGCACGGGCGCTACGCCCTCGATCCTGGCCATGGGCTGCGGCAGCCGACTCGCGATGTACGAAGAGGAGGACAAAGCCGTCGAGGCGCTCAATCTCGCGCTCGACTTGGGTGTGACGTACCTGGACACGGCACAATCGTATGGCGGAGGCAACAGCGAGCTCTGGGTGGGCAAGGTAATGGCCCAGCGTCGCAATGAGGTGTTCCTTGCGACGAAGATCGGGCTCCGCGACTACGACCAGGCGATGCGCCGAACCGAGGAAAGCCTGAAGCGCCTGCAAACGGACCAGATCGACCTCGTCCATATTCACAGCCTGCGCGGCCAAGAGGATCTGGCCGCGATCGAGGCCGGATCGCTGAGGGCATTGATGGAGCTGCGGGACCAGAAGGTGTGCCGCTTCGCCGGCATCACCAGCCACAGCTATCCGGACGTGCTGGCCACGGCGCTGGAACGGCATGACTTTGACTGCGTCCAGATGGCACTAAACGCCGCGAAGCAGGGGCGCAGCGAGAACGCCCGGAACCCTGTGGACCATCTGCCGGCAGACAGCTTCGAGGCAGTGGCGCTTCCGGTCGCGTTGCGCAAGCAAATGGGCGTCCTAGCCATGAAAGTTACCGGCCAAGAAGCGTTGGTAGGCAACGGTCATGGCAAGTCCGGCGTCGGCCGCCTGCTGCAGTACGCCCTTTCCCTGCCTATCACATCAGCAGTCGTGGGCATGCCCACGCTGGAATACCTGCGAGAGGATGTCGGCTACGCTGCGAGCTTCGAACCGATGGCCCCGGCGGATATGGACCGCTTCTCCGAGGAGCTGGCCGACGCGAACAAGCAGGCGATGGACCACCGCTTCCATTGCCACGTGGACGCGTAGGCGTCTTACGGCTCGGCGCCGATACGCACGCTTGGCTTGTGGGGACCGCTACCCGCCGAGGCTGATCATTTCGAGCTTGCGAACAGCCTCGGGCCTATATCCCTGATCCGATGAGATCGCCGCCAGGCGCTCTTCGGAATAGCGGTCCGTGCGGCGACTCCAAATCGCTCGAACGGTTGTGCTAAGTTCCTCGTCGCTGCAGCCGGACCGCAGCAGCGACTTCAAGTCATGCCCGGCAGCAGAGAACAGGCAGGTCACCAAACGCCCGTCCGCCGTCAGGCGCGCCCGCGTGCACGCACCGCAGAACGGCTCGGTGACAGACGCGATCACGCCGAAGACTCCGCCGCCATCCAAGAAACGATACCGCTCCGAAGGGGCGCTGCCGCGCGGGCCGCTTAGAGGCTCGAACGGGTACTGCTTCCCGACGCGCTCCAAGATCTCGGCCTTGCTGACGAGCTTGTCGGAAGTCCATTGGTTGACATTGCCGACGTCCATGTACTCGATGAAGCGCAGATCGAGTCCGCGCGACCTGGCGTAATCGACCAAGTCCAAGACTTCGTGATCGTTCACGCCACGCTCAATCACCGCATTGAGCTTGACCGGGGTCAGGCCCGTCTCGATAGCCGCGGAGAGACCCGCCAGCACGGCCGCTAGGTCGCCCCGCTGTGCCATGCGCGCGAAGGTCGCGGAGTCGAGAGAGTCGAGGCTCAGCGTAAGCCGATGCAGGCCGGCCCGCTTGAGCCGCTCGGCCTTGTCCGCGAGCAGCGATCCATTGGTAGTCAGGCAGATGTCTTCGATGCCATCAACGCGCGCCAGCATCTCCACCAAGTCTTCGAGGTCCACTCGCAGCAGCGGCTCTCCGCCGGTGATGCGCAGCTTCCGCACGCCCAAGCGGGCGAAGACTCCCGCTAAGCGTCCGATCTCTTCGTAGCTGAGGATCTGATCGCGGGAGATCCAGTCGTACTGGTCCAGCGGCATGCAATAGGTGCATCGGAAGTTGCAGCGGTCCGTGACAGAAATCCGCAGATCTTCCAAGGCGCGTCCATGCTTGTCGACCAACATGCGCGGGATTCGGTACTGCCATTGTACCGGCAGCCTCGAGCGCGAGGCTCGGGCCGGCGGGCGAAACGGGGCTAGCAGCGCTGCCATCGACCGCCCTCGGGAGCGGACCCGAACGGCGCTCGCACCCCATGTATCCCGTGCTCTGGCAAGGTGCAGCCCAGGTCGCGATTCTTGCGTCCCCGGCAAGGCGGGTATCATGAAAGGGCGCGATGATCGAAGTCACGCCCAACGCAACGCGGAAGATCCGCGGGATGCTGGATACGGACAATCCAGGCGGGCTGCTACGCCTCGGGGTCATCGGTGGCGGCTGCTCGGGCTTGCAGTACAAGTTCAAGTTCGAGCGCTCGGCGCGGCCTACCGACACAGTGTTTGATGTCGATGACGTCCGGCTGTGCGTAGACCCTAAGAGCTTCCAATACCTCGACGGAATGACACTCGACTACGTCGAGACAGTGCTGGAACAACGCTTCCTGTTCAAGAACCCGAACGCCGACAAAAGTTGTGGCTGCGGAAAGTCCTTCCAGGTCTGAAGCAGAGACTCGCCCATGGAACGCCTGCCCTACAGCCAGTGGTACGACGCGTTTAACCGCTTTGCGGGCGATCTTTACCCAGGGCGCTATACGCGGGAATACACCGCCAGCCTGGTGTCCGCGGCGCGACAGATCAGCGAGTTGGCCGAGAGCAAGCAGTCGCTGATCGTCGCCCACAACTACCAGTTCCCCGAGCTGCAGGAGGTCGCGGCTGAGGTCGGCGACTCGCTGGGGCTGAGTCGCTACGTGGCCGCACAAACCTCGCCGCGCGTGGATTTCTGCGGGGTCTGGTTCATGGGCGAGACCGCCAAGACGATCGTCGGCGAGCGATCGAAGGTCTACATGCCTGACAAGCCCGGCTGCTCGCTGGTGGAGTCGATCGACCATGCTCGCGTTCAGGCTTGGAAGCAGAAGTTCGCGGATGGCATCGTGATTTCCTACGTCAACACCGACGCCGCGACCAAGGCGCTTAGTGACTACATCTGCACTTCGCGCAACGCGGCCCAAGTGCTGGATCACGCCGCGGGCCAGAATCCGGGCCGCAGGATTCTGTTCTTGCCCGACAAGTTCCTCGGCTCTGTCTCGATTGCCCAGAGCAACGTCGTCGACCCCTCGTTGGTCGATCTGTACGACGGCTGCTGCCACGTGCATGCCAAGATCGGCGAGACCGCCCTCGAAGAGGCTTTCGAGCGCCACCCCGAGGCGGATTTGCTGATCCATCCGGAGTGCGGCTGCGCGTCGCACTGCATGTCGAGAGTCATGCAGGGCAACTCCCCCTATCAGAAGGCGTTCTTCCTCTCCACGGAAGGAATGATCCGCCATGCCGAGCAGTCCCAAGCCAATGAGTTCATCGTTGGCACCGAGATGGGCATGGTGTACCGCCTGCGGCGCCAGATCCCCGGCAAGATCTTCCACCCCGTCAGTGCCGATGCAGTGTGTGAGTACATGAAGATGAACACACTGGAGAAGCTGCTCGACTCCTTGGAGCGGGACCAGATCGAGGTCACCGTCGAAGCAGAGACGGCCCGCAAAGCCCAGTTGGCGATCGACCGCATGCTGAGCATCCAGTAGCTCTCGGACAGACCGCCAGTGTGATCGGCGGGCTGAGCAGGTCGATGCGCGTGGGCGGGAGCGCGAGCAGCTTCTGTCGGGGTTGTCCGAACACCGCACGCGTGCCCGCGCGCTATGCGACACTCACGTTGGAGCATTCGCATGCCGTTCAAGATTCTCGCGCTGACGATCCTTGCAAGCTTGGCCCTGGCGAGCTCGCTGCCCGCCCAGGGCCGGATTCCGGTCCGGGCGACGCTTGACGATAGGCTGGCCGCTATCGAAGACCGCCTCGCCGCCATCGAGGATCGCTTCGCGACTCACGAGGAGGGTCACAGCCGCGAGCAGGAAAAGGACAGGTTCACGTTGGAATCCGAAGCCAAGCTTGACCGCTTGGAAGTGAGGGTGATCCGGTTGGAGACGCGGCCCACGGACTGCGACTGCGGCGACATCGGCAGCCGAGCGCTGCTCGAGCGCATCGTGTCGCTCGAACGGCAGGTCGCTCGGCTGCGCGCCACGCGGAATCGCTAGAATACAGGACCATGCGGAGCAGAATCGTCTCGGCGGCTTGTGTCTTGATGCTGGGGGCCTGTGGCCCTGGCGTCAGTCACTTGGACGAGTCACGCCAAGCCACCGGGGTCAAGGTCGGCGAGGTGACCCACGACTCGGCAGTCATCTGGACCCGCGTCACCGAGTCCGCCGAGCGAACGTCCGACGGCACATTCATACGGGGACGTCCGGAGAAGACCGAGGCTGGCGAGGAGATCGTACAGCTCGATCCCCGCGATCTGCAGGGGTCGGTACCCGGCGCCCCGGGCAAGGTGCGTGTCCGCTACGCCGACAACGTGAATTTTTTCGATCCCGTCGAAACAGACTGGTCTGAAGTCGGCGCGGAAAGCGACTTCACTCATCACCTTCGATTAAACGATCTAAAGCATTCAACAGTCTATTACTTCGAGACCGAAACCAGCAATATCGACGGAACCGTGGTGCACAAGCCGCTCTATGGCCGCTTCGAGACGGCACCTGCTCCGAACCTCTACGCCGACGTAGCGTTCACCGCAGTAACCGGCCAGGCAAACCGGGATCATGATGCCGAAGACGGGTTCAAGATCTACAAGTCGATGCTGGATCTGACCCCCAACTTTATCGTCCCAACCGGCGACACGGTCTACTACGACAGCGACGCGCCACTCGTGACTTCCATAGGTCTAGCTCGGTTCCACTGGCACCGCATGTACAGCTTCCCTTCCCTAGTCAAGTTCCATCTCAGCGTGCCTGGATACTGGGAAAAGGACGACCACGATTCGTACCACAACGACAACTGGCCCGGCATGTCACGGGAGTACATGGGGACCTTCAGCTGGGAGCAGGGCCTGCAGGTTTACGCCGAGCAAGTGCCGATGAGCGAGCTGCCGTATCGAACGTTCCGCTGGGGCAAGGGGCTGCAGGTTTGGATCGTCGAAGGGCGTGACTTCCGGTCTCCGAACGACATGCCCGACGGCCCGGACAAGAGCATTTGGGGCCGCGAGCAGAAGAGCTGGCTGATGGAGACGCTGCTGGCTAGCGATGCGGACTGGAAAGTGCTGGTCAGCCCGACGCCGATCGTCGGCCCGGATCGCTCGAACAAGGCCGACAACCACGCCAACAAGGCCTTCCAGCACGAGGGCGACGAGTTCAGGGCTTGGGTCGCCGCGAACCTGCCGGACGATTTCTTCATCGTCTGCGGAGACCGCCACTGGCAGTACCATTCCGTGCATCCCGCCACGGGCGTTCAGGAATTCTCCAGCGGTCCGGCCACCGACGAGCACGCGGGCGGGTCGCCCGGCGAGGACGAGGCGTATCACCGCTTCCACCGGGTGTTAGGCGGCTTCGTTTCGGTGTCTGCGACCAAGTCGACGAGCGCCTCGACCATCGCCTTCCGCCTGCACAACGTAGACGGGGGCGTCGAGTACGAGTGGTCGAAGTCGAAGGAACTCTAGGGAGAGTTCCCGGGCAGAGGCGCGGCCCGCACGGTCAAACGCTGCCGGCCGTGAGGCTGAGCGAGCGTGTGATGCGGGAGAACACGCCCGAGATCGACTTTGTGGCGTCCACTTGGATGAGTGTCCCCAAGTCCTTGTAAATCTGCAAGATAGGCTTCGTGCGCCGATGGTAGTTGGCTATGCGGCGGCGTAGCACTTGCGGATCGGTGTCGGCCCGCTTGGTATAGCCCGATCCCCAGCCCTCCTTGCCGCGCGCCATAACGCGCTTGAACACGGCCTCGTCGGGAGCGTCCAAGTAGACCACTCGGTCGATGTCCCAGTTCTGCCGCAGGAACTCCGCATGGGCCTTGTTGCGCGGGAAGCTGTCCAGCACGAAGCCGTAGTTCCAGTCGTGCTGGTGCAGCCGGCGCCGGACAAGGTCCATGACAATCTCATCCGGTATCAGGTTGCCGCTGTCCAGGATCTGACGGATGGTCGCCGCTAGCTTGGTGCGGTGCTCGAGGTGCCAGCGAACGATTTCGCCGATCGAGATGTGGGCGAAATCGAAGTGCGTCGCCAGCATTCGGCTCTGCGTGGACTTCCCCGATGCCTGCGGGCCGATAACGACGTACTTGTGCACGGTAATGCGAGGGAACCGCACCGGCGGCCAGGCGGCGCAAGATTCGAGTCTACCGCAAGGCGCTTACCCGTCCGAGCGGTTGCGTGTCCCAACCCGAGAGGCGGCCAGGCAGGGGCTTGGTTGGGATAATCGGAATTCCCGGAGGGCACGCCTGGATGGAAGCAAAGTCGCCCGCGTTTGCGGTGCTCGGCGCCGGAGCCGTGGTCACGGCTCGCCACCTACCCGCCTTGCGGGCCATCGGTGGGAGGGTGCTGAGCGTGTACGACCCGGGGGGCGATGCCGCCCGAGCCGCCGCAGACGCCTTTGAAATCCCTCACGTGGCGCAGACGTTCGAAGAGGCGGTAGCCGCTGACGGCGTCGGCGCTGTCCTGATCGCGTCCCCCAACTCCTTCCACCGCGAGCAGGCGGAGCTCGCGTTCGCATTGGGCCGCCACGTGCTATGCGAAAAGCCTCTGGCTCTGACGCTGGAAGATGCCAGCGCGATTCGCAAGGCCGCCGAGCGGGCCGAGCGCGTGCTCCAAGTGGGCTTTCACCACCGCTTCAGCGCTGAGCAGCTTTGCGTCAAGCAATTGCTCCGCCACGGCGTCCTCGGCGAGGTGCGGGCTTTCAGTGGCACCGTCTCTGAACCCGTGGAAGCGGTTCCTGGGGGCAATCGGAACTATCGCTTCGACTCCAAGCAAGGGGGCGGCTTCACCCTGATCGATCTCGGGCAACACCGCTTGGACCAGATGCGGGACCTGCTGGGTGACTTCAGCAGCGTCTCGTGCGAAATGGCGTCTGTGCTGGACAGCCACCACCTCGACGACAGCGTCGCGCTCAACCTCAGAATGAAATCCGGCGCAATCGGATCGCTCGGCTGGCATCGGTTCTCGCGGGCATTCACTTCCCCGCTCATGCTGTACGGCACGAAGGCCTCGCTGGGCTGCTCGGCATTCGTCACCGGCCCGTTTCAATCGGCACCTGTCTCGGTCTATCTCGACGAAGCGCCCGAATCGGTCCTGCCGCCGGAGATGCTGGCTTGGACCAGGCCCGCAAAGTGGTGGGGCGGCTTCGACGCTGGGTGGGTAGACCTCTGGCCGCCCCGCCGAAACACGTTTGAAGAGCAGTTCCGCAGCTTCTTGCGCACTGTCTCGACGGGCGGGCCCCCAGTAGCCGGCGGGGGAGACGGATTCAGCGCGGTTGAGATCGTGCAGGCTGCGTACCGCTCGTTTCGCCTGAGGAGGTCGATCGACTTACCGCTCAAAGACGTGGCGCACGAACCGCCGCCGGAATGGTAGAGCTACGAGGAGCGGACCGGCACTAGGCCGTCCGTGCTGAAGGGCTGCTCCGTGCTGTCTGCCAGCGGCACGCTCAACTCTGCCTCGACGGCGACGCAGTTGGCGCTGTCGCAAGCTTGTGCCCGGACGGTCACGTCGGCGGAGTCGCCCGTCGTGCGCTCGACCTTGGCCGCCAGCGTCGACGTGCCTTCGAACCCGTAGGAGTACCAGCGCAGCTCGGGTTGGGAGAAATCTTCGGGCTTGGTTTGATACCAGTCGCCAACGACTTTCAAGCCCCCGTACACGTCCACCTCGGTGTCCTGCTCGACACCCAGCGACATCCTGCCGGCCAAGGCCTCCTTGGCGCGCCGCTGATTGTCCATGGCATACACGTGCCAGCCTAGAGTGGCGCGGACCTCCACCACCAAGTGATCGCCATTCAGCTTGGCGCGACACGTCACGAGGGCGTTTCCGGCCGCATCGGTAGCCTCCGCAGGGGCGGACCAGCTCCCGGCCCACAGGCTTGCAGTGAACATGGCCGCGACGGCGACGCGAAATCCGAACGTCATTTCCTGAAACTCATCCTCGTTGTCTTGAGCGGCATTTCGATGCGCTCTCCGCTGCGTAGCACCTGCAGTGAAAGCTCTGACCCCGCCTGCCTGCGCAACTTGATGTGGAGCTCCGCTGTGTTGGCGACCTCGTCCCGAGTCTCGCCATCCACGCCATAGATGACGTCGCCTATCTGGAGCTGGTGGCTTTCCAAGATGTCCGACAAGGAATCGATCGAAACCACGCGGCTGGCAAAGCCCTCGTCGTCCAGCCCCAGCGTGCGCTTCTCCTCACGGGCCAACGGCTCGGACCGAAAGTAGACGCGCGGGTCTACTGAGAGATTCCGATAGGTCAGGTCCGTGTGCCACCAGAATCGCGGCAGTTGGACATTCAGGTCCAGTGAGGAGCCATGGCGCTCGACCGCAATCGCGATTTCGGTTGCAGAGTGATGCACTCTTCCGTATTCCCACTGGAAGTCGCCAAACGTCCACACGTCGACACCGTTGAGCTTGTGGATCACGTCACCTGGGCGCACGCCTGCGTCGGCGGCAGCCCCTGCTGCGCTAGCGATCTTCAAGCCCTTGGGCACATCGAGTTCGATTCCTAGCTTGCGGATGTCCGGTGCCCGGTGGAGGTCCCTGAGCTTGTCGAGGGTGCCCTCTCGCTCGCGCTGAACGTTCTCGAGGTCACCGATTAGGTGACACTCCACGCACCGCCCGCGACTGACCGTCCGCTCGACGAGCGCGGGGATGTCACGGGGATATTTCGGCGGGGGCGCGGTCCGCCTCGCGAGCTTGCCGGCACGGTACTGCTTGTGCAGTTCCAGCCCTTGCTCAAGAGCCAGTTCCAAGCTCTCCAGGTTGAGGTAGGTGGTTGCCGAGCGCACGTCCCGCCCGCCGTAGCGCAGGTAGATCTGCTCGTCCGCGTTCAGCAAGAAAAAGTACAGCGTGTTGTAGCGGTCGTAATCGAACAGCCCGATATTGATCCGGTCCATCCGCGTGATGCGAGCGGTCACGTATTGCTGCAGCAGCTTTCCCCTCTTCGTGTTTTCCTCGGTCAGCACCACCTGTGCGTCAAATGCTCGGCCGGCCCTTCAAGGGGCGCACCGAAACTCGAGGAAGATCGGCTTGCCTGTTTCGCGAGCCACCTCGATCGCTTCGTCGTAGCTTTCGATCCACGTCACCGCATCCTTCGCGAACAAGGCCTTTTGTTGCAAACCAATTGCAGAGCTGAGCAGGGCCGCTCCAAAGAACAGCCCCGCCCGGGGCGTGCGCAGGGACAGGAGAGAACCGGAAAAACGATTAAACACTTGTGGTTACCTGCAGGTAGACGAAGCGCTTGCGACTTCTATTATCAAAGTCTAGCAGAATCACCTGCTGCCACGTACCCAGTTGCAACTGGCCGCCTTCGATCGGCACTGACAGCGACGGCTTCATCAGCGCCGCACGCAGGTGCGCGTAGCCGTTGCCATCGCCCCAAGCCTCGTTGTGGTGGTAGCGCGCGTCCATTGGGGCAACCCGTTCCAAGGCCTCCTTGAGGTCCCGCACAGCTCCCGGCTCGAACTCGATCGTGGACAGCGCGGCCGTCGAGCCCTGCACGAACACGTGCGCCACGCCTTCCGTGACGCCGCTGGCGGCTACGCCGCTACGCACCTGCTGCGAGATGTCGACTATATCGGTGAAGCCCTTCGTGTGAACAACGAATTTCACGTCATGCTCCCGTCTGACGCGGACGCGTCGCGTGGATCACTGCCGCGACCAACTCGTCCTCTTGTGCCTCCGGCACTGTTCGCAAGTCGAGCAGGACGCGGTTCTTCTCGATGCGCGCCACGACAGCAGGGTCATGGGAGCGCAAGCCGCTCTCTAGGTGCGCCGCAGTCTGTCCGGGTCGCCCCTCGACGGCCACCAGAGGCGACGGCACCCTCTGCATCGGCGTGGACCCGCCGCCCAGCAGGGATTCCCCATCGACCACGCTGCACCCGGATATTCCATGCTCCGCGAGCCGCTGCGCCAGCCTGTGCGCCCGCGACCTAAGCACGTTTGCCGGCGCCCGCATCAGCCTCAGGGCCGGAATCTCGTCTTCACGGCCCGCCACGTACGAGCGCAGCGTGGCTTCGAGAGCAGCGACAGTGAGCTTGCCCACGCGGAGCGCCCGGAACAGCGGGTTCCGCCGTACCCGCGCCACGAGGCCGGCGTCGCCGGCGATGATGCCGGCTTGGGGCCCGCCGAGGAGCTTGTCCCCGGAGAACGTCACCAAGCTCACGCCGGCCTTGATGCTCCGGGCTACGGGCGGCTCGCCCTCGATGCCCTCCGCGAGATGGTCCGTGAGGCAGCCGCTGCCCAGGTCCTCGATCAGCGGCAGGGACGCGGACTTGGCGAGGGCGACTAGTTGCTCGATTGCCGGGCGCCCGGTAAAGCCCACTTGCTTGAAGTTGCTCGGATGGATGCGCAGCAGCGCTCTGGTCCGCTCGCCCAGCGCGTCGCGATAGTCGTCGAGATTGGTCCGATTGGTGGAACCGACCTCTCGGAGCCGCGCCTGCGAAGCCTCCAGAATGTCCGGAATGCGGAAGCCGTCGCCGATCTCCACCAGCTCGCCGCGGGAGACGATCACCTCCCCGTCGCGGGCCAGTTCGTGCAGCACCAGGAAGATCGCGGCGGCGTTGTTATTGACAACCAGCGCCGGGGCGCCGAGCAACCGTTCCAGCAGCGAACCGCAATGCACATCCCGCCGGCCCCGCCGCCCTTGTTCGACATCGTATTCGAGGTTGCAGTATCCGCCCGCTATCGAGCGGACTGCTTCCACCGCGGGCTGACCGAGCGGAGCTCGCCCGAGATTTGTGTGCAGGATCACTCCAGAGGCGTTGATGACCGGCCGCAGGCTGCTGTCGCTCAAGCTCTGCACCAATGTGTCCACCCTGGCCGCCACCGCCCGTAGCGGATCCTCAGGGGTCTGCGACGCATCCGCGATCAGCGACTCGCGAAGGTCCCCGATCGCCTCCCGCACGAGATCCGTCACGCGCTCGCGTGGCAAGCGTTCCAGCCACGGCGCAGCCGCCGGGGACTGCAGAACTAGGTCCACTCCGGGCAATGCGCGGAGCGGATCGGAGGACTCCCCATTTCTCTTGCTCATGGATCCGGTTGAAGCGGCGCGTCGAGGCGCGCTACTTCAGTAATGGCGTACCGAAGGGTGAATCAGCGCCAGGGTCCTTCGACTCGCGGCACCCTCGCCGCCCGAGTCGGTGCAATCAGCCTCGGGACGTTCGGGACGGCTTCGGCGATCCGGGACCGCGAACTCACTTTAGCACGCTACCTGTCCGGCCCAAGCGCAGCCTCGCAGCGGCAAGGCCGGGACTCGGCGCCGGCGCTGAACTGCCTATACTGGCCTTGTGACTCGCCGCTCCTTCCTCCTTTCGGCTGCCGCGGCTGCCGCGGCACCGCTCCCCTTCCCGGTTATCGACACGCACATCCACCTGTTCGATCCAAGACGCCCGGGCGGAATTCCCTGGCCTCCTGCCGACGACCCGATCCGCTCCAAGCCCACCTATCCGGACCGCTTCCGGTCCGTGTCGAGCGCCCACGCTGTCACTGGAGCGATCGTGGTCGAATGCAGTCCCCGCATCGAAGACAACCAATGGGTCTTGGACATCGCTTCCGAGGACAAGTCAGTCGTCGGCTTGGTGGGCTTCCTCGACGCGGGCAAGCCCGGGTTCGGCGACGATCTGGAACGGTTCGCCAAGAACCCGCTGTTCCGCGGCATTCGCTACGGCAACCTCTGGGGCCGTGATCTTGCCGAACAACTCGGCAACTCCCGCTTCATTGATGACATGCGGCTCGTGGCTTCAGCTGGCTTGTCACTCGACACGGCCAACCCCAACCTAGAACTGCTCGAGGGCATGTTGCGCCTTTCCGACCGCGTATCCGACCTCCGCATGGTCGTGGACCATCTGCCCAAGATTCAACTGCAGGATTCGCAGCGGGCGCGCTATGAGCGGATCTTGGCTGATTTCTCCGCCCGGCCGCAGACCTACGTCAAGATTTCGGCAGTCCTGCTGGATCGCGGCGGCCGCGTCTCGTACGACCTAGAGGACTATCGCGCCACCATCGACCAGATCGCGGACGCTTTCGGAGAGGATCGGGTCCTGTTCGGCAGCGACTGGCCGAATAGCGATCCGCTGGGCAGCTACGCCCAAGTGATCGGCATCGTCCAAGAGTACTTCGCCAGCAAGAGCCGGCAACAGCAGGAGAAGTACTTCCGGCTCAACAGCAAGGCCGCCTATCGCTGGATCGAACGCTAGCGTCCTGACGCCCCGCAGCGACGCAGGGAGCAATGCTACAAGTACGGATGTTCGGATCGCGGAGAATCGAACCCACATGTTCGACTGCCTAGTCGTCTTCCGCAGAGTCCCTGTCGCGGCTCTGACTCTTGCACTCGGCGCCACGCTGGCTAGCGCGCAGCTGAATCTGGTCATTTTCCTGTCCGACGATCACGGGGCGCTCGACAGCGCTCCCTATGGCGCACGGGAGATGCGGACCCCGAACCTGAAGCGCTTGGCTTCCGCGGGCCTGTTGTTCGAGCGGGCGTTCGTGAACTCGCCGGCCTGCGCGCCGAGCCGGGCAACCCTGCTGACCGGCCTGTACCCCGCCCGTCACGGCGCGGAGGCGAACCACGCCAAGCCGCGCGCAGAGCTGCGCAAGCTGCCTTCGTACCTACAGGAGCTGGGCTATGAGGTCGTGGCGTTCGGCAAGGTCTCGCATTACCGCTACACGCAGGACTACGGCTTTGATCACTTCGCCCACGACACCTTCCACGATCACGCGGCGATCCCGGCAGCGATCGAGTTCATAGAGCGGCACGCCAGCGAGAAGCCGCTCTGCATCTTTGTGGGCTCGAACTGGCCGCACGTGCCGTGGCCGCTGGGCCAAACGGCGTATGCGGCCGACGAAGTGCTGCTCCCACCAACATTCGTCAACACCCAGGAAACGCTCGCTGCGCGCGCCCGCTACTACGCAGCCGTGGAAAACATGGACGACGAACTCGGGCGCGTCTACGACGCAGCTCGGTCGAGGTTCGGGGACGACTTGTTCTTCCTGCACACCAGCGACCACGGCCTGCAGATGCCCTTCGGCAAGTGGAACCTCTACGACGCGGGCGTGCGAACACCGATGATCGCCGTCTGGCCGGACGTCATCGAAGCCGGAATCCGCACGGATGCGATGGTGCAGTGGATGGACATACTGCCGACGCTCGCCGAACTGGCCGGGGGCGACCCGGCGAGCAACATCGACGGACGGTCATTCGCTCCGGTCCTGCGCGGCGAAACAGACGCTCACAGGAGCGAGGTCTACACCACCCACAGCGGCGACCGTGACTTCAACGTGTTTCCGATGCGGTCTGTGAGGACTGCCGATTGGAAGTACATCCGCAACCTTCACCCGGAATTCCAGTTCGCGACGCACATCAACCGCGGCGGGCTGCGCTCGGGCCGCCGCTACTGGCCATCTTGGATCGAGGCCGCCAAGCACGACGAAGAGGCGATGGCCATTGTGGAGCGCTATCGTAGGCGCGCCGCCGAAGAACTCTACTATGTGGCCAACGACAACCACGAGCAGCACAATCTGGCGGCAGACCCGCGGTTCTCTGGCCAGTTGGCTAGAATGCGGACCCTGCTGCACGAATGGCTTCAGCAGACCAACGATCCTTTGACAGTGTTCGGCAACCCCCTGATGCACGGCGAGGAGCCGACTATCATCGAATGACCCATGCGACTTCTTGCGCATAGCGCGACGTTGCTGGCCTGCTGTCTCGCCGCACATGCCCAGGCGCCTGAGCGCGATCAGGCGAATGTGGTCCTGATCTACATCGACAACGTAGGCTGGGGCGATCTCGCATCGTACGGCAATCCTGCCATTCGCACCCCCAACATGGACCGCCTGGCGACCCAAGGGGTGCGCCTGACCGACTTCTACATCCCCTCGTCGTCCTGCTCGCCGTCGCGGGGAGCGCTGCTGACTGGGCGCTATCCGGACCGAAACGGTCTGACTCACCAGCTTTCAGTGCAGGAGAACTGGAGCGGCATCGGCCTGCCGCACGCTGAGAGGCTGCTGCCCGAGATCATGCGCGAGCACGGATACGCGACCGCGATCTTCGGCAAGTGGAACATCGGCTTCGCCGAGGGCAGCCGCCCGACCGATCGGGGGTTTGACGAGTTCATCGGCTGCATCTCGGGCAATTGCGACTACTACACCCACGTCTACAACGGGCGGCTGGACATGCACGTGCGCACCGAACCCACGCGCATCGAGGGCTATTCGACGGATATCTTCGCCGACGCTGCGGCCAACTTCATCCGGCGCAGCGCTGACCGGCCCTTCTTCCTGTTCGTACCCTTCAACGCCGCGCACACCCCCAACCGCAGAAACAAGGCAGAGGGCCAGCCGTTTCGCTGGCAGGCTCCTGCCGAGTCCTTCGAGGTCTACGGGTACTCGCCCGACACCACCGTGGCAGAGGAGGGCTACCGCGCCGTCATGACCGCCCTGGACGCTGGAGTCGGCCGCGTCTTGCAACAACTCGACGCCAGCGGGCTGTCCGAGCGGACCTTGGTCATGCTGGCATCCGATAACGGCGGCTGGGTGGGATCTCGCAAGCCCGATCTGGAAGTCTCCTCTAACGCCCCGTTCCGCAGCGGGCGGACATCGTTGTACGAGGGCGGCGTACGCACTCCGTGCATCATTCGCTGGCCGGGCTTGCTGCCCGCGAATGCAGTCGTGCGCGAACCCTTAGTCAATATGGACCTATTCATGCTGGCCCTGAGGGCGGCGGGCATCGAGCCGCCCGATGACCGCATCATCGACGGGCGTGACCCGTTGCCGGTCCTGCGTGACGGTGCCAGCTCGCCTCACCGCAATATCTACTTTCGCTACCGCAACATCAGTGGCCTGCGCCAGGGTCGTTGGAAGCTTGTCCGGCCGTCCCCGACGGCAGCGCTAGAGCTCTACGACCTGCAAACCGACTTCGCGGAATCGCGCGATCTTGCTGCCGACCGGCCTGCGTTAGCGCAGCGGCTCTGGAACGAGTTCAGCGACTGGCTGGCCGACGCCCGGCAAGGCCATTAGCGCTACGTCACACTTCGGACCAGATCTTCCGGAGGAAACGACTCGCCCGTCGAAGCGAATCGCGCCATGCATTCGAACATCCGTGCGCCACAACGCTGGGCTACCCAGAAGCAGGTACCCCATCGAAAGCTGCCAGCCCTCCATGCGCCCAAGCAGCACGCCCCAGCTCCGGGAACTTCTCGGTGGCTCGGCCTTGCCTTCACCCTCGTTTATCCAATTGCAACTCGGATATTCGCATCGCAAGATTGGCGGCTTCTGTCGACGGTCAGGATTGGACGACCTTCTGGCAAGACCGGTTGGCCAAATGCGGCCCATCGGTCGACCGGGACAGCGCCTTCTCTACCCGCTGGCCCTAATCGACCCCTCGTCGACAAGGCACCACTTCCATCCAACGTCGCGAACAACTGGCGGGACAGCGCTTGAGCCTCAGCAACTTGATCTGGAGTCAATCTCGCGCTCGCCGCATCCATGAATCGGATGGCAAACCCGTCACCGGCCATGGCCGAAAGGCTAGCCCACGCATAACCCTGCACGTAGTCCTTAGGCACCCCGTTTTCCGGCGAAACAGGAGAGTGCTAGGCGGAATTGCGCTTCTGCGTGACCCTGCTCGGCGGCCATGCGAAACCAGACGGCTGCTTCACTGGGATCCTTGACCACGCCCCGACCCTCGTAGTACGCCAATCCAAGGAAGTGCTGCGCTTCGGCGCGCCCCTGTTCGGCAGCCAGGAGAAACCAAAACGTCGACTTGCGGTCATCCTCGACCACGCCGCGCGCTAGGTCGTAAGCCCTTCCAAGGTATATCTGCGCATCGGCGTGCCCCTGCTCGGCGGCCCGGCGAAACCAGATCGTGGCCTCGTGGTCATCCCTGATCACACCCTGTCCTTCGTAGTACGCCAATCCAAGGAAGTGCTGCGCTTCGGCGTGCCCTTGCTGGGCGGCCGTTCGGAGCGCTTCTGGTTGGTCCGCCTCCAACGGAGCAAAAAAGAGAAGAGTTAGGGCCGAGCAGCGGCAACCTAGTCTTAATCGGGCCGGGACGCCAGAACGCATGATAGATGCACCAGCAATTGTAGTTGCTTCATTCAGAGGCTGCGTCGAGCGCCGCCGGCCGCCGTCGCGGGCCGAGCGCAGCGCTCCTGCGTGAACTGCGACGGGTCGCCCGCGGGCACCGGCAGGACAAACGCCGGGAATAGTATCATGGGCCAGTGAATATCCGTCCAAACAGACTAGGAGTCATGCCCATGTGTCGAGCAGCCGCTGTTCTCCTTGCCGTCCTGATCGCGCTTCCCGCCGCCGCGCAGATCTTTCCCGATGAGAACCTTGAAGCGGCGGTGCGCCACTACGTGTTCGAGAAGCGCCACAACGAAGAGCCGATCACGGCCGAGGACGTGGCAAACATCTCGACCATCACGGCTCGCGACAAGGGCATCCGCGACTTGACCGGGCTCGAGCACTGCAAGCGGCTGATGCTGCTGGAACTCCCCGACAATGAGGTCTCGGACCTTTCGCCCATCGCGGGCTTGAATCTGCTGCAGAGCCTGACCCTGACCCGGAATCAGGTCAAGGACATTTCCGCGCTGGCCGAACTGAACCGCCTGCAGTACATCGAGCTGTCGGATAACATGGTCGAGGACATCTCACCGCTGGCAGGCCTCGAGGCGCTGAATTCGGCCTATCTCGCGGGCAACAAGATCAGCGATCTGTCCCCCGTCGAGGACCTGCAGAAGCTTTGGACTCTCGACGTTTCGGGGAACGCGGTCAGCGACGTGAGCCCCGTGGGCTCGCTCACTCGCCTGTCCTCGCTCATCCTTGACGACAACAGCGTGTCGGACCTTGGGCCGCTAGCGCCGCTGACTTCGCTGCAGCGCCTGTCGCTGCGCAACAACAAGGTCAGCGATATCGGCGTGCTAGCGGAAATGGCCGAAAAGGACGTCGCCGGCGACAGCCGCTTCGCCCGCTACTGGGCCGTCTCGCTGCAAGGCAACCCGCTTAGCAGGAAGTCCCGTAACGCCCACGTGAAGGCGCTGCAGGAGTACTCGTTCCGCATCGAAGTCGCGGACAAGTAGCCCCAATAGGCCGTTCGTCTTCACAGCACACGGAACCGCTCGACGGCCTCCTCGTCGAGTTCTACGCCGAGACCGGGCTCTTGGGGTATTTCGAGCAGGCCGTCCTGCGCGGTGATGCGCTGCTTGGTCAGGTGGTCGCGCAACGTAGTTTCTTCTTCCGCAACGTACTCCACGATCAGCGCGTTGGGAATGGAATTGAGGAAGTGCAGAGCCGCCGCCACGTTGATATACGTCGTGAAGCCGTGATTGGCCACGCGCACGCCCCGGTCTTGGGCTAGGGCCGCGATCTTGACCGCCTCGGTGAATCCGCCCACGCGAGTCAGGTCCACCTGCACAACATCCACCTTGCCTCGATCCATCAGTTCGATGAACGACGCTCGGCCGCTCTCTTCCTCACCCGCCGCGATGCGCGTGTCCACCGCCTCGCTGAGCCTCCGGTAGCCCTCGTAGTTGTCTGGCATGAGCGGCTCTTCGAGCCAGAAGATGCGGTGTTCTTCGAAAGCCCTCACTCGCTGAATCGCCGTCTTGGCGTCCCAGACCAAGCCAGCATCGATCAACAGGTCCGGCCCCTCCCCGAGGCCGGCGCGCGCTTCCCGCACGAGCGCAATGTCGGTCGCCTCGTCCTGCCCCATCGGTTCCCAGCCGAATTTGACAGCGCTGAAGCCGCGATCCACGTAGCGCCGCGCAAGGTCCTTGGTCGCGGCCGGTGTCGGTCCCCACAGCGAGCTGGCATAGCAGCGCAGGCGCTGGTGGAAACCGCCGCCGAGCAGTTTCCAGACCGGCATTTCGAGCGCCTTGCCCTTGATGTCCCACAAGGCCAGGTCAATGCCGCTCATGGCGTGGAAGCCCGCTCCGCGCCTGCCTCCGTAGAGGTTGCCTTCGTACATCTTGTTCCAGATCTTCTCGGTCTCGAACGGATCGGCTCCGAGCACCAACTCGCGCAACCCGCAGGTCACCGAGTGCGAGTACGGGCCTTCGATCGCCCCCTTGGCAGCCAACGGATTGGAATCCACCTCTCCGATTCCGCTGATACCGGCGTCGGTGTGCACTCGCACGATCAGCGCGTCTTGACCCGAGTCGCACAGCTCGCGGACCTTTTCGGACCGAACGTAGATTGCTTCTACATCAGTGATCTTCATCGCACGAAACCGCCACCTACCCGTCCAGCTTCAGAGAGATCTGTTTGGCAACCAGAAGCGGCGGCGTACTCTGAGGATAGCCGCAACTGACCTCGCTGCCCGCCGCTAGCGAAAGCCGGATCTCAGCCCTGCCGAACGAGCCGGAACGCGGAATAGACGTATGGATAGTCCCGGCGGAACCAGTTTCGGAAGCTGCGGCGCGCCAGTTGCAGGGCCGTGCGCTGCGAGCCGCCCTTGAGAACGTAGTGCTCGTCGTCGAAGAAGGCCGACGAGTACCCCGGGTAGAAGTCGTACTCCTCGAAGCCCGGAAACGGCCTGAGTTTGTCGCAGGTCCACTCCCAGCCGTTGCCCACCAGCTGCGAGACGCCGAAGGCACTGTCGGAAGCGGGCGTGGCAAGCACCGAGCACGGGTCCCAGCCGCGGAAGTCGAGGTTGGCACTGCCATTCGACGCGCGGCTGTTCCCCCACGGGAAGCGCCTGGTAGGATCGCCAGAGCCGTATGCGGCGCGGTCCCACTGCGCTTCGCTCGGCAACGAGGCGCCTGCGTGGTCTGCGAACGCAACGGCTTGTGAATGCGTGACGTAGACCGGCCAATCCAGCGGCAGCGGGATCTCGCCGAACATGCTGCGCAGCAACCACGAGCGCCCGGCTTGGCGCCAATAGTGGGGCTGGGGCCCGCCTTCTTCAACGAATGCCAAGTACTCCGCGTTGGTTACCTTGTGCTTGCGGACCCAATACTCCTCCAACCGCTCCGTGCAGGTGCCGAACTCGTTGTCCCAGCCGAATCCACTGCCCCTTTCCCTTCCCAGCCGAGCCTCGCCAAAAGGGATGTGAATCCATTGCTGCGGCACTTCGCCGCGTTCAGCGGCCACAGCCGCCGCGCTGGCCGGCTCGCCCAGAAGGAGTTCGGGGGCCAGATTGTGCAGCAGGTAGCAGAGCGTCTCGGCATGCATCAACCGGTGCTCGATGCAGGTCTGCACGATATCGCCGGGTACGTCGTCCAAAACCGAGTCCACGGTTTCTCGCACACGCCGGCAGTACGCCGCCGTTTCCTGCAGGCTGGGCCAATCGGCCGGCTGGTCCGACGGCAGCGAGTTCGAGTCGGGATCGATCCCGAATGCAAACAGCCTGTCAAACTCGGCGTGAAACGGCTTCGGGCCCAGTTCGCACGTGCAAATCATGTTCCAGTCGAACGCTTCCACGTGGCCGATATAGAAATTGAGCCGGTGTCGCTCTGGCACGGGACGCTCGAACAGGGAGTCGGGCCTTACCAATGCGAACAGCTCATCCGTACGCAGCCGCGCAGCCGCAATGCGCTGGCGCAGATCGGTCGTCGATGGCATCACTCCCATTATCGAAACTCGCACACCGGGGTCCAAATGCCGCCGTGATATAACCGGCTCAATGAACGGTAACGGCGCGCCCCGCGAGGAATTCGCCCGAGACGCCCGCATAGGCCTGTGCGAAGCCGAGCGTAAGTGGCTGCCTGCGAGGCACTTGTATGACGCGGTGGGCAGCGCGCTGTTCGAGGCAATCACCCACTTGCCGGAATACGGCCTGACGCGAGCCGACCACAGGGTCTTACGCCGCGCTGCGCGATCGCTCCGCAGCCACATCCATTGCCAAGCGCTGACGATTGCCGAACTGGGCAGCGGTAGCGGGACGAAGACTCGCTTGGTGCTGGAAGCATTGGTGCCGGGCTTGGTGAGATCCTATTGCCCGATTGACATCTCTTCAGAAGCGCTAGAACGCTGCCGGCAGGAACTCGGTGACCTCGTCCCTGTGCTCCCCTACCACGGCGCCTATGTGGACGGCGTGCGGTCCATGCGCGAGTCTCGCCCAGCAGACGTCCCGTTGATGCTGTTGTTCCTAGGCAGCAGCATCGGAAATCTCGGCCCTGACGACCGCGGTTCGTTCCTAGCATCACTGCGGTCCGCGCTACGGCCCGGAGACTACTTCCTGATCGGGTTCGACCTTGTAAAGCCCAAAGCCGACCTGCTGCGGGCATACGACGACCCCACCGGCGTGACCGCCGCGTTCAATCGCAACGTCCTGGGCCGGGTCAACCGCGAACTGGGTGCCAGCTTCGACCTAGACTCGTTCAGGCACGTAGTTCGCTACGACGAGGGCGAGCGGAGGGTCGAGATGCACCTCCTCGCCACCCGCGACCAAAGCGTGCCGATCCCCTTGGCCAGTGCCACTTGCGACATTCGAAGTGGCGAAACGATTTGGACCGAGAGCTCGTACAAATTCGAGCGCGCCGAGATCGGCAACGCGATGCAGGAGGGCGGATTCCGGGAGCTGGCGATCTGGGTGGACGATGAATGGCCTCTCTTGGAAGGCTTGTGGCTGGTCGACTGACCGCCCGCACACAACTGCGAACCACTGACACGCGGATGCTCATCGCCCGGGGGATCGCTGCGCAAAGCAGCAGTCAAGCCGGAGCGGCCGGAACGAAGTTGTAACCTATCTCTCCGGTACGTCCCGTAACCTATGTGTCCGGGTCGGACCGAGATACGATGGAGCCACGAGTCGGACTCGAACCGACGACCTGCGGTTTACGAAACCGCTGCTCTACCAACTGAGCTATCGTGGCTCAACAAGAGCCCCAGTGGCAATGCTTCCAATTCCTAAGCTAGCACACGCCATCGGAGCCGCTGTCCCGGCGCATGCCGCCGGCGGGCTGGGGCCAATCCTGCATTGTGCACGGAGAGCCTGAGCGTTGTTCTCGAGCAGCCTGACCCGCACCACCGCAGGGCTCTGCGTGCTTGCGTGGGCCGGTCCCCTGACCGCTGGCGCACAGGATACGTATGACCGTTCGTCCGCCAGCTCGTTTCTTGACGACCACTGCAGAACCTGCCACAGCGGGAGCACGCCCGCGGGAGGCTTCCGCACCGATAAGTTGCGCAGCGAGGCGTCTTTCGTCGAGCACCCTGACGCCTGGGTCTCGCTCGCGGCCAGAGTCTCGAACCATGAAATGCCGCCGGCCGGCGCCCCATCGCCTTCATTGGAGGAGCGAACCGCCTTCGTCGCATGGGTCGAGCAAACCTGGCGAAGCCAAGCATGCGCAGCCGAGCTGCCACCGACACCCAGCCCTATCAGGCGGCTCAATCGCGACGAGTACAGCGCTACGATCCGCGACCTGTTCGACATCCAGATCGACGTCAGCGAGATGTTCCCGGTTGACGGCGCTGGCGGGGAGGGTTTTGACAATGCTGCTGAAACCTTGTTTCTCTCGCCCCTGCTGGCTGAGAAGTATCTCGCCACTGCTAAGTTCGTACTGGATGTTGCGGCCAAGGAGTTCAAGTCACGCGCCAAGATCTTCGTAGGCCGACCGGGCCCCAATAAAACCGAGGTCGAAGCTTCCAGGCAAATCCTTGCGGAGTTCCTTCCAATGGCATTTCGCCGACCGGTCGACTCGGCAGCTATCGCACCTTACGTTCGTCTGGTGCAGCGGGCGCGACGGCGTGGATTGGACTTCGAATCGGCGATCTTTTTCGCGCTGCGCAGCGCCTTGGTCTCCCCTGACTTCCTCTTTCACGTACGGGCCGATACCAGCGCTCCCGCTTCCGGACAGTATGCGCTGGCTTCACGGCTCTCATTTTTCCTCTGGGGCAGCCAGCCGGACGAGCTCCTGCTTGACATCGCTGCTGCCGGGAAAATGGACGATCCGGCAGTGCTAGACCGCTTGGTTCCGCGCATGCTGCGTGACGACAGGGCTCTGGAGTTCTTCTCGCGGTTCACCGAGCAATGGTTGCGGATTCGGGAACTGGAAGGCACCCACGGCCCCGACCCCGAACTGTTCCCGGAATATGCCGCTGATGCCGAGCTGCGGGGCGACATTCTGCTGCAGCCCGTGTTTTTCTTCCGAGAGGTCTTTCGCGACAACCGGTCCGTGCTCGAGTTCCTCGATTCGGACGGCACCGTGCTGACGCAGCCACTGATCACACACTTGGGGCTGCCCCTGGAGAAGGAGCAAGACAGGAAGAATCCAAACTGGATGGAACTGCCCGAGGGCTCCGGACGCGGGGGCCTGCTTGGCATGCCGTCGATTTCGGCCCTAGCATCGCACCCGCACCGCACCAGTCCCGTTCTGCGCGGCGTATGGATACTCGATTCGATCCTCGGCAGTCCGCCCCCTGCCCCGCCCCCCGATGTCGGGGAGTTGGAGGAGCCGGGCGAGGGGAAAACCGTCAAGTCGATCCGCGAGCAGCTCTCAGCTCACAGCAGAAGCCCAAGCTGCGCAAGCTGCCACCAACGCATCGATCCGCTCGGATTCGCACTGGAAAACTACGACGTGCTGGGAAGATGGAGGGACCGTGACAGGGGAGTCCCGGTCGACGCCACGGGCAGACTCCCCGACGGCACCCAACTGGACGGTCCGGCCAGTCTTAAGGCAGCTCTGCTGGAGCGCAAGCATCTGTTCTTGAGAAACCTAGCGAAGCGACTGCTGGGCTATGCTCTTGGTAGGGGGCTGACGGCGTCCGACACCTGTGCCGTGGAATCCATCGTGACCCATGTCGAGAGCCAAGGATACTCAGCTTGGGCGCTGCTGCGCGAGGTCGTACGCAGCGAGCCATTCCTCCACGTTGCGGGTCCCGCGCAGGGTCCGGAGCGACACTGACCATGCCTGCCAGTCGCGCCTTGCAGATCTCGCGCCGCGCATTGCTGCGTGGCAGCGGCGTCGCATTGGGGCTGCCGTGGCTCGAAGCGCTGGCGGTTGGAAGCGGTCGGTCGGACCAGCCGAGTCCGGTCCGCATGGCCGCGCTGTACATGCCCAACGGCGCGTACCCGGCCACGTGGACGCCGGCCACCCCGGGCCGCAACTTTGAACTCACGCCAAGCTTAGAGCCGCTCGCCGACATCCGGCAGCAAGTCACTGTGCTGAGCAACCTGTGGAACGAGCAGGCCAAGGACGGGGACGGCCATTACGTCAAGGAGTCCTCGATCCTGACCTGCGCCAGGATCAAGAAGACACAGGGCGCTGACCTGCGCAATGGGGTTTCGTTCGATCAGGTTGCAGTCCAGGCGCGCGGACACCTCACTCCGTTGCCCTCGCTCGAACTCGGCGTTACGCCGGTGGCCGTCGGCAACGACGCCGTGGTGGGCTACACGCGAGTCTATGGTTCGCACATCTCGTGGTCGACACCGACCACACCGCTGGCGCGGGAGCTGAACCCTAGGGCGGTATACGAACGGCTCTTCCGGGCCGCACATGGGTCGAGCGTGTCTGAGGCTGGGCTCGATTCCCTGCTGCTGGACCGCGTGCTGCAAGATGCGAAGCGGCTGCGCAAGGGGTTGGGCTCCGCGGACCGGGCCCGCTTGGACGAGTACTTGGCGTCGGTGCGCTCCTTGGAGAAGCGGGTGCAATGGTCCGCCCGGCCCGAGCACACCAACTGGAAGCCGTTGGCGAAGCTGGACCTGCGCGACGCGCCAGCGGAGCGGCCTTCCAACCACTCCGAGCACGTGCGCTTGATGCTGGACATGATCGCCGTGGCCTTCCAGTCGGACACAACTCGGGTGGCGACGTTCATGTTCGGCAATGCCGTTAGCAACGTCAGCTTCCGCTTCCTTGATGGCGTCACATCCGGTCACCACGACGTCTCGCACCACGCCAACGAAGAGCAGAAGCTGGCCGAATACAAGATCATCAACCGCTGGCACGTTGAGCAATATGCGTACCTGCTCCGCCGCCTGGCGGAGATGCCCGAAGGCCCGAGCACGGTGTTGGACAATTCGATGATCCTGTTCGCCTCGGCTCTCTCGGACGGCCAGAAGCACGACCCGCACAAGTTGCCCGTGCTAGTCGGCGGCAGCGGTGGCGGTCGCATCGACAGCGGGCAGCATCTGATCTACGGCGAAGACCACCCCCTCGCGAACCTCTACGTGGCAATGCTGGAAGCCTTCGGAGCCCCGGTTGAGCGCTTCGCCGACAGCAGCGGTCCGCTCAGGGGAATGCTGGTTTCCTGACGTCCCATGCGCTGGCTAGCGATCGTTGGCCTGTACGCGGTCCTAGCAGCGGGCCTGACGGCCGCGGACCTTACCGGAACTTGGATCGGCACCGTGCCCGAGCGCGGGCGGACGCCCGCTAGGGACATTGCGTTCCAGTTCGTGCAGCGAGGCGCGGCGCTGAGCGGGAAAGCGTACAACGATGCCGGAACGAGCGATCCAATCATCTCCGGAATTGTCTCGGAAGGCCGGGTGAAGTTTGAAGTCGAGGCTCTCCAGCAGTCCGGCAATCAGATCAACATTGTCTTGTACCGCTTCGAAGGGACCATCGATGGTGAGTGGATCGACCTTACCCGGGAACTGGCCGCAGCCCGTGACGCCTCCAGCGGGAACGACATCCCCGTCCGCCGCGCTTGGGACAGCGATGAGACAGACCGCAATCGGCGCTTCCACACATTTCGGCTCCAAGCGCTGGTTCGATAGCAGCGCCAGGGACGAACCAGGACCTGGGCGAGCCCCAGCCCGGAAGTCGCTGATGCGATGATACGGTTGGATGCTGCGGCCCCGTAGATTGATCTGTGGACACGCGGGGCTCCTGCTCGTCCTCGCTGCCGGGAACGCTCCGGGCCTGGCCGGCCAGCAAGCGGCTCCAGAGCCTCCCAGCGCCGAGGCAGAGCCGGAAGGCGATGCCGCTGAGGAGCCTGAGAGCGACGGCGCGCAGCGCACGGAAATCAACCTCCTGGGGGAGACGGCCTCAGATTCGGGCGAGAGCCGGCGCAACGAAAACGTCCAGTTCAACCTCGTCGACAACAACGCTCTCAAGGAACTCAATATCCGCCTCGGCACGACCGCGACAATCATCGATGAGTTCGCCGTCAACCAAGGCTATTTCGGCTCCGAGTACGGAAAGCCTCCGACTCCCCCAGTGCACGCCCTGCCCGCTCCCGCCGGCGGCTTCCATGGCGACGCCTACTGGCGCCACAACAACAGCGTGTTCTCGGCCCGTTCGTTCTTTCAGGTGGGCGCCGTCCAGCCTGCCAGGGAAAACCTTTTCGGCGTCAACCTCGCCGCACCGCTGGGTGCCTTGGGCGCAGTCACCTTAGGCGTGTCCCAAAACAAGATCCGAGGAAACGTCAACGGCAACGTCCTCATCCCGCTTCCGGAGGAACGGACTCCACTGGCTAGGGATCCGGCCACCCGCCTCGAAGTCCAGCAGATTCTGGACGCGTTTCCGGCGGTCTCGCCGAACCGGCCCGACATCGCTGCCCGCGCCCATAACACGAACAGCCTGCAGCGGATCAATACCGATTCCGTCCGGATCCAGCTAGACCGCGAGGGCGTCGCCGGGGGCAAGCTCTCGCTGCGACACGCCTGGACGGCCCAAAACGTCGACGCCTTCCAACTGGTCAAGGGTCAGAATCCCGACACCGACAACAGATCCCATTCCGCTCGACTCACCTGGAGCCTGCCGCTGGCGCCCTCGACGGTACTCCAACTCTCGACGGGCCTCGACCGCCTCGGCACCCTCCTGCTACCCGCGGAGGGCGCGGTCGGCCCGATCTTCATGAGCGCCATGGACCTGACGTTTCTGGGACCCTTTCCCAACATCCCGATCGATCGCGCTCAGAACCGCTGGCGGCAGGCGGCCACCCTGCACCACACTCGCGGCAACCACCAGATCACAGCTGGCTTCTCCCTGACCCGCCTCCAATACAACGGCGAGGAGCCGGACGCCGGTCGCGGACTCCTGCTGTTCGCCGCAAACTTCGGCAACGACGCCATCACGAACCTCCGCTTGGGGCTGCCAAGCCGCATGGCCGTCTCCCTGGGGTCGACCTACCGCGGGTTCCGCAACTGGTCAAACAGTTTCTTTCTGGGCGACCGCTGGCAAGCGACCAAGCGCCTGACGCTGAACCTCGGCGTCCGCTACGAGCCCTTCACGCGCCCGGTCGATGTCACCGGGAAGACCAAGCTGGCGATGGATTCGGACCTGAACAACCTGGCTGGCTCGTTCGGATTCGCGTACCGCCTCCCTGCCGATGCGGGCGTGCTGAGAGGCAACTTCGCGTCGCACTACGGCGACCTGTTTCCGGTCACCTACGGGCAGGCCCGCCTGAATGCGCCGCACACCGTGACATCGATCTTCATCCAGCCGCCCCTGGCGAATTGGCGTTCCTTGGTCGATCACTCCAAGCGCGACCCGAACGCCCGTTCGAGCCGGATCGAGCCCGGCCCGGACCTGACCGTGCCTTACGCGCATCAGTACAACTTCAGCTGGGAGAAGCGCCTCGCCGCTGACTGGCGCCTGCAGCTCGGATACGTCGGGAGCCGCGCCCACAAGCTGATCATCACGTACTTTCTGAATCGCGCCCGCGAGATTCCCGGCGTGGTCTCGACCATCCAGAACATCAATGAGCGCCGCCCCGACCAGAGCACTTTCGAGCACTTGTTCATCCATAACGGGTCGCGGGGCTATTTCGACGCGGGACGCGTCACTCTATCAGCGCCGGGCTGGCGGGGCCTGTCACTGAACGCTTCCTACTGGCTCAGCAAGGCCATTGACTTAGGGGGCTCTTACACCAACACGGCGTCCGGGCCTGATGCTCGGATCGCTGTTGCACAGACAGAGCAGGAATCTCAGCGCGACCTGAAGGGACTCAGCGACTTCGACCAGCCGCACGCGTTCCTGCTTCAGGCCAGCTACACGACACCTCGCGGCCTAGCACCGCACTGGCCCGGGAGGCTCCTGAGCAATTGGACGCTCTCAACGGTGTCCCTGCTCAAGTCGGGGACGCCCTTCTCGCTAGGGTCCGGCTCCGACGGACCTGGCTTCGGCAACATCGACGGGCGCAGGGGCGACCGGCCGATGCTGGTCGACCCGTCGGTCCTCGGACGTGTCATCGGCTCCCCGGACACGTCCGAGTCACTGTTGCCGCGCAGCGCTTTTCGCTTCATCGACGCGCCCGCCGAGCAGGCCGGCAGCCTCGGGCGCAACACCTTCCGCAAGGGCAAGATCGCCAACGTCAACGCTTCGCTCTCGCGCCGCTTCCGAATCGGACCGGAATGGTCGATGGAGCTCCGCGCTGAGGCGATCAATTTCTTCAATACGCCGCAGTTCGCCGAGCCTGGGAAGGGACTTTCCTCGCCGAACTTCGGTCAAATCAACAACACGCTCAACGACGGACGCACATTCCGGTTCCAGCTGAAGTTTCTCTGGTAGCGACCGGACAGCGATTCCCACCACAGCGGGTGGGTCGCGCACTCACGGGACTGCCGACAGGCGTCTCGAGAAGAGCCCGTTCCATGGAGGCTGTGCGCCTCGACTAGCAAGGCAGTGGGCGCTCTAAGGCAGGCCACCGAACGTCGCTCTCGGAAGAGCCGTACTCGAGTGCGGCACTGATTCGGAATCTGAACCCGCGTGGTAGCATGGTGCGTAAGTTTGCAAGACACTACTTGGGTTGATTTGCAATCAGGGGGGAGTATTTTGATGCGCGCACGAATTCTATTCGCGACGTTCGCCGCGGGTCTCTTGCTGGGGGTTTCGCCGATTCTCGCTCAGCAGTCCGGCCTAACCGGCACCGTTGCTGACGCCACAGGCGCCGTCATCGTCGCCGCCGACGTGGTGTTGACCAATTCGGACACCGGCGTCGAGGCCTCGACACAGAGCAACGAGTCCGGCGGCTTCAACTTCACACTGGTGCAGCCCGGCACGTACGAGCTGCGCTGCGAGTCCGTCGGATTCAAGACGTACCGCCAGTCAGGGCTGGTGATGGAGACCGGCCTGACCAAGACGGTGAACATCCAGCTCCAACTCGGCGAGATCACCGAGACCATCGAGGTGACCGGCTCGGCACCGCTGCTGGAGACCGAGAACACGACCGTGGGTCAGTTCATCGAACGCACCACAGTCGCCCAGATGCCGGTCGGCAGCCGCCAGGCGGGACAGCTGATCAAGCTAGCCGGCAACGTGACCTTCGCCACCTCCGGCGGCGGCCTCTACGACCTGCCCTTCTTCTCGATGGCGGGCGGCCGCTCCCGCAACCAGATGTGGCACCTCGACGGCGGCGTCGTGCAGAACATGGCACTGGGCATCGCCCAGCTAAACCTCAACCCTCCGGTAGAATCGCTGCGCGAGTTCAAGGTTGAGTCCAATAACTATGCCGCCGAATTCGGTCGCAGCGGCAACGGCCTGATCATCATGAGCACGCGCTCGGGCACCAACGACTTCCACGGAGCCCTGTACCACAACTTCCGGAACGACGCGATCGACGCCCGAACGTTCTTCGCGCCCAGCATCGCACCGCTGCGCTACAACATCTTCGGTGGCTCGTTGGGAGGTCCGGTCAAGAAGGACCAGACCTTCTTCTTTGTCAACTTCGAGGGACAGCGTCGCAGCGACGGCATCACGGTTGCCAACACCGACGTGCCCCATCCGGCCGAGAAAAACATGGGAGATTTCTCGGCGCGGTCGGGCTTCGATCTGATCGACCCGCTCTCCGGCGAGCCTTTCCCGATGAACAGGATTCCCGCGGATCGGATCGATCCTCTTGGCAGCGCCTTCGCCCGCCTGTACCCGGATCCCAACGCTCCCGGTCCAGTGACGGCCGCTCCGCGAGACAACTACGTCAAGAACGTCTCCAACCGGGGTCAGTCGGACTTTCTCACAATCAAGATTGACCACAACTTCGGGCAGAAGGACCGCATCTCCAGCCGCTTCAGCAACGTCAACGCGCCAGCTTGGCCCGCGCCCGTGTACCCCAACGAGTTCGCCGACTTCCGCGGTTCAAGACAGACTCGCTCGAACCTAGTGTCCACTTCCACCTGGAACCACAACTTCACCACGACGATGGTGAACGAGTTCCGCTACACATACGGCAACCGTACCTTCACAACGAGGGGGCTGGGCACAGGCAGCGGGAAGAACGGGGAACTGGGCGTGCCCAATGTCGACCCGGAATTCTTCGCCACTGTGAATGTGGTCGGCTACACGCGCCTGGGCGCAGGCAACCAAGAACGCCTCCAATTGCCCATCCGCACCCACCAAGTCGTCAACAACACGTCTTGGTTCAAGGGTGCCCACAGCGTCAAGTGGGGCATGGAGTACCGCTACTCGCGCAACCAAGACGACTTCAATGCGTCAGCGGGTGGCCGTTTCGACTTCAATAACCGCGCTACCGGCGACGCTTTGGCGCAGCTTTTGCTCGGTTGGACGACCCGCGGCCAGCTTGTTGACACCGACATTCTCAACACGCGCAGCGACTACTGGGGCTTTTATGTGCAGGACAGTTGGAAGACCACCGACAAGCTGACCTTGAACCTCGGCCTGCGCTGGGAGATCGATACTCCGCGTTGGGAGTTGAACAACAACCAGAGCGGCTTCGATCCGCTTGCCAACAATTCCGTGTGCAACTGCCCTGGCGTGATGCTGTTTGCCGGCCGCGACGGTCGTGGAAAGTATGCCCACGACCTCGATGGCAACAACTTCGGGCCACGCTTCGGACTCGCTTATCGCGCGACGAGCACAATCGTGATTCGAGCGGGATACGGCGTCAACTACAACGGCGCCTACGCTCGGGCAGTTCCGTTCACGCAGTTCTGGACGTTCTCCCGGACGCTGGACATCAACTCGCCCGACGGTGGCTTTACTCCCGCCTTCATGCTCAGCGAGGGTCTGCCGACGGTGCAGCCATTCACCGACGCTGATCGTGTGGGCACCTTCGGCGCGACGGTAACAGGGCGTCGCACGGTTTCGCCGGACTACATCCAGCAGCACCAGCAGAACGGCTATGCGCAGCAGTGGAACTTCACCATCCAGAAGCAATTGCCCAGCAGCATCTTGCTCGAGGCCCAGTACCAGGCCAACGTCGGACATAAGCTGGGCGGCCAAAACTACAACCAGAACATGATCCCGCTGGTCGGCGGTAGAGGGCCGGAAACCCAGAGTCAAAACGCGCGATTGTTCCCTCAATACAACGCCGTGTGGGTGGAGAGCCCGGACTGGGGCAACTCGACCTATCATTCGCTGAATCTGAAGGCGGAGAAGCGATTCTCCAGTGGCTTGAGTTACCTCATCAACTACACGTGGTCGAAATTCATTGACGACGTCGAGTCCGCCAACGAACTGGGCGGCGAGCAAAACAACGGCTACACGCACTTCCAGCTGCGGCACCTTGACAAAGCGCTGTCGGGCAACGATATCCGCCATCGCGTCGTGGCAAGCGGAGTTTACGAACTGCCCGTGGGCCGCGGCAGGGCGCTCTCAATCGAGAATCCCGTTCTCAACGGGATCATCGGCGGCTGGGGTCTGGGCGTGATCGCAGAGTTTCGCACGGGGTCTCCCTACGGCATCATTGAGCAGAGAAACGAAAGCAACACCTTCAGCCACGGCCAGCGACCCAATGTCGCGGGCGACCACGTGCTGTCAGGTGGGCGTTCCAAAGAGGCCAAGCTGTTGGAGTGGTTCGACACGTCCCAGTTCACAAGACCGGGCGTGGGAGTGTTCGGGAACTCGCCGCGCAATGTCTGCTGCGGGCCCGGTTTCGCCGTCGTGGACGTGTCGATTCAGAAACGTTTCAATATCACTGAGACGTCGCGGCTGGAATTCCGGGCCGATTTCTTCAACATCGCCAACCACGCCAACTTCAGGATCCCCGAGAGGCGTCGTGGCAATTCCGGTTTCGGACGCATTCGCGGCACGATCGGTACCGGTCGTCAGACCCAGCTGGGCCTGCGCCTCGAGTTCTAGCGGACACAGCCAGACCGATTGGCTTCCCCGGCCCGCTCCGAACTGGCGTTTGGAACGGGCCGGTTCTCTTGGCGGCGTCCCGGATCACCCGGCCTACGGAACGGCCCCCAGTACAATGCACGCTAGGTGAAGGCGATTCGCGCAGCGTCGCTGGCCGCGTTCGCGGCCCTGGCTTGGGCACAGGACGCGGACTTCAGCCTACAGGTCGAATTCGAGCGCGAGCGTCCGGTCGACCGGCTGCTCGCCAAGGTCGATCCAAGCCTCGATGTGTGGATCGGGGAGCAGGACTACGAGGCAATCAACGCTGAGCTGAAGGCCATCGCCAAGGCGCTGGTCGTGGATCCGAACTCGTTCGAGCCGCTCAAGGAGCACACCGGGACCTTCCGCTCTCTCGGCCTCGCAGAATTCAAGATTGTCTCTACCGGTCGCAGCGGCTCAGCGAGCGGATCGGCCCGCGTGGCCGCGAGAGTCGAGCTCGGCGGCGCGGCGACCGACGGCCGCCTACTCTCCAAACTCGGGGCGGTGGACATGTCGTGGGCAGAGACCTCGGCCGGCTGGGAACTGCGCGAGACCCGTATCGGAGCGTTCAGGCAAGCGAGCGCGGACCGCAGCGGCTTCAGCGAAATCACGGACGAGGTCTTTGGCGGAATCGATGCGCTGCGGAAGCAATTGGACTTCGGAGTGGACCACTGGAGGGACACTCTGGACGCAGCTCTGGGAGTTTCGATCTATGGCCACCAGGGCGTCTCGCTGGGGGATTTCGACGGCGATGGCTTGGACGACCTCTATGTGAGCCAGCCCAGCGGCCTGCCGAACCGTCTCTTTAAAAACAACGCGAACGGCACGTTCTCGGACGTGACGCTACGGGCCGGCCTTGACGTTCTCGACGAGACGTCGATGGCGCTGTTCGGCGACCTGGACGGCGACGGCGACCAAGACGTGATTCTGATCGGGTCGGCACCCCTGCTCTTTCGCAATGACGGCGGCAGGTTCCGGTTCGACGACGCCGCCCTCGACATCGGGCAGGACAGGGCAGCGATGTTCACCGGAGCCGCATTGGCAGACTACGACCTGGACGGCGACTTGGACCTGTATGTGTGCGCCTACGACTTCTGGCAGCCCGGGGAGGAATACGACGCACCGACTCCCTACTATGACGCCGTAAACGGCCCGCCGAACCTGCTGTTCCGCAACGATGGCAGCGGGCGGTTCGAGGAGGTTGCCGACGCGGCCGGGTTCGGGCCGACCAACGACCGCTTCAGCTTCGCCGCCGCATGGGGGGACTACGACGACGACGGTGACCCGGACCTATACGTGGCTAACGACTTCGGACGGAACAACCTCTATCGCAACAACGGCGACGGCACCTTTGACGACGTCGCCGCCGAACTGGGCGTTGAGGATCTCGGCGCCGGCATGTCCGCGGCTTGGGGCGACTACGACGGCGATGGGGATCTGGATCTCTACACGGCGAACATGTGGTCTTCTGCGGGGCTGCGCATCACGGGCAGCCAGCGCTTCGAAGGCATCGCGCCAACGGCAAGCCAGCGCGCCCTATTCCGACGCCAGGCACAGGGCAACTCGCTGTTCCGCAACGACGGCGAGCAGGGCTTCAGCGACGTCAGCGAAGAGGCACTGGTGCGAACGGGGCGATGGGCCTGGGCGTCGGATTTTGTCGACCTCGACAGTGACGGCTTGCTCGATCTGTTCGTGCAGAACGGCTACATCACGGGGGAGCGCCTGGACGACCTTTGAAGCTTCTTTTGGCGGCAGGTCGTGTCGCAATCGCCTCTGCAGGCGCAGGGATCCAAGGGCTACGCCGACGCTTGGCGGGCCATCAACATCTTGATCCGCTCCGACGGGACTTGGAGCGGTCGCGAGCGCAACCTGTGCTTTCGCAACCGTGGGGACGGCACGTTCGACGATTTCTCGTTCTTGACCGGTTTGGACCTTGATTCTGACGGGCGTGCCTTCGTGCCGCTGGATCTTGACGGCGACGGGGATCAAGACTTGATCCTGAAGAACCGCAACGGCAGGCAGCTGCGGGCGTTCCGCAACGACATGCGCCCGGGCCGGGCAAGGAGCCTGACCGTGCGCCTGCAGGGAACCAGCAGCAACCGCGACGGTGTCGGCGGGCGGGTGTGGCTGACCACCGACCGCCGTACGCTGATGCGCGAGATCGTTTCGGGCAGCGGCTACTTGTCCCAGCGCTCGCGCGTCGCTACCTTCGGCCTGGGCAGCGAAGAGACTGTTCGCAGCGTTCGCGTGCGCTGGCCCTTGGGCACAGTCGAGGCGTTCGACGAGCCACCGCAACAGGGCGGCATCGTGTTGGTGGAAGGCGAGGGTGCGATTCGCTCCGCTTCACTGCCCGAACCCTCCGCTGTTGCATCCGAACCCGCCCGGAGTGTTCGAAGCGCAGGGGAAAGCGGGACGTGGCTCGCCAAGCCCGTGCCAGCACCAGACTTCGTGCTCGACGAAATCGCAGGCCAAGCTGGCGTAGTACGCCTCTCCGGGCAGCGCGGGAGCCCGGTCTTGCTCAACTTTTGGGCAACGTGGTGCCCGCCGTGTCGAAGCGAACTCGCGCTGTTCCAGAGCCAGCTCGACGAGCTGCGCACTGCTGGCGTCAAGATCCTGGCGGTATCCGTTGACGATCGCTCCCAATCCGCCGCCGTCGAAAAGCTGAGTGCGGAATTGGGACTCTCGTACACAGTCCTACTGGCTGACTCGAAGACGGCCGAGGCCTACAGCGTGCTCAACGAACGTCTGTTCGACCGGCGCAGGGCGCTGGCCATTCCGACGAGCTTCCTCCTAGACGGCGAGGGCCGGATCGTGAAGGTCTATCGCGGCGAGGTCGAGCCGGATCGGGTCTTGGCCGACCTGCATGCCCAGAACAGGGAAACGCTGCCATTTGCGGGCCGCTGGGCGAAGTCGCAGCCACGCCGGGACTACCAAGAGCTAGCCTCAGCATTCGCCGAACGGGGCCTGGGAACGGCGGCTCGCGCGATGTTCGACGAGGCACTCGCCCAGGGAGGGCGTTCCCCCCTGTTGCTGAACAATCTGGCAGGAGCGCTGATCGCGGACGGCGAGGTCGAGCGTGCCGAAGCCGTGTTGCGGGAAGCTCTGGCCGCTGCGCCGGGCCTGACCGATGCCAGGGTCAATCTAGCTTCGTTGCTAGTGCGGCGAGGCGCCGTCGGCGAGGCCGAGTCACAGCTGGAGCAGGCGCTCGCGCAACAGCCACGCGACGGCCAGGCCCTTTCCGCTCTTGGTTACATCCGTTTCTCGCAGGGTCGACTGGACGCCGCTGAGGCACTGTTCCGCCGTGCCATCGAGGCACAACCGGAAGATCCCCGCTTGAGGGAGAACCTCGGCGCTGCACTCGCATCTCAAGGCAAGTCGGAAGACGCCCTGCGCGAGTACCAGCTAGCGCTCCAGCTTGGCCGCGACACTGCCGAGATCCATACCAGTCTCGGTGTGCTGCACATGCAGATCGGGAACCCCAGCCAAGGCCTGGCGGCGTTCCTGAGCGCCGCCGAGGCTGATCCCGACTCTCCCGTCCCCCAGCTGTACTTGGCGCGCTACCAGCTTCAGGCCGGCAACATCTCGCAAGCCCTTGACCGAATCCAGCGTGCCAAGCAGCTGGCACCGAACAATCTGGAAGCGGCCCTGTTGCACGTCCAAGCGCTCGCACTGCAAGGCCAGCCCGAAGCAGCGAAGCGAGCCGCCGAGGAAGTTGTCAGACAGCATCCTGAATCCCCCGAGGCGAAGCGCCTGCTTAAGGAGCTACGGTGAGGCGGCACCGCCACCAGTAGCTCGGCCCGCCACTGTCATAAAGTTTAACTTTCATTTGATTACGCGACACCGCGTCTCCCGGAGATTTCGCCCGGTATCGCGGCAGGCCTAGCAGCACTCACCCGACAACAGCCATACGGCGCTTGTACGACACTTAAGCTGCCCACACTTCGCGGGTGTGCTGCAATAGCAGTGAGAATGGCCCGGTTGATACAAACCCATGCAATTCTGTTCAACACTGGCGCCTGCGGGCATGGCGCTTCAGTACATGCCCCAATCCCCGCCCGGCGACGGGCATGGCTAGCGCGAGTGATAGTACTCGCACTGCTCGTCGTCGGCAAGGCCGCTGGCTTCGAGCCCCAGCCTGTCTACGCCCGCCACGCCATGGTGGTCACAGCGGAGCGGCATGCCACCCAGGTCGGCGTGGAGGTGCTGCGAGGCGGCGGGAACGCGGTCGATGCGGCGGTGGCGGTCGGGCTCGCTCTCGCAGTCACCGAGCCAAACGCTGGCAATCTCGGCGGCGGCGGATTCATGTTGCTGCGCTTGGCCGATGGTCGATCGACGTTCATCGACTTTCGAGAGCGCGCCCCGGGCTCCGCCACGCGCGACATGTACATCGGCCAAGACGGAAATCCTACGGAGGAGAGCCTTGTCGGCTACCGGGCGGCGGGCGTGCCAGGCACGGTGCGAGGTCTGGCCTTGGCTTTGAACAAATATGGCACCAAGACATGGGCCAGCATGGTCGACCCCGCACTGCGATTGGCCAATGACGGCGTCGAAGTGACCTGGGACCTGGCCCAGTCGCTCAAGTCGAGCAGCCGGCTGAGCCGCTTCCCCGAGTCGCGCCGGATCTTCCTAAACGGCGGCAGTCCGTTCCGGATGGGCGACACGTTCCGGCAGCCCGACTTGGCAGCCACGCTGGAACGGCTCGCGCGCGTCGGCCCGGACGAATTCTACGAGGGCCGGACGGCTCGCCTGATCGCTGCCGACATGTCCGCCAACGGCGGGACCATTTCCGCCGGTGACCTCGCCAGCTACGTGCCGGTCGAGCGGAGGCCAGTGAAGGGGACCTATCGCGGCCACGAGGTGCTGAGCGCCCCTCCTCCGAGTTCCGGCGGTGCCGGCGTGATCCAGATCCTCAACATCTTGGAGGAATTCGACCTTGCTGCCACTGGAGCAGGTTCGGCAACCACGATTCACCTCGCGGCCGAAGCCATGCGGCGCTTTTTCGCAGACAGGGCGCGCTTTTTCGGCGACACGGACTTTGTGGACATCCCGCTGCAAGGCATGCTGTCGAAGGCCTACGCAGCCGAGCGTCGCAAGAGCATTCGCGGGGATAAGGCGAGCCCAAGCGCAACGGTGGGCGACAGCCGTCCGAGCGGCTATGAAAGCGATGAGACCACGCACTACGCGGTCGTCGATGCCGCAGGCAACGCCGTAGCGGTGACATACACGCTCAATGGAGGCTACGGCTCCGGCGTCACCGCCAAAGGGACGGGCGTGCTGCTGAACAACGAAATGGACGACTTCACGGCCAAGCCGGGCAGCCCCAACACCTACGGTCTGCTCCAGAGCGAGAACAATGCCATCGAACCGGGCAAGCGTCCTCTGTCAGCCATGTCTCCGACAATCGTGGTGCGAGATGGCGCGACCAGGCTCGTGCTGGGGGCACAAGGAGGGCCGACGATCATTACCTCGGTCACGCAGGTTCTCTTGGACGTCGTGGATTTCGGCATGAATGTCCAACAGGCGGTGGACTTCCCGCGATTCCACCATCAGTGGATGCCGGATCGGCTGTACATGGAGCCGTCGGGCGCTTCGGCCGACACCCGCGAGCGGCTGAGAGCGTTCGGCCATGTGCTGTCATTCGGTCGACGCCTGGGCCACATCGAAGCCATCGAAGTGGGTCCGGAAGCACTGATGGGCGCGGCCGACTCGAGAAGCGAAGGCGTGGCGGCGGGATACTAAGAGCATGGCTGCGCTCGAGCCCGTCGAATTCCTGCGCGCACATGGCAGGACATTCCCGGCTTGGGGCCTTGAGGAGTCCCTCCGTTACACGCGCAGCCTGACGCGGGAGCACTACGAGAACTTCTCCGTAGCTAGCCTTCTGGTCCCCAAACGCTTGCGCCAAGACTATTGCAACGTTTACGCATACTGCCGCTGGGCCGACGATCTTGGCGACGAGACCGGCGATCCGAATCTAAGCCTAGACCTGCTCCGGTGGTGGCGCGAGGAACTGGCGGCAATGGAGTGCGGCGAGGCCCACCACCCCGTGTTCGTGAGCCTGAAGGAGACCGCTGCGCGCCACGAGCTTCCCCGCCAGGACTTCGAAGACCTTGTGCACGCCTTCGAGCAGGACCAGTCCAAGCGCAACTATGCTGGCTACGAGGACCTGCTCGAGTACTGCCGCTACTCCGCCAACCCTGTCGGCAGGCTGGTACTGCGGATCAACGGTTACCGCGACCCGGACCTCTTCAAGCTGTCTGATGCCATCTGCACGGCCTTGCAACTCGCCAACCACTGGCAGGACGTGGCCCGAGACTGGCGCATAGGCCGGGTATACATGCCCGAGGACGTAATGCGGGCGCACGGCACTGGCCGTGATGCGCTAGCCGCGGACATGGCGCGAGGCGCGGCGTCGCCGAAATTGCGCGAGACTGTACGCGATCTGACCGAGCGCGCGCACGACCTCTTCGTCGCGGGCCTGCCGCTGGCAGATCGGTTGTCCGGCCGCCTGAGCGTCGAGATCGAAATGTTCGCCAGGGCAGGCATCGCGGTGCTTGCCAAGATCCGCTCGGCCGGGTTCGACACCATTTCCAAGCGGCCCGTTGTGACTGCGGCGGATCACGCCGCGCTACTAGCACGGGTATTGGCGCGCCGCCTGGCACGAGCTCCGCTGGCGATTTCAGAGGCGCACAATGCCCACGGTTGAAGAGGCCTACGAGCACTGCCGCCGTATCGCCAAGGCCCGCGCCCGGCACTTCTTCTACTCGTTCAGGCTGCTGCCGCCGCTGCAGCGGGAATCGATGTGCGCGATCTACGCCTTCACGCGCCACAGTGACGACATCGTCGACCAAGCGGACCTGACAGTGGACTCCCGGCGAGTGGCGATCCGAGAGTGGCGCAACAACTTGCAGCGCCACTTCGCAGGCTCCAGAGAAGACCGCGTCTTGGCGGCGTTCTGCCACGCGTGCGAGCGCCATGCCATACCACGCTCCTACTCCTTCGACCTGCTGGACGGCATGGAAGGCGACCTTTCTGGACAGGTGTTTGAGAACTTCGAGGACCTTTACAGCTATTGCTATCGGGCCGCTTCGGTGGTCGGCATGACCACGATCCACGTCTTCGGATTCGAAGGCCGCCAGGCCTTGACACTGGCCGAGCGGTGCGGGATCGCGTTCCAGCTGACAAACATCATGCGGGACATCGCTGCCGACGCCGAGATGGGTCGGGTCTACCTCCCGCAGTGCGAGCTGGCGGAGTACGGCATCAGCAGGGACGAACTTCTGTCTGGATCAGTGCGGGCAGGCGAGGATCGGTTCCAGAAGTTCATGGATTTCCAGTACCAAAGGGCCGATCGCTTCTACAGAGAGTCCGCCGCGCTGCTGGGCATGACCAGCCCGCCCTGCCGAGCGGCGCTATGGGCCATGATCGCGACCTACCGCGGGATTCTGAAACGGATACGGCGGGCGGGCTTTGATGTCTTATCGCAAGAGCTTGGGCTCTCCAAGCCAAGCAAGCTGGGGATCGCGGGCCATGCCCTCTGGCTCAGGGCCACGGGGAGGGTGCCGTCATTCCCCGCGTGAAGATCGTCGGCGGCGGCTTTCCGGTAGGACCCGACCCACCGCCGGCGCCGCGGGCCGCCGGGGGCGGGGGGGTAAAACACGAGACCCCCCGGACCCCAGCGCGCG
>VXRL01000041.1:23347-86560 GCA_009838515.1 Terriglobia bacterium | reverse complement strand
GGGGGTTCGGGGCCCAGGCCCTCGGCCTCCGGGCCCGGGGGCGGGGGCGGTAATCCCCCGCGTTAAGAGCGCCGGCGGGGGCTGGGCCGGCCTCGCGGCCGCCGCGCGGCTCGGCGAGGCCGGCCTGGACGTGGACATACACGAGGCGCGCCCGTTCCTCGGAGGACGGGCAGCGTCGTATCGCCTCGCGCCTGCCGACCCGGACTCCGAGCACATCGACAACTGCCAGCACGTGCTGCTGCGCTGCTGCACAGAACTAATGGACTTTTATCGCAGGTGCGGGGTCGCGGATCGAATCGTCTTCGAGTCCACCCTGCACTTGGTCGGCCGGAGCGGGACGCACGACAGGCTCTTCAGGGATCCCCTGCCCGCACCTCTGCACCTGGCTCGGTCCCTGCTTCAAATGCGCGGTCTGGGCTGGAAGGACAAGTTCTCTCTGCTCCGTTGCCTGAGAGCCGTGTCGCGAGCGCGCAAGCGCGACGATCTGGACGACATCACGTTCTCGGACTGGCTCAGGCAGCACGGTGCCACGGCCCGGTCAATCGCGCATTTCTGGCGGCCGGTGATTGTCAGCGCCCTGAATGAGGAGCCTGAGCGAGCGTCCGCGCTGCCAGCCTTGCAGGTCTTCGGCGAAGGGTTGCTAGGCTCCCGCACCAGCTACGAAATGGGCGTCCCGGCCGTGCCGCTCGACGAGTTGTACTCCCCCGCCCTGACGGGTCAGTTCGGTCCATCGGTACGGCTCCACCTCGGCTCCAAGGTGACGGCGATCGATCCGCGCGACCAAGCGGCCGACTTCTACATCAGCGCGGTCCCGGTCGACCGAGTGACGGCGCTAATACCAGGGCTGGGCATGGAAGACCAGCTGACGCGCTTTCAACCTTCTCCGATCGTCGGAATTCATCTCTGGTTCGACAGGCCGATCACGGAACTCGGGCACGCGATGCTGGTTGACGGGGAGGTCCAGTGGATCTTCCACAAGGGGGGAGGCTACTACCTCGGGGTCGTCAGCGCGGCGCGCAGCCTGGTACGCGACGCGCCTGCGGAAATCGCGGAGCGGGCCGTGGCACAGCTTCGAGCGACCTTTCCCCGGGCCAGAGAGGCGGAATTGCGTCGGAGCCGGGTGATCAAGGAGTTGCGGGCCACCTATTCGGCAGTTCCGGGCTTGGAACGCTCGCGGCCCGGCCCCCACACTTGCTTTCCCAATCTCTTCCTTGCCGGCGATTGGACCGACACCGGTTGGCCCGCCACGATGGAAGGCGCGGTCAGAAGCGGGTACAATGCGGCCGCCGCAGTGCTCGCGACCCTCTGATCGCAAGGCTGCGAGGTCGACACGCCGCGAGCCCGCTGCCTGCGAGGGCGCGTTTGACTCCAGCGCAGAGCAGGAGTGCACCGTTGCTAGCGCTAGGCTAACCACCGCGGGCCATTTCGATGAATGATCCGGCCACACAAGAGGCCCTGTCGGGCTGGAGCAGGCTCTTCAGCCCTCACGATGTCCCGTCGTTCCTCCCGCGCTCTCGCCCGCCAGCTTCATCCTCGGCCCAAGCGGGCAGCGCGCAGACCCCTCCAACTGCTCCAGCACATTGCAACCAGCATCAAGGCGATAGGAAAGCCTGCGATGAGTGCGGCGGTCTGCAGTGCCACCAGCCCGCCACTGACCAACAGGGTGATGGCGACGATCCCTTCGAACGTGCACCAGAAGATGCGTTGGACGATCGGTGCGTCGAGCTTGCCGCCCGCGGTGATCGTGTCGATCACCAGTGATCCGGAGTCGGAGGAGGTGACGAAGAAGACAATCACCAAGACGATGCCAATGCACGAGGTGACGCTGGCAAGCGGCAAGGCCTCCAGCATGATGAACAGGGCCAGTTCCGGCTGCTGCGCCTGAACGGCGTCGACCACCCCGGTACGGCCTTGATCGAGATAGTGCGACAGCGCCGTTCCACCGAACGCGTTCATCCAGAGTGCGGAGAGCAGCACCGGGAAGACCAGCATGCCGCCAACGAGGCCGCGCACCGTGCGGCCGCGCGACACGCGGGCGATGAACAGACCGACAAAGGGTGACCAGGAAAACCACCACGCCCAGAAGAAGGTGGTCCACCCGTGCATGAAGTCGAGGTCGTCGCGACCGACCCAGCTGCTGAGCGGTCCGATCGCCGCGATGTAGTGGCCGACGCTGAAGACGAACCCACTGAGCAGGTCCAGGGTTGGCCCGACCGCCAGAACGAACAGAAGCAACAGCAAAGCCAGCAGCAGGTTGGCCTGACTCAGCCGCTTCACTCCCTTGTCCATCCCCGCGACCACCGAGGCGAGCGCGACGGACGTGATGACAACGATCAGCATCACCTTGGTGGTGTCGGTCGCCGGCACGCCGAACAGATGGTCTAGGCCCGCCGCCGTCTGCTCGGCCCCTAGGCCGAGCGATGTCGCGAGCCCGAAGAGCGTGGCAAACACGGCGAGGATGTCGATGAGGTGGCCGGGCCGCCGCCACACTGCGTCACCTAAGACTGGATAGAACGCTGACCGCAGGGTCAGCGGCAAGCCGAGGTTGTAGGCGGCGAATGCAAGCGCTAGAGCAACCACCGCGTACATGGCCCAAGGGTGAACGCCCCAGTGGAAGATGGCAGCCGCGACGGCAAGGCTCTGCGCGGTGGCGGTCTCATCGGCGTGGACGCCGAATGGCGGATTCCGGAAGTGCTCGATCGGCTCCGCAACTCCGAAGAACATCAGACCGATGCCGATTCCGGCCGCGAACAGCATGGCGGCCCACGACCAAGTGGAATAGTCCGGCTTGGCGTCGGGGCCGCCCAGGCGTATGCGCCCGAGGGGCGAGACCACGATCAGAAGGCAAAAAAGGACCAGGACGTTTCCGGCGGCCATGAATGCCCAATCGAACGTCGAGGTGAGCCAGAAGTACAACGCTTCGAATGCGCCCGCAGCGGTGTCTCGGAACGCGAGCACCCCGGCCACGAACGCAATGATCGTCAGGCTGGAGACGACGAAGACTGGGTTGTGGACGTCGAGGCCAAGGACCTGGACGTTGTCGCGTCCGAGCCCGAAGCCGGTCTGCCCGACGGCGACGGTGCGGGTCCTGCGGGACGGAACCTGACGTCTCACCGGAATCTCCCCAGCTGCGGGGAGGCGGCACCGTTGACGCGAGCTTTGTGCCACGGCGTTTCCCGAGCATGGGCGACGCGGCAGTCAGGAACCGAGTCGACCCCCTTCACCGTGCCCCGCACCACGATCGGCAGAGTTGCCGCTGTCGGGCAGCTGTCGCGGTCAGGGTCATCTGAATGACGGCGAGGCCGCACGGTCGCCATCTTCCCCCCGGCCGAGCGAGGCCACATCCAGCGCTGTCCAGCATATCGATCGTTCGTCCAGCTTACTAAGCGCCCCTACGCAATCGGCGCGGAAACGAAGAAAACGGCCCTCTCCTCGGGCTTGCAGGGCCGGAATGACTACCCCGAAACGGGCTCGTGGCGATCCTCGAACCCAGCTCAAAACGTGTTCCGAACGAGGCTGGCCCACTCTTCGCGGGTCAGGCGGTCGCGCGCCCTAGCGAATACATCTACCCAGGCACACGTCGAAGCCTTCGGCGCGGGCGCGACTGGACCTCTCGCGCCGCCGCAAGGTGGACGATTGCGTCAATAAGTTTACGCTGCGTTGGGACTAGAACGCCAGCCGCAGCGAGAGCTGGAACTGCCGCGGATCGAATGCGGAAGTGAACGAGAACGGCTCCGTGACATTCCCGCGCCTACCCGTAGGGCGATCCGGGACCTCCTCGAGAGTCATGTCGCCGACTATGCCGTTCACGGCCCGGAAGTTGGTGCGGTTCAGCAGGTTGAAGGCCTCGCCGACGATCCGCATGTCGACTTTCTCCGTGAGGGAGAACGAGCGGGTCAGGCGGATGTCCATACCGAAGAAGGCCGGTCCCACGCCTACGTTGCGACCGAGGCCCCAAGGCCGATGCGTGTCGGTATGCCGGTCTCCTATGGTGTCGAAGTTAGCGTTGAGATTGAAAGGAGCGAAGGAGCGGGCCAGCATCACGCCTGAGAACGCGAAATCCGACAGCAAGTTGTGCCGGAAACCGCGCCCCTTGCCTGCCTTCCAAGGTGACTGCGCCACCACATTGGCGACAAACCGATGCCCGCGGTGGAAGTGCGACAGGGCGAGCTCGTTGCGAGCGTCCCACTGCAAGTGCGGCTCGTAGGACGAATTGTAGTCCGTCGCCTCGTCGATTGCCTTGCTCCACGTATGGTGGGCCGACAGGGTGAACGTCTGGCCGAAGCGCTTCTGCAAGTGCAAGATCAGAGCGTGGTAGTAGGAGCGGCCCCAGCTTCCATAGAGGTTGTCCTGCAAGATCAGCGGGTTGTGGAAACCCACGATAGGCCTGCCCTGCTCGTTCGTGCCGGCCTCGTAGACGTTGGCATCCAGGGGCCTGATGATGTGCACGCCGCGGTTGTAGTTGTAGGCCGCCGAGAGCGAGTAGCCGCTGATTTCGCGCTGGATTTCGAAGCTGCCCTGCTGGGCGTAAGGGTTGACCGTATCCTTGGCGACACGGAAGGCGACGCGCAAGGGATAGCCCGGGCCGGGGTCGATTCCGTGAACCGCGAGATCCTCGCGCGTGATGCCTCGCGTCCCGATTACACCGCGCGCCTTCTGAGTCTGCCAGATCTCCGCCGATGTCAGCGGCTCGCCGGTGAGAGTGCTCTGGATCCCTCCCACGCCGGTGAGCGGGATGAAGACTTGATAAATCTGCTGTGCGTCGCCCAGCAGGTCATTGATGTAGGCGACCTGCCCGTCAATGCGAGCGTAGTAGATGCCGTAGCCTCCGCGAATCACCGTCTTGGGATCGGGACTCCAAGCGAATCCCGCGCGCGGCGCGACGTTGTTGTAGTCGCGTGGGAACCTGGTCTTGATCTCGAACTCATGGCGCAACCCGAGCGTGAGCTTCAGTTTCGAAGTTACGCGGATAGAGTCCTCGGCGAAAAAGTTCAGGCGGTTGGCCCAGCCTTGCCAGTGAGGATCGCCAAAGCCCTGCTGGTAGATGATTGGCAGACCCAGGGCAAACGCCTGCAGCGCCGAGATCGGCCGGTCTACGAGCGGCGCAAGGTCTGCATGGCCGATCCCGGCCAGGACCCCCTTGACCAGTTGCGAGGCCCCGGGCAGGGCTCCGTCGATAACTGCCGCGAGCGGAACTGCATCGCCAAAGATAAACCGCCCGCTGAAAAACGTCTCGGATCGAACCGCGTCCCGCATCGGGTTGTAGTCGACGCCGAACTTGAACGTCTGACGCGACGACACGCGCATGAAATTCTGTCGGAATTGCAGGACCCGCTCGACCACATGCGTCGGCAGGATAAAGTCGCGGCCGAATTCGCCGAAGCCACCGATGGTGATGGCCGGACCGTGCGGATCAGTCGGGTACACTCCGAAGTCGTGATATCCCGCGCCGATCCGGGTCTCGCTGAGCCATTTCGAGTTGATGACGTACGTGTCGCCGAGCGCTACGGCGAAGTCCGTGACGGCATTGTTGCGCCCGCGGTTGAGGGCCGTGAGCGCTCCGAAATCCGTGTTCTGGCCTTCTTGCCCGGTCCAATTGCCCCGGAAGAACATGTTGTGGTCTTCGCTGAACGTGTGGTCCACGCGGGTGATGAACTGCTGGCGCAGTTCAGAGAAAGGGAACACACCGCTGTTGTCCTCGAATAGTTCCCTGACACCAGGAGTGTTGGCGGGAGTCAGCGCGGCGGCAAGTTCGGCGATCACCGGGCGGAATGAGGGGGGGCCAGAGGTGCCCAGCACATCGGCGAGCATCTGCTGCGAGTCGGTCAAGGAAGTCAAGATCGAGGGATCGGAGAGCAGTGGCACGATCTGGGACTCGTGTCGGTCGAGGCGTTCATAGGCGGTGTACCAGAAGGTCTTGTTCTTGACAAGCGGACCGCCGATCGAGGCCCCGCTCTGGGCCCGTGTATAGGCACTCTTGCCGGGATCGAAGTAGTTCCGCGCCTGGAAGCGTCGGTTGCGCACGACGCCGAAGAGCGTTCCGTGCAGTTGGTTCGCGCCGGACTTGGTTACGATGTTGACCGTGCCGCCCGGGGCACCGCCTTGTTCAGTGGAGAACGTGCTGCGGTTGACCTGGAACTCTTGGACAGCCTCTTGGCTGATCGACGAGCGGACGCTTCCCGAGTTATACAGGTTGTCCAAGCCGTCAATCATGAAGGTGTTGGTCCGGCCGTTGGCACCGCCGACACCCAGCCCGGATGTGGGCGTGGGCGGAATGCGACGGTCCGTGGAGTTGGCGATGTAGTTGGTGTCGACCACGCCTGGCGTCAGCAGGGCTAGGTCGAGGTAATTGCGGCGGTTGATCGGCAGGTTTTCGATCCGGACCGAGTCGATGTGATCTGATTGTGCAACTCGTTGCGGCTCAATTGCGGACCGCTGGGAGTCGGCCGAGATCACGATCTCGGCCTGAGTCGCCGCAACGGCCAACTGCGGGGAGAACTCGGCCGCCTCGCCAACCAATACCTCAAACCCCTCAACGGTTAACGGCGCGAAGCTCTCCGCCTCGAACAACAGCAGGTATTCGCCCGGCATGAGCAGGGTGAGCGCGTAGTCGCCCGCCTCTGAGGTGACCACCGTCCGTTCGACGCCGCGGGCCAGGTCGCTGGCAGTCACCTTGACCCCTGGCATCACCGCCATCGACTCGTCGTATACGACACCTTGGATCGAACCTGTGTTGGTTTGTCCAAGGGCAGGCAGGACACAGGCCAAGGTCGCCACGACCAGCGTGACGAGCGAGCACAGGCGCGGAGTGCGATGAAGATGGTGGGATTTCATCTCAATGTTCCTAGGGCAAGTTATGACCTAAAACCAATTATCGTACAGAAACTTACCCTTGGTACCTTGGTTTCTAGGCGTCGTGCCTTGCTGACGAAGCGGGGCCGATCCAAAGCCTTGGGCTACGACCCACATTGCTGTGGTGCAGCGGAATCTAGCTCAGAGAAGTGATCCGGACTCGTGGGCCGGTGAAATCGCCCGTGCCCGCGAACGCTTGGCGGTACACCTGACCAAGACGCCGCTTGTCGAGTCGGACTTCCTCAGCCGAGAGCTGGGCAGGCCGGTTCTGCTGAAGCTGGAATCCATGCAGCCGATCGGCGCCTTCAAGGTCCGGGCAGCCCTGAACTCGATCCTCACGCACCTCGACGAATGCCGGTCAACCGGCGTGGTAACGAACTCGTCGGGGAACTTTGCCCAAGCCGTGGCCTATGCGGCAACCCGGCTCGGTGTGGAATCCACAATCGTCATGATGCGTGGGGCCTCCGCCTTCAAGCGCAGGCGCACGGAAGCGTTCGGCGGCAACGTCGTGCTTTGCGAGGACAGTTTCGAGGCACGCTTTGCCGCCACCGAGCGAATCCGAGTGGAGACCGGCCTCAGGTTGTTGCATCCCTACAACTCGCCCGAGACGATCGCGGGCAACGGGACGCTTGGCCTCGAACTACTCGAGCAGGTCAGCAGCGCGTTCGACTTATATGTGCCGATCAGCGGTGGCGGGCTGATCGCGGGAACAACATTGGCGGTGAAGGCCGGTCGGCCCGAATGCTCCGTATTCGGGGTTCAATCTGAAGCCAACCCATCGATGAAGCTGTCCCTAGAAGCCGGACGGCCGGTGCGCACGGCGCCGGCTCCATCGCTGGCGGATGCACTTACAGTGCTCGAACCCGGCTCGCAGACATTCCCGGTCGTACAAGAGCATGTGGAATCTGTCGAACTGGTTTCGGAAGAAGGTATGGCGTCTGCGGTACGGCTCTTGGCGGTCGAGCAGAAGCTCGTGGTCGAGCCCGGTGCTGCCGTGTCGGTTGCGGCGGCGCTGGCTGCGCCGCGAGGCCGGGACAGACCATTGGTCTGCGTGCTTAGCGGCGGGAACATCGCGCCAGAGAGTCTCCGAGAACTGCTCGCCGCCGGGAGCTGATGCAGCAGTTCGGCCGCGTCATACCTAGGCCCCCTGGGACCGCTAACGTGCGGAGCGACTGATTCGACCACGGGCGCTACGCTACTTTGTAGGGATGGCAATCAAAGGAGCGATTCGAAGATCGGCTTGGATGGTCGCTGGCGTGCAGGCTGCCATCCTGCTCGCGGGCCCCGCCGTTGCGGAGTCGGAAAACTACAAGGGCGATGTTTCCGACGTGCGCGTCATCCGACGCGTCACACAGCATCCGTATGCGTGGCGCGTCTGGCAGCCCTTCATCATCCAAGGAGAGCGCCACCGACACCTCATCGTTGCGTTCGGCGCGATGGTCAACGGGAAGAAGGACATGGGGGACATCCTGGCCACCGTCTCGCGAGACGACGGAGACACTTGGGAGGAGCCGGTCGCTATCTTCGATCATCAGCGCCGCCTAGGCGACATCCAGTTCGCTTACGCCAATCCGGTTCTCTATCGCGCGCCCGGGCAAGACGTCGTCTGGTGCTTCGCGATGCGCTGTCCCATCGCCTTTGAGAACAGCGAGGAATCGCAGCTCGTCGCCGCTTTCACGGCCGATGGGGGACGCACTTGGACCCAAGTCCAGCTGGCAATGCGCTACACCGGCCCGCTCATCACCAACGCCGGAATCGTCGAAACCGAGATCGACGGTCGGAAGCTCTTCTTGCTACCGGTCCATCGCAACACCCTGCAAAAGGACCCGCGGGGCTCCCGCGACCACTTCATCCTCAGCAGCACGAGCTTGCTTGAGTGGGACCTCGAGGCGTACATCCCCCAGCCAACCACTGCCCGCGTGTTCCTGCACGAAGGCAACATCGCACCGGGCGACGCAGCCGGCGCACTAAAGATCGTGATGCGGACCGCGAACTACGACGAAACCGAGCTTACGACGAACCCTCCGCGGGCCTACTCCAGCGTCAGCACGGACGGTGGCCATACTTGGAGCGTTGCCCGGGAAGAGCCCGATCTGCACAATGCCAAGTCCAAGGCCTTCTTCGGGCAGTCCAGCGACGGGACGCACCTCTACGTCTACAACGACGGCCCGGCGCAACGAGAGCCAGGGGGACGCATGGCCCTTCGCTATAAGACCAAGGCTCCCGGTGGCTCGTGGAGCGAACAGAAGACCTTCTATGACGCGGGGATCAAGAACTCGTACCCGACACTGATCGAAGTCGCACCCGGCGACTTCCGGGCTGTGTGGGACAGCGGAACTCCTACTAGGCCGCGAACCCACATCCATTTCGGGAAGCTGCGCATCGAGCCTTGACCACCCCAGGATTGAGGAGACAGATGCGCGCCGGTGAGCCCGTCATCGGCATGCTCATCGTCTAGAAGCCACAGCAAGAGTGCACATTACCTGCTCCATACCCAGGAATCGAGACTCGCGATGGCGCTGAAACGCCAGGAGGAGTTGAAGCGATGAGCCAAGAGAATAATGGATCGAGCATCGATGACTTGCTCAAGGAGGAGGGCATCCTTGAGGAGGCGCAGGCGCAAGCGGTCAAGGAGGTCGTCGCGTGGCAGCTTGCCGAGGCTATGAAGACGCGAAAGATCTCCAAGAACAAGATGGCCGCGTTGCTCAAGACGAGCCGTTCGCAAGTGGACCGTCTGCTTGACCCCAAAAATGACATTACTCTCCGGAGCCTGCAACGAGCGGCAGCTGTGGTCGGACGTCGCGTCAATATCGAATTGGTGCAGGAATCCCCGCGCAAAGCATGAACGGCAGGTGAACCGGCTGGAAGTCGCTCCTCTCGGTCATGCGACTTCAGGACGGCGGCTTCTTAGGCCACCTGAGATGTCAATCGGGAATCGTGGCGACGGTGCCTGCAGGAGCACCCTCACGGAATCAGAAGGATGGGGCCGTTGGATTTGTGGGCATCTGTAATGCTTGACAGTACGTACTGTTCTTCATTACGCTAGAAATTGATCCGGAGCTTTGCAGACAAGCGCTCGGCAGCGGTCTTCGCTGGGCATGCAGTTCGTGGCTTGCCGTTGCAGATCCAGCCGCGCGCTCGCGCAAAGCTTCTGATGCTTGACGCGGCTGTGCGGCTTGATGACCTGCGTTCACCTCCTAGCAACCGTCTCAAAGCGCTCCGGGGAGACCGACGAAACCAGCACAGTATCCGTATCAACGATCAATGGCGGATCTGTTTCGTTTGGCGAGATGGCGAAGCATGGGATGTCGAGATCACCGATTACCATTGAGGAGGATTGAGCATGAACATCAAGCGCGAGGATTTGGACCGGCGAGCAGTTGACTTCTCTGATGTGGCTACTGGGCGGCGGCTACCTCCCGTGCATCCTGGTGAGATTCTGCGAGACGACTTCCTACTACCCTTGGGGCTCAGCGTGTATCGCCTAGCCCGCTCGCTCAAGATTTCGCGGCCGCGGCTCAACGACATCGTGCTGGGACGTCGGGGCGTTACCATCGATACCGCGCTTCGTCTTGGGCGCTACTTCGGCACGACGCCTGAGTTCTGGATCAACCTTCAGGCACGACACGATCTGGATGTCGCCGAGCAGGGTTTGCGTTCGGAGATCGAGCGGGAGATAGAGCCGCACGTCACACATGCAGATCTCGTCTCCTTAGACCGTGCCGGAGCGGCATAAACAAAGTCGATACCAGAAGCGATAGCCTTACCTGAAGTACTTGACATATTGACGGTGTGCAATCCAATAGCGAATCAGTTGTCAATGGCGGGCCCGGAGGGATTCGAACCCCCGGCCTGCCGCTTAGGAGGCGGCCGCTCTATCCAGCTGAGCTACGGGCCCGTTATAGAAAAACCCAGCTACTTCAGCATCTTACCCCAACGCCGCTGCCTGTGTTTTTTGTGGCACAAAGGGTGTGATCGGGAGTCGGAGCGCACTGTGCTGCGTCTCGGAGGTTGGAAAGCTGCCACGTACCCTCGGCGGGCGCTCTCTATCGGGTCGTGCATCGAGCCCCTCCGCCCCGCCCGCTTGACGATGGATTTGAAGCAGTTCGCGGCCCCATCGATCGAGAGCATAAGACCGAATTAGACTGCACAGCTTCAGAACGCCTAGCCTCTGTCGAGGGCCCTAGGACAGGCCCAACTGAACCTCAGTCGAGGCGCAAGCACGAAGCGAGTGATCGAAACACCGGAAACCTCGCGATTTTCCTTGAAATCGTGAGAATTAGCTGCGAATCAGGCTTGCCTATTGAGCAGTCGACCCATAGAGAGAGCGCGGCGCCCGGGGCGTCGGCTCCGGCGCGCGGTCAGGAGGCACGACATGAGGCGCAAACTCTTATCAGTACTGGTTGCCGCTTGGGCGATCGCGGGGGGTGTGTCGACAGCTAGCGCTCAGACATCTACCGGCCAGATCGCGGGAACGGTTCTCGATCAGTCTGGGGCAGTAGTTCCCGGCGCTGCGATCCAGATCACGAACACCGAGACGGGCGAATTGGTCCGCAGCGTCGAGTCGAACGAGGTCGGGCGTTTTTCCGCCCCCCTGCTGAGGCCGGGGACCTATGACGTCGCGACCGAGCTTGAGGGCTTCAAGCAATTCGTGCAATCGGACGTCCAGCTGCGCGTGGATGAAGTAATCAACTTGCGGCTGGTCTTAGAGCCCGGCACTGTCACCGAGCAGGTCACGGTCGAGGCCATGGCCATCCAGCTGGAAGAGACAACTCACAGCATCGGACAAGTCGTCGGCGAGACGACCATCCAGAAGCTTCCGCTAAACGGTCGCAACTACTTGGACCTTGGCAATCTAACCGCAGGGACCGTTCCGAACGCCCGCTCGCGCGACAAGACGTACTCGGCGTACGGCAACCGCGGCTATCAGAACGCGTACCTGCTGGACGGCGCCCGCAACGTGAACTACCTGCGAGGGCTCGACAATCGGCAGCGCGATGCCATGCGTCCGTCCCTGGAAGCAGTCGAGGAGTTCAAGGTGAACACCAGCAACTTCTCGGCCGAGTACGGCGCTTCGGCGGGCGCGGTCGTGAATGTCGTGACCAAGAGCGGCACCAACGAATACCACGGGTCTGCGTTTTGGTTCCTGCGCAATGACAACCTTGACGCGAGGGACTATTTCGCGCCGCCGACGACCGTTGATCCTCTCTACATTCAGCACCAGGCGGGGGGCGCGTTGGGGGGTCCGATCGTGAGCAACCGCGTGTTCTGGCACGCCGCATACCAGAGCACGCACATCACCGAAGGCACCACGCTGACCGGCAATGTGCCGCTGCCCGCGGAGCGGGCGGGCGAGTTTGGCGGTCGCAGCGTTTTCGACCCGTTCACCACGCGTGCGGGCCCGGACGGCGAGAGCTTCGTCCGTGATCAGTTTGAGAACAATATGATCCCGGCATCACGGTTGGACCCTGTTGGCCGAGACCTGATCTCACGGTATCCGGCCCCGGTGTTCGACCGGTCCACGCGGAACTACGTACGAGCTCCCAACAACGGAATCCGAACTGATAACTTAACTGCTCGGGGTGACGTGCGGGTCAGCGACATGGACAGCATGTTCGGACGCTACTCGTTCAACCTCCCCGACTTCCAGCAGAACGCCGTGTTCGAAACGCCGGCCGGAAACCCGGTCGTCCGCGAGGGAGACGCGTTCAGCATCGGCTACGGCTATACGCGGACGTTCTCGCCGAGCGTCGTCAATGAGTTCCGATTCGCATGGAACCGCATCGGTGTGGACCAAGACGGCCTGACACCGCGAGACGAAATCATCCCTGGCGCACTGGATCCTGGCGTAACCAGCGGCACACCAACGTTCAGCCTCGCCGGGCTTACGGCGATTGGCGTGGCGCCGCCCGGATTCGGCAACCTCCCGCTGCTGAAGTCTTCTGCCGTATGGAACTTCTCCGACAACCTGTCGATGGTGTCGGGGCGGCACACTATGAAGCTTGGCTTCGACTACCAGATGATCCGTGCGAAGACTTCGGCAACCCTCGTTGGTCGCGGGAGATTCAGTTTCAACGGAGTGTTCACCCAGGATCCGCAGGCCCGGCCCGGAACAGGCTCCTCGGTTGCCGACCTTCTGCTGGGGCTACCTAATGGGATCACAACCGGAACCCGTGCGACGGCGAGAGAACAGCAGCAGAACCTGTACTGGTACTTCCAAGACGATTGGCAGGTCAGCTCGCGGCTCACACTCAACCTCGGAGTCCGCTACGAGCTGACACAGCCGTTCATCGAACTTGACAACCGGATGGCGAACTTCATCCTAGAGCCCGAGGACACACTGTTCGGACAACTGATTCTCGCGGGGGACGGCCGGAAGCCTCGCAGCCTGCTGAGCACTGATATGAACAACATCGCCCCGCGATTCGGGTTCGCCTACCGAGTGGCTGACGGACTCGTGATTCGGGGCGGCTATGGCGTGTTTTATGGCCAGAACGAAGGGACGGGAGTGAACCGTCGCATGACGAACAACCCCCCGTTCTTCGGATTCGGGGGGATCTCGCTTCCAAGCGACCAATTGAACCCGTCAAGCACGATAGCCTTGAGCAGTTCTCTGCCGCCTCGCCCGGACCCGATTGCACCTCAGGATTTTGTCCTCAACCCCAGATCCACCGCCCGTTTGAGGAGCTGGATCCATACGCTCGATATGCCAACAGTCCAGCAGTGGAACGTCAGCATCCAAAAGCAGCTACCAGGCAGCATCATGTGGGAAGTCAACTATGTGGGTAACACGGGTCGGCAGCTCTATGCGTCCTATGAGGGCAACCAGCCTACTCCTGGCCCCGGATCACCGAACAACCGAAGGCCCCATGGAGAGTTTACTCGGGCGCGTATCTTCCGGACCGAGCCTTGGGCAACAAGCGGCTACCACGGAGTTTCGACGCGCCTGGAAAAACGGTTCAGCGGCGGCCTGTCGTTCCTGACCGCGTTCACTCACGGGAGGTCTCTCGACACTGCCAGCAACCTTGGCAATTGCGATGGCTGCGGACCGTCCGGTGACTACGGAGGCATACAGGACAGCCGCAACCTTGACGGGAACCGAGGTCCCTCTAACCACAACATTCCCAACCGCTTCGTCTTCAGCGGCGTTTACAGCTTGCCTTTCTCCGAGGGCTCGCTCAAGCACCTGCTTGGCGGATGGGACGTGTCTGGAATCGTGACATTCTCTGACGGGATCCCGTTCACGCCAGCGCTGAACTTTGACAACGCCAACACAGGAACGGTTTCGCGACCGAACCGTGTCCGCGACGGAACTCTCTCGAATCCCACGGTCGACCGCTACTTTGACATCGATGCGTTCCCTTTCCCGCCGCGGTACACGTTTGGAGACTCCGGCCGCAACATCCTCTACGGGCCAGGGACCAATATGGTCAACTTCGCCCTGCACCGAAATTTCCCGCTGCCACTTAGCGAGACCTCGAAGATCGAATTCCGGTTTGAGGCCTTCAATTCCTTCAACCGGCCTCACTTCGGCCTGCCAAATCTCTCTATCGGAAACCGCAACGCGGGAGTCATCGGAGGGACGGCGCAGGACAATCGACAGCTTCAGTTCGGCCTCAAGCTACTGTTCTGAGCCCAACCAGAAGTTAGACACGAAATAGCGGGCGATGGCGCGGCGAGCTAGCCGTGCCATCGCCCCCAAGCCTTGATTCAGGAAGCAACTTCTAAGGGCTCTGCCTTCTCAGCTACGGACCCTCCGCCGCCGCAATTTCGCGGGCTCTAACGAGCGTTCCCTGCCGCAAGTTGCGACCATGGCGTGCAAGGAAAGATTGTTCGAACAGATCCGGCTCGTGCCAAGCCTCGCACATCACGTGAAGGCCACTGAGAGAGGTCCCGACGGTTGCTACAGTGTCATCATGCTGGCACCTACGCGCCTTCTCGCCACCGCAGCGGCCCTGTGCGCTGTTGCAGCCTTCGGGTTGACGGCCCAATCCTTAGCCCAGACTGTGGATCGTCCCAACATCATCTTCCTGCTGCTCGACGACATGGGCTACGCCGATGTCGGGGCGTACGGCAACGGTTATCACCGCACGCCCAACATTGACCGTCTGGCCGAAGAGGGCATGCGCTTCACGACCGCCTACGCCGCCGCCCCCAACTGTTCTCCGACACGGGCCAGCATTCTGACCGGCCGCTGGCCGGCCCGACTCGGCCTGACGCAGTACCTGCCCGGCAACGTCCTGCCCCACGCCAAGTTGCTACAAGCGCAACTCCCCCTAGGCCTGCCACTCGACGAGGCTGTAATCGCGGAGCCGCTCGGCGCAGCCGGCTACGCTACCGCCTGCATTGGCAAGTGGCACCTCGGAGCGGGCGATTACATGCCAGAGAAGCGCGGGTTCGACGAGAGCTTCGCGTCCGGCCATTGGGGTTCGCACAGGACCATGTTCGCGCCGCACAAGTGGCTCCAGGTCCCCGGTGTCCAGAACGGCGACTACCTGACGGAGACTCTGACCAAGGCCGCCGAACGCTTCATCGAGAAGAATCGCGAACGCCCGTTCTTCCTATATATGTCCTACTACTCGGTGCACGGCCCCATCCAAGCCAAGCGCAACCTGATCGACAGCTACGCGGGCAGGGCCGATCCGACCGATCGTAACCACGCGGTCTACGCCGCGATGGTTGAAGGTGTCGACCAGAGCGTGGGACACCTGCTCTCGTTGCTGGATCGTCACGATCTTGCCTCCAACACCGCCGTCTTCTTTTTCTCCGACAACGGCGGAGTAGCGAGCCGTGCCTTCAATGGCGGCTTCCGCTCAGGCAAGGGCTACGTCTGGGAAGGCGGCATCCGCGAGCCTCTGATCGTGCGCTGGCCCGCAGCGGTTCGGGCGGGTGCGGTCGAAGACACGCCTGTGAGCAGCATCGACTTCTATCCCACGCTCCTTGAAATGGCCGCAGCAGAAGATTCCGAAGGCCACAGCACAGACGGCAAGAGCCTCGTGCCCTTGCTCAGGCAGACCGGAGGGCTCGAGCGGGACACGCTGTACTGGCACTACCCTCACTACTCAAACGCAGGCTCTGCGCCGACGGGGGCCATTCGCAAGGGAGGCTGGAAGCTGATCGAGTTCTACGAGGACTCGCACGTTGAACTCTACAACCTCGGCGAGGATCCAGCGGAGAGCAAGGACTTGTCAGCGGTGGAAAAGCGGCGCACCGCCGTAATGCGGGAGGAACTGTCGGCGTGGAGGGAGTCCGTTGGCGCCACGATGCCAGTACCTAATCCCGACTACGCCCCCGATCGGGCCAAGGAGCGCTATGGGACCGTCTACAAGCCGCACTGGGACCCGAGCGATCCGTTCATGCCCCGTCAGTAACGCCCTTCGGCTCGCCCGGGCAACTATCCCAGATCGAACGAGTCGCTGAGGAACTGCCGCATCGAATTCCAGGACCGTCGATCAGCCTGCGCGTTGTAGACCGTTCCCATGTCAAGGTTGTTGGCCTCCGGATTCGTGAAGGCGTGCATTGTACGCCCGTAGGCGTGGACCTGCCAGTCTGCGCCAGCACGGGTGAATTCCTCAGCCAGCGCCTCGACCGAATCCGGTTTCGCCATCGGATCGTCCCATCCGTGCAGTACCAGCACGCGCGGGCTCACGTCCGCCACCTCGATGTTGCCCGGCGGGTTGAGCAAGCCGTGAAAGCTCACCGCAGCTTGGAACGATGCCCCCGTGCGAGCCAAGTCCAGAACGCAGAGCCCTCCGAAGCAGTAGCCGATCGCAGCCGTGCGTTCCGAATCCACGCCCGGGAAAGCCTTGAGGGCATCGAGTGCGGCCGTCATGCGCCGTTGCAATAAGGAGCGGTCTTCCAGCACGACCGACATCAGCTTGGCGTTTTCTTCCGTGCTATGGCCGACAATGCCGCCGCCATACATGTCCACAGCCAGCGCGACATAGCCGAGCTCGGCGATATCGGCCGCCTTTCCCTGCTCGAAGGGCCCGCAGCCCGCCCATGTATGCGCAATCAGCACTCCCGGGCGCGGATCGGTCCATGTGTCATCGCACGCAAGCTGGCCTCGCAACAGCGTGCTGCCATCCGAATACTCGAACGCCTCAGTGGTAATCGCCATGTTCACCTCGTTCGCAGAAAGTTTCGCTGCGGTGTCCTACGGTCTCACACCTGTGCCCGCGCCGACTGTCTCTTCAGCGTCTACGCACCAAGACCTTGTTCGTTCCATGCTGAACGATCTTGCCGTGCTGATTCAACACCTCATATTCGACAGTGACCACGCCGCGGTCCGACTTGGAGCTAGACGGGCGCTTGTCCGTGACACGGAGTCGCGCGTGGATCGTGTCACCGATATAGATCGGCCCGGAAAACTCCCACGACCAGTGCAGCGACGCAATGGCCTCGATTTGGAACGAGGACCGGTGCTTTAGGCCATCGGCCATCGCCAGGCCCAGCAATCCGTGCGCCACTCGCCGCCCGAACTGTGTCTTACGGGCGTACTCCTCGTTGGTGTGCAACTCGAAGAAGTCCATCGACACGGCCGCGAAGTTCAACACGTGCCAATCGGTCACCGTGATCGCGGGCGTCTCGTGCTCCTCGCCGATCTCGATCTCTTCGAAACTGCGCTTGTCCATCGCCTTTACGTGCAGTAGACCACAACCAGCGCCATGCTACGAGCTTGCGCAACTCCCTGGCTGGTCGCGAGCACGCCGTCGTCGGGGCCGACCAGGCACTGCACCCCTTCTTCATGTTAAAGATAAAATTATTTTAAATGGCTGCGGGGTGTGCGACCGAAGCCCTCTTCCAGCCCGGAACTCGCTGCTAGAGCTCGCATTCCGTTGAGCTCAGTTGCGTCGTGCGGCCAGTCCAAAGAGCAAACGGTACAACCTCGTCAGGAGCCGACTCGGAACGGTTGCCGTAAGCTTGGATACATTCCATGACACTGCAACGAGTCCTGCCAGCATTCTTCTCCCGGCTGTGCGCGGCCAGCTGCGTTCTCGCGACGATCGTAGGCTGCCAAGGCCCTCAGCCCTCCGCATCCCTGCCCAACATTATCTTTCTCCTTACCGACGATCAGAGAGCCGACGCCCTCAGCATCGCCGGCAATCCGATCCTCCAAACCCCTCACATTGACGAGCTTGCCAATGACGGCGTGCGCTTCACCGAAGCCCACGTGGTTGCCCCGGTGTGCATGCCCAGCCGCACAAGCTTCATGAACGGCCAGTACGAGCGCGTACATCAGATTGGCTTCTCATCCCCGAACGTGCTCTCCGACGCCCAGTGGGACCAAACCTACTCGGCGCTGTTGCGCCAACAGCGCTACCACGTCGGCTTCGTGGGAAAGATCGGACTGCAGCAGTACTCGTTCCGCGGTAATCCGCTGGAAAAGTTTGACTTCTGGCGCGGCCACGACGACTGGGCGCGGTTCTGGCCCAAGGAGTTCGAGCACCTCGCGATCTATCACGACGCCGAGGCGGAAATTGTCACGCCGATCATGAGCGACAGCATCGAACGGTTCCTCGACGACGCTCCATCAGACCGTCCGTTCATGCTCTCAGTCAGCTTCTCCGCCCCGCACGGGTCAATCTCCGGATCCATGCTCTATCCCGAGGAAGATGGAGCGACCCGCATGACCAAGTCGGCGAACTCCCATCCCAAGCTTGGCCAACATCCGACCTACGGCTCTCTGTATCGCGACGCCAATCTGCAGCCTCCCAGCACATTCGAGGACGACACTGCGAAGCATATCCCCTTGGACGTGCATCCGCGGGAAGGCCGCATGCAGACCTATTCGTACTCCTATCTGGGCCCGGACGTGCAGCGCGAGCATCAAGTTCGCTACTACCAGCTGATCCACGGCATCGATGATGCGGTCGGTCAACTCCGGGAAAGCCTGCAGCGCCGAGGCATCGCAGACAACACGGTCATCGTCTTCAGCAGCGACCACGGCCTGCTGATGGGCGAGTACGCGATGGGCGGCAAGTCCTTGCTATACGACCTGACAACTCGTGTGCCCCTGATTGTCTTCGACCCGCGCGCACCTGCGGACTCGCGCGGAACGACAGTCGACGAGCTGGTCCTCAGCATCGACGTTCCCGCGACCATAGTCGCGCTTGGCGGTCTCGACGTGCCAAGTAGCATGCAGGGGCGCGACTTGGGCCCGTTGCTAGCGGATCCAGATGCCGAGTGGAGAGATGAGATCTTCATCGAGAGCCTTTTCCTGCTACGCACCGGCCCCTACATGGAAGCGGTGCGCACGAAGGACTGGAAGTACGTCCGCTTCTTCCGCAGCGACAAGGCGCAATACGGTGAGCAAGACGTCGACTTTCGGGGGCGCCAGCCTGATTTTGAGCAGTTCTTCGACCTCAACAACGATCCGGGGGAGGAAACCAATCTAATCGCAGCGCCCAGCCTGCTAGGGCGCATTCAAGAATTTCGCGAGCGTTGCAGGCAGCACTCTGCCGCCCTAGTGCTTGCTCGCCAAGACACCGAGACCTACCCACGCTAGCTCATCGCCTATGGATCGGTAGAGAATCGACTAGGCGCGGGAAGCGTTCCTGACGGCGGCCGAACTGGAACAGGACTCACCAATCGCTCACGTCAACCTCGCCCGCTACCAGGTTCAGACAAACGATTTGGACGCAGCCCTGGCTTCGTTCGTGGAGCGCGAGAGTTGCTGCGTAGAGACCCCGGTCCGCTCGTGCTTCAAGCCCCAGCGCTCCCGCTCCAGGATCGGACAGATGAGGCCGGGTCGGTCGCCCGGGAGGCCCTGAGACTGGCTCCGGAATCCGCGGAAGCGGAGCAGATCCTACGAAGGTTGTCGCAAGCCGACCGCCAAGCCAAGAGCCGGATGCCGCGGCCTGCGCGGCGGAAATCGAAGTTCCGAACCAACGAGCTCCATCTCTTGCGCCGGAAGACCAGAAACTTCCGTTCCCCGGCACAGGTCACGGGCCAACCGAGCCCGCGTAGTCCTTGACACCGGGGCCAGCGAGGGCTAGAATCCGGCCACGCGGCGCGTCCATTGTGCGCTGCTAGGAGTTTGGTCGAGGAGGCAACCCCAATGACGGTGAAACAGACACTCGGTGTTCTCGCAGCAGCTCTAGTCTTGGCATCCATCCCCTTGGGAGCCCAGACCCAGACGCGCCTCACAGGCACGGTGTCCGACAACACCGGCTCGGTGATTCCGGGTGCGCAAGTCACGATTTCAAACATCAATACCGGCATCACCATGGTGGCGGAAACCAATACCTCGGGCAGCTACAACTTCCCCTTCGCGGCGGCCGGACAGTACGAACTCGTCTGCGAGTTCGAGGGTTTTAAGACCTACAGCCAGTCGGGCATCGTTCTGGAGACCGGCACCGTCCGCGGCATCGACATACAGATGGAGGTCGGCGACGTGAACGAAACGATCGAAGTCGAGGCGGCTGCGCCCCTCCTGGAGACGGAGAGTTCGACGGTCGGTCAGTTCATCGAGCGCGACACCGTCTTCAATATGCCGCTGGCAAGCCGCCGAAGCGCTTCGCTGGTGCGCCTGCTGGGAAACGTCACATACCGCAATGAGGGCGGCGCGGAGGCGCTGCCATTCTTCTCGATGGCGGGCGGCCGCTCCCGCAACCAGATGTGGACTCTCGACGGTACCGTCATCCAGAACATGTCGCTGGGAATCGCTCAACTCGGCCTGAACCCCCCGGCCGAGTCGCTGCAGGAGTTCAAGGCCGAGCAGAGCAACTACTCGGCCGAGTACGGCCGGGCCGGTGGCGGATTCATCGTCATGACAACCCGCTCCGGGACGAATGACTTCCACGGCGCGGTCTACGAGTTCTTCCGCAACCAAGCCATCGACACGAGGACGTTCTTCGCTCCCGGCAAGGCACCGCTTCGTTACAACATCTTCGGAACCTCGGCCGGCGGTCCGATCGCCAAGAACAGGACCTTCTACTTCTTCAACTACGAAGGGGGGCGGCGGCGCAACGGCGTGACCTATTCCAGCGACGATGTTCCGCACCTGCCGGAGATCGGAGGCGACTTCTCGAACCGTGCCGGGCTAGTGCTCAATGACCCCAGCGGAGGGGTCTTCCCCGACAACATCATCCCCCAAAGCCGGATCGATTCGCTGGGCAGACAGTTCGCGAGCTGGTATCCCGCCCCCAACCAGCCAGGAGACCTTTCGAAACCACCGGCAAACAACTTCGTCAACAACGCTTCGAACGCCCTGACGCAGGACTTCTACACCGGGAAGGTGGATCACAACCTCGGCATCAATGATCGCATGTACGGTCGCTTCTAGTTTTCTCGGAATCCGCAAACAGTCGCCGCTGTTTACCCGAACGACTTCGCGGACCCCAGGGCGGGCACCCGCGCCAACCGGCACACCAATGTGACGGGAAGCTGGATCCACCACTTCTCTCCCACATTGATCCAAGACGTGCGCATTAACTGGGGTCGCCGATTGCATATCAACCGATCTGCTGGACGGTTTTCCGGAAAGAACGGCGAGCTCGGCGTGCCAGGCGTGAATCCAGAAGCTTCAGCCCGCATCGCGGTCAATGGCCTGACCAATCTGGGAGCGGGCAACCACGAGAGGATCCAGACGCCGATCGAGACGTGGCAATTCGTGGACACTTACACATGGGTCCGAGGCAACCACCAAATCAAATTCGGCGGCGAGTGGCGCTTCGCGATGAACGTCGACGACTTCAACCAGTCGACCGGAGGACGGTTCAACTTTGGCAACCGGGCCACTGGCGTCGGCCTCGCCGAATTGCTTCTCGGCCACGTGGGTTCGGGACAGCTCGTCGATGCCGACATCCTGGAGAGCCGGACGGACTTCTACGGGGTCTTCGTCCAGGATGACTGGAAGGTCACTCCCGAGTTCACGCTGAACATCGGCCTCCGGTGGGAGCTCGACACACCGAGATGGGAACGACAGGACAACCGCCAGAGCGGTTTCGACCTCCATGAGATCAATCCCGTCTGCAACTGTCCCGGCGTGGTTACGTTCTCGGGACGGGACGGCCGCAGCAAGTACGCCCACGATTTCGACGCGAACAACTTTGGCCCGCGATTCGGCTTCGCATGGGAGGCAGCGCGCGGATTCGTGATCCGCGGCGGATACGGCATCAACTACAACGGCATGTACGCACGCGCCGTGCCATTCACGCTCTTCAACGGATTCAGCCTAAGCGGGTCGTTCACGTCGGCGGACGGTGGCTTCACTAGGGCGTTCCGACTAAGCGATGGAATGCCCGATGTTCCGCGCGAGGAACTAACGCCCGCGTTCGGCGCCGTACCAATCGGAGACAGACCCCGCCTAGCACCCGACTTCTTTGAGCAGAGCCAGCACAACGGCATGCACCAGCAATGGAATCTGGGCTTGCAGAGGGAACTGCCGGGCAACCTGCTCGCCGAGATCAGCTACATAGGCAATGTGGGCCACAATCTGGGAGGCGCGAACGTCAACATCAACATGATTCCGCTTGTGGGGGGTCGCGGTCCCGAACGGCAGGCGCAGACGGCCAGGCCATTCCCGCAGTTCAACACGGTCTGGCATGAGAGCCCGCCGTGGGGCAACTCCGCCTACCACTCGATGAACGTGAAAGCCGAGAAACGCTACTCCGGGGGGATGAACTTCCTGATGAACTACACTTGGTCGAAATTCATCGACGATGTCGAGGCGGCGACGGAACTCGGGGGCGAGGTCGGCAACGGATACACCCACATTGCCCTGCGACACCTCGACAAGGCGCTGTCGGGCAACGACGTCCGGCACCGATTCATCGGAAGTGCTGTCTATGAACTGCCCTTCGGCGAGGGCCGTCCCATAGACTTCCAGAGCGGCGCCTTGGACGCCATTGTCGGGGGTTGGGGCATCGGGCTGATAGCCGAATTCCGTAGCGGTGTGCCGTTCGGCGTTATCGAGAACACCAACCGATCGAACACGTACGCCCATGTGCAGCGGCCCAACATTATGGGGCCGGTCGCAGTGTTGTCGAACTGGCGGGACGACGTCAGGGCGAACAACTACTTTGAACCATCGCTGTTTGCGGCACCGGGGCCCGGAGGCATTGGGAACAGCCCCAGGAATCTCTGCTGCGGACCCGGCTTCAACGGATTCGATCTCTCGGTCCATAAGTGGTTTAACTTCACCGAGCGGCATCGGTTGCAACTTCGCGGGGACTTCTACAACCTGTTCAACCGCGCTGCGTTCGCCAACCCGGAACTGCGTCGTGGCCGAGGGGCGTTCGGACGGATCGCCAACGTCCTAGTCGGTTCGAGCGGCCGTCTGGCGCAGATCTCGCTTCGCTTCGAGTTCTGACCCATGCAAGCGCAGGCCGGTTCTACGAATCGCGCTCCCCGCCCCGTGGCTGACGCGAGAATCGGGACCCGGCCTTGCTGAAGCACCTGCGGAAATCGCGGGACTGAAAGTACGTGCGCTACTTCCGCAGCAGCAAGGCGCAATACAGCGAGTGCGACGTCGACTTTCGGGAGCGTTAGCCTGATTTCGAGCAGTTTCTTGACCTCAACGATGATCCGGGGGAGGAATCCAATCTGATTGCCGAGCCTGATCTGCAAGAGCGTATCGAGGGATTTCGCGAGCGTTGCAAGCAGCAGTCCGCCGCCTTGGTGTTGGCCCGCCAAGACACCGAGACCTATCCGCGCTAGCGCACCGCTGATAGATCACCAGAACATCGGGTGCATTCATCAGGTGCCATAGCATGAGGCCGAGATGGTGACCTGCATTGCTTTGCGGTGTCCGCTCCGGTAGTTGCGGAATGCGATTCCAAGTAGTCGGCGCCTTGCTAGTTGCGTCCTGTCTTGCGATCGGCTGCAGTCGCGGAGGTGATCCGAGATCCGTTCCGCCACTGCCTCCTCCGCCAGGCGGAATCAGCGCATCGCGAGACACGTGGGAGTATGCGAATTGCGCAAAGGCGATGCGTTCGGCTAGGGCGCAATACGTTGTCGACTGCTCGCGTTCGAGGCCGAAGCAGGAGTGCAGGAACCTGGCTAGGGAACGATACAAGGGCCAGAAGGCATTCTGCGAGTCACTGCTGTTTCGCTGATGCTCCGACCGGGTAGCGACGTTCGGAATACCGATCCGCTGCAGTCCCCGGATGGCGGGCCAAAGCCCCGGAATACTCGACGAGATCGCCGTATTCTTGGTCGCTGGCAGCAGTTGACCAACAGCCCGAATACCCGCTACAATCAGCAAAGTACGGCGCAGTTACCTTCCTCGTGGAAGGTCTGCGTCTTTTCCTTAGCTGGGGCCAAGCACAATGTACGCGATCATCGAAACCGGCGGCAAGCAGTACACCGTCTCCCCCGGGGACGAGATCAAGATCGAGAAGATCGATGGCGGCATCGGTGACTCGGTGACCTTCGACAAGATCGTCGCCCTCTCCGACGAAGACGGGACGCTACATGCGGGTGACGAGACCGGCGGGAGCGTGTCGGCAACCATTTCCGGCCACGGTCGGCACAAGAAGATCGACGTCTTCAAGTTCAAGCGTCGCAAGATGTACCGCCGCCGGATGGGTCACCGGCAGTCCTACACGCAAGTGCGGATTGAGTCCATCGCCGGCGAGCAGGAATGAACGCCTGTAGGAGCAGTTATGGCGCACAAGAAAGGTCAAGGCACTTCCCGCAACGGGCGGGATTCCCACTCGAAGCGGCTTGGCGTGAAGCGCTTCGCCGGCCAAGTCGTCACGGCTGGTAGCATCCTCGTCCGCCAGCGCGGAACGCGCTTCCGTCCCGGTGTTAACGTCGGCCGGGGTAGGGACGACACTCTGTTCGCGAAGATCGACGGGATCGTGGAGTTCCGCAACCGTGGCCGCATGGGCCGCATGATCAGCGTCCACCCGGTCGAGCAAGCCAGCTGACCCGCAACCCACGGCGCGCTCGTACGCAGGCAACCGCGGAGTAGCTTGGCGAGCCCGCGCCAGCAAGGCGCCCCAAGCCGCGGAAACTGGGCAGACGAATCCGCGCATCTCGAGGCGCCCGGCGCTTTCCGCGCGGGAGCTCTCTCCCGCATGAACCAAGCTGTTCAGCGGCCCGCCAGCCCACGCAGGAGATGTTTAGACCGTAGGATGCCCAGCGTGCCCAGCCAAGCCAAGACGGGCACGTACTCCAAGAAAACCAAGCTGGAATCGTACTCCCACGCGCCTGTGGCCTCGTAGGCTGGAACCACGTGGTACGCCAGCGGCGCTAGAGCCGTCCAAAGCAGCAGCGGCCGCACCGGATGCACGGCCAGCAGGGGCAACATCCAGCTCAGATACCAAGGGAAGCAGTTCGCCGAAAGCAGCAAGAGAGCGGTCACCGCACCCAACTCTCCGAGACACGGCGGAAGCCGCCGCCACCACAACCAAGCGACGCACGCGATCAGAATCCACTTCCCTGCCATCGCGGCAGATCCCATGTCACCGCCTACCACCCAGAGCAGCGCAGCGAAGAGGCTGTCGTTGTTGCGCCAGCCCATCGTGAACCCCTCTAGCACCGCAAGGACCTCGGCGATGCTATGCCAGTAGACGCCGCAAATCGCGAGGCCAACCCCTCCGCCCGCCAAAAGCCCCTTCCACTGCGCTCGCCAGCGGCCGCCGCTCCAGACCAGAGCCAGAAACGGGAACAAGACAACCGGCCAGAACTTGCACAGCGTCGCAACCGTCAGCAAGATCAGGGCCCATGTGTGCCGCCGCCGGAGCGACAGCGCAAGGGCAGCTACAGCGAGCGCGACGCCGAGCGCGTCGTTGTGGCCTTCGATCCAGAACTCCGTCACTGCAAGCGGAGACCACAGGTAGATCAATGCCCATGCCGGGGGCCGTCCGGCAGCCGCCAGCAGCCACAGCAGCGCAACGCCGACACCCAGTTCGGCCAAGGCGAACAGAAGCTTGAACAGCCAAACCTGTTTCCACGGATCGCTTTCCCACAGTCGAACGCAGCGGTAGGTCCACAGGTTCAGCTGCTCCAAGACCGGGCCGTACGCCGAAGGCTTGTCCTTGGCGGCGACTCTCGGCCAGGTGGCGTCGCGCAGGACTTCCCACTGCGGATCCTCCGGCAGGGCCAAGTACGGGTCGCCGCCCGCGTGCTGGACCATGCCCTGCCAGCGGTAGCGCACCGCGTCCTCAGACAAGCTCGGATCCAGAGGCAAGACCGTGACGCGGAACAGCAGCGCCGCAGCCCAGATCCAACGGACTGACCGCGGGCTCGCCAAGCGGTCTGACCCCCGAATCGCAATCCAGCTTGCCGCGATATAGGCAATCGAAATCAGAAGATAGTAAGCTAAGAACTCTGGGACGTTGCTGGCCGGTCGATCCAGACGCAGCACCAACAGGAGCCCACCCTCGATGAGGGCCGCAGCCACCCCGAGGCCCACCGTCAGCCTCCGGGCACTCGGAGCCGTCGGAGGCACGTCGGCCGAGCCCTGAGCAACCGGGTCCAAGATCGCCCCAAGCGTAACGCAGATGAGTATCGTCGACCTCCTGCTGCTCGGAGCGTACTTCGGGCTGATGGCCGTGCTGAGCCTCTTCGGACTGCACCGCTACACGCTGGTCTACCTGTACTACCGCCACCGCGATCAGATACAGGGACCGCCGCCGCGACAGTTCGAGCAACTGCCCGCGGTGACCGTGCAACTGCCGATCTTCAACGAGCGCTTTGTCGTCGCTGATCTCGTCAACTCCGTATGCGCCCTGCGCTACCCCCGGCACCTGCTTCAGATTCAAGTCCTGGACGACTCCACTGACGAGACCTCTGCCGTCCTTGAGCGCATCGTGGGCGAAAAGCGCGCAGCGGGCGAGCCGATCGAATACATCCACCGCTCCAACCGGGAGGGCTACAAGGCCGGCGCCCTCGCTGCAGGATTGCGCCAGGCGTCGGGCGAGTTGATCGCGATCTTCGACGCAGACTTCACCCCTGAGCGCGACTTTCTCGAAAGGCTCGTGCACTACTTCGCCGAACCCGAGGTCGGCATGGTCCAAACGCGCTGGACCTTCCGCAACCGCGACCTGTCGCTGCTAACCCGGGTCCAAGCGATGCTGTTGGACGGCCACTTCGTGTTCGAACACGGCGGGCGCGCCCGGTCCGGACGCTTTTTCAACTTCAACGGGACGGCCGGGATGCTCCGCAAGGCGATGATCGAGGATGCCGGCGGCTGGCAGCACGACACGCTGACCGAGGACACCGACCTGAGCTACCGGGCCCAAATGCGCGGTTGGAAGTTCCTGTACGCAGCACACGTGGAAGCGCCATCGGAGCTGCCCGCCGACATGGCCGACTTCCAAATCCAGCAGTTCCGCTGGGCCAAGGGGCTGCTGCAGACTGGGCTGAAGCTGCTTCCCAGCCTGCTGCGCTCAGGCCAGCCCGCAAGAATTAAGCTAGAGGCCGCGTTTCACCTGCTCGCCAATGTCGCTTACCCGATGATGCTGCTCCTGGCGGCGCTGATCCTGCCCTCTATGCTTGTGCGCCACGAGTTCCTAGACGGTCGCCTCCTGTGGCTGGACCTGCCGGCATTCCTGCTTACCTTCTGCTCGCTCTCGAGCTTCTACACGCTGTCCCAGGCGGAGCTGGGCCGTGGCGGAGTCCACCGCCACCTGAAGCTGGTGCCTCCACTGGTGCTGGCGGGCATCGCACTGTCCATCAGCAACGCGCGGGCGGTGCTGGGCGCCCTGCGCGGGTCACGCTCGCCTTTCGAGCGCACAGCGAAATACAGCGGTGACCGAAGCGCCACAGCGCTAGCGCGCAACACCTACGGCCGTCGCGGCGGCTGGCGCGCTATCGCCAACTTGGCCGCGGCCACCTACTTCGCGGTCTGTCTGGGAGTCGCAATCGACATCGAGCACTGGCTCGGCCTGCCGGTGATCGCGCTCTTCTTGGCCGGGTTCTCGTACGCCGGCTTCTCGATGCTGGCCGACGCACGCACGGGCGACCGGGCTGTGTTGCGCACGGCCGACGATTCGGCACCGTGAGGACCGGCAAGCCCAAAGCAGGCGAGAACATTCCCGCCAGTCTTGTCCTGGCTGGGCGCTTCCGGCAAAATAGGAGATCGGCGCGATGACCAGTTTTCGCATCCTGTACCTGACCGCTGAAGCGGGCGAGAGGTTCCGGGAAAGAAGTCCGCGCAAGGCTCCCTTCGTGTTACGCAGGTCCCACTACGAGAACGGTCCGGAGCTGACCGCGGAAGGTCCCTACGAACTGTGGCGCAGGCTGCGCGAACAATCCGATGGTGGCGAGCCCAGCGCTCCGCGGCCGATCGAAGTTGGCGATGCGCTGGAGACAGCCGATGGCGTGCTGCTGTGCAACTTCTGGGGCTTTGACGCCGCTCGCTGGATGGATGCCGAGGACTCCGAGGGACTTGGCGCAGCTGCAGAGAACGGCGCACCTTGATGCGAGCTTGGCCTCGCTCCTACGTCTGTATGACCCCTAAAACCACCCCTGACTTCGCTCGCCTGCGCTCGAATTGGCCCAGCCTCGCGGCATGCGCTGGGCTGCGGCTCTGCGCGAGACAGCCTGTCTCGTGCGCACGGCCGGGCGGTCGTGCAGCATTGTGACCAAGACGGAATACGCCCATGGGCCCGGTTGAAATCTGCAAGCAGCGGCTAGAGAGCCGCCACAGCGAGTACAGGCTCTGGAAGAAGCGGCACCGCCAGTGCGGCAACGCCCGCTTGGCCGCGGCCGGACTGAGCCTGCTCGGGCTGTGGTGGGTCGAGAGCACGTTCCCGTCGTTCACTTGGTGGGCGGTGGGCCTGCTCGCGGGGGGATTCTTGGCCTCATCCAAGGTCTTTGCGCGGCTGGAGGATCTGAGGCGGTCCGCGGGCATCGCGATGATGTTCTACGCAACCCCCGTCATCGGCGAGAAGCGCAAGACTGCCTCGAGTCAGTCCGACGCCCTCACACTGCCGGAGGAGCATCCCTACGCACGCGATGTGGACCTAGCCGAGGACGGAGGGCTGATCGACTTTCTCAACCTAGGCTCGACCCAAGACGGATTGCTGATCCTAGCGAACATGCTGGCCAAGCCCGCCTCGCGCGAGGAGATCATCGAACGCCAGGCCGCGGTCAAGGAACTCAAGTCGCAGATCGACCTCCGCGAGCGGCTCTTCGTGGAGGGCTCGAAGAAACTACCCTACATCCGGACCGACCTCCTCAAGGCTTGGGCCGAAAAGAAACCGGTCGCGGCACCGAACTGGTTCCCGGCGGGCTGCTTCGCGCTCAGCGTCGCTTTCGTGGTCCAATCCGTGCTTGTGGCTCTCAGCCCGACCCCGGCGGGCCTATTGGCCCTCGTCTGCATACTGCTGGCCGAGCTCATGCTGTGGAAGTTCGGGCAGCGCTACTTGACCATGCAGGTTGTCACTTCCGAGGGCATCCACCATGACTGCAACGAATTGCGATCGCTCGTGAAGGTCTTGGACGAGCAGGAATTCCACTCCCGCAACTTGCGCGAGCTATCCGACGATCTGCGTCACGACGGCCACAGGGCCAGCCAGCTGCTGCGCGGCTTCTGCCGCTTGGTCTCATTGTTCGAGGCCCGCCACAACCAAATCGTCGGCATGTTCGGCCCGCTCGTGCTCTACCAGACCCAGACCGCGCTCGCGCTGGAGCGCTGGCGCGCGGCGCACGCCCGTCAGCTGCCGAAATGGATCGACGCTATCGGCTCGTTTGAAGCGTACTCTTCGATCAGCTGCTTCGCCTTCGAGCATCCGCTGTACAGCTTTCCGAGCGTGGTCGAGGAAGGGCCCGTCCTCAAGGCCGAGGGGCTGGCCCATCCACTGCTGGGGGAAAAGGCCGTGGCGAACGACGTCAGCCTCGACAGTGACCATCCGATCTTGGTCGTCAGCGGCGCGAACATGGCAGGCAAGAGCACGCTCCTAAGGACGATCGGCACCAGTGTTGCGCTCACGTACGCCGGCGCCCCGGTCCGGGCCGTTGCGATGACGATTTCAGCCATGGACGTGGTCGCTTCCATTCGCGTCAAGGACTCGCTGCAGCGAGGCGAGTCGCGCTTCGCCGCCGAACTCAACCGGATCCGCCTGGTACTGGAGAGCATCCGATCCGGCCACCCCACCCTGGTGCTGATCGACGAACTGTTCGCCGGCACCAACTCCTACGACCGCTATGCCGGCGCGGTCGTCTTGGCGGAGTTCTTGCTGGGGAGTGACTCCTCGCTCGCCGTGCTGTCAACACACGACCGCAATGTGACGCGGTGGGCGGAGCAGGGGCCCGAGCGCGTGACCAACGTCCACTTCCGCGATGTCTTCCGCGAAGGAGAGATGCACTTCGACTACCGCCTGCATCAGGGCGCGGCCATGCGCGGCAACGCGATCGAGCTGATGAAGCAGGCCGGCATGCCGATGCCGGAGTCGCTCCCGAGCCCGGAAGCTTGAGCGCAGCGGGTTCCAGCGCTCAGACCGAGGCCAGCAACTCGGGATAGTCGTTCCTAGGCGTGTTGACTTCCAATCCCACCCTGCGGCAGTCAAACGGCCCGGACAGAGGGGTCTGCACCAGCGAGAGCAATTCCGGCTCGCGAGTGGCGGGATCGAGCCATTCCCGGTAGCGGTCGCGTGGGATGATCGCTGGCTGGCGGTGGTGCAGCCACTGCAGCGAGGGACCTGCCCGACATGTCACGACCGTGAACGAATCGATCCGGCCTGCACCGCGGTCCCAGCTCTCCCACAGGCCCGCGAAGGAGAGCAGCTCCCCAGGGCGCGATATCCACCACGGCTGCTTGCACGAGCCGTCGTTCTGCCACTCGAACCAACCGTTGAACGGCACCAAGCAGCGACGTCGCCGGAACGCGCTGCGAAACGCCGGCTTGGAGTCCACGGTCTCGGAGCGGGCATTGATCAGGCGAGAACCGATCTTGGCGTCGCGTGACCACGGCGGTACCAGGCCCCAGCGCTGGGCGGCCAGCTCGCGCTGTCCGTCCAGGCCCGTTCTGCATACGGCGAAAACCTGCGTTGGCGCGCCGTTCCAGCGCTTGCGCAGTTCGACTTTTGGAACGAAAGGATCCAGTTCGTACAGATCGACTAGTTCATCCCCTTCGACATCCTGAGTGAATCGCCCACACATCGCCTTCCCCGTTGGACCAGTCCGGCCGCCCCCATCATAAGCTCCGCGACGCATCCCGCTGCGCCCGAAGCCGCGCTCACTAGCGGGAGTGGGGGCCTTCTAGCACGATTCGAATCCGTGGTGCATACTCAAAAAGGGAGTCGCAGGCCGCTGAAACTTCGGGTGGCGCTCGGGGTTAACGAATACTAGGGCAGGCGCGTCTAATTGGTGTCCTTGGCCACCATATTTCGACCGCGGTAGTGCCAAGGATTGATTAGATGACCACTCGCGGCAAAACCTACGCATCGCTGCTCGCGGTCGTGGCGCTGACAACGGGCGGGTTTGCAGCGAAGGGCTGGCTCGCGAACGGGAACTCCGACGGGAGCGAACAGTCCGGCACCGAAGAGTCGGCTCTCGCCGATGCCGTGCCAGTTTCTACAGAAGCCGCGATTCGTGGACCGATTTCACACCTGCTCGGCTCGACCGCGAACCTGCGCGCCCGCCGCGAGGTGGCCGTGGCGGCGCAAGCAGCCGGAGTCGTCACCTCGGTGAAGGCCGAAGAAGGCGACTTTGTCGAGGCGGGGCAAGTGCTCTGTGCGATCGACGACCGTGACTTGCAGATCGACCTGGAATTGGCCAAACAGAGGCTGGCCCAGACCAAGATCCAGATAGAGTCCGCAGTAATTCGCGCGGAACAGACGCGGACCCGGCTGCGCAACAAGCGCACGGAACTCGAGCGTAACGAAGAGGCGCTGCGGGAGGGCCTACTCGCCGAATCGGAGGTCGCGGTCCAACGCCACGAAATCGACGACCTAGAGCATGAGATCCAGGCCGTGGAGTCCACCGTGCGAGAGAACCGCCACAGACAGGACGAGCTCGAATCCGAGATTCGCAAGGTCGAGCTGCAGATCTCGCGAACAGCGATCACAGCGCCTTTTGCCGGACGGATCACGGAGCGCACCGTCGAGCTGGGCCAATCGATCCGCAGCGCGGAAAAGCTCTATAAGCTGGGGGCCTTTTCGCCTCTGTATGCCGACGTATACCTGCCAGAGAACGACTCGCGCTCGGTGCGCGCCGGCCAAATGGCCGCCCTGCGCCTGGGCAGCGCCAGCGGCGAGTGGGCCGAAGGTGCCGTTGAGCGCGTCAGCCCGGTCGTGGACGACGAGACCGGCACGGTGAAGGTAACCGTGCGGTTCAAGCCCCCCAATCCTGCCTTCCGCCCGGGAGCATTCGTGCGCGTCGAGATCGAGACGCACACCTTGGACGACGCCATCCTGATCCCGAAGCAGTCCGTTATCGAAGAAGACGGGCAGACCTACGTGGTGCTGGTCGGGACCGACAGCACGGCGCAGCGCACTGCCGTGGAACTCGGCTACCAAGACGAGACCGCGATTCAGGTGACGTCCGGGCTGGATGCAGGCGCAATCGTCGTGACCGCAGGCCAGGGCAAGCTCAAAGACGGGGACAAGACCCGTGTGGTGGCGAACTAGCGAGCCGACGCGCGCACCTAGCAGCTGCCGACCCGGCGGCGGGACCAGTCAGTGCAGATCACGCGTGTAGCGATCCGGCGCCCGGTCACGGTCTTCATGGCCGTCACGGCGGTGCTGCTGTTCGGTTATGTGTCTCTTGACCGGCTGGCGCTCAACCTGCTGCCGGAAATCTCCTATCCGTCGCTGACCATCCAGACCGACTACGAGGACGCCGCGCCCGAAGAGATCGAGGCGCTGCTCACTCGCCCTGTCGAAGAGGCCGTGGGCGTGGTCGGGGGCCTCAACCGCATCAGCTCGATTTCCCGCCCAGGGCAGTCCGAGGTGGTCCTGGAGTTCAACTGGGACACCGACATGGACATCGCGGGCGTGGACGTGCGCGAGAAGCTCGACCTGATCGAGTTCCCACAGGACTCCGAGCGCCCGGTGATCCTGCGATTCGATCCTGCGAACGACCCGATCCTGCGCATCCAGGTCCACGGCGGTCTGACTCTAGCCCGCCTGCGCGACGTTGCGGACCGAGAGTTCTCCAAGCGCCTCGAAGCGGTCGAGGGGGTCGCCGCGGTGAAGGTGGTCGGCGGCCGCGAAGAGCAGATCCGAGTCGAGATCGACGAGCGGAGAGTGGCCGAGCTGGGCCTGTCGATCACGCAAGTGACCGACCTCTTGCGCCAAGAGAACCTAAACCAAGCCAGCGGGAGCCTGTACGACCTGGACATGAACTACATGGTCCGCATGGTCAACGAGTTCCGCATGGTTGACGACGTGCGCCGGATCGTGGTGGCAGATGACGGCGGACGCAAGATCCTGCTGCGTGACGTCGCCCGCGTGTGGCGCGGTTCCAAGGAACGCGAAATCATCGCACGCTACAACGGCAGCGAAAGCGTCGAGATGGCCGTGTACAAAGAAGGCGATGCCAACACAGTGACCGTCTCGCGCGCAGTCATGGATCTGCTCGAGAGGATGAGCAAGGAACCGACGTTCCCGCAGGGCGTGCAGACTTCGGCGGTCTTCGACCAGTCGCGCTTCATCACCCAGAGCGTCAACAACGTCCTTTGGGCCGCCTTGTTCGGCGGCGTGCTGGCGACCCTTGTCCTGTTCCTCTTCCTCCGCGACGGCCGCAGCACGGCCATCATCGCCGCGTCGATACCGATCTCAGTCATGGCGACGTTCGCGGCGATGTACCAGTCCGGCATCACGCTCAACATCATGTCGCTAGGGGGCGTCGCCCTAGGCGTCGGCATGCTGGTGGACAACTCGATCGTTGTGCTCGAGGCAGTGCATCGTCACCGCGAGCCAGGCAAGCCGCTGGCGGAGATCGTCTACAACGGCACCAAGGAAGTCGCGATGCCGGTCACCGCCTCCACGCTGACGACAGTGGCGGTCTTTCTCCCGCTCGTCTTCGTGGAAGGAATCGCGGGCCAGCTGTTCCGCGACCAAGCGCTTACCATCACGTTCTCGCTACTGGCGTCACTAGGGATCGCCCTGACAGTGATCCCGATGCTGCTGTCGGCCCGCTTTCGCAGCGCGAGCGAGCTAGGCGTGCCGACGGCGCCGGCGAAGCGCTCCGCGCGGCCTTCCAACCGCTTCGCCGCCTTGGGGGCCGACGCCCTGACCTTCGTCACTGTGGACGCCCCCCAGGTGATCGCCAGCGACCTCCGGGCGGCCCTGCGTTCCGCGTCTGCTTGGGCGCTGCGGTGGGCCGGGCCGCCGCTGTCGGCGTTTGACCGGGGAATCGCCGCGCTGGAGGCGCGCTACGAGAAGCTCTTGGAGTCCTCGCTCAACGCCAAGCGGGCCGTCCTAGGCGGCGTCCTCGGCGCAGTGCTGCTAGCCGGGATCACCCTCCAGTTCTTGGGCGGGGAGCTGATCCCGCCGCTGTCGCAAGGCGAGTTCTCATTCGAGGTCGAGCTGCCCGAGGGGCGCCCGCTGGAGGCCACCGACGCTGCCATGCGGCAGGTCGAGAGTGAGGCCCAGGCCATCCCCGGCGTCGCGGCCGTCTTCTCCTCCGTGGGCGGCAGCCAAGAGAACCAGTTCGCGAGCGGCGACTTGGAAGAGCATGTCGGCACCCTGCACGTCGTGCTCGCCGACCGTGAGGACGACGACCTCGAGGACGAGGTGATTCGTCAGATCCGCTCGCTGATTCTGGACGTTCCCGAGGCCGAGCCGACCTTCCAGCGCCCCACGCTGTTCAGCTTCAAGACGCCGGTGGAAGTGGAGATCTTCGCCTACGAGATCGAAGACCAGCGCGTCGCGGCCGGCCTGATCGCCGACCGCATGTCCCGCATCGAAGGGCTGCGCGACGTCGAGACGACAGCCCGCTTGGGAAGCCCGGAGATCCAGATCCGTTTTGACCGGCGGCGCTTGAAGCGCCTCGGCCTGCGAGAGGACCAAGTCTCTAACGTGCTGCGAAACAAGATCCGCGGCAACGTGGCTTCGCGCTATCGCGAGGGCGACCGTCAGATCGACATCCTAGTGCGGGTCGACGAGCCCGATCGCGACGCAATCTCCGACATCGAGAGCATGGTCATCAACAGCTCTCCCCGACGGGCACCAAATTCGTCTGGCCGCGTCCCAGAGGACGACGACGCTGCGGTGCAGGACTCCGTCCAGGCAGAAGGCGAGCCCCGCAGGGATGGAGAGCCTTCCGCCAGCCAGCGGGCAAGGGCACCGTTCGTTCCGATTCGGCTAGGCCAGGTAGCCGAGGTCGAGGTCCGGCGCGGCCCGGCGGAGATCCGCCGCGTCCGCTCGCAACGGGCCGCGGTCGTGACGGCCAATCTGAGCGGGCGCGACCTAAGCGGCGCATCGGCCGAGATCCGCGCTATGCTCGCCGAACTGCGCCCGGTTCTGCCCGTGGGGGCGACGGCCACCATCGGCGGGCAAAACCAAGAACTCGAGGTCTCGTTCCGGAGCCTCGCATTCGCCTTGGCGCTGGCCGTGTTCCTCGTCTATCTCGTGATGGCGTCGCAGTTCGAGTCGCTGCTGCACCCGTTCATCATCCTGCTAACCGTCCCACTGGGCTTGGTCGGCGTTGTGTTCACCCTCGCGCTGACGGGCGTCGCACTAAGCGTGGTGGTGTTGTTGGGCGCGGTCGTGCTGGCCGGCATCGCCGTCAACAACGGCATCGTGCTGCTCGACTACACGAACCGTCTACGCGCGCATGGCATGTCGAAGCGGGACGCGCTCCTGTGCGCCGGGAGCATCCGCCTGCGTCCGATACTGATGACCTCGCTGACCACGCTGCTGGGGCTGCTTCCGCTGGTCTTCGGGTGGGGCGAGGGGGACGAGGTGCGGATGCCCATGGCGGTCGCGGTGATGGGCGGCCTGCTCACATCGACGCCGTTCACTCTGTTTGTGATCCCAGTCGTCTACGAGCTGGTTGATCGCAAGCGCTTCGCACCTGTGCGGGACGATGGCAGGGACGAGCCCGCGGACGGCCAGATCAGGCCCACTCCAAGCCCCCTGCCCCAGTCCTGAAATGCCCGAGACCGTGCCACCTGCCGAGAACAGCGGCTCCGGAGCGCGCATAGCCACCATGGCGATCCGCAATCCGGTCACGATCTGCATGATCTTCCTGTCGATCGTGGTCATGGGCGCGATCGCGGTTGGCCGCATTCCGCTCATGCTGGTGCCGAAGCTCGACGCCCCTGTCATGTACGTGGTGGCGAACTACGCCAATGCCACGCCGGACCAAGTCCTCGAGTCGATCACCGAGCCCATTGAGGAGGCGGTTGCGACGGTGCCGGGCGTTCAGCGGATGAACTCGACATCATCGCCCAACGGCATGCAGCTGCAGATCTGGTGCGGCCTGGCCGCCGACACTTCCCTGCTCCGCTCGGCCATTCGCGAGAAGATCGAACAGATCCGTGACACTCTGCCGGAGGACTTGCGCCAGATCACGATCCACAATTTCTCGACCGACGACATCCCGATACTCGAAGGCACACTAACAGCCGATCGGGATCTGCGGACCAACTTCGAATTTCTCGACGCCAGGGTGCGCAAGCCGCTGGAGCGGATCCCCGGCGTCGGAGAGGTGACCCTATGGGGCACTGACCGCAAGCAGGTGGATGTCTACTTGCGGATCGAGGATATCAAGCGGCACGGCGTTGACATCTCCGAGCTGTTCCAGGCTCTGGACGGCTCGGCGCTGAACCTGTCCCTCGGCCGAGTCGCCGATGGTGGCCAGCGCTACACGGCCATTTCCAAGGGGGCCCTGGGCTCGGTCGATGCGATCGCCAACTTCCCTGTCGGCCGCCACAATCTGGTGCTCAGCGATGTCGCTGACGTGGTGTTCGACCAGCGCCCGCGCAATTCAGGGCGTCACCAAAACGGCACGTACGCGGTGGGTCTGGCGATTCAGAAGACTTCCGAGGCGAACACCGTAGACGTCGTCGCCCAAGTCATGGCGGCCTTTGGCGAGTGGGCTGAGGATCCGTCCATGGCTGGCCTCACGGCACGCTGGTGGCACAATTCGGGCGATGAGATCGAGAACGGGCTGGGGGAGCTGGTCAAGGCCGGCTGCATCGGCGCGGTGCTGGCGGTGCTGGTGCTGTTCGCGTTCCTGAGACGCCTCGATGCAAGCCTGGCCATCGGTCTGGCGATCCCGTTCTCGATGCTCAGCGCCGTGGGCCTGCTCTACTTCAACGGCAGTACGCTCAACGTCCTGTCGATGATGGGCCTGATGCTGGCCGCCGGCATGCTGGTCGACAACGCCGTCGTGGTGCTGGAGTCGATCTTCCAAAGGCTGGAAAAGGGCGATCCGACCGAGCTCGCCGCTCGACTCGGCGCAGGCGAAGTCAGCGTCGCTGTGATCGCGGCCACGTCTACGACCTTGATCATCTTCGTACCGCTGCTCTTCGATAGCGACTCACAGATCTCGATCATGCTCAGCCATGCCGGAATCTCGATCATCTTCGCGCTGCTCTGTTCGCTGTTCATCTCGCTGACACTCGTCCCGCTGGTCGCGGCAAAGCTACTCAGGCGCCCGGCGCCGGGCCCAGCTAGACGGGACCGTGGGGTCTTCAAGGCGCTCGCAGGACGAGTGCGATTCGCGCCCAGCCTCTGGCAAGCTAGTCGCGAGCGCAGCCGCCGCACAGATCTGATGCGGCGCTACCTCTCCGCAGTGAGCTGGCACCTCGACCGTAGATTCGTGGTCGGCCTAGTCGGCGTTCCGCTGCTGCTAGGGGCCGCCATTTGGACCCTGACCGACGTGGTGCCGAACAACTCTCCCGACGCCAACGCCGTATCCTCCCTGCGCATTTCGTATGAATTCAGCGAGAACTACCACTACGCCAAGATCGAGCGCGACTTCGTCAGCCCGGTAGAGGACTTCCTGCACTCGAACAGCGACCGCTTCAAGCTCGAGTCCACATCGAGCGCCTACGGGAATAACTCGGCTTGGACGCGCGCGTACCTTGACGCGGACGCGATCTCTCCGGACGAGATCGGCAAGATACGCGAGGCCATCAACGAGGGCCTGCCTGTCATTCCGGGGGCGCGGATCGAACTCGGCCAAGAGGGCCAAGGCGACCGCAACTGGATCAGCGCCAACATTCACGGCGAAGAGCCCGCGGTGTTGCGAGAGCTTGCACAAGAGGCCAGGGAGAAGCTGCTCGACACGGAAGGCATCACGGAGGTCTACACCGACATATCGGGAGCGAGCGACGAGGTGCGCGTGCGCCTGCGTCGCGACGTAGCGCGCAAGTACAATGTCTCGCCCCGCACGGTCGCGCAGGTGCTGGGGATCGCAGTGCGCTCACGACGCATGCGGAACTTCCGCACCCCCGAAGGCGAGATGGAGCTCTGGATGGGACTCGATCCGGCGGACATGCAGAGCATCGAGCATCTCAAGTCCGTCGTCGTGGGCGGATCCGATTCCGGCGAACAAGTGTTGCTGGGCAACGTGGCCGACTTGAGCGTCGACCGCGTGCCCAGCCGCGTCAAGCGGGAGAACCGCCGTACATTCACAGAGATCCAGGTGGTGTACCGCGGGCAGCGGATCGAGGAAGGACGCGAGTCGGTCAAGGCGGTACTGGACCAGCTGCCGTACCCGCCGGGCTACCGTTGGAGCCACGGGTTCTTCACCCAGCAGCAGAACAAGGACGCGGAGGAATTCGCCTTCAGCATGGTGCTGGCGCTGCTGATGGTCTATTTCGTGATGGCCGCGCTGTTCGAGTCACTGTTGCACCCGTTCGCCATCATGCTCTCGCTGCCGTTCTCGGCCGTGGGCATTGTGCTGTTCCTGCTCCTGACCGGCACGCCGTTCAACGTGATGGCGCAGATCGGCATCATCATTCTGATCGGCATCGTGGTCAACAACGGCATCGTGCTGATCAATCACATCAACAACCTCAGGCGCGCGGGGATCGCCCGTCGCAGGGCGATCCTGCGCGGATGCGAGGAGCGCCTGCGCCCGATCTGCATGACTGCCGCCACCACGATCGTGGGCCTGATCCCGCTGGCGTGGGGAGACGCCAATCTGATGGGCATGAGCTACTTCCCGCTTGCCCGCACGGTCATGGGCGGACTGCTTGCCTCGACCGCACTGACGCTGGTGGTCTTGCCGACCTACTACGTGATCCTCGACGACCTGGGCATCTGGTTCCGGCGAATTTGCCGAGCGGGCGCACCGCGGCCGGCGTACCAACCGAGTTCCGGCGACTAGCCGCCTCGCCGTCGGGCAGCAAGGCCCAAGGGTGGGGCTCAGAAATAGAGCTGAATCATTTGCCCGTCGACTTCGTCGATGGTCGAGCGCCGACTCGTCCACAGCGGCTCCGCAAGTTGCGCATTCCACTCGGCGAGTTCCGCTTCCAGACGCGCGACGACGTCGGGATGGGCATCCGCCAGATTCTCCCGCTCTCCGACATCGACCGAGAGATCGTACAGCACAGTCAGCTGGCCGTGTGGCGAGACCGGCGGATAATCCACCTCCGGAAGCAGCCTTCCGCTCGAGACATCCTCCTCCTTGAGATCCGTCAGGTCCACTTTCCACAACTTCCACTTGCCCCAACGCACTGAGAGGTTCGGGGCAGACCTCCAGAACAGGAACTCGTGCGGCGCGCCCTCGACCTCACCGCGCAAGTAAGGCAACAGGTTCACACTGTCGGGGTTCTCGGACTGGCCGGGGCCCATGCCTGCCGCCGCCGCGAAGGTGGCATGCAGGTCTAGCGAGATTGCCGGCTGCTCGTAGACCGCTCCCGACGGCAGCCCGGCGGGCCACTTCACGACGAAGGGCACGCGTACACCGCCCTCCAAGTGGTAGCGCTTCGCTCCGCTGAGAGGCGCGTTCGTACAGATAACGTCCTGTGCGTAGTTGATGCAGCCGTTGTCAGAGAGGAACACCATGAGCGTGTCTTGCTCAAGATCATGCTTTCTCAGAGTCGCGACAATATCGCCAACCATGTCGTCCACCGACGCCACCATCGCGGCGAAGATCCTCGCCCCCTCGCCCTCGATGTGCGGGAACCGGCTGACATACTCCTCGGTCGCCTGGATGGGCGTGTGAGGAGCGTTCGGCGTCACCATCAGGAAGAACCGCTCGTCCGCGTGACGCTCGATAAAGTCGACTGCCCTGTCGGCGAATACGTCCGTCAAGTACTCCTCCACCTTGACGACCTCGAATCCGTCCAAAATCTCGCGGGCGTTGTGCGCGCTCGTGCGGTCCCCGGAAATCGCCCCGGGCCAAGAATGCACTCCTTCCTTGGCCGAGTCGATGTAGCTCGTGCCGCCCCCTAGGATTCCGAAGAACTCGTCGAAGCCCCGATTTAACGGGTGATACTGCTCCAGCGCACCCAAGTGCCACTTGCCGACCAAGCCAGTGGAGTATCCCGCGCCGCGCATCAGATCGCCGAGCGTCCGCTGGTCCAGCGGCAGCCCAAGCTCGGCGTCGGGACCGCGAGCGTAGTTGGCAGTCGGGTTGTATTCGTACCCGAACCGGCTCTGCACGCGACCCGTGAACAGGCCTGCCCTCGTGGGGCTGCACACCGCCGCGGAAACATAGCCGTCGGTCAGGCGCACGCCCATCTCGGCCATCTCATCGATGTGCGGCGTGTGGATGGTCGCGGAACCGTTGGCGCTGATGTCGCCGTAGCCGAGGTCGTCGGCAACGACGACGACTACGTTAGGGGGTGGCGGGCCCTCGGCTGCCGGCTGGCAGGCGGGCGCTATCACGAGCAACACTCCGATGGCGAACGCGGCCCCGAACGCTGCTTTATCGGAACGGCTCCGTGGCGCACGGACGATCAAGCTCGAGAAATCCATTGGCACTGTCATATTCCTCCCCCCACACCCTCGCCGGTCGGTGACCGCACCTCCCGGCTAGGCCGACCCATCTTGGCTGGGCCGTCCGATATCATAGCTGCGATGCAACGCTCCCTCGTCTCGTCGGTACCTACCAGCTGCCAGCGCGCCGGACAGAGCGGGCGTCAGCACCCGTTCATGAACAGGGCTGCTTGGCTTATCGCGACGGCCCTGTGCTGCGGCCTGCTACTGCCGCAGTCGGCGCGGGCCCAGGCCGAGTTCTTCCCGCCAGATCCCGGCATCAAGATGGACGAGTTTCCGAATATCGTGCTCATCACGGGCGACCACCTCCGCTGGGACCACGTGGCGGCCAACGGGAACGACGCCATCCTGACGCCTCACATGGATCGCTTGGCGCGAGAGGGCGTAACGTTCCGGTCGCACTTCACGGTCGGCGTAGCTTGTGCCCCCAACCGTGCTTCGCTGATGACCGGGAGGTACCCGCACGCCCACGGCGTGATCAGCAACGGCATCCAGATGCCGCAGGACGAGGTGACCCTCACGCACGTGCTGCGGAAAGCAGGATATTACACCGGCCAGATGGGCAAGCTGCACTTCTTGCCCCACAAGGACCGCGACCACCGCGAGCCGCACCCGCCCTACGGCTTCCACCAGATGCGGCTGTCGGACGAGCCCGGCTGCTACGACGATGCCTACGGCCGCTGGCTCTGGGCCCAGGGCGAGGACGCGCGCGAGAAGGCGCGCGTCACCATGCCGGGCGAGCGACTCCAATTCGAGCACTATGTCTTCGAAGGCGAAGACAGCACGACCCACGCCTCGTGGGTGGCCACGGAAACTCTCACGTTCATCGACGACACGCTCAAGCGGCACCCGGGGCGGCCGTTCTTCGTGCACGCAGGGTTCTACGCACCGCACCCTCCGTTGAACCCCCCGGCATCGGCGCTCGCTCTGTACGAAGGTCGCAAGCTTCCCCCGCGCCGCTATTCCGCGGACGAGGTCTCGCTGTTGCCGCAGAACTTGGCGCGTTCCATGACAGCACTGCTGGAGACGCCCGAAGACACTTGGGACTCGTATCGCAAGTACTTCTACGCAATGGTGTCGCACCTCGATGAGAACATCGGCCGCATCATTGACGCTGTCGAGCAGGCCGGGATCGCCAACCGCACGCTGTTCGTCCTCACCAGCGACCACGGGGACTACCTCGGAGACCACAATCTCTACAACAAGAGCGCCCGCCCCTACGACGGCGCGCTAAGGATCCCGCTCATCTTTCGCGGGCCAGGCGTGCCTGCCAACGTGGTGTCTGATGAGCTCGTGGAGATCGTTGACGTGATGCCGACACTGCTTGAAATGCTCGAACTCAAGCTGCCCAAGGGCAACCAAGGCATGTCGCTAATGCCAGTCATGCAGGGCGGGCCCGGACGGGAACTGATCTACATGCAGGCGATGTCAAATCGCATGGTCCGCACGCAGTCCGCCAAGTACTGGATCGACGCCGATGGCGAAGAGGTGCTGTTCGACTACTCCACAGACCCGCACGAGCTGCGCAACGTGGCACAGTCGCCGCAACATGCGAGCCTGCTCAACACGCTTCGCGTCCAGCTCATCCGCAAGGCCATCAGCGCTCGCGACCCGCTCCCAGAGAGGATCAGACCGTACTAGTCGCTCTACCCTTACGGGAGGCGTCTGGCGTCGACGGCACGGACATGGTAGAGGAATGCTGGCCAATTGTAACTAGGGCGTCGCTCGTGTTGGTCGCAGCTGCCGTCTCGCTTACTGGCCAAACCATGGAACCACGCATTGCCGTCGGCGGAATTCTGCACGAATCCAACACCTTTTCGTCCGACCTCACAGACCTCGATGACTTTCGCGGGAGATCGCTTCGTCGCGGTACCGAGATCCGGGACGAGTACGCCACTTCGCAGCACGAGATCGGCGGCTACATCGAAGGCGCCCAGGCCCACGGTTTGGACTTAGTGTTCACCATCGTCGGAAACGCAACTCCGGCCGGGCCGGTCACTGATCGCGCCTTTGACACGTTGACATCCGAGCTCATCGAGCACCTTAGGCGGGCCGGACCGCTTGACGGGCTCCTCTTGGCGTTGCACGGAGCTATGGTCGTCGAGAGCCATCCCGACGGGGACGCGGAAGTGCTACGGCGCTTGCGTTTAGCGCTCGGCCATGAACTGCCGATAGTCGTTACCCACGATGCTCACGCCAACGTTGCGCCTGTGGAAATCGAGCTGTCGACGGCATTGGTGCTGTACAAGGAAGTTCCTCATGTGGACCAGCGTGAGCGAGGCATGCACGCAGCGGAGATCATGGCGAAGATCGTCAACGAAGGTGTCCGGCCGGCGCAGGCGATCGAAAAGCCGCCACTTCTCTACAACATCCTGTTCCATAACACCAACCGCGAACCCATGCTTCCTCTCGTGCAGGAGGCCCGGCGTCTCGAGCAAGAGAATCCTGGGATCCTGGGGGTCAGCGTCCCGGTGGGCTACCAGTACTCGGACGTTCCCCACATGGGCCCGAGTGTCGTCGTCGTCACAGACGATGATCCCGAGTTGGCACAGGCAGAAGCAAAGAGACTCGCTGACATGATGTGGGAGCACCGGAAGGTGATGAAGTTGAACCTGCCGGATGCTGCCGAAGCGGTCAAGAAAGCACTCGCCGAGCCCAACACGCCCGTGATCCTCGTGGAATTGGGTGACAACATCGGGGGCGGGTCCGCCGGCGACAGCACCGCGATCCTCGGGGAACTCGTCAACCAAGGCGCGCGCGGATACGTGTCCGCTATGTTCGATCCCGACGCGGTTCGGCATGCGGTGGAGATCGGGATCGGGGGGAGTTTCGACCTAATGGTCGGAGGCAAGAGCGACGACCTCCACGGGCCGCCGGTTCGGATAAGGGGCGAAGTCAAGCTCATTTACGACGGCCAGTACGTCGAGACCGCGATTCGCCACGGGGGGCGCCGCTATCTCGATCAGGGCCTCACCGCCGTGATCCATGCGGAAGGCTCCACCCCGGATCTCCCGAACGTGGTGCTGCTCAACAGCAAGAGGCACACTCCCTTTAGCTTGGGCCAGCTCACGAGCGCCGGGATCGTGCCGGAGCGCCAGAAGATTCTGGTGGTCAAGGCTGCAGTTGCATTTCGAGCCGCCTACGAGCCGATTGCAGGCGCGATCATCGAGGTCGACACACCCGGGCTCACAGCCGTGAATCCGAACCGCTTCACCTACGAGCGAGTTCGGCCGGATCTATTCGGACTCCGCTAGCAATTCCGATCCCGGGCTGGCCACTCTGCCCCCACCAGAGCCGAGGAATCAACGTAGCACTGCAGGCGGCACGGGTCGAACCCTGCGTGCGGGTCGTGCGGGCCTGAGAAGATGGGCTGCGAAAGGAGCTAGTGGTTCCTCGGTGCTACCTGCAAGCTGCCACCCGCACAGCACTGAGGCGCTTGGAGCAGGTGCCCGAGCGCGGCCTTTGGGGGGGCTTGGAACCGGAACTGGACGCGGAGGTTGACCGGTGCTCAGTTCGGGAGTGCATCCAAGCACACGAGCGGCGTCTGAATCGGGTCAACGACGGTCCATACTACCTATTCAAACAGGGTGGCGAGCCGAGCAATCACCTCGTCCACGATGTTCTCAGGTGCAGTGTCGACACACCTCCCATTGCGAGCGGCGAGGTCGAGGGCACGAGGTTGGTCGCAACGGACTACACCCTTCGTTCGAATGCCCGCCTCATCGAGCGATACTGCAAATCCATGCCGGCGCGCGAAGCGACCGCCTGTGGTGATCGGCACAACGATCGGAGTTCCGGTCAGCTCGTTGAAAGCGAAAGGGGAAACGACCAAGACCGGGCGAGTGCCCTGCTGTTCATGGCCGGAGATAGGGTCGAGGCTGACGAGCCAGATGTCGCCTCGCTCCACTATAGAAGCTCTCTGCCAACCGGCTTAGCCTCAAGCCAGGCGCGATCGTCGGTAGAAGGAGTATCGGTCTCCTCGCGCTGCGCCAGAAGCTCGTCTAGTGTGTACTTTGGTCGCTCTCTGGGCTTCACAATCATGCGACCGCTCTCCACGCCGATGTCCACTTTGGCCCCAACCGCGAGGCTAAGGAGATCCAGAATGGCCGGGGGAACGGCGAGCATGACGGAACCGCCGACCTTACGTAGGGTTGTGGTATGCATAGAATCCTCGGCAGTTATATACAAATATAACAATTGCTGGCGAGCAACGCAAGCCCTGCTTGGATGCATCGCTCGACGAGCACCGGCAGCGTCGGCCGGCTATGCGAGTATTGGTATTCCCCCTGCATGGTGCACGGTTTCACATGGAGAACCACGCTTCAATGAGAGTTCGACTCGCTTTGGCGCTCACCGTCGCCACCTTATGCGCAGCGGCAGCACTGCAGGGTGCGGAGATCATCAGGGAATCGCTACAGACCGAGTTAGTCGAGGCGGGCAGTGTCGAATACGCTGTGCTTCTGCCGGACAGTTATGACAGCAACGGCGCCGAGCTACCGCTCTTGCTGATGCTCCATGGCGCCGGAGGAGACCGTGAGCAGATAGCACGGTTCCAACCCCAGATCCAAGCCATGTGGACCGCAAGGGAACTGCCCGAGATGGTCGTAGCCGTGCCATCGGTGGCCACCGGCTCGATCTACATGGACAGCTATGACGGCAAGAACCGCTGGGAGTCGTTCATCATGACCGAGTTCTTGCCGCACCTGCGGGACACATTCCGGGCCAGTACGGCTCGCGAGTCTACGATGGTGACGGGCATCTCGATGGGGGGCTTCGGCAGTCTCCGGCTTGGCTTCAAGTACCCGGAGACGTTCGGGGCTTTGGCCGCCATGGAGCCAGGCGCATGGCCGGGCTTAACTTGGGATGCAGTTCCGGACCGCAACAAGATCCGCACACCCGGTCGCATCGCCGCGCTGTTCGGAGACCCGTTCGATCCCGAACGCTTCCAGCAGGAAAATCCCGCATCGATCGTGCAAAACGCGCCGGAGCAGCTGCGGGACTCGGCAATCTACATCGAAGTGGGAGACGAGGATTTCTTTGGCTTCGCGGAGGGAGTCGATTTCTTGCACCGCCTGCTGTGGCGGCACCGCCTCCGGCACGAATTCCGCCTCGTGCGCTGGGCGGACCATATCGGAGGCACGATCATGGAGCGTTCCCGCAACCGGTTCCGCTTCTTGGCCCGTTTCCTAGCCCAACCCGCAGATCCCGAGCCGTCCGTGACGCGCCAGCGCGAGCGTGCGGCTGCGAGCCACGCCGCGCGTGGCATGGAGCCGTTCGGCTACTGGCCCAATTCGACGCTCCGCGCATACGACACTCCGGACGCTGCCTTGAACTACCGTCGCGCTCTCCGGGACTCGCGGGAAGTGCGCGAAGAGCGGGGCGTCATCCGCATCGCCGACGTTGGCTATGACAGCAAGCCCGGGGTTGATCCTCAGCGCCAAAGCCTGGATCTATACCTTCGGGAAGGATTGACGGGAGCACCCGTGGTCCTCTATGTGCATGGTGGATCGTGGGTGCGCGGCGACAAAGCGCGGGCACTGTTTAAGCCGGCGGCCTTGGTGCCGGAAGGATACCTGTTCGCGTCGATGAACTACCGCTTCCGGCCGACCGCAAGCCTAGCCGAGATGGCGCAGGACGTAGCCACGGCCGCGGCATGGCTCAAGCGCCATGCTGCCAAGTATGGCGGGGATGGTTCGCGCCTTGCGCTGGTCGGCCATTCGGCAGGAGCACACTTGGTATCGGCGGTCGGCACCAACGAGGCATTCATGGAGGCGGCCGGAGCGGCGCTCGCGGATCTGAACAGCATCGTTGCGATCGATACCGCGATGTACAACGTGCCGCTGCAGATGAAGCACGCTCTCAATGCCCACACCAATGCGTTCGGTGCTGACCGCGAAGCATGGATGCCGGTTTCGCCCTGGCATCACGTCGAAGCCGACAAGGACATCCCGCCGTTCCTGTTGCTAGTCTCTTCCGGGCGGCCGACGATGCACGAGCAAGTGCTGCCGTTACAAGCAAGATTCAGCGAAGCCGGGATCGAAGCCGTCGTCCATGAAGGCGAGGGGCGGGCACACTCGCCGCTTGACACCTACGTGGGCGTCCACGGGGACGAGACCACGCGCGTGTTTACCGAATTCCTAGCACGCCACTTCGGCGGGTAGCCACGCCGGAAGGAACACAGGGCAAACGCATTGCAACGAGCTCCAGGAACGGTCGATGGTGCCTGATCTCGCCCAGTGCACGCCGGGGACCGTCCGCGGCGAATCCGACTACCTGTGCGACGATTGGAGGCTTCGCTGCGTTGTGCAACTCCGCCCGATCCAAACGCGCTGCCAGCAAGCTCCAGCCTGGACTCTGAAGACCTGCACGATTCTTGCCGCCGTCCTAGGCATATGCCCGGCACTAGCCCAGGACCGGCCCACCGAGGTGCCGACCGTCGGAGCAGCCCGGGTAGAGCAGGCCCCGGAGATCGATGGTCTGGTCGACGAAGCGCTGTGGGACACAATCGCTCCCGCCACCGGGTTCATCCAGCAAAACCCTGACGAGGGTGCACCATCAACCGAACGCACGGAAGTTCGCGTTGCGTTTGACGATTCCAGTCTCTACTTCGGGATCATCTGTTTCGACCGCGAACCAGAGAACATCGTGGTCACGCAGAACCGGCGCGACGGCAGCTTGATCGACACGGACTCCATTCAGATTCTGATCGACGCCTACAACGACGGTCAGAACGCCTTCGTGTTCGGCACCAGCCCGACCGGGATCGAGTTCGATGCCCAAGTGACCAAGGCTGGACAGACCCGAGGCTCGGCCGGGGGGCCAGCCAGAGCCGGCGGAGCCGGCGGGGGAGGCGCTCAGCGAGCTGGGGCGGCAGCTTTCAACCTCAACTGGGATGCCGTCTGGAGAGTCCGTTCGCAAGTGACCGACCGCGGCTGGGAGAGCGAGGTAGCCATTCCCTTCAGGACTCTGCGATACCGTCCCGGAGCGGACCAGACGTGGGGCCTGAACTTCTCGCGCAACATCCGCCGCCGCAACGAACTCTCATTCTGGTCTCCGGTGTCGCGGGCGTTCGAGTTCACGCAGATCGAGATCGCCGGGAAACTGCGTGGGATCGAGGCCAAGTCCCATCGCAACCTCAAGCTCCTGCCCTACGTGATCAGCGGTTTCTCGCAAGACTTCCGCTTGGACGAGGGCCGGACGGAGCGCAAGCTCAATGGCGGCCTCGACCTCAAGTACAGCCTCACGCCGGGCTTGACACTGGATGGCACGCTCAACACGGATTTTGCGCAGGTGGAAGTCGACGACGTGCAGATCAACCTGACCCGCTTCGACCTGTTCTTCCCTGAGAAACGGCCCTTTTTCCTCGAGAACTCCGGCTTCTTCGAGTTCGGCACTCCGCGCGAGGTCGAGATCTTCTTCTCCCGCCGGATCGGACTGGACGAGAACCGCCAGCAGGTGCCGATCGACGCCGGCGCGCGTGTGAGCGGCAAGATGGGCAAGTACCAAGTCGGCCTGCTGAACATGCAGACCCGGGACATCGAGGGCCGCACTCCGGCCAACAACTATGCAGTCGGCCGGGTCAGCCGCGAACTGCCGAACCGCAGTTCCATCGGAATCATCGCGGTGAACCGGCAGACCGCAGGAAGCGTCGAGGGAGTCCGCGCGTACAACCGGACCTTCGGGGCAGACGCCAACATCGGGATCGGCAAGTACGGGAACTGGTTCAACTACGTCGCCGGCACGCAGTCTCCCGGACTAGAAGGCAGCTCCCATGCCTATTCCAGCCGCTTTGACTACGACGATGCGATACACCGGATCAGTGTCAGCTACTTGGAGGTGGGGGAGAATTTCAATCCCGAAGTCGGATTTGTTCGTCGCGTGAGGTTCCGCAAACCAAGTGCTTCATATCGCTATACTTACTACCCGAAGAAGGGTGCATGGCGCACGATCGAGCCGCATGCGTTCGTCCAGAACTGGTACACGCTGGGAACGAACGAAAAAGAGTCCGGGTTCGAGCACTACCACTTCGACTCGCGGCTCCAGAACGGCGGACGGCTAGGCATTGCCTATAACCGCAACTTCGAGCTGCTGCGGCGGCCGTTCGCCGTGTTCCCCGGCATCAAAGTGCCCGAGGGAGCCTACCAGTTCGGCGAGACGATCGCGAACTTCCAGAGCGACCCCAGCGCGGTCGCTTTCGGCGGCGGCAGCGTCGCAAAGGGCAGCTTTTATTCCGGCGACATCACCGCCTTCAGCCTCACTGGCGGTGTACGCAAGGGGCAGAACCTGACCTGGACGCTAACCTGGGCTCGCAACATGATCGACCTGCCGGTCGCGGCCTTCAACACGGACCTAGCCAGCCTGCGGTTCAACTGGTCGATCACGCCCAAGAGCTACTTCCAGACTCTGAGCCAGTACAGCAATCGGACCAATCAGATGTCGCATAACCTCCGCTTGGGGCTGCTGTCAACTTCCAGCACGGGGCTGTTCGTGGTCTACAACACCGGCATGCTGATGCGCGACTACATCGATCCGCACAGCGTCGAACGTCGGCTTGAGACGCATGCGTTCTTTATCAAATTCAACTATCTCCTCGACTACTAACGTAGCGTCGCGTAAATCCGTTCTGAGGGTTTCTGCCGCGCCGACCCGGCCCAGCTAGCGACAATCCAATGACCAGCGCTGTTCGTTTCACTCGACAGCGATATCGGCCACTTTATGGATCCTTGGCAACCCGTCGCTCGTAAGGTCCTTGTACGAATCGCAGAGGTGGGATTCGAGGTCCTCTAGTGGGTCTCCTTGAGTCCAGTAGTCAGGAAATTCCTCGAGATAGCCAATCCAAGCGCCCTCTTCCTCTCAGTAGACAATCTTGGCTGTGTGCATGCTGCCTTCCTCCAAGGGCCAAGGGCCGCTTGGCTGGACCGTGAACTCTGTGCAAGTATGCCACGCCGGGGCTGGCATAGGATCCTGCGGAATCAGGACTACCAGCGAGCGCTTTATGTGACTGTAGCCGTGACTGCGGCAACCCCGGGACACTGCACCTGAATGCCGTCGTCCCGGGCCACGGGATACAGCGGAAGAGGAGAACCCGTCAGCAGGATCTCGCCGGCTCTAGGCTTGATGCCGAACACAGCTAGTCGGCTGGCAAGTTCATGGACCGTTTCCAACGGACCCACTGCTGCCTCCTCCCCTACCCGGTCGCTGATCGCCACCTTGACTTCGAGCAGATCGGCAGTACCGGCTGTTGCTCGAGCCGCTGGCACGACAATCCCGGCCTGCAGAGCGTTGTTCGCGACTATTTCGGCGGCCGAAGGGCTAGGCCCCCGAAAGATGTAGTGGTGGAGTTCGATCACAGGAAAGATCTCGCGCACGAACCGCGCAGGACCCTCTCGGAACTCTTCGACGTCGTCGATATCGGCGTCCAATATCAGCGCCAACTCGCCTTCGATGGCGAGGCAGCAGAACTCGTCAGCGCTGAGTTCCGCAGGACTGGCGCGGATTTCGCTCGCAAACAGGTGCCCGAAGACCGCGTGTTTGGTCCCAAGCTGCCGCCGAACAGCCGCGCTCACGCAACCGATCTTGTATCCAACAACGGCCTCTCCTCGCAGTACCCTCATCTGTGCAGTCTCGATCTGCACGCGGTAAGCATCATCCAGAGCCAAGTGGAAGGCGGGCTCGGCGAACGCCATGCCTGGCTTTCTTGCATCGTAGTCATGCAGTTGTCGCCGGGCCAAAGCCTTGATTTCGGAATTCGTCATGATGCTGTGGGTGGTCATGCCCATCTGATTCTAGGGATCTGCGTGCCCAACTCGATCCCGGTCTCGACAACGTCTGTCCGAGAATCCCGCGCCGTTGCTGCACTCGTGGAATACTGGTTGGCCTGCGGGCCGGCGTTCTGAATGGAGCGTCTGGGCGGCAGGGGATGGTGAATCCATGAAGGCTCTTTCGCGATCATTGCGGCAACTTATTGAACCTCTCGGGTTTGCAGCCAAGCTGGCATGGGAGTACGTAGAATCTGGCAGCGGCTTCAACCCGACCTCGGCGCAGATGCAGATTGACCCGTATGGGTTTTACGAAAGGATGCGCACGAGGGATCCGGTGCATCGCACGCGGATCATCGACGGCTGGCTTGTCACGCGCTATCGCGACGTCGATTCGGTGTTGCGCGACCACGGGACGTTCTCGAACCGCACACGGGTGTTGGACGAGCGGCTAGAAAGCCTGCTCGATTGCGACCCGCCCGACCACACGAGGCTGCGCGGGCTAGTTTCCAAGGCGTTCACGCCCGCCGCTGTGGCGAATCTCCGCCCAAGGGTCGAGCGCTTGGTGGCAAGACTCCTCGACTCACTCGCCGGCCAGGAACGCTTCGACTTGATCGGCCAGTTTGCTTACCCACTGCCCATCACGGTCATTGCTGAGATGCTGGGCGTCCCACCAGAGGACATGGACCGCTTCGAAGAGTGGTCGAACGGAATCGCGCTGAGCGTTGAGCCGGTCCTTACTGCAAAGCAGATCAAGTTCATGCGGCACAACACCGTAGCATTGCAGGACTACTTCGAGGAAATCATAGAGTTGCGCCGCCGCAAGCCTCAAGACGACATGATCAGCGCCCTCATCGCGGCTGAGGAAGAAGGTGAGAAGCTGACCCACAGGGAACTGATCAACACGCTCACCTTGTTGCTGGTGGCGGGCAACGAGACCACGCGCAACCTGATCGGCAACGGTACACTCGCCTTGCTGCGGCATCCCGACCAGATGCGGCGCCTGCGAGACCATCCGGATATGCTCGACTCAGCCGTCCAGGAGTTCCTGCGTTACGACGCCCCGGTACAACTAGACGGGCGGCTGTGCCTCAGCCCGGTCGAGATCGGAGGGCGCGAAATCCGACCCGGACACATCGTCATCAGCGCGATCGGAGCGGCGAACCGGGATCCCGAAGCGTTCCCGGATCCCGATCGCTTCGACATCGGACGGCAACGAACAAGCCACCTCTCTTTTGGGCGCGGAATCCACTATTGCCTCGGCGCTCCGCTAGCTGTCATGGAAGCCAAGATCGCGTTCTCAGCCCTGCTAGAGCGGTATTCTTCGATGCGCTTGGTCGCAGAGCCGAGGGCCCGGAAGCAAGCAGTGCTGCGAGGGCCCGAGCAGGTAATGGTCGAGGCTGAGCCAGTGAGATAGTAGGCCCGGCACCGACACACCGGTGGCGCGATGACTGCTTTGGGGAATAGCATGGGTTTTGGTTGCGGCAGCGGCAGCGGCCGGGATCGCAAGATCCGGGTGCTGGAATGGACCGCAGCCAGAGATCGGTTTCCAGCATTGGAAGGATCGCTTGTGTCACGCTCTACTGCGCTAGCCTCGCCTGCATGTCGGACCAGAAGGCGACGCGCGTGCCAAGTGCCGTGATCGTTCAGCAATGACAACACCCCGCATCTGCGTCACAACAGCGACCCTTATCGCGCTCGCGGCCTGCTCTGTCCCAGACCGAGCCGACCAGTCGTCCTTGGGAACCAGGCCCAACATCCTGCTCATAGTCTCCGAAGACAACGGGCCTGAAATCGGCGCGTACGGCGAACCATACGTGTCGACGCCGAACCTCGACGCGCTGGCAGCGAGCGGAGTGCTCTTCCAGAACGCCTACGTGCCACAGGCGGGCTGCAGCCAGTCTCGGGCGGCCTTTCTGACCGGGCTGTATCCCCACCAGAACGGCCAAATCGGGCTAGCCACGTGGAAGTTCGGCTTGTATCGCAGCGACACCTCCAACATCGTGCGCAGCCTGAAGGAAGCCGGCTACCGCACTGGCATCATCGGCAAACTGCACATCAATCCTCCCGAGGCGTTCCCATTCGATTTCGCCAAGATCCCCTCAGCCAATTTCCAGCGCGAGGACATGGGGCGTTATGCCGCGTTCGCGGCCGAGTTCATGGGGCAAGCGGAGCAGCCCTTCTTTCTCTCGGTCAACTACCCCGACGCCCACCGGCCGTTCCTGCGCCAGGTCGACGGCATCCCAGAGCGGCCGCTGCAAGCGGCAGATGTCGAGCCCCTCGAGTACATGGGGCTCGACTCGCCCGAACTGCGCGAGCAAACGGCCGACTACTACAACTCCATCAACAGACTGGACATGTACGTCGGGGACCTGCTGCAGGCTTTGACCGATTCGGGCAAGCGCGAAAACACCCTCGTTGTCTATCTCGGTGATCACGGCGCAGACCTGCTGCGGGGCAAACGGACCTCCTACGAGGGCGGAGTGCGCGTTCCACTGATCGTGCGCTGGCCGGGCCTGCAGCAGGCTGGCCAAGTCCGCGAGGAACTGGTCTCGACGCTCGACCTGATGCCAACCTTCCTAGAGGCGTCTGCTGGCGGAGAGGTTGCGGGGCTGGCAGGCCGCTCGCTGAGTCCCCTGGTTGCCGGAGGCACTCCTCCGTGGCGGGAGTATCTTTTTACCGAATTCCACCTGCACTCGAACCACAACTACTTTCCGCAGCGCACTGTCCGGGACCAACAGTACAAGTTGATCCGCAACCTGATGCCGAACACGCTCAACCCCGGCCACGCCTTCACCCTCGGCAGGTTCTTCAGCGAAGGGGAGCTGCAAGAAGCGGCCCGCCGCGCCCCGCAGCGAGTGCGCACGGCGTACCAAGCCATGGGCAGACCGCCGGAGTACGAGCTGTACGACCTGACCGTCGACCCATACGAGTTCAGCAACCTCGCATCGGACCCCTCGCACGAGGACGTTTTCGAACGCCTTAAGGCGAGACTGCAGCAATGGCGCGTGGAGACCGAGGATCCGTTTCTCGATCCGGCCAACGCCGCACGCTTGAAGGCCGATATCGAAGCCACCCGCGAGAACGGCGAGTACGTGCGGCCCGCAGGCTGGAACTACAGCGCATACCTCGCGCCAAGCGGGCGCGTGGACCGTTCACCGCTACGTTGAGTACACTCACGATGCGGCCGCGGCACATGCGGCTCGGCCAGAGATTGCGGACCATGCTCAGATTTCAGATCGCCACTCTTGGGCTCGCCTTCGCCTTGACAGCCTGCTCGGAAGCGCCCCCGGCCCGACCCAACGTGCTTTTCCTGAGCGTTGACGACATGAACGATTGGGTCGGCGCTCTCGGGTACGAAGCAGCGCAGACACCCCACATCGACCGGCTCAGCGAGCGGGGCACGCTGTTCACGAACGCGCACGCCCCGGCACCGAAATGCAACCCGTCCCGCACCGCGATCCTGTCGGGCTTGCGGCCGTCGACGACGGGGGTCTACGTCAACAGCGAGTGGTGGAAGCCAAACCTGCCCGATGTCATCGTGCTGCCGCGCTACTTCAAGGACAACGGCTACTACGCGGCCGGCGGCGGCAAGATCTTCCACCACACGCCCGGCTTCAACCCGCCCGATTCGTGGGATGAGTACTTCGACCTCGTCTCCGACCTGAAGACCGATGGTTTCCTAGTCCCTTACCGCCTCCCCCGTCACATAAGCAGCTTCGACTGGGGGCCGTTGGACAAGACCGACATGGAGATGGGAGACGGCGCCACGGTGCGCTGGGCCGAGGAGTTCCTGTCTCGGGATCACGACCGCCCTTTCTTCTTGGCGGTCGGACTGTTTCAGCCGCACCTGCCGTTCTACGCCCCGCGAGCGTGGTACGAGTCGGTGGGCCCGGACGATGCGCCCGTCCCGCTGGACAAGCCCGGAGACCTGGATGACGTGCCGGAAGCCGGTCGCGAGTTGGCCGCATCCCGCGTAGCCGATCTGGAGCTCATCGTGGAGCACGGTGACATGGATGACGTCGTGCGAAGCTACACGGCCGGCATCCGACACGCCGACGCGCTGGTCGGCCGCGTGCTCGACGCGCTCGACGCAAGCGCTTACGCACGGAACACGATTGTCATGTTCTGGTCCGACCACGGCTATCACTTCGGCGAGAAGCACCACTTCGCGAAGGACACGCTCTGGGAACGGTCGTCGCGCGTTCCGCTGGCGATCATCGCCCCGGGCGTGAGCACGCAGGGCGGGCGGTGCAGCCGGCCCGTAAGTCTGATCAACCTGTATCCGACGCTGGTGGATCTCTGTGGCCTGCCGGCACGGGACGACCTTGAAGGAGTGAGCCTGCGACCGCTGCTCGAGGACCCGGAGTCGGAATGGGAGCGCCCGGCGGTTATGACTTTCCGCCGCAACAACCACGCCGTTCGCTCGGAGCGCTACCGCTATGTTCGCTACGCTTCCGGAGCAGAAGAGCTCTATGACCACAGCACGGACCCCGAGGAGTGGACGAATCTTGCTAGCGACCCCGCCAGCGCGGCCGTGATCTCGCAGCATGCGCAGTGGCTGCCCGAGGTTAATGCTCCGCAGGCTGCCACCAAGGGGGCCTTCATCTTCGACCCCGAGGCATACACGTGGCAGCGCCGCGTAGCGGAGACATCCCAGTGATCGACCGTCGCGCCTTCCTTACGTCCGCCATCGCCTCGGGCCTGGGCGGACAAGCCGCCAATGCTGCTGGCAACGGGCTCAACGTGCTGTTCCTGGCGGTGGACGACCTGCGGCCCGAATTGGGCTGCTACGGCAACGACCTCGTCCACGCGCCGAACTTGGACAGACTGGCCTCCAGCAGCCTAGTGTTCCAGCGCGCCTACTGCCAGTCGGCAGTCTGCGGTCGGTCGAGGGCGTCGTTGCTTACGGGACTCAGACCGGACACCACAAAGGTCTGGGGCAACCGCAAGCACTTCCGCGAGACGATGCCAGATCTGGTCACGCTGCCGCAACGCTTCAAGCAGTCCGGGTATCACACCGAAGCAATCGGCAAGGTGCTGCACGGCAACAAGGCCGACCGGCCGTCATGGAGCGTGCCGGCGTGGCCGGCAGGTGGACGGCAGGCGGGCATGCAGTACGTCGACGAGGAGCGCTTCGCCGCGATGCGCAGGCAGAGCCCCGACCGTACGTGGTCAGGCGCGGACATCCCGACCTTGGAGTGGAATAAGAAAGCCTCATGGCAGGCACCTGAGGTGCCCGACAATGCCCTGCAGGACGGCCAAGTGGCGGATCGAGCGGTCAGCGCGCTGCGCCGCCTGCGCGATGACCGGTTCTTCCTCGCCGTCGGGTTTCAGAAGCCACACCTGCCCTTCACGGCGCCGAAGAAATACTTCGACTTGTACGATCCGGCTGCTCTGCCGGTGCCTAGCGATGCCCAGCGCCCGGTGGGCACGTCGGCGGTGGCCTTCACCCGGTCGCAAGAGTTGCGCGGCTACACGGACATCCCCGACGAGGGGCCGGTGCCGCCGGCCAAAGTCCGCGAGCTGATCCATGGGTACTATGCGGCCACCAGCTACATGGACGCACAAGTCGGCCGCGTGTTGCGGGAGCTTGAGAGCCTCGGCCTAGCCGACAGTACCGTGGTGATCATGTTCGGCGACCACGGCTGGCACCTAGGAGAACAACAGACGTGGGCCAAGACAACGAATTTCGAACTCGCCGCCCGCGCCCCGATGATGCTGAGAGTGCCGGGGATGGCCTCGGGCGGGAGGAGTTGTGCCGGGCTGGTCGAATTCGTCGACATGTACCCCACCCTGTGCGCGGCCTGTGGCATCGATGCACCCGAAGACCTTGAGGGGATCTCGATGCTGCCACTGCTGGAAGACCCCAACCGCCCGTGGAAGAAGGCAGCCTTCAATCAGATCCCGCGCCCCTATCTGGCGGACCAGGACTGGGTTCACATGGGCTACAGCATGCGCACGCAGCGATTCCGCTTCACGGAGTGGGTAGACCGTAATCGGACAGTGGTGGCGCGTGGGCTGTACGACCTCGAGAAGTCTGTATCCGAAACGGTCAATGTCGCCGACCAGCCCGAGAACGCGGCAGTGGTGAACGCGCTCTCAGCTCAGCTTCGGCAAGGATGGCGCGGGGCCCTTCCATAGGAATCGCAGCGGCGCGATCAGCCGCGCGAAGCCTCGTCAGAAGCTCCCTACCAAGTGTCGACGTACGGTCGCTTCTTGCCTGCCCGGGTGGCCGGAGCAGGCGCAGACAAAAGGGCTCCCATGATACACCGACGGGTATCCGCCGGATCGATCACGTCATCAAAGGCGAACGCCACACCTGCATTGAGGGCCTTGCCTCGTTCGTAGGCGGCCGCCACCAGCTCGGCATACCTCGCAGCCCTCGCCTCGCGATTGTCGATCGCCGCAAGCTCGTTGCGAAATCCGAGCTTCATCTGTCCCTCTAGGCCCATGCCGCCATGCTCGGCAGTCGGCCACGCCACGGTCAGCATGGGTCGTTTCGTGTGCCCGCCCGCCATGGCCTGAGCTCCAAGCCCGTACGCCTTGCGCAGAATGATCGTGACCAGCGGCACGCTGAGGTTGGCGCCGGTGACGAACATGCGGCTGCAATGCCGCACCAAGGCGGTGCGCTCGATCTCCGGTCCGACCATCATGCCGGGGGTGTCGCAGAGCACGATCACCGGCAGGTCGAAGCAGTCGCACAGCTGCATGAACCGGGCGGCCTTGTCCGAACCATCGCTGTCGATCGCGCCAGAAAGGAACTGCGGGTTGTTGGCGAGGATTCCCACGGGCCTGCCCTCGATGCGGGCCAAGGCGGTGACCATGCCGAGGCCGAAGTCAGGCCGCAGCTCCAACACCGAGTCCGTATCCGCCAAGATCCCGACCAGTTCGCGGACGTTGTAGACTCGCAGGCGGTTCTCCGGGATGACCCGGCGCAAGAGTCGTTGGTCCTTGCACGTCCAATCCGCGAGGGGACCCTGGAAATAGCTCAGGTACCGCTTGGCGATCGCTACCGCTTCCGCCTCGTCCTTAACCGCCAAGTCAACGACTCCGTTGGGCACTTGGACCTCCATCGGCCCGACCTCTTCCGGACGAAACACCCCCAAGCCGCCGCCCTCGATCAAGGCCGGCCCGCCCATCCCAATGCTGGAGTCCGCGGTCGCGATGATCGCATCACAGCAGCCGAGTAGTGACGCATTGCCAGCGAAGCAGAAGCGTGAAGTGATCCCGATCAGCGGCACCAGCCCGCTCAAACTGCCCATCGTGGCGAACGAGGGCGTGTCGAGAGGTCGGTACATGTCATCCGAGCGTCCCTGACCGGCCGCGGTCGTGGCGGCGCCGCCCTTGCGCTTGCCGCCCGTGCCAGCCCTGCCGCCGCCGCCCTCCGAAAAGAGCACCACCGGCCGCCGCCACTTGGCCGCAAGCTCAAGCATGCGGTCCGTCTTGACGTGGTTGAGGACGCCTTGCGTACCGGCTAGCACGGTGTAGTCGTAGGCCAGAATCACGCACCTTGAGCCTGCCCCCGGGAAATCGGCGCCATTCACGCTGCCGATGCCGGTGATCATTCCGTCTGTGGGGAACTTGCGGATGACCTCGTCCCTGGCCAGGCCAGTTCCGGGAGTGAGCGCCAGCTGCCCATACTCGACGAATGTGCCCTCGTCGCATAGGTCGTCTACGTTCTCGCGCGCAGTTCGCTGGCCGGTCTTGCGGCGCTTCGCGACCGCATCGGGACGTGCCGCGTCCAGCGTCACATCACGACGTGCGTGAACCTCAGCTAGATCAGGTCGGATGGAATCGAGATCCACGTCTGAGACGTCATGGTCGACAACACCATCGACTTCGCGCTCTTCGATCACCGCCAAGGGATGGCCTTCATAGACCGTGTCTCCCACTGCGACAGTGACTTCCCGCAAGATTCCGCTCTCGCCAGCACGGATCTCGTGCTCCATCTTCATCGATTCCATGACCAGCACAATGTCGTCGGCCCGGATCGCAGAGCCAACTTCGGCGTCCACGCTGACGATGGTGCCCTGCATCGCGGCTCGGAGCCGCTTCGCACCGTCCGGAAACGCGTCCGAACTGGGCGCGCCCGACGTCCCGGTCGCTGCGCGCTTACCGTAGGAAAGCACCGCCAGAGGATCGTTCGGATCAACCTTCGCGCCCGCCATGCCGGTCTGCTGTACGGCACTTGACTGGAGCGGGAAGAAGCGTCCTTCCCCGCTCTGCCCAGCTACCAGTTCTTCCATGTGTTCGTCGACGAACCGCGTGTGGACGTTCCAAGCGCAAACCTCTGGGTGGGCAAGCAGTGCGTTGAGGAAGGGGATATTGGTTTCGATTCCACTGATTCTGAAGTCGGCCAATGCCCGGGCGGTGCGCTGCATCGCAGCTGCCAAACCACCCTCTGAGGCATGGCCGACGACCTTTGCCAGCAGCGAGTCGAAGTTCGGACTCGGCCGCAATCCGGCATAGCCGGAGGTGTCGACGCGAACGCTCTTCCCGGAAGGCAGGTCAAAGGCTTCGAGCGTGCCGGCGCTGGGCTTGGCCGAGCCATGGGATTGCATGGTCTCCATATTCACGCGAGCCTGCACGGCTGCATTCCGCGTCGAGCCAGGCTTGGCCTGCCGAACGCCCGCCGACTGGATCGATTGCCCTTCGGCCAGCCGCAACTGGATTTGCACCAGATCCAGCCCGCTGGTCTCCTCCGTGACTGTGTGCTCGACCTGAAGCCGGGCATTGGCCTCGATGAAGAAGTACTGGTCGCCATCGACCAAGAACTCGAACGTGCCGAGATTGCGATAGCCGGCGGCTTCGGCGAGCAGCGCCGAAGCGTCGGCGATTCCGCTTCGGACGGCCTTGGGCAGCCCGGGGGCGGGCGCCACCTCGACGAGCTTCTGGTGGCGTCGCTGCAGCGAGCAGTCTCGATCGCCGATGCAGGCGAACCTGCCCTCGTGGTCTACGGCTATCTGGGTTTCGACATGCCGCGCGCCCGCCACGAAGCGCTCGACAAAGACGTCCGGCACACCAAACGCCGCGCCTGCCTCCGATTGGGCCCTCGCCATGGCGTTCTCGATCTCTCCTGCCTCGCTCACGAGCCGTATGCCCCGCCCTCCGCCGCCGGCGACTGCCTTGATGAGCATGGTTGAGCCGCCGGGCAGCGATTCGAAGAATGCCCCCGCCTGCGCAAGCGTGGTCGGCCCGGAAACCCCCTGGACCACGGGCACTCCCAGTTCTTCAGCGAGCGCCCTAGCCTGAGCCTTGTCACCGAACAGAGCCAGCGCCTCCGGCGGCGGGCCCACGAATGTCAGGCCTGCCGCCAGGCACTCACGCGCGAATGCGGCGCTCTCGCTGAGGAAGCCGTACCCCGGATGAAGCGCGTCACACCCGCTGTCAGCTGCGACCTGGATCAGCTGCGCCGCATCTAGGTAGGCGCCCGCACCCGATCCGACTAGGGCGACTGCGTGGTCTGCCCTGCGAATGTGTAGCGCCCTGTCGTCGTCCTCTGAGTAAACAGCGACCGATTCGATGCCAAGGTCAGCGGCGGCCAGCGCGATGCGGATCGCGATCTCCCCACGATTGGCGATCAGCAGCTTCATCCACCAACGGCTCCGGGCAAGCGCGGACGATTGCCAATGATACCGTCCCGCTCGAGGTCAGCCAGTTCCGCGTCTGACAGCCCCAGCAAGCCCCCGAGGATCTCGCGGTTGTGCTGGCCCAAGGTCGGGGCGGGCCATTCGATTTCAAGAGGACCGTCTTGGAGCCGGTATGGAGCGACACCGTTAGGATGCTGTCCAATGTATGGCCGGTCCAGGATCTTCCAGAAGTGGCGGGCCTGCAAGTGCGGATCCGCCACAAGCTCCTTGGAAGCGGCCACCCCAGCGGCAGGCACGCCAGCGGATTGCAGCGAGTCCATGGCGTCGGCAGCGGGCCGATGAGCGCACCATCCAGAGATCGCCGCGTCAAGCTCGTCGGACCGCTCCAAGCGATCGGCCAGGTCGCCGAAACCTGCGACATTGCCGCCAAGGACGCCGCGCAGAGCCCGCCACTGCTCCTCGCTCTGAACTTGGACTACGAGCCAGCGGCCGTCTCCGCACGCGTAGATGCCGTGCGGTGCGCAATGTCGGGAGCGATTGCCCAGCCTCGGCGGGGGCACGCCCGTCAAGGACTGTTCGGCTATGCCGTGCGCCCCAAGAGGCAGAAGGCACTCCGAATGCGACAGGTCGACGAACTGCCCCTCCCCGGTGCGTTTGAGGTGGCGGAGAGCCACCAGCATCGCAGAGGCACCGTTCAAGCCCGCCACGGCATCGCCCAGCGCGATGTGGACCATGGTCGGCGGGTGCTCGGGGTGCCCGGTCAGGTGTGGCAGGCCGGCCGCCTGCTCAGTCGTCGAGCCGTAGGCGCGATACTTGCTCCACGGCCCGGTGCTGCCAAAGCCCGGCATCGAGACCATGACGATTTCAGGCTTGACGGCCTTGAAGACCTCGAAGCCTAGGTTGAGCTTAGGCAGCACGTCGCCGGCAAAGTTCTCGATGACGGCGTCCGAGACCGCAACCAAGCGTAGCAACAGGTCGCGGCCGCGCCGCTGGGAGAGATCGAGCGTGACATCGAACTTGTTGCGATTCAATGCGTTGAACGGTTCGTGCTTCTCCGCTTCGTTGTCATTGATCCAGCGCTGGCTGGACTCCCAGCCACGAAACCAGTCGAACCGCACGCAGGACTCGACCTTGATGATCTCGGCACCCATGTCAGCCAAGTGCCTGGTTGCCAGAGGCCCGGCCCATCCCATCGAGAGGTCGACAATGCGACAGCCCCACAAGAATGCCGGCCGGCTCACAATGCGCACCCCGCTTGTTGCAAGGCAGCTTCGGTATCGGCGCCTAACCGAGCGACTTCACCACCGGAAGCGGCCGGCATCGCATGGAGGCGGAACGGGCTCGTCGGCAGCCGTAACGCGCCCAGATCCGGGTGAGTGACGTCGGCAAAGGCCCCGCGCTCAACGAACTGGTCGACATCGAAGAGCTGATCCATTGTCGGGACGATCGTCAGGGGTATGCGCAGTGCCTGCCCGCGCTTTGCCAGATCGCCGGCCGATTCCCGAGCGACCCGTCCTTGGATGCGTGCATCCAACTTGTCCGCGTCTTGGAGACGCTCCAGGCTCTGCTGGTAGCGCTCGACTGCGGCTAGATCGTCAAAGCCGAGCAACTCGCAGAACGCGTTCCACTGCGACGGCGTCAGCACGGTTACACCGAGCCAGCCATCGCGACAGGGGTAGATGCCAAGCGGATACGTGGCGCGGAATCGGTTCACCCCCAGGCGCTCGCGAGTGGGCTTGCCGGCAAACCCTCGCAAGGCTTCGATCTCCGAAAAGCACAGATTCGACTCCAAGACCGAAACGTCTAGGTGGCCGGGGCCGGACACATTGCCCAGCTCGCGCGCCAAGATCTGTCCCATCGACGCGACGAAAGCCGTCATGCCTGCGATGATTTGGGCTTGGTATCCGCCAGGCATCACCGGCGGGCCATCCGGCTCTCCCAGCCAGTCGATCTGGCTCGTGAGGGCCTGGCATACGCCATCGCTTCCGGCGTAGCCACGATACGGGCCGGTCTGCCCGAACCACGTGATCGAGAGAAGTACCCCATCGGCTGAACAGTGCTCCAACTCGTCCAAGGTCAGCGGGCGATCGCGGCCCGGGCGGTCATCGATGACCAACGCAGCGCCCGAGGCGAGAGCCATCAAGGCCGCACGGTCAGGGCAAACCACGCTGCGCTTGTTGGCGCTCAAGTAAGCGTGCATCCCGCTGGCTTCGGGAGCGGGGACGCCCGGAGCAAACGGAGGCAGCCTACGAGTCGGACATCCCTCCTGCGGCTCGACCAACAGGACGTCCGCCCCGTGATCGGCGAAGAGCTTGCCGCAGTAGCCGGTCGCGACGGTTCCAGCCAGGTCAATGACCTTGATCCCGTGCAGCGCGCCGGGTAGATCTTCGTGCGGGCTCAAGCTACGTAGTCTGACTGCCCTAAACCGGGAATTTCAACTATGATGGATTGCCTCTCGGCGGACCGCTGCCGTCGCGCCTCCCCGCAATGCCTCCGGCACCGTCCCCGAAGAACGGCGCGTCCCGCCCGCGCACTCCATGGGCGCTGCTCGCCGTCCTGCTGGCCGCTACGACGACAAGCTACATCGACCGCATCGCAATCTCCGTGCTCGCACCGACCCTACGCGACGAGTTCGGCATGTCAAACAGCGAGTACGCCTTCGTCGTGAACTGCTTCATGGTGACGTACATGCTCATGTACAGCGTCGGCGGCCGGCTGGCCGACCTGCTGGGCTTCCGCAAGGCACTGTCGCTCTACATCGTCTGGTGGTCTCTAACCGGGGCCCTGCACGCTGCCGCCGTCGGCTTCCGCTCGCTGGCGCTCTGCAGGTTCCTGCTGGCCGTCGGCGAGGGCGGCGTCTGGCCAGCCGGCATGAAGACCGTCGCGCACGAAGTGCTCGGCCCGCTGCGCTCGCTCGGGGTGGGGATCGTAAACTTCGGCAGCAGCCTTGGGTCAGCCCTGACAGTTCCCTTGGTGGGTTGGCTGACAGTGGTGTGGGGCTGGCGGGTTGCGTTCCTCGTAACCGGCCTGATGGGATTCGCCCTGCTACCTTTCTGGCTGGCCGTGACCCGCCAGTCCGCGCGGCCCGCCGCGCCCCCGCCCCCCCCGCGCGCCCGGGGGGGTTCCAGGCTGCGCGGGATCCCGTACCGCCACGCAAGGGCTGGCTTCCAGGCGCGGGTCGTCAGCGCCCGGGCCGGTCGGTTATACACA
>VXRL01000041.1:0-23337 GCA_009838515.1 Terriglobia bacterium | reverse complement strand
GTGGGGGGGGGGGGGGGGGGTTCCTCACCCCGGGCGTTGGGGTAGCCGCCCCCCCCCCTCGGGGCCCCCCCCGCCCCCCCCCGCGGCGCGGCCCGCCCCCGCCCCCGACCAGCGAGAGCGTCCGGCAGGTTTCCTGGCTGCGCGTGATCCGGTACCGCCAGGCATGGGCTGGCTTCCTGGCGCGGTTCGTCAGCGCCGGCGCTTGGGGTTTCTACGCGTTCTGGATTCCGGAATACCTTGCACGCGAGCGCGGATTGGACATCGCTGCAATCGGCCTAGTCGCCTGGTTGCCGTTCGTAGCCTCCGGTCTCGGCGACCTGAGCGGCTCGGGCGTCACATCGTGGCTGATTGCACGCGGCTGGTCCGTCAACCGGGCACGCAAGACTGTGCTCTGCGTCGCGGCCGGCGCCGCGACCGCGGGCGTTGGGGCGGCCTACGCGCCGAACCTATCCTTGGCGATTGTAAGCATTTGCATCGGCGCGCTCGGCTTCAAGATCGCGTCGGTGAACTTCCTCAGCCTCCCAAGCGACTTCTTTCCAGCTACCCACGTCGGCACAGCCTTTGGGTTCTCTGGTACGGGTGGCAGTGCGGGTATCGTGCTGACGAACGCGGCGATCGGCTTTGTCTTGGATGCGACCGGCAGCTATTCCATCGTGCTGTTGGGCGTAGCCTTGCTCACGCCCGCGGCAGTAGCGTTGACCTTCTTGGTGGCTGGTCGCATCGAGCCGGTTAGGGAACTGGTCGAACTGGAAAGGCCTGCGGATCAAATTGGAGTCTAGACAAACACCATGGACTGCCTGATTCTGGTTGACCTCCAGAGCGACTTCATGCCGGGAGGGGCCTTGGCCGGTGCCCAGAGGCGACGAGGTCGTCACAGTCGCCAACCAGCTTGCGGCTCGATTTGACTTTGTCGTCGCCAGCCAGGACTGGCATCCACCAGGGCGCCAGAGCTTCGCCTCGCAGCACAGAGGGCACCTGCGTCGCGAGAGTGCAACTACTGCCTTGGCAAGTAGGAACCTTGCGAGACCGGCAACACTTACCTCGCCGCGGTGGGTGACTTTCCGAATTCGAGGAGTTAGCTGACGGACTGCAGTGTCGCGAGACGCGAATCTTGTGCCACTGAGGGTTACGGTCCCAGGGCTGTCGCACTCGTAGCCGGCACCTTGGATGGCACGAGTATCGGAATCGAGCATCAACAATCGGCGTGAGTGCCCGGGTTTCCGACGTCAGTCGGTGCGACAAACCGCGCCGCTCATCGGACCGGCAATTCTCTGAGATCTAAGATGGCGGAGAATGTTGGCGCAGTCCGTCCCGCCTGACATCAGAAAATGAACTTCAGTCCGAACTGCAGGTTTCTGGGGCGCCCGGCGCTACTGATGAGGCCGAAGTTGTTGTTTCCGGCCTGGACGTTGGGAACCCCGAAAGCTGGCGTATTGAACGAGTTGAACGCTTCGAACCGAAACTGGACCCGAGTGCCCTCGGTGATTGCAAAGTTCTTGTAGACCGACAAGTCGAAATTCACCTGGCCGGGACTCTCGATAAGATTCCGGCCGGCGTTTCCGTAGGCGAAGCGGGCGTTCGGTTCGAACGCCGCAGTGTCGAACCACTCGTCGAGTGACCGGCGGTCTGCGCCAAGGCGCCAATCGCGTAAGACATTGGGGCGATTTGGATCGCCGGAATTGGAAGGGTTACCCCTCACCGTTAGATTCACCATCCTGCCACTCGTCGCAGTCGCGATACCGGCGAGCACCCAGCCGCCGAGGACTCCGTTCACGAACGCGGGTGCGTTGGCCATGTGTTTCTTGCCGCGGCCGAATGGTAGCTCGTAGACATAGCTCGCCACGAAGCGGTGGGCGATGTGCTCGTCGGCAAGGCCCCGCTCGGCTCGCAAGTCGCGTGGGTTCTGTGGTGCGAGACTACCGTTTCCGCCTGAGTCGGCGGCACCGCGTCCATCATTGATGGCCTTGGACCAGATGTAGGATGTCAAGAAACTGAGTCCGTGCGACAAGCGCTTCTCGACCTTCGTCTGAAAGGAGTGGTAGTTCGCGTTGGCGCTGCGCTCCAGAACGCCCCACCCCGCCAGCGGGCCGATCACGACATCATCGCCAGGGACGAAGATCGAGGTGTAACGTCGGCGCCGATTCACATTCCCGGGTCCGGGCAACGCCCAATTCCCTTGGGTTCGGCGCGCTTCTTTGTGCAATGTATTGGCAAAGTATCCGATCTCCCACAACATGTCGGCCGGCAACTCGTTTTGAATGGAGAAATTCCATTGCTGGGCATACGGCATGTGTCCGGCGATTTCCTGTGCGGAAACCGCGATGTTGCGCGCATTTGCGGGGGTCGCTAGACCCGGCTCGAGCCCATCTACGAGCCGAATGGTCGGGTTGATGCGATCCGTCGATATGTTGGCCCGGTAATGGAACGGTGGGTTCAGGGCGAGCACTCCTTGAAAGACGACATTTCCGTAGTACACCCCGTAGCCGCCTCGCACGACCGTCTTGTCCGTGGCCCGATAGGCAAAGCCGAAACGCGGGCCGAAGTTGTTCCCGTCGGTTCGGACCAATGTTCGATCGAACCGCGATCCAGTCGCCTGCGCAAGAATCAGCGTCGGATTTGCGAGGTCCGAAAAATCCACGTTGAGCTTGTGTTGGTTGATGTCCTCCCAAGGCATGTGCAGCTCGTAGCGCAGCCCTAGGTTCAGGGTCAACTTGTCCGTCGCACGCCACTGGTCTTGGATGTACAGGTCGTAGTACGGCGCACGCTCGTCCATGGTGGCTGTATTCGACACTTGCGCCGCCGACGCAGTACCAAGTAGCAGATCAGCTGGGGAACTCCCTTCCCGGACAGTCTCGGTGTTGCGCGTGTAGCCTCCGTCGAACGTAAACACGCCAATCGATTGGCGCGGATTGAACAGGAACCGCCACAAGCGCTGGAAATTGAATCCGAATTTCACGCTGTGCTTGTCACGGATCCAAGTGATATCACTGTTCACCTGCCAATTGCGGGAGCCAATGTGATTCGGGTTGAACGGGCCGATTCCGAGATTGCTGAACCCCGCCATGCTGAACTGCGCCATGCCGGGGATGACAGTGTTGACCCCCTTCAAGCCCAGCTCTGAATTCACGTTCCTGTTGTCGTCAAGGGATGGTTCCCGCCGTGTGAAGATCTTGTTCCAGCCGGCCTTGGTTGACATGATCAAGGTGGGAGTGAAGATATGATTCCAGCCCAACGCAACGTTGCGGCCATTGTGGCCAAAGTCGCTGGCGTTGGCACCTCCGCCAAACGCAGGTGGCGGCAGGTTGGGCGACGCGGGTGCAAACAGGCGCTGCCAACTGTATCTGCCAAAAAGAGTGTCGCTGGGGCTCAGATTGTGGTCAATTCTGGTATCCCAACGGTTTAGGTCCTCCGAATCGGCCGGATTGTAGAGGAAGTTCCTTCTCAAGCCAGGCAGGTTGGTCGCTGGATAATAGGTCGCCAGCTCAGCGCCAATGGGATCAAACCGCGAGGCGGGAATGATGTTGTCCGGAAAGCGTTGGCGCTGCCCGGTGTTTGAATCATAGCTGGCGGGGTCATAGATCCCCGTCCGCGGGAGTAGCGACGAGAAGTTACCCTGAAGTAGAGCCGGCGTAGGGATTGTGCTTGTGACAGTCCGCGACTCGCGGACTCGGCTCCCTTCGTAGTCCCCGAAAGCGAACGTCTTGTTCCTGACAATTGGTCCGCCCAAGGAAAAGCCGAACTGGTTTCGCTTGAAGGGAGGTCTAGGAGCTGTTGGCGAGTCAAAGAAGTTCTTCGCGTCAAGCTTCTCATTGCGAAGGAACTCGTAGGCGGTCCCGTGCAGGTCGTTTGTCCCCGATTTGATACTCACATTCACCACGGCTCCAGCCGCCCGGCCGTATTCAGCAGAGAAGCCGTTGGTCGACACCTTGAACTCCTGAATGGCGTCTATGGATGGCTTCACGGTTTCCGCCTGACGACCCTGCGCCGCGTTCTGCATGTTGTTGTTATCAATGCCGTCCAGGATGTAGTTGTTTTGGCCAGCGCGTACGCCGCCAGCGCTAAAGCCGCCAAAGCGTGAGCCGGGGTGCGGTTGCACGGCACCTGCCGAGAGCAGCGCCAGCTGGATGTAGTCGCGGCCGTTGAGCGGCAGGTCCACGATCTTCTGGTTGTCGATCACTTGGCCCTGGGTCGCTTCCGTAGCTACCAGCAGCGGCGCATCGGCGGTGACGGAAACGGCTTCGGCCACAACGCCGACTTCCAAGACCAAATTGATCTCTGCGGTCTCTTGGATCTGAAGGATGATTCCGTCGCGGAGCACCCTCCTGAATCCGGCCTGCTCGGCCGCTACGCGATAGGGGCCGATACGTAGGGGGACCGATTCATAGCGACCGGCGGAATTTGTCTCGGTCTGATAGCTGAGATTGGTATCAACGTTGGTGATCGTGACCGCGACTCCCGGCATGACCGCGCCGGATTGGTCGGTCACGTTGCCGATGATCCGCGCGGACTCGACTTGCCCCAGTAAGCAGGCTGCCAAACAGGCCAAACCTGCGGCGAGTCGTAGCGCAATGATCGTTGGTCTTGGCATGGCGGGTTGCCTCCGGCCTCCTTGTAACACGGGCTGACCGGACCGGCAACACTGATTCGTCTAGATTTCCCCGTCAGCACGCGAGTTTCGGTCAGGGGGCCTCTGCTCGCCGCCGAAATCTTGACGTTGGTAAGTTCCAGCGCCATGCCGGTCGCACCGTGTTCATCCGCCGCGTCGCCACGTGCCCGCGCATCGGCTCCGATTTATGCTCCTCCTTCCGCCTCGTCCACAGAGTGAGATCCGGGTCCTCCGTCCGCCAGATCACCCGGTTCAACCCCACTGCAGGTTCAGGAAGGACCGTCTACAATCGCCCGGGACTTGCACGCTTGCTGCTCCGGGGTGGACGGGCGCAGACTATCATGGGGCCATGAGCCGCCCAGCGGCAGCACTGGCACTGCTCGTGTTTGTCGTGCTTCACGCTTGCAATAGCAAGAGCAGCTCATCCGTGCCGTCCATCCCCTCCGTCAGCCAAGAGGATTTTCCCGCTCCATCCAGACCGCTTGCAGCCCGGATGCTACACGACTTGGAGCGAAATCCAAAGGGAGCGTCCGCAAATGGACGATTGGGCATGCTGTTGCAGTCCCACAGCCTCCGCGAGGCTGCGAAAGCCTGTCTCATGCGTGCTCAGGTCTTCGACGCGGACGACTTCCGGTGGCCATATTATCGAGGCATTGTTCATGCGGACTCCGGGGAGTTGGAAGCCGCCGTTGACGCCTTCCAGCGAGCGCTCGTTCTGCGGAGGTACGCAGGCGCTTACGTGCGACTCGGGGAAGCACTGCTGTCTCTCGACCGGCTGGAGGAGAGTGGACTCGCGTTTGAAGCCGCATTGGATATTTCTCCGGATGCTCCCTCAGCCTACTACGGGCTCGGACAAGTACGTGCGAGGCAGGACGAAGGACAGGAGGCCATACGCATTCTGCTCAAGGCCTGCGAGCTGGCACCGCGAACCCGTGCGCCGCACTATGCGCTCGCCATGGCCTACCGTGACGCTGGCGACCTGAAGTCATCACAAGAACATTTGGTGCTGGCAGAAAATTCCGCAAGCTCGCTGCCGCCGCTGGACGACCCCGCCTTTCGCGATGTCCTGCGTTTGAGGGCAGACCAGTATTGGCATCACAGCGAAGGCATGAGGCTTGAATCCAACGGTCGTTTGAAAGAAGCCATCGCGTCTTACCGAACGGCTATCGGGTTGGATGCGGAGTTCGTACAGCCGCATGTGAACCTAGTTGCCTTGCTGGGGCGCCAGGCCCGATTCGAATCCGCCGAAACGCACTACCGTAGGGCGTTGGAACTGAATTCAGAGATCGCGGAACTACACAACAATTGGGGAACGATTCAGGCCTTGAGGAACAGACCGCGGGAAGCAGCCGAGAGTTTTCGGCGCGCGCTGACGATCAACCCGTCTTCAGCCGATGGGCATTTCAATCTCGGATCGATGCTCCACCAAATGGGGCGATCGGCGGACGCGGTGGAATCCTTCGTCCAGGCCCTCGAATATGAACCAAATCATCGCTTAGCGAATTTTCAGCTCGGACGATATCGAGTCGCCGAAGGGAGAATCCACGACGCGATCGCCCATTTGGAGCGCACTCTGGAGAGCGACGAGGACGACAAGACACCTGGGTTCCTGTACACTCTGGCCGACGCTCACCTTCGTGCAGGAAGCAAAGCAGTGGCAATCCAATACGCTGAGCGGGCCATTGCAATGGCCGAAGCAATGGGACAAGTAGACTTGGAGGACGCAATCCGTAATGACTTACAAACGCTTGCTGAGAGATAGGCGTCGCTAAGGTCGCTCCGGTCGCTAGTCGCACCCACCCCCGTCTCTCGGCAAGCAATTGCCCCGCTGGGGCCTCAGCCCATTCTTTAGGAGTTCGTGCTGTTCAATCAGGAATGGGCTAGATGCGTGGTTGTTTCGAGCTAGAGCTGAGGCTGGACGAACCGCCAGCGTGCGTATCGCGGTGCTGGGCGACCAAGCGAGAGCGGACCATCGACTGCTGCCGAGACGGTGGGACTGAGGCGCCAGGAGCGAACTTCTCGTAGCAAATCGGTCGCTGTGACATTGACCGAATACACCCCCGTCATACCGGGGATGAGGTGACCGAGGCAATGAATCGTGTTCTTGAGGATGTCAACACCAAACCCGACAACTTCACCAGGACTGCCAGCCGGAAAGTCTTGAAGCGATCCGTGTGGTGATCGGGCGGGGAGCAGTCTGGTGGGCTGATCTAGGGACACCAACAAGATCCGGGCTAGGCTTTCGCAGACCGGTCGGTGTAGTTCAGCGCGAGGATCTTAATCGCAGTCGGATCGGAACGTTGGTTTGCATCCCAGTGACTAGCAATCTTCGCTGTGCCGACGCACCGGGCAACATTCGCCTCGTGTCGGACGTCACAGGACTTCCGAAAGACTCAGCTGCGAACGTATCTCAGACTGTGGCCATCGCCAAGAGCGTCCGCACCGACCGAGTCGGAAAGCTCCCGCGAGCAAAGCTGGAGCTGCTGCTGGCTGGTATCGACGTCGTCCTTGGTCGAGTCTCCAGATCGAGCGGATGACGACGCGGGCCTAATGCTGCGCACCCGTTGCGCTGAGGGCCCTGGAATCCAGACCTTTCTCCATATCTCCAAGCAATGTGACCAATCGCGGTGCAGGTCGGGGTATTCGTCCTCGTCTCGCCGCTGGCGATTTCGGGGGAATCTCTTGAGAGCCGACACGAGAACTCGGTCCTTAGTTGGACTGCACCGCGTTGGCTGCGAGTTGGCGGATCGTGCGGATCATCGCGTGTAGCCCATTGCCCCGCGTCGGGCTGAGATGCTCGGTAAAACCGATCTCGTCGATGAAGCCGTGGCCGGCGTCCAAGATCATCTTCGGCGCGAAGCCGGAGTACGCCCTCAGCAGTATCGCGACCAAGCCGCAGACAATCGCGGCATCGCTAGTGGCCTGGAAGTGCAGCAAGCCGCCACGAAGCTCCGAGCGCAGCCAAACCTGTGCCTGGCATCCCTTGACCTTGTACTTGTCTGTCTGGAATTCCTCCGGGAAGCTCGGGAGCTTCCGCCCAAGGTCGATGATGTGCTGGTAGCGGTCCATCCAGTCATCGAGGAATTCGAACTCGTCGACGATTTCTTGATGTACGGCTTGGATTGACCGGCTACTCAATTCGACACCCTAACTTCGGATTCTACTCGCATCCACCGACATGGGACCGCACGGTCCGTAGTGTTTCCCTCGGGTCGCGTCCTGGTTCAACGCCATCTGCGCAGTAGCACCCTCCGAAGCGATTGTGCCGGTAAGCAAGGCAGGTAAGCAAGGACTGTTGCGCGAAGTTAGAAATGAGGCCCTGCTGAGTCGTTGAATGCGGGAGGGCCAGCAGCCACTAGCCCGCGCGTGCCAGATACCAGCGCGCGCTAGGTCGAGCGATCGCTTCCGTTCCAAAGCTAGCACTCCTTGACGGAGAGCAGCCTTGCGCGAGATGGAGTTCAGCCAAGAGGAGGGGGAGCGTAATTGGGAACTGGCAGGGAGGCCGGACAAGCCACGGAAGGAACCGGTCGCGGGCAGAGGGCGCTCAGCGGCAAAGCCCTCGCGCAGTCATCCTTGGCGACGTTATCGGCCGGTGACGCCGAGGCGGCGAACAAGCAGGCTGGGTGCGCCGGAGGGTTCGTCCAAGGGGCATCAGAACACGGCCGGACGCCAACCGCGGCAGTCTGCCTGGCTCCGGCCCCTTCGACCTCTTCCAACTCCTTCGCTCACGAAGGGGGCTGCGCCCCTGCTACCGCCCTCCTCCCCTCACTTCAGGTGGCTCATTTCTAAATCCATGGGAATGGGCTCATTTCTAAATCCGTCCGCCACTTCTTCTACGTTTGCCCAACATAGATAGGCTAGAACGTGTTACACTGATTGCGCCATTTACTGGCATTTGTTGTCACTAAGGACAAAAGGAGGAAAATCGTGAGAAACGGCGATGAAATGCTACAGCAAGTTGTTGAGAAGTCGGCCTTGGATGCAGAATTCAGGCAACAGCTTCTGGCAGATCCGAAGACGACCATCAGTGAGGAATTGGGCGTTACGATTCCTGAGTCGATGACCATCAAGGTGCACGAGAGCGACATGCAGACGGTGCATCTTGCGTTGCCTCCGGATCCGAACATCACCGAGGAGCAACTCGAAGCCATCTCGGCCGGCCTGTGCTGCTGCTGGTAAACCCAACAGCTGGCAGGCCGCTGTGGGCCCCTCGGCCCAGACAGCTACAGGCGGTGGACTCGACTCGCTCGCGGGTTTGGTTTTCCTCACAACAGTTGGGGCTTAGGAATCTAAGCGCCGGCTAGGGATGCGTCTCGTTTCGCGTTGCGCCGAGCGGTTCGTTTCTGCCCAGTGGGGCAGGAGGAATGGTCGAGGACGAATCGGTCGCGCAACCGGCTGCGAATCCCCTCGCTTCAAGATCTCGCTCGCCGACAATTGGGTTTCCCGAGGCCCAGTAATCGTTGCGGTTTCCGGTCGCGGTCGGGTGCGGGCGAGCCGAACCCAACTTGCAGGTCCCGCTCGAAAGTGAACACCGATCCCTTTCGTATGGGACGAGGTCGTGAGCGTCGCGAGACCGAGCTCCGAAGACGCCCTCTGCTTCTCGCAGGGGCTGCGCGAGGGTTGCTGCGGCTGTCGCGAAACATTTGGTTCAACCGATATTGAGACTGCACGGAAAGCGCGGCTGCCCGCCGAGCAAGATAGCCCGCTCAAGGGCGCTATCGGTCGGAGCGGTCAGCACGGTGCCTTGGCGGGCTCGGGAGGGTGGACTGGACGAGTTCTCGCCAGCTGACATTGAAGAGCCCCAGCCGCCGGAGGCGATCAACTTCGCAGCGGTCCACAAGCAGATCAACCGGCGCGGACATGACGCCGGGCAGCTGCTGCGGTCGACGTTGATAGGGGCATCCTGGCCGATGCCGCTAGAGCCCGTTCCGCGTAGCGATCTCGGAGACCAACTGCCCTCCGAGCGATAGCCGGGATGTAGTCTGACATTGCAATCGACTGCCTGCTTCGGTTCGCTAGCCTGGCTGGCGATTTCCATTCTGCAATTGCACTCTCCGAGGCCGAGAGGGAAAACGAACAGCAAGCAGTTCCAGAGCGTACGCTGGCTCCCGAGATCCGGAAGTCACAGCTGTCACCGGTGCCATGCGATCTTGGCGGCACCGTTGTTCGATACTTGTCATGGGTAACGGCGAGGCTTGGATCGTGGGCCACCGGCTCGAGATCCGGGAGGCGTTGAGGGCACATAGGGTGGAAGTGACTGGAAGCGGAAGGTTGCACCGTCCTGTGCACCGCTTGGAGGCCCCAGCCGGAGGGGGCGGAGTGTGAAGGGCCTCATCGGCTGGTTCGCGCGCAACGGCGTAGCCGCGAACCTCATCCTGCTGGTGATCGTGGCCAGCGGCGCCATTGTGCTGGCGGATCTGAAGCAGGAGATCTTTCCAGAATTCTCCCTCGACATGATCACGGTCGAGGTCCGGTATCGCGGGGCCGGCCCGGAAGAGGTTGAAGACGCGATCTGCCTGCGGGTGGAGGAAGCGCTGCAGGGCATCGACGGCATCAAGAAGATGACATCCGCCGCCAACGAGGGCGCAGGGCTGTTCACTCTAGAGATCCCAGTCGGGTATGACGTCCGTAGAGTCCTTGACGACGTGAAGGCCGCCGTCGATGCGATCGACACGTTTCCGGAGGATGTCGAGAAGCCGGTGGTGCGAGAGGTTACGTCTCGGTTCCAAGTCATCAACGTCGCTATCGCGGGCGAGGCCGAACTCACGACGCTAAAGCGAATCGGAGAGCAGGTCCGGGATGGGCTCACGGCGCTCCCAGAAGTCTCACAGGCGTCCCTGCTGAATGCGCCTCCTTACGAGATCTCGATCGAGGTCTCGGACGAGGCCTTGCGTCGGTGGGGGCTCACTCTCGACCGCGTTGCGGATGCGGTGCGCCAGTTCTCTGTGGACCTTCCCGGCGGCTCGGTGAAGACCGACAACGGGGAGATCCTGTTTCGCACCAAGGGGCAAGCTTACTCGGGCGAGGAGTACGAGGGCCTTCCCCTGCTGACAAGACCTGACGGGACACGGATCTATCTCCGGGACGTCGCGACTGTGATCGATGGGTTCGAGGATCTGGCAGTCGCCTCCCGATTCAACGGAAAGCCCGCGGTGATGGTCAAGGTGTTCCGGGTCGGGGACCAGAATGCGATTTCGGTCTCCAAGGCTGTGCAGGAGTACGTCGAGCGCGCCTCGGCCAGCGCGCCGAACGGGATCGAGATCCTAACGTGGCACAACAGCGCCCGCTATCTCGAGAGCCGCGTTGACCTCCTCGTCGACAATGCGCTCACCGGGCTCCTGCTGGTCTTCGTGGTGCTGGCCCTGTTTCTACGCCTGCGGCTTGCGTTCTGGATCACGCTAGGCATTCCTATATCGTTCCTCGGGGCTATCGCATTGATGCCGCACCTCGGTATCTCCATCAACATGATCTCCCTGTTCTCCTTCATCCTTGTGCTCGGCATCGTGGTCGATGACGCGATCGTAGTTGGGGAGAACATCCACACCAAGCAGCTGGAGACGGGAGAGGGGCCCAGCGCGGCCATTCAGGGGACCTACGAGGTTCTCGTCCCGGTCACGTTTGGAGTCTTGACCACGATGGCCGCGTTTGCGCCCATGCTATTCGTGCCAGGTGTTATGGGCAAGCTCATGGCAGTCTTCCCTTTGATCATCCTACCGACGCTCTTCTTCTCTCTCGTTGAATCCAACTTGATCCTGCCCAGCCACCTCGCACACTACAAGAGGCCCGCGTCCACGCTGAGACCGAGCCGGGCAGCGCGGCTGTGGAACGGATTCTTCGACCTCTTTTCGGACGGCCTCAGCTGGGTCGTCCGGCATGGCTATCGACCTCTGCTACGCGTGGCGTTGGACTGGCGCTACGTAACCATCTCGCTGGCCCTGTTCGCGGTGCTTCTGACTGTCGGCTTGATGGGCGCCGGCGTCGTGCGGACGGTTCTGTTTCCGGTAACGGAGTCCGATAACGTCGTCGCATTTCTGACAATGCCTCGGGATGTGCCTGTGCAATCGACACGGGCAGGGGTGGCATGGCTTGAGCAGACCGCAGTTGAAGTCAGGAAGCAGATCATTGCCGAACAAGGGTCGGATCCGGTCTTGCACATGCTCAGCTCGGTCGGCGAGCACCCCTACCGTGCCATCCAGAGCGGACCTACCGGCAGCATTGCCTCAGCGCAAGGGGACTATCTCGGAGAGGTTGATCTCGAGCTGCTGCCGTCTGAGGAGCGCACGGTGAGCGCCGAGCGAATCGCTAATCTGTGGCGGGAACGAGTCGGGCAGATCCCCGGGGCAGTTGAAGTCTCGATCGAGCACGACCTGGTCGCCGGGAGAAAAGCGATCGATCTGCAACTCAGTGGCGCAGACTTAGACGAAGTTCGCGAAGTTGCCGAGACTGTCAAGTCTAGCCTAGCCAAGTACGCTGGAGTATTCGACGTTTCCGACACCTACCGGGCTGGCAAGCCGGAGATCGAACTCGCGCTGACAGCGGAGGGCGAGGCGCTCGGGCTGACGCTGCAAGGGCTCGGCAAACAGGTCCGGCAGGGCTTCTTCGGCGAGGAGGCGCAGCGGGTCCAGCGAGATCGCGACGATTTGCGGGTCATGGTCCGCTACCCTCTTGGAGAACGTCGCTCTGTTGGGGACCTAGAGCGCATACGCGTCCGGACACCGCAGGGCGACGAAGTGCCGTTTTCGACGGTGGCGACCGGATCCTACGGACGTGGGCCAGCTTCGATCACAAGGATTGACCGTCAGCGGTCGATCAACGTCCAAGCGGAGATAGACGGAACCGTTACCTCCGCAGCACAGGTCATCGATGCTTTGGAGGGGCAGGTACTCCCGGACCTGATAGCTCGACACCCAGGCGTTTCCTATGCCTTCGAGGGCGACGAGGCGGAATTCGCCGAGTCCATTGAGGGATTGGCAAAGGGATTTGGCGTGATCATATTCGTGATTTATGGGATGCTGGCTATCCCACTGAAGAGCTATTGGAAGCCGGTGATCATCTTGAGTGCGATTCCGTTCGGGATGGTCGGCGCGATCTGGGGCCACGCGATCCTCGGCATGGAGGTCAGCTTCCTGTCCATGTGCGGGATGGTGGCGCTGGCGGGCGTTGTCATCAACGACGCCTTGGTGATGGTTGCCTATATCAACAAGAGCGCAGGTGGAGAGGCATCCCTAAAAAAAGCCGTGCGGCGCGCGGGCGAGGTAAGGTTTCGAGCGATTCTGCTGACCTCTCTGACTACCGCGGCCGGCGTGACGCCATTGATACTCGAAGAGAGTCTTCAAGCCCAGTTCCTGATTCCGATGGCGGTGGCCCTGGCCGCGGGCGTTCTGTTCGCTACTGCCGTGACGCTTGTCTTGGTCCCAGCGTTGTACCTCGCCATGCACGACATTCGGTCAGCGGCTCGGTGGATCGTTCACGGCACCTGGAATCCTACTTGAAGCTAGTGCTGAGACGCCGCCATTCCGATCGTTGGTGGATGCGCTGAGCAGTGATCGAGAGCCCAGGCGCGAGCCCGCAAGGATTGACCTGCGGTGAGCAGCCCGTCCGGACCGGTATCACCCATTGACCCAATCGCTTACCGGCGAGGCAGGGCGAGCTTGCCAACGCTAGGCGGCCGGGGCCGTGACAACAGGCGGTGGTGCTAAGATTGTGGCGGCTTGTCGTGCACATAGCACGTCGGACTAGCCCAACAAGCGGTAATCGACTGGCCCCTGTCGAAGTCATCTGGTGTGATACTGCCAGGCAGCAAGTCTCTACGGAAGATCGCGGTTGTTGGGCGAGGAACCGCAGGGTCCCTGGCGGCGGCCAGCGTGGCGCGGCTCCACCCGGACAGCGACCACGAGCTACACCACATCTATGACTCGCGCATCCCTGTCATCGGAGTGGGAGAGGGCAGTTGGCCGAGCTTGGTTGAGCAATTGCGACGACTGACCGGCCTGCCCGATGAAGCCGTCCAGCAGCGCTTGAACGGAACTCGCAAGTACGGCGTTGCATTCGAGGGTTGGGGCCGGCGCAATCGAGACTTCACCCACTACTTCACGCCGCGACAGGTGTCCTACGCCTACCACCTGTCCGCCGACTTGATGGCGGAGCTGCTGCAGGAAAGCACGCGCGCACGCCATATAGACGCGAGAGTGCTCAATATCACCAAGGTGGAGGGCGGCGCGCAAGTGGAATTCGAGGGCCTAGCGCCGCAACGCTACGACCTGGTCTTCGACGCCCGCGGGTTCCCACGAGAACTCCATCCCGACCAGCACATCAACATTTCTTTCATCCCGACCAATACGTCTGTTATCCGCCGCTGTCCGGCGATCACCAACGAAGAGCAGGACGGCCCGGTTCTGAAAGCTACCTATACGCGCGCGGTTGCGAGACCGCACGGTTGGATATTCGTTATTCCGCTTACAGTGCACACTTCCTATGGGTACATCTTCAACCGCGATGTATCCAGCCTTGGCGAAGTTGAATCGGACTTCGACGCGTTCCTTGAGACCGATGGCGTCTCAGAATACGAGCAACGCGCAGTGATTCCGTTCCCCAATTTCGTGCACCGCCAGATCTACGATGGCGCGGTGGCCCGTATTGGCAACGCGGCGGCCTTCATGGAGCCTCTGGAAGCGACCGCGATCGTGTCCGCACAGCTACAGATCGGGATGGTTCTCCACATGCGCCTTAACCGTTCGGTAGAGCATCTCGAGCGTGACGCGCCGTTGGTCAATCGATTCCTGATAAACAACCTCCTCTGCTACGGCCTGTTCGTTGGCTGGCACTATGCCTGTGGCTCCGCGTACGACAGCGAATTCTGGCGTTACGCTCGCGACCACGCCTGGAAGAAGTTCCGTAAGGCAGCGGATCCCGAAGTGGTGGGATGCGACGCGCTCCGCAAGTTCAACGAAATGATCGAGCTGATAGACCAACCGGTCATCGACAAGGCGGACTGGAATCGCATGTGCGGGGTCCCTCTCACGAGCTATGCTCAGATTTCTCGGGGTCTAGGCTGGTAGGCAATCACCCGGCTTAGGCCGCGATCTTGGCGGGGCGCTGAGCGGGTTGATTTTCCCACTGCATCGGGCTCGAACGTCCTGGCGCAGAGTGCAGTCTGCGAGCGTTGTGGACCTCATCGACGAACTTGGCGAATCGTCGCCTACGTCCTCGAACGTCTTCTGGCCCGCCAAGTGGACCGCTTCAAGCTTCAGAGTCTTGCTGAAGCTCTGGGCCTTGGCGTTGTCAAGCGGATCGCCCCCTCGGCGCGGAGGCCCGACCAACCCGCGGGCGGGAACCGGGTCGCGATGGCGCTTCGACGCATACTGCGGTCCGCGGTCAGCGTGACAGACACACCCGCACAGCGGCCGGCCACGACTGGGGTGGCACCTCCGCTCGAGACCGCTACTGGAAGGCGGCCGCTCCGGAAAGCACCATGAATACGTAGGCTTTGGCCTTCCGCAGCCGATTTTCCGATATGACCAGCTTTATGTGGTGTATGCCCCGCAGCAGCACATAGCGGCCAGACTTCGCGAAGAGCGTTGTCGGTTTCGAGACCCAGTCAGCAAGCGCCGCAAGCTTCTCCGGGACTACAAGATCCTCGTGGCTCATAGCTTCTAGGAACGGGTCCCAATCGGTGAGGCCATCGAGCCAGTACCGTGAAGCTTTCGTATATCGCTGCTTGACAACAAGCGTGAGGCCGAGCGTCGGACCGACACCCCCTTCCTGCACGTCAATGTTTACCCCAATTCGCACAATGTTCGCGCGCTCCTTGAAGCGTGCAAGCACCGATTCGACAGCCCCGATCTGACCAGGCCAACCCGCGCCTTCGAGATAGGAACATAGTTCGTGCTGGGACTTGAAGCCCATGATCGCCAGTCGGATCGCCCGCGAGCGGGACGGGAATGCACCGAACGAATCCATGCGCGTATCTCCCGGCTGCGCCAAGTAAGCGCGTTCGACGTTCTCCCGCTGGGCGCCATTCGTTTCCCAACCCAAGCAGGAGAGGAGCGCGTCAACCACCACATCTACATCGTTCACCTGACCACTCGCGCCAACAATCGGGCGTTCGCCGGGCCGAAGGAACATTCCCGGCAACGAAGATTCGCCGTCCCGCGCCGAGCCGATGTCATATTCCAACATCAGCTTGCGGCCGACAATGTCACGGAGTGGTGAGTCCTCGGCATCCATTTGTCTGAACAGCCGCATGATCGCTCTTGCGGTTTCGTCCGTGTTGTCGGTCCGAGCGCGCTCTCGGAAAAATGCCGCCGGTCTGGTTCCGCTCGCCAGAGACACGCCGAAATCCGCCTCTGGCGTGCGTTCATGTAGCGGCAGTTCAAAGCCGAATGGGAGGGCGCCCATTGTGATCGGAAGTTTCCTGGCGCAGTCGAGTATGCGCTCCCACTCCGGATCTCCGATGAGGACCGACGCGACGCTGCTTCGAAAGTGCCCAAGCAAGTCGCCCATGGTGCCGCCCTCTTCGGCGAGACGGTCCTGGGTGAGCATGACTGCCTCGTCAATGTCCATTCAGTCTCCTCAGGCGATCACAGGCACTGGATTCAGATCGGCTTCGGCGAGAGGGCGCTTGCGACGGCCCATGCTGACAGGCACGTCGTACAGGCGTCCAGGCGCGAACCTAGCCCAAAAATGGCGCATCCCCGGAACGATGACCCGAGCCACGGGCATTTCTATGTCGGGCCGGGTCTGATCCAGCACCAAGAACTCCATGCCCTTGGCTTCGACGAGCGCTCGGCAATTCTCCACGTCCTCGCGCGTATCCGTCGATTCGATCACCGAGTAATCCGAAGCCTTGCGGGGCGGCTCGTCTGTCGCGGGCGCCAGCCAGGGACAATCGGCGAGCCGAACGGTCTTCCACCACCAAAGCGCCAGCGGATCATCGATCATCGGCCGACCGTCGCGCCGCCCGGGATGCGGCAGCCAAGTAAGGCACTGGTTCAATTCGCAAATCGCGCGCAGGGCCGCTGTGCTCGGGTCGGGGTGGGCACCGGCGCCGTAGATGATGTCCTCGGTTTGGGCGTCCAGTCTACGCGAGAGCGCGACGAACGTGGGAATGCCGATATCAGACGTAACGTCGAGCATCCACAGATCGCGCTCGTAGCCGGAGTAATGGTCTGGGGCCGATGCGAGATACTCGTCGCTGAAGCTGGAAAGATCGACTGCGGGCACTCGAAGTCGGTTGTACCACCAGATGGCGAACGCATCGCGCTCGGCCAGTTCATAGAAGCCTTGCGCGATGGCTTCTTCCAGGGTGTTGCCCGCAGCGCAGCCGTTGGAATCGGCGATCAGGTCCACAGGGCCACGCTGTTCGGCCGGCATGCTGTAGAGCATCGACGTCGGAAGATAGCGATGCCGCTGCTGGGTCAACGACCACACAGGTGTCCAGTCGACTTCGGCATCGGGGTCGAGACGAGGCGGGACGATGTTGTAAGGATGGCCCTTCGCGTTGATGCTCTCTGCGTTGTCGAGCTGATCGTCGCTGAACAGCTGCACGTCGTTGGGGTGGATCACCTCCTCTCCGCTCGCGAACTCGACGAAGCGCTTGCGGATACGGATCTCGTCTCCACAGCATGCGCCCGAATGGCGCTCAACCGCCTCGCAGAGGGCGCTGACCTTGGATTGCTCCCGTGTGCTGCCCTTTCCGGCGCTCTTGCTGCGCAGGCTGCGCCTGAGCGAACTCAACGTGCGGCTCCTGATGCCGAGATTGCTTCCGGCCCAATAGACATGCAGCCAAGAATCGGTCTCAGCGGTCGTGCGCGACAGCCAGGTCACGACACCGCTGATCGGACTCACCAAGTGGCGGTATTTCGCCAAGGTGACTTCCGGCGCCACAGTGCGCGCCCCACCACTGTTTCGATGGGTCTTGGGACTCGCCTTCAGACACAGCGGAACTGGCCGTCGATCCGGCCGGCACAACGCCTCGTCGCCACAGGCGAGGCACTGCGGCCGGCGCATTACCTGATGTCCCGAGCTCTCGAATGTGCCAACGTCCATCGCAATCGCCTGGTTGTGAATCGGGGCCGCCTCGTCCAGCACCAGCCATTTGACGATTTCCCCCGCGATCAGCCCATATAGCGCTTCAAGCACTGTGGGCTGAGCAGCGAAGGGCTTGAAAGCAGCCTCCTCGCCAGCAATGTTGCGCAGGAAACTGTGGACTTCCTTATGGCTGCGCAGGCGGTAGGCCAGACAGTCCCAGCACGGTCCTTGTCGATCCGCCTGAAATATGGGGCCGAACAGCGCCTCCATGCCGCGCGGTCGCACCAGCGTCCACGGCGCTCCCGTCTCGAGCTGGCGCCGATTCAGCTCCGCTAAGTGTTCCGCGAGATAGTCGTCGCAGACAAGAACAGTGAGCGCGGGGGCGACAGTCCCCACGCTCGCGCCGCTGTCTTCCAGCTGCCGGACGAGCCGGCCGTCGTCACCCTCGACGTTGACGCGGGATTCCGCCAGCCGCTGTTCGACCCAGCGCGGCGACGCACCGAGCGACGACCAGTAGGCCGCCCGCGATCGGTCCATGCCGTGGTCGGCAGAGACGAGATAGCCCTTGGCGGAAAGCGAAAGCATCGCCGCAAGAACGTCGGCTGCGGCATGGATGCCCTCAAGGGCCGCGACAATCTCCTCCCGGGGGTGCCGACCGTCGAGCAACGGCAGCAGGCTGCTATACAGCTTGCCGTGCAGCAACGTATTGAACGACTCGGAGACCAGCAGCATCCGCTGTTCGCCAATATCGTGAAATCGCAGGTGCGGGGCCAGCGCAGGAAGCTCGACGAGGCCCTGGTCCGAGGGCGTCGTTCTGACCAGAATCCCATGCTTAGGATTGACGTCCGTCTGCGCTGGCATCTGGGATTTGCGCGCCGGGTGAGCCGTCACACTCACGCGCGCGAAAGAAGCGTATCGATTTGCTCCCCAGCGCGGGATGCCGTTCCGGCAACCGCCGACTTCAACGCCTCAAGATCCTCGTGGCCGCAAGCGTTCGCCACGAGAGATTTGACCTTCGGGCCCGCCGCAGTCACGTCGAATCCCTCCTCGCCAATGAGGCGCGTGATGCCCTGCAAGTCTCGCCAGATGGCGGCGGCTTGCGCCAGCGGCTCGGCGCCAGCGGCATTGAACACCGCCGCGGCGGTTGGGGCCGGATCGTCAAAGCCTGCTTCGGAACCCGTCAACTGCAGGAACCGCGCGGCCCTCTCGACATCGTCCAGCCCACCGCGCGCACGGGCGTAGCCGGACACGCCGGGCTCGGCCGGGGCTTCCGGCGCCTCACGCAGCTGGGCTAATAATGACTCGTTCGCCCCGCACTCGGCAAGGGCTTCGCGCCGTGCTCGGTCGAAGCGGCGGCCGATTTCAGAACCACCGGACTCAAACACGCAACGCGCCCGGCTGAGGACAGGGATTCCGCCGGGAGCGACATTCCTGCAATGCTCCGCCAGTTCGGAAAGCGGCAGCGAAAGAACGGAGCCCAAGCCGGGCAGAAGCGGCGAGAATAACAAACTGTCCTGCGCCAAGTCGGTCAGGGCCTGTCGAAAACGCACGCACAGGCGCTCATGTTGGCCAGACTGCCAGCCATCATGGACAAACAGCATCTCGACCGCCACGCCGGGATAGGCTTCCCGGCTGGCGAGATCACCCAAGAGTATGGCAGCGACACCACCTGCGCGCTGCGGCCCGACCCGGTCGACCACATCCGCGACGACCGCGGAAAGCACGGTCGAAACCGACGCTTCTGCGAGATTGGACAGCGCAATCTTCGCCTCAGCGGGCAAGAGGTTTCCGCGCACGACGTGCATGCCGATCTGAAACGCCTTGTCGTTCGACCAGTTTCGGACGATCTCGGCCGTTTCCTTCGCATCAGCTGTCGGCAATTCGGCAATTAGCTCCTTCATTTCCAGAACGCCCATCTCGCGCGTCCAGTAGAGCCTCGTCAGCCCGCGCCGCGCAATCGCTTCAGATTCCTGATCCGGTCCGAATCCGCTCGGCAGGTCGAGATCGGTGAACTCCCGGTCCTGTAAGTTGTCAAGCAACTCCGAATTGCGCTCGATCCATCTGGCAAGCCTGGGGGCGGCACCAAAGATCTCAACGATCGCCTCGAAGGCGTCGGGGCGAGCTGCGGAGGCCGGGCTGTCGTAGGCACTCCAGTCATCGATCTCCGGATAGAAGTGCTTGCGCCATTGATCTACCAGCGGGTCCATCTTTTCGAACCAACGCTTCGGCCGCAGCACGATGTTCATCATGTCGGCGTACGTTCCCGGCAACTCCGGCGATTCAGCCGGGCCAGAGACTTGGAGGAGCGGGTAGTGGCGGGATGCCATCGCATGATGATCCGCATGGCGCTGCATGTTGAAGAACATCCAGTTGCTGAACTTCCAATCGGCACTCCAGGAGTGGCGTGGCATCACCTTTTCCCAACGGCCGTTCGGCAGACGGACGCGGCGCAGGCCGTAGTGTTGAAAATAGTTGCTAATCTTCATCGAAAAGACGCAGCCTAGCCCGAGAAAGGCAAAGACCGGAACCGCCCAGATCCCGCCCATCCAGAACACAATCCCGTACCAGAATACGACAGCTATGCCGTAGCGCCAGAACGGATTGCTGTAGTGCCACATCGATCGGTGGCACCGGGCCAGACGTTCGCGAGAAACCTTCCAAGAATTAGTGAGGTTACTTACAACCTCCTTGGGGAAATATCTCCAGAAACTTTCTCCCTTTGGAGCGGATCCCACATCGTGCGGCGTGCCAACCTTCGCATGGTGGATATACACGTGTTCCGTGGCGTATTGCGGATATGAGGCGCAGGCAAGGAGCAACTCTCCGAGCCGCCTTTCCCAAGTGAAACGCCGATGAATCAGTTCGTGACCGACTACAAATACCGCCTGCGCTTCCATGGTCAAGATGATCGCCAAGAGCACGTCTTCCCAGATTGCGAACGGATTCGAAACAAGAATCTGCCACATGCCGAAAACGAGTGTCGGCGGCCACAGAAACGCCCATGCCCAGACCGGCAGGTTGTGCCAGAACAGGTGGCGTTCCGACGTCGTCGCCGGGTCCATGTTGCGCCCGTCCAGACCCAGCACCCGATCAAGCGGCCCAGCGACACTCATAAAGAGGAACGCCGGCAACAACCACCAGCCGCCATAGATCGCGGCTGCAAGAATCAGTGGAAAGATTCCTAGCGGCAGATAGTGCGGAATGGCGTTACGGATCGAAGGTTCGATGTGCCGCGTGGGGGCAGCCTTATTCGATCCTACGCCATCGCCTATAGCAGTAGCTTGCGGCATGGCCGGTCCCCTAATGGACTATCGCTCGCTAGCATCGACGTTCATGTTACCACCGGACAACCTAACCTGCGCGTCCTTCAGCCCCTTAAGGTTTTGACAAGACGCGCCAAGGCTTCGATGCAAAATGCCGAGGTCACGGCCTCCGAGCCATGCCCAATCCGCCCTACCGCTCCCCACTTCAAGAACTGGTCGCCAAACGCAAGAAGCTCCGGCCAGCTGCCATCCTCGCGTTGCGAACTCATGAGCCTCTCGACGACGCGCTTCGCGTCGATGCCTTCGGAGTTTCCGAGGCTGTACAGCGCCGACACCGCCTGAGCGGTCTGAAGCACATTGCCGAAACCTCCGCCCTTGTCGCTCAGGCCTAGGATGCGGTCCGCAAGTATCGAGCGGAGTCGATCGAGGGCGGGCTGCACACGAATCACTGCACGAGCAATCGCGTAGTAGATCGCGACCGTATCCGGATACCACTTGGACGAGGCGTCAAGGCCATCTTCCACGATCAAGGCTTCCAACCATCGTTGGGCATCCTTCGTTTCGGGATGGTCGCCTAGGTAAGCAATGACATTCGCATTGACTACTGGGTCAGATTCGAGCCGAAAATTCGACACAACATTGGGTTCGTTTTCCGCTAGAACCCAGGTTAAGAAACGACCCTCTTCGTCGCGATTCTCCAATATTTTCGGAACGTTTCTTCCCAGAAGAATCCAAGGATGATTCCTGATGACCAGTGAACAAAGTGCAGTACTGTCGAGATCGTGAGGCAAGTGTCTGTAGTAGCGCCAGAATCCCGGATATTCAATAGTGTCGGAAAGATACTTCTTGGTAGCGCTGCACATGGCCGTAGCTCGCGTCTCGTCGCAACTTTCCAAGGCAAGCGCACAGAGTGCCGAAACGAAAGGAGGCCTTTCGAAATGCCGTGGAATATCCGGGTCAGCTGTGTTGAAACGGATGCAGTGCCAAGCCCCATTCCTGTCGATAGTGGATTCCAAGAAAACGAGACCACGCCGGATGCTTTCTCTACCCGCTCTGGCAAGCGTCCCGTAGGCGGCGGTGCGTCGGGATGGCACCGATTCGCGGGCGGGTCGGGCAGGCGGCGCAGGGTCGTGCAGTGTCTTGCGAAGAAACTCCAGCGATGCTGCGCCGGTTCTTGCCGCCTTCCGCTCGGCCTCGCTAAGTTTGCTACGTGGCGGAAGCACCACGTGCGTCGAGGTATAGGTTTCTTCGTGCACCTGAATCTGGTGGTCTTCGTCTAGCGTGACGCCGAATTCCTTCTCGATCGTCTCCCTAGGCTTCGCGAGAAGAAGTTCGCGAAAGTCACTGTCCTCGCCAGCTCTTGATACCAGGAAATCCGCTGCGTCGACGGGTCCCTTCATTGATGTCTCCCTTTTTCCCGGCTCCTTGGCGAGCGTGAATTCTCGACAGCCAGGTCGATGAGGGCAGGCGAATCGTCACGAACCCCGAGTACTCCGCGACCACCCCGGGCGCAATCGCGCGTGACGCTGTTACCAATCCAATCTTGGGCAGGGCGAAAGGACATCCTACGGCCGGTCATGCAACCCTCGCCCATCCATGGAACGACAGTTCCCAAGCGGTCCGCCCGTCCGGATCAAGCGATCTGCCTCCTGACCAGTTCCCTGAACACCCCGTCGACCTCCATTAGCTCGCTGAACGAGCCACTTTGCACAACTTTTCCGGCCTGCAGCACGTAGATACGGTCGGCCTGTTCCAGCGTGGACAGGCGGTGAGCTATGACAACCCGGGTGGAAGTCAGGTCGGTGAGGTTCCGCATCACCTTGGCCTGGCTCTCGTTGTCCAGCCAGTTGGTCGCCTCGTCGAGCAGCATGATTCGTGGCCTGCCGATCACGGAGCGAGCGATTGTGACGCGCTGACTCTCCCCGCCCGACAGGACAGCCCCGCTGGTGCCGACCATGGTCATCATGCCCATGGGCATGCTCTTGATTTCGTTTTCGACCTCGGCGGTCCGAACCGCCGCCCATACGTCCTTGTTCGCCACTTCATCGTGGTGACCGACCAAATTGTCCCAGAGATCTAGGGGATGGAGCCTGACTGATTGTGGCACCACGCCAATTTTCCGGCGCACCTGTTTCAGGTTCAGGTGCCTCAGATCGCGCCCGTCGTAGTACACCGCGCCAGTAGTTGGCCGGTCGATTCCAAGCGCAAGTCGGAACAGAGTGCTCTTGCCGGCACCGGACTCGCCGGCAATCGCGACAAATTCGCCAGGCCGGGCGCGAATCGTTACATCGTCTAGAACTAACGGGCCTTCGGGATCGTAACGGAAGGAAATACGGTCGAACAGGAGGTCGCCGCCCTGATTCTCAACAAGCTGTCCTTCTACTTCGATTTCAGGAACTCAAGCTAGCAAAGGCCGCTTTTGGTCGAATGCCGGCAGCA
>VXRL01000078.1 GCA_009838515.1 Terriglobia bacterium | reverse complement strand
GCCTCAGACTGCACGGGCGAGCTCAGCTACTCCGGGTCTTCCGATGAAGGCAGCGTCGCTTTGGCAGGCGTATCTGACGGCACGCTGACCGTCACTTCGGTCGGCACGGGAACAGCTGACATCAAAGTAATTGCGACGTCGGGCACGGTATCGGATTCGATCGAATTCGAGGTGACGGTGACACAGAATCAGAGCCCTACGGTCACCATTCCCTTTGGCAATATCGAGATGAAGAGCAGAGACAACGGATTTGACATTGGTCTGACGGGGCGTTTTTCTGATCCGGAAGGAGGCTCCCTGACGTTTTCGGTAGGCGTGGATGCCTCGGGGTCCTGGAGGCGGGAATTAACGGCGGTTACGGCCGAGATCACCGGTAATACACTGACGGTGACCCCCCAACAGGCCGGTTTGGCCACAGTAATGGTGACGGCGACCGATCCAGGCCGTAGGCGGGTGAGAGACGATTTCGTCGTAAGGGTGACGGCCGGGAAGCGATCGAATCCCGATTCCGTCAACGTGCGCAGCGCCCCGGCGCCCGTCAACTCCATACCCGAACAGACGCTGATCATCGTCGGGTCGGCCGTGCGCTTTGACGTGGCGCCCTTCTTCGTGGAGCCGGACGGAGATGCGGTGATCTACTCGGCACGCCTGGCTACCGAGGCGGAGCGCATTCCCGATTACGTATCCGTGGAAATGTCGGGCAGCATGCTCACGCTGACGCCCGGTACGACGGCCGGCAGCATTGATGTCCTCGTGAGTGCCACGGACATCGATGGCACCGCGTACCAGACATTCACCGTCAATGTAGCCGGCGCGAACTGATCCTTGCGGCGGGACGGGGGCTTATGGTCATGCGCCCGTCCCACACTCCCAATCCTCGTATCAAGACATAACCATGTTTGCTTCAACGACTGAATTCATGTCAACCAGAACCTCGCAGAATGCATCCGCGTGCATCGCGCTCACACTGTGCCTCATGCTTTGCGGCGCACAGAAGGCCCATGCCCAACAGGAAGTTCGCTACCCGCAGCTATTGGAGCACGACGGCAAACGCTTTGCCGCCTACGTGAACGAAATCAACGGCACCCCGACCTGGATCATCGACACCGACTCCCTCGACTTTACGCTCGGCTCCTCGCTGAATCTGTCAACCGAATCCGAAGTCGAGACCAAGGCGGACGCCTTCGTAGATGCCCACAAGGATGTATTTGGGCTGGACACGAGGCAGCTGGGTGAGCCACGGATCCTCACAAACGGCAGGATGTGGTTTGTCCGGTATCCGCAGCTCTACAAAAATCTCCAGATCTGGGCGGCGGATCTCGTGATATCGGTGTTGTACGACGGGACGCTCGTGTCGGCAGCGGCCAGCGTCTTCCCCCACGTCGAAGTAAATACAACCCCCAGCCTCAGCCGCTCGGCCGCGCTGCAGGTCGCGTTTGGCGCCGCTGGATTACTGGACCTGAAGGGGCGGGTAAAGACCGATCTGGTTATCGTGCCCGTGGAACTGGAAGCATCGTATACCTACGGTCTCGCCTGGGAAGTCAGCGTTTACGACTACGACCGCGATCCGCCTTTCAGCAAGGCGTACCTGATTGACGCGCATACCGGGAAAATCCTGGAGGAGTACGACCATATCGGTGGAGTAACGCATGTGCCGACGGAGCGCCGGACGGATGCGCCCGCTGCTTCGCCAGTAATCCTGGCAGCCCCCGCGTCCGCTGTGCCCCTGTTCATGACTCATGGCCGTGAAGGGCATGCGCGCCCTGAGGCTGGAACCGAACCACTGGCAACTGCGTGCGGATACAATGCGGCACAACCCAACGGCATCAAGGGTACGGTATCGCTGAACTATCACGTGACCCCAAACAACAAGAATGATTCGCTGGAGAACGTCCTGAGCGCGCCTTTTCCCTATGCCAAGTATTCGGTGGCGGGCAGACGCAATAGCTGTACGGGGTACGCGGACGTAAAGGGAGCGTATTCGGTGAGCCTGCCCCCGGGCACGTACACGGTGACCTTTACGATGGCCAACGATATCGCGTACGTGGAATCCACGGTCCTGGCGGCCTGCGACACCACACAGAGCTTCACGCTGGAAATCACTGACGAAAGCGCACGGCTTGACTACGATTGGGGTTGGGGGAGCCTCGGCGAGCACGGCCATACCGCCGTGGCCCTCAACGGCCTGTATCATACCCGGACAATGCACAATTACTACAAGACGTCCCTGAATTATTCAGGACTGAATGATGCTCGAATCAAGATCAATGTTGTGAATAGGGATGAGGGGCGTGTGCGTTCAGGGGCTCCGTTAACCATTGAGACGGGGGGCAAGTACGGAAGGTCCAGCGAAGTTGTCCTGCACGAATATGGGCACGTAGTGCAGCTTGATATTAATAAGCGCGCGTCCGATTCTGAAGGTATTCTTGACGAAATCAGAGAGGGAGCGGCCGACTTCTTTGCCGCTGACCAGACGAACCATTCGCTGTTTGGAGGACCAGCAGCGAGCTCTAAACACAACGATGGCCCGGTCCCGTGGAGAGAGCTGAATCAGACGTGCAGGTGGGGGGATGATTGCTTGAACCACACGGATAGACAGAGGGCGGATTATTACCACAAGGGAATGGTGCTGGCTGCAGCCGCTTGGGCAGTCAGGACATCTGCCGGGAGCGAGGCCGCCCTAATTCTGATGGAGACACTCAAAATGAGCTCGGCCCGCACAGATTCAGCAGAATTCAGGGACGCATTTACTAAGGCGGCCGCTAAACGCATGACACCACCCGATCCGGATGTCATTGAATCTGCGTTTACAACACGCATGATCGGAGGCCCCAATATTCCCAGAAACCTTTCAGTCACCTGTTCCACCGGAAGGCCCAGACGTCCTCAGCTCACGTGGGTCGATAATTCCAACCTGGAAACCGGCTATTATGTAGAGCGGTCGGCCAATAATACAGCCTGGTCTCGGGTTGCGACTCTCGATCCAATCGCAGACGAACCCGGCTCTTACACGGACACGGGAGTCACCTGCCCGGGCTCAACATATTACTATAGGGTGGCGGCATATAAGTCCCTTACGAATCCTGTGGACGAGATCAAAACTTATTCGGAAGCGGTGAGATACCCGCTGGCTAGTGGCAAGGCTGATCTATCTATGGTCTCACTTTCAGATCAGGCTAGCGGCTTACAAGCCGATTCAGTGGCGGCCCGCACTGAGACTTCGCTGACCGGTGCATACCCCAATCCCTTCAATCCCGTGACGACGATAGAGTTTGCACTTGAGAAGAGGGGGCCGGTGAATTTGAGCGTTTACGACATGCTGGGACGAAGCATCGCCGTGCTGGTGGATTCGGAAATGAATGCCGGAACGCATTCGGTAGCATTTAACGCTTCTCACCTTCCGAGCGGGCTATACATAATTCGCATGGAAGCCTCCCGACAGCACTGGACCCAATGGGTTTCTCTGGTCAAATAAATGTACTTTTTATTAAGAACCTGCAGGCTATCCTCTATGTGCCGAATCGCCTTCCTCTTTCTGGTTTCCGTGGTTTTGGCCCGGCCGGACACGATCCAGGCACAATCCTTCGGGTCGGCCACCTGGATCCTCGAGGCACGGGATGTGGTCAGTAATTTTGGCCTGGATGCGGACGCCAGTGGGTCCGTATACATGTCGGGCCGCGTTCCGAGCGGGAACGAGATCCACTGGTCGGACGGAACGGTTTTCGTGCCGGAGCACAACCGTACCTTTCTTGCGCGGGTTGCCGCGGACGGAATTGTGCGCTGGGTCAGGCCAGGGACGCGATCTGGTGAATCGTATTGGCCAGATGCTATCCACACCGTGGTGGCGCAGGGCGCGCACGTCTGGACAAACGAGGGTGCGGTAAGGGGGGGGTTCGTCACGGGCAGCCGATGGGGTAATTTCGGGGGCATTCTCATCAACCGCTTTTCAGAGAACGGAGATTCGCTGCAAGCCACCTATCTGGCAGGACCGGTCGACGACCTTTATGATGCTCCGGGTTATTTCCTTGGGCTTGGCGAAGACGATGACGGCAACATGTATGCTGCCGGTCATTACATAGATACGCTGCGACTGAATCCTATGCACGTGCTCGTTCCACGCGAGCGGGGACTTAACCAGTATGTCTTCCTGGCCGCTTATTCGCCGGAAGGCTCCGTGCGCTGGGTTCACGGAATGGCCGGCAGCAGCGGGGGCCTCAGGGGAAACGACAGTGACAGAATCAATGGCTACATTTGGCCGGCAAAACCTGCATTTGACGTGGATGCGCAGGGCAACACGTATCTCGGCGGTTTTTTTCGAAAGGGTACGGTATTTGCGGCGGGACAGCCGGACAGCGTGCGGCTGGAAAAGTCGGGCGCGATTGTCGTGTCTTACGACAGGGCGGGGCAATTGCGCTGGCTGCGGACAGGAAGCGAATTGGGAGTTGAGGCGGATTGGCCATCGCTAAGGCCAAACAGAATGGCCGTACCGTGGAGCCTGGCGGTCAGTGACGACGGTGAACTGGTTCTCCAATGGTCGGTGCCCTACGACAGGCGGGGAATCCATGTGACAGTAGGAGATACGGCCTTCTGGGAGGGGTCGGGGTCAAACGGAATATTCGAGTTGATAACCAGGCATGCCCCGGACGGATCACTGCGCTGGGTGCGCCGATTGACTGCCAGCGAATCCGTGGATCTCACCGAAATCGCAATGGATAGACAAGGCCACGTATATGTGGGTGGATCATATTGGGGCCACCAGGTTCAGATTGAAGACACTGTACTGACCAATGGCTCCGCCCTGGGCCCAATAACCCAGACGGGGTTACTCGTTCACTACGACGCGGAGGGCGACGTGGCACGAACCCTGCTGGTGACCGGGCCACGCTATTCCATGGTCTCCGGTATAGCGCCCATGCCGGGCGGCGAACTGTACGTAGCGGGGTTTGCGCTCGAGGATCGACGCGGGCCGGACCAGATCATCCTGGGCGTGGATACGCTCGCGATACGTCCTGGCAGGAGCAAGGCGTTTCTGGCCAAGTACGGGCCGCTGACGACAGCGCGTGAGAGCAATCACGAACGACCTGTCAACAGGTTGCAGATAGCCCACTACCCCAATCCCTTTGCGCGGGCAGCCACGATTGCCTACGAGCTTCAGAATACCTCCCACGTGGTCCTGCGGATCTACGATATCCTGGGGCGCGAGCTGGCTGTGCTGGTGGACGAACGGCAAAGCGCCGGATCACACTCCGCAATGCTGGACGCGTCCGCCTGGCCGAGTGGCATCTACCTGTATCGCCTGGAGGCCGGCAATCAGGTCGCCACGGGCCGGTTGGTGCGCCGGAAATAGACAGCGAAAACGCAGTAGCAGACAATCCTCCATGTGGCGAATCGCATTCCTCTTCCTGGTTTCCGTGGTTTTGGCCCGGCTGGACACGATCCAGGCACAATCCTTTGAGCCGGCCGCCTGGATCCTCGAGGCAGGGGATGTGGTCAGCAATTTTAGCCTGGATGTAGACGCCAGTGGGTCCATATACATGTCGGGCCGCGTTCCGAGCGGGAACGAGATCCAC
>VXRL01000020.1 GCA_009838515.1 Terriglobia bacterium | reverse complement strand
CCCCCTCTTTCTCAACCGCTCCCCCCCCCCCCCCCATCCCCACCTCTCAACCCGCCGCCAGCGTCACATGTCAAAACCCCCCCGGCACTGGAAGGGGGGCGCCAAGGCTGGGAGCGCTGGGGGGCTAGCCCCCCAGCGCAGTTTCTGGGCGTATCCATTTTCTGTTCTGTTGCTGTTTCCAACCAGACATGAGCCTGAACCAAGCCGGCCTCAAGCCGCGCTGGCGACTTCGCCTCGCAACTGCCGGAAGAGCTCGTCGCGGGCCTGGTTCAGCCGCTTGGCCGCCTGGTTGTCGCTGCGGGCATAGGCCTGCGCGTCCAACTGCTCGAAGTCAACCCCCTCGCGCAGCCAGCCGGCCGCCCCGGGCAGCGCTTTCAGCCGCTCGTAGGGCGTGTGGATGTCCTGCCGCCGATAGCGCCGGCGCAGCTTGCCCTTGGCATCCACCTGCTGGGAGGGGAAATAGCAGGGCCGGTGGTAGTTCAGATAGGGCGAGAGCACCTCGCGGTTGAAGGCGTGCAACTGCTGGGCGTAGCGTCCCGGGATGTGGCCGTAGCCGAGCTGCTTGCGGATCACCGTGCCGTTCTTCGATTCCACCAGCGCGTTGTCATTGCTGTGCCGCGGGCGCGACTTGGTGAAATGCTCGATCCGCAGCTTCTCCAACAGGCGCGCCACTTGGTGGTTGATGTATTCCGAGCCGTTGTCGGCATGCAGCCCTAGGATGCGGAACGGGAAGGCCGCCAGCAGGTCCTCCAGCACCGGCAGCAGGTAGCGCTCCGAGATGCGCTCCACGCTGCCCACGAACTGGTACTGCGTGACCTCGTCGACCACGTTGATGTGATAGACACCCTTGACTTTATCGAGATCTCCCTGGTGCACCGAGTCGACCCGCAAGTAGCCCGCCCGGCCTTCCGGCTGGGGCCGTCTGCGCTCGCCAATGCTGACCTGGCTGGGCCGCGTGGCCTGCTGCGCCGTCAGTCTGCGCTGGTAGGTCCGCGAGCGCCGCAAGTTGTACAGATGGCCGTTGGACAGCCCCGCCAGCCGCTCGAAGCGGCGGTCCTGGAACAGCTCCCACTGGCGCTTGCAGATCGCCACCGTGGCCGGCCCGGACAGGCTCCCGTGCAGTTCGTCCGTCTCGGCCAGCAGCAGCACGTCCTGGCGCGTGTACTTGGTCGCGAACGGCCGGGCCGGGCCGCGCCGCCGGTCGCTCAGCTGGCCCTGCTGCAGGTAGCGTCGGATCAGCCGCGTCAGCTGGGCCGGGGACAGCCCCGTGGTGCGCTCGAGATAGCGCCGCAGCAGGCCCTTGTCCGGCTTGTTCAGGCGCCAGTACGAAAACCGCCGCAGCACCCGCTCCAAGTGGGTGTAGGCCTGCTGGCGCTGCGGTACTAGCGCCGTCCCCGCGGGGTTGCCCGCCAAGAACCTGCGCACATCGTCCAATGTCTTGTGAGTCTCCAAGTCGAGTTGCAAAATCATCTCCCAATGATTCCCACAACCCCTCCAGAGCCCCGTTCATGCTCATTTCTCGTTGGAAACAACTCTTCAGTTCATGCTCATTTGTCGTTGGAAAAGACTCTGACTAGGCCGAACTTTCGATTACAGTTATAGTTCATTTCTTTACGGCCCACAATCGATTTCGGTATGTTTCCCGCAGACGAGAGGCGCCCTCTAGGGCCGCTGCTGGCCGGTGCGGACAAGACGGTAGCGATTTCTCTGGATCTCTTGATCCTGCGACCGCTCAAGCTGCTCGCGCATCCGCACTGCCAGAGCAGCCGCTTCGTCGGCGCGACCGACTCTGCGCAGCGCGATCATCAAGTTATACGTAGCCTGCCGGTCATCGGGCGCGAGCTGCACGGCGTTTTCCAAGACCGCGATCGCCCGCTCAGGCTGCTCGGCCCGCAAGTAGAGTTTCCCTAGCTCGGTCCGGGGCGAAGACTCGCCCGGCAGCCGCTCGGCGGCCAGAAGCAGGCCATCGAGCGCCTCGCGAAAGCCGGGCGATCCGGGTTCGACGCCCTGCTTGATCAGTGCCTGGGAGTAGAAGAACTGCGCAACTGCGTCGTCAGGGCGTGCCACGACACGCTGCCTGAGCACTTCGAGCGATTCGTCCATCCGACCAGTCTTCTGTAAGGTCAAGGACAGCCCGACCGCCGCCGACTGAGTGTCGGTGTCTGCCTCGGCCGCGCCTGCGAAGGCCGTTTCCGCCTCGTCGTAGCGCCCCAACTCTGCGAGCAAGATGCCGCGCATCGTCAGGATCCGGTGGGAGGCCGGGATGTTCTGCGCTCCGATGTCGACGATTTCGACACCGAGATCGTAGGCCCCGTGCTCGATGCAGAGTTCGGCGAGTTGCAAGTAGAGCCTCTCGGCTCGAGGATGGCTGCCGATTGCGCGTTGTAGGGTTGCTAGCGCTCCCGGCGAGTCCAGCGCCGCGTGTTGGGCGTCGGCCAAGAGGCTCAGCGTTTCGATATCGGGCGGGTCAGCGGAATCGACCAGACCTGCCAATACCGTGACGGCTTCGTCCGCTCGGCCCGCCTCGTATAGCGCTAGGCCCAAGTTGTAGCGCATTGCGGGATTCGCCTTCGGCTCGGCAAGGAGGCGCCGGAAGTCTTCCGCCGCCTGATCGAAGCGCCCTAGCGAGAAGCGGCACTCCGCCCTCTGGCGCAAGGCCTCCGTATCACCAACGACGACTGTCTCTCCGCGCGCGAAGTGCTCGAGCGCGCGTTCGCAATCGCGCGCTCGATACGCAATCACGCCAAGCATCGCGTGAGCCGTGCTGTTTTCCGGCTGCAGTCGTACGATGCGCTCAAGGCGCCCCGCCGCCTGTGCGCGTCCCAGGCGCATTTCCAGTTCCGCTGCACCCTGGAGCGCGGGAAGGTAGTCAGGTGCGAGCGTCAGCGCCGATGCGTAGACTCCGAGGGCTTCTTCGGTTCGTCCGAGTGCAGCCAGCGCGACACCCTTGAGCGTACGCGGGCGAGGATCCGCCGGAGCGGCCTCGCTGAGGCGGTCGGCCATGCGGACCGCTTGCTCGATCTGGCCGGATCGAATCAGGTCCGCGACGCGAGCTAAGGACGGCGCATCCTGTGCTGCAAATCCAACCGCAAGGGCTAGGCTGGCCGAGGCGACCATGCGGCAGAGCTGCCCAGCAGATTGCCTGCCAAACCTCGTCATCGGACGATCCCCTTGCCTTCCTCGACAATGTACACTCTTCCCGGCAGCAACCCTTCCAGCCTCTCTTCCGCGCCGGAAGGCCAGCGAACGGTCAAGTCCGCTCGCTTTGCCGAGCCGAGGCCGAAGTGCAAGCGGAGATCGTCTACGGAGTAGAAGCTTGACTGGGCCGTGACGGCACGCGCCTGGACGTGGCTCCCGTAGCGGAGAACAACCTGAGCGCCGATGGCCGCGCGGTTCGACCGACTGGGCGCGCCGCGCAGCGTCAGTTGGAGCCAGCCCGCACTGCCCGAGAGGTCGTTGCGCAGCAACGCCGGCGGGTCGTTCATGTTGACAACGAGCATGTCGATGTCCCCGTCGTTGTCGTAGTCGCCAAAGGCCGCCCCACGGCTCGAGTGGGCAGCGGCCATTCCCGGGCCCGCCCCTTCGATCAGCTCTTCGAATCGACCGGCGCCAAGATTGCGGAACACAACGTTCGACGTCTTGTATGGATAGTGCGGCAGCTTCGCCTCCACTTCTGGGTAGACGCTGCCGGTGACGTAGGCAAGATCTGGCCAGCCGTCGTTGTCGAGATCCGCGATCGCGGCACCCCAGCCGACGAAGCGCGTTTCAACCCCGAGACCGGCCTCGATGGTGCGATCGTCGAAGACCCCACCGCCATCGTTGCGATAGAGCACGTTCGTATCGTCTGAGAAGTGCGTCTTGAACAGGTCCAGATCCCCATCCAAGTCATAGTCGCCGATTCCGATGCCCATTCCGGCCTGTTCAATCGCGTCCTCGCTCAACGCAACCCCCCGCTCCAGCCCCTCCTCGCGGAATGTCCCATCGCCCAAGTTTCGAAACAGCAAGCTAGGCGTGCCGTCACAAGCAACGTAAAGGTCTACCCATCCGTCGCCGTCCAGGTCGGCAGCAACCGCGGTCATTCCGTAGCCCGGCGCGGAATCCCCTATACCGGACTCCTCAGTGACATCTTGGAAGACACCGTCTCCCAAATTGCGATACAGGCTGTGGCGGCCCTGCGGCAATCCGCGCGGGCCGCAATTGACCGGCACGCCTTTCCATGTGCAGTTCGCCCCTGAGCCCTTGCCGGGAGTTGTCTCGGGGTCGAAGTGCAGATAGTTTGTGACGAACAAGTCCAAGAAGCCGTCCCTGTCGTAATCCAGAAACGTGCTGCCGGCCCCCCAGCGCCTCTCACTGTCCAGCAAACCGGCCTCGCGTGTGATGTCAACAAACGAGGCATCTCCCAGATTGCGATAGAGCACGTTCTGACCCCAGAACGTCACGAAAATATCTTGGTGTCCATCGTTGTCGAAATCTCCGACGGTTGCGCTCGAAGCCCAACCGACCCGATGCAGTCCGGCGGCCTTTGTGACTTCCTCAAAGGTGCCGTCACCGAGATTGCGGTGCAGCTGCAGCGAACTATCCGAACTCGGATTTCCAAACCGCGTCCCGCCCATGATCAGCAGATCGATCCAGCCGTCCTCGTCATAGTCGAGCCATGCCGCCCCGCCCCCGATGGTCTCGAGGATGTAGTCCTTGTAGTCGACCTCCCCATAGACGGTAGGGCGCACCAAGCCGGCCTCTCTCGCCACATCGACGAATCTCGCATGGAACGGGATGCCGGAAGGCTGTCCGCGCGGAGTCGGTCGAACGCCTCTCGATGCCACGCCTTGGGCCGAGGCATGCCAAGGACACACGGCAAGCGCCGAGACCAGCGCCAAGAGAATCGATCCCAGACTGCCAGCTATCGTTTTGGGCCGATAGATACGCACGTCCAAGCCTCCTGTCAGCTTAAGACCATAGACGACCCGCTCCGACGCCTGCTGCCCGACCAGCATGCGCCAAGCGCGCCTGTTCCGATCCCGAGCAACAAGCCCGGCGTGGCGGGCGAATCGATTGGCCCATCGACCTACAAGCCTGCTCCCGAGACCCCGCGCTGCGTCTCGTCAGAATGGCAGCTCCCGCACCATGTACTGCACCTCGACGTATCCGTGGTCGCGAGTGCCCACGGGCCGGAACCCGAGCCGCTCGTGAAACTTGAGTGAGGCATCGTTCCTAGGCCTGAGGTTGACCTCGCATGCGATCATCCGGAAACGGTCTCGGAAGGTTCCAGCAGCGTCGAAGTACAGGGAGCGGGCAATGCCGCGCCCGTGAAAGCGCTGGTCCACAGCCACTCGGTCGACATACAGAAACCCGTCGTAGCGTTCATTCAGCCACCGGAAGTTCGGGCTGTCGTAGTCGGCTTCCGGCGCAAGACACAGCAGGAAACCTGCGATTTGAGAGGAGTGCTCAGCTACACGGAAATACTCGGCCTCACGCGCGAATCGCTGCAGCCGCTCCCGCGAGAGGCTGTTGACTGCTGGCACGGACCGCTCGTTGATGCGCCAGACGGCCTCCAGATCCTCCGCGGTAACATCCCGCAGCCTCATCGAGGCCGCTGTCGATTCGCTATGCAACCCAGCCATGGGATCCTGAAAACTCCCTGCGCCTTCGCGGCGAACCGCCAAGCACGAGTCCGCACGACCATTATTCCAGTGCCGTCGGAGCGTTCGCGCAGCTCGACCCCAGCCGCGCCAAGACCGCTAACCTGAATAGATGCAGGCTAAGCCCTACAGCCCGCGCGAAATCGAGCCGAAGTGGCAGCGGTTCTGGAACGAAAATGCCGTGTATCGGACTTCGGACGATCCCGACAGGCCCAAGTACTACGTCTTGGAGATGCTGCCCTACCCTTCGGGGGTGCTGCACATGGGCCACGTGCGCAACTACGCGATCGGAGACGCCCTAGCCCGCTACAAGCGCATGCAGGGGTTTCGCGTCCTGCATCCCATGGGCTGGGATTCGTTCGGCCTGCCAGCCGAAAACGCCGCCATCAAGAACAAGCGCGACCCGCGCTCGTGGACCCGCGCGAACATCGCGGCCATGAAGCGGCAGCTGAGCGCGTTCGGCTTCAGCTACGACTGGGACTGCGAGATGTCCAGTTGCGAGCCGGAATACTATCGCTGGAACCAGTGGTTCTTCCTGCGCATGTGGGAGAAGGGCCTCGCCTATCGCAAGCAGGCCACGGTGAACTGGTGCCCCGCTTGTGCCACCGTGCTGGCCAATGAGCAGGTCGTGGACGGCTGCTGCTGGCGCCACGAAGACACACCAGTCGAGTTGCAAGAGCGCGACCAGTGGTTCTTCCGTACGACCGCTTACTCGGACGAACTGCTCCGATCGTTAGAAGAGCTGGCCGACGGGTGGCCCGAGCGCGTGCTGACGATGCAGCGCAACTGGATCGGTCGCTCAGTCGGCACGGAGGTAGATTTCACCGTCAAGGACACCGGCCAGCCGATTCGCGTCTTCACGACGCGGGTCGACACGATCTTCGGCGCAACCTGCGTGATCCTGGCCCCGCTCCACCCCTTGGTGGCCGAATTCGGCCTGGGTGAAGAAGGCCAGAAACTGGCGACGGAAGCGGCGACGCAGAGCCCGGACGACCTCGAAAAGGTCGGCTTCTTCACGGGACGCTACGCGTTGAACCCGTATGGCGGACCGGACGTGCCGATCTGGGTCGGCAACTTCGTCGTCATGAGCTACGGCACGGGCGCGATCATGGCCGTGCCGGCCCACGACCAGAGGGACTTCGAGTTCTGCCGCAAGCACGACATCCCGGTCGCTCCGGTGATACGCCCGACCGATGGCGAGCTCGCCTCGGAGCGCGAGATGAGCGAAGCGTTCGCAGGCTACGGCATCTTGGAGAATTCAGCCCAATTCAGCGGCTTGCCCAGCCAGGAGGCGATCGAGCGCATGAGCGCGCATGCGGAAGCCGAAGGCTTCGGCAAGGCTGCAGTAACCTTTCGCCTGCGCGACTGGGGCGTTTCGCGACAGCGCTATTGGGGCACCCCGATCCCGATCATCTTGTGCCCGACCTGCGGCTTGGTGCCCGTGCCGGACGAGGATCTTCCCGTGCTTCTGCCCGACAACGTGGCCCTCACCGGTACGGGCGAATCGCCGCTGCGCAGCGTCGCCGAGTTCCTGAACGTTGACTGTCCCAAGTGCGGCGGCAAAGCCGAGCGCGAGTCAGACACGATGGATACTTTTGTGGACTCGAGCTGGTACTTCTACCGCTACACCGACGCCCGCAACGACTCCGAGCCGTACAGCCCGGACAGGGCCCGGTCGTGGTTTCCCATCGATCAGTACATCGGCGGCGTCGAACATGCCGTGCTGCACCTGATCTACTGCCGCTTTTTCACCAAAGTGATGCGCGATCTGGGCCTGATCGACTGGGACGAGCCGGTCAGCCGCCTGTTCACTCAGGGCATGGTCATCCGCGACGGCCGCAAGATGTCAAAGAACCTCGGCAACGTTGTCAGCCCGGAGGATCTGGTTGAACGATACGGCTCGGACACCGCTCGCATGTTCGCATTGTTCGCCGCGCCGCCGGATCGGGACCTGGACTGGCAGGACGAGGGCGTGGAGGGCATGTGGCGCTTCCTCTCCCGGGTCTATCGCATCGTCGCCCGCAATGCTGACGGGGAGGTCGCGGCCAGCAGCGAATCGCGGAACGAGGCTGATCGCGCGGCCCTGCGCAAGCTCCACCAGACCATCGGACGCGTCACGCGCGATTTCGAGACGCGCTGGCACTTCAACACCTCCATCGCCTCGATCATGGAGCTGACCAACGAGCTGTACGACCGCGAGTCGCAGCTCTCGGCAGGAGTCATGCAGGAGGCGCTGCAAGGCCTGACACGGCTGCTGAGCCCATTCTCGCCACATCTCGCCGAAGAGCTGTGGGAGCAGCTTGGGCAGGCAGCTCCGGTGATCGACGCCCGTTGGCCGTCGGTGGATGAGGCGCTTGCGGCGGAGGACAGCGTCCAAGTGGTCATACAGGTGAACGGAAAGCTGCGGGACCGGCTGAGCGTACCGAAAGGCCTGCCCAAGGAGCAGCTCTCCGAGCGGGCCCGCGAACTGGAGCGCATCCGCTCGCTGCTGCATGGCAAGACAGTCCGCAAAGTGATCGAAGTCCCCGATCGCTTGGTCAACTTCGTAGTAAGTTGACCGCCTGCCCGTGCGTCGCGGCCAAGGCCGCTCCAAGGGTGAGCAATGCGCGAGAGGCCGCCACGGCTTCGCCCTATTGCGCGGTCACACCGCTGACGATCGGACGCATGGCCGGCCGGCGGCCGTCGCTGCGGCGCCCGCTGCTAGACACCATCAAACGGATCAATGGGCAGGCGCGGCTAGCGCAACCGCAGCTCGTGACGCGCGGGCGGCAGTGCGTGACGCCTGTCACCCACACGGAGTGCCGAATCGTGCTGGCGATGATCGGCCTAGGAGCAACCCTGCATTAGCCGGGAAGTCCCTCGCAGCGGCGTTGTTCTTCCCCAATGCGCCCGGGCGCGAGCCTCAGTGAACGACGAAGCGCCGCCCACCGTAGAGCTTGCCGATTTCGTCGCTTGCCAAGCGCACCTCCACGGCGTGGGCTTGGAGTTCTGCGTCCGTTGACTTTGGATAGTAGCCTACTACGTACTCTGTCTCGGCTAGCGTCGAGAGAGAACCGAGGATTTCGCGAATGACGATGTTGTTGAGCACGGGCAGGTCATAGCTGCGGCCGCCCGTCTTGGGACCGAGTTCCGCAAACACTCGCTGGAGCGATTCCTGGTTTCGTGCGTTCGATTGCCGATTCATGGTATGCACCGGATTGGCCCTCGGGCCGAATTGCGGCTCTCCCGGCCGGGCGCCTTGCTCGTTGCCGCCTCCCAGACCTGCGGGATTCGGCTGGCGGTGCTCTGTCGTTCCCGCTCTGAGACCCAGTCCGGGACCGCCGACCAGCCCTTGTCCGCGCTTGGTTATGCGCTCGTGCCCGAGGACCACAGGATAGATGGGAATTCCAAAAGCGTTCGCCGAGCGGGCCACCAGCTCCGGATCGAGGTCTGTCGTGCTGAGGCCATCGGAAAATACAACCATCATGCGCGAAACGTTCCCGCCTCGGTTCGCCGCATGGCGGGCTGTCTGCATGATCGCTTCGTAGACGCGGCTTCCTCCAGCCTCCGAGGCGAAGGACTGGTCCAATGCCTTCTGGAGCTTGGCGAGGTCGCGGGTAGGGCCGGTGAAGATCCTCAGCTTGCTCGCAAAGCCGTAGACCGATAGCTGAACATCCTTCCTGAGGCCTTCCAGCATGGTGCTGCGGATGGTGTTGAAGTCCAGCAGGCCCGGTGTCATGACGCTGTAGCTGAAATCGATCAGGAAGATGATCTCGGTGGGCACCGACCTCGCCTCTCTAGCGTCACCTTCGGCTGGAGGCCCCTCGACGAACGCGATTTCTTGCGGCACGCCATCCTCGAAGAGCTGGAATGCCTCGCGTCCGAGGCCGTTGACCGACGATTTTTTCTGGTAGACATGCAGAGGAACCACCACGAGGTTCGTCTCCGCCCTGATGATCAGCCCCGGATCGTCCTCCGCGGCCGCAGGCGCCTGCGCGGCCGCGAACGGGGCGACCGCCAGCATTGCGAAAAGAATTGGCGTGTGCTTGAGCATTGATGTGACCTCACAGGCCGCACCCCAGGCCCGGCTTCCCTGCCCTGAGGGGCGGTTGGCGCATGAAGTATAGCAGAGGAACGTTTGCGCTTCATGCGGAATGCGTTCCGCCCGCAGGCTGCTGATCCCCGTCAGGGATCCGTGAATTCACCGGGCATCACCTCGATCGCGGCGCTGTCTGGCCGAGGCTACGGATGCTGCGGCTAGAAGTCAAAGCGCAACCCGAACTGCACCCTGCGCGGCTGGTTGCACTGCGAAAACGCCTGCCCGAACGAGGCGGCGCTCCAGTTGCGATTCGGATCGCAGAACACTGTCCGATTGAACACGTTGGCGAGCTGAGTCTCGAATCTCACCTTGAACTTCTGGTTGACCCACGTGTCCTTGAACAGGCTGAGATTCTCGGCAACACGGCTGAAGCCCCGTACGAAGTTCATGGTGCGGGACGCGCTCCCGAACCGCAACGGCCCCGGATCGGCAAATGCGGACCGGTCGAATACTCTGTCTGATGCCGCGTCGAACGAGTCGCCGTGGTCGATTCGCACGCGGTTGCTCACAATGTCGGGGCGCTTCTGTCCGTTGAAGAGGAACGGTCCGAGGTCATTGGCCATCACGACATTGACAGGAGTGCCGGAAACGAGATTCACGCTGCCGGATACGGCCCAACCGCCCAGCATCCTGGCCTCAATGCCCGTTCTCTTCCGCTGAAAGAACGGCACGCGGTGCGTGAACGCCGCCAAGATCCTGTGCGGTACGTCCTGAGCGCTCAAGCCGCGCTCCAACGCTTGGGTATCGGTCGGATTCTGCGGACCCTGGCCCAAGCCGTCCCCCGCGCGGATGCGACCCGCTCCCATGCCGGTAAGCTTGGACCACGTGTAACTCGCCTGCAGGATCGCTCCGTCCGTGAAACGCTTTTCAAGCCTGGCTTGCATCGCGTGATAGAAGCTGTTGCCCGCCGGCACGTTCAAGTATCCGATGTTGAGCATGTGCGGAAACGGACGCAACGACTGCACCGCGGTGCGGCTGAATCCTGAATAGGGCATGGCAAGGCCGCTCTCGGAGGCCGTCCTGGCATCCAGCCGCGATCCGAGGACGCCCGGCCCGTGGATCAGAATTTCCGGAGAGTTCGCGTTGGCAGCCGGCCCGAGCACCCGTCGGTCGGCAATCAAGCGGCTGCCGCGGTTTCCCGTATACGACCAGTCCAAGGTCACCCCGCGGCTGCCCCGGCGCTGAATCGTCAGAGACCATTCCTGGATCCGCGCCATCGTGGCGCGATCCCTAGTAACCGCCACGGGCGATGTGTCATTGCCAATCGCCGGGTCGATGGATGGCGGTAACACGACGTTTGCCTGCGGAAAGCCCGCGTCCAGGTGGAACGCCGATTCGCGTCCGTTGCTCAGATCGATCGCCGTGGGATGAAATCGGAATCCGAGGGTGTTTACCGCGTCGAAGCGGCCGTGCGGCACGCCTGAGTAGTAGATGCCGTAGCCGCCGCGGACAACGGTGCGCTGACCGACGCGCTTCGCGATTCCGATGCGCGGTCCGAAGGCGTCGCGCGGCGGTGATTCCAGCGTCCGCGTGCCGGTCCGGCCCGGGCCGTCGCCAGCGAAGATCATCGCTCCGAGCCGGCCACCTGCGCCCGGATTGGGCACAGCCGGGTCAAAGGTCGACATGTTGTCGTCGCGCTCGCGAATCGCGGACTGGTACTCGAACCGCAACCCGATCGTGATCGTCAGGTCCGCGCTAAGCCGGTATTCGTCCACGATGCTCCAAGAGAAGAAGTTCTCGGTGATGGTCGGAAAGTCCGGAATCTGGAAGCGCGCCGAATTGACCTGGCCCAGCAGGAACGAGGCGAACGGATCCCCGGTCGCGACTAGGTTATGACCGGCCTCGTCAAAGCCTCCCGTGTGGAGCCTGGAAAAGTTGAAGTGGCCAGCCTCGTTGTTGGCCCAACCCCGGAACGGGTAGTTGTGATGCCGAAAGTCACCGCCGATCTTGACTGTGTGACGCCCGGCGATCCATGTCGTGTTGTGACCGACCCCGTACTGGTGATTCACGAGGAAGCCCGAGCGCCCCCATTCGCTGCCCAACGGGGAATACCGGGTGTTGCCCGTGAATGTCAGCGCAGGCGGTCCGGCGTCGGTAGCAACCAGCCCGTTGCCGGACGGCCCCCAAAGTCGCCCTTGCCACCCTGCGCCAGCAGCCAGCGAGTGGCCGCGGACATGGAACTCGTCGTACACCAGATGGGTTTGGTTGAGCACCGCAGCCGATTTCACCCAGTCGATCTGTTGCCTTAGGTGATGGGTCGTGGTGTCCTCGTAGACGCCAGTGCCGTAGTAATCACCGTTCAAGTGTGGAGTCTGCACCGGGTCGCTCCGCACCCTGCAGCCATCGACTCCGCCACAATCGCGCAGAGCCGGATGCGACATGCGGCTAAACAATAGAGCGGCGCGCACGCGGCCGTTGAAGGAGTGGTTGACCCTGAAGTGATGGCTGGGCGCGTCGAGCCGCCAAACCTGAGCGCCGAGCGGATTGCCTTGGACATTGAATTCAGTGCCGGGACGGTCCGGGCTGACCATGAGCGGGATCACGCCGCCCGCCACGCGGCTGCGCAGAGGGTGCGCGGACGGAATCCGGTTGTTGGGGAACGGGTCGCGCACGGGCACGTTGCGCGCTAGCGCCGTTGAAGCGGGGTCGAAGATCTGTCCCTGCCGAACGGGTCGACCCAAGGCATCGACGGCAATCACCCTAGGAGTCACCAAACGGCCGAAGTCGCCCAGCCGGAACGGATGAGCGGGAGTGGAATTGCCATAGCCCGACTGTTCCCCCGAGCGCACCGCGAGCCGGTCGTAGTGGTAGTTGAAGAACGTCTTGTTCTTCACGAACGGTCCCCCGACGAATGCGCCGAAATTGCTCTCTCGGTGCCTTGCCTTGGCGCCAAAGAACCCGCGGGCATTCAGCGAATCGTTCCCAACCTGCGAATACAGGGCGCCGTGGAACTCGCTCGAGCCGCGCTTGCTGGTGCTGGAGAGGTAGCCGGTCCGGCGCTTGACCCTGACGGCCCGCTTGGCGGGAACCGGCTTCACTTCTTGGACTCTGCTCTCCGTTGCAACTGCGATCAGCGCAGTCCGCACAGGCCGCTCCGCGCCTGCGACAACAGACACCAAGATCGCGTCTTGACGATACGTCTGGCCTTCCCCTAGTTCGAGACCCGTTCGGACGAAGGATTCGTATCCGCTTGAATCAACCCGAATCGCATAGCGACCGCTCGGCAGTCCGGCGGCCTCGTACGTTCCCGCATCGTTGGTCTGCAGCGATATCTCGGCCCCGCTCGCCGAATGCAACAGCGTGACCGTTGCGGCGCGCGCCGGATCGCCAGACCCGTGGCGGACCACGCCACCGATCAGGCCGTTCGGTTGCGGCTGCCCTGAGACCAGAGGCCCCACCGCCGCCCACAAGAACGCTAGGGCGAACAGGTCTCGCCAGTGGCTCGTAACGGCGCGATACAAAGCGACCCGAAGCCGGGTCGAATCAGCCCCGGCGGTCCTCTCGTCCCTAGTGTCCATCAAGCGTGCCGCGCGTGCAATATCGCGACGCGATTGTAGACCATCGCACCGCGAACATGATTCAGCGCCGGCATCCGGCCGCGAGACTTGGGTCATCATGAAGGAGCCGCCGAGCATGTCTGAATCGAAATCTCAGCCATCGGCGAGGTCGCGCTCCGCTTGGCAGCGCTATTGGCTCTACCAGTTGCCGGGAATCGTCGTCGTCGCGGCCCTAGCGGTGGTGGCAGCCCAATGGCTCTCGCTACCGCCGTGGGCCTGTGTCCTTGCCACCTTGCTGTGGGTTGCCAAGGACGCCGCGCTGTATCCGGTAGTCAAGTTGTCGTATCAGACCGGCGGCCCTACAGGCCCCGCATCTCTGATCGGATCGCTAGGCACTGTGCGCGACGCGCTCGATCCGATCGGACTGATCAAGATCGGCCCGGAGCTATGGAAGGCAAAGTCCTCCTCGCCCGCGGCTGCCGGCGACGTCGTGCGGGTCGTGGGCTGTGCCGGGATGACGCTCTTGGTCGAAGTCCGCACGCCAGAGGCGGAGGGCTGAGCCTTGACCGCCTACTTGCGTCCCAGGCCGAATTCACTCGCGACCCGGGCGGCGACCTCAGCGTGGCCGCCAGAACGAGCCTTCTCCAGCGCCATTCGGGCATATTGCTGAGCGCGGGCCGGATCGGCCAATTCGCGATAGACCACCGCGAGCAAGTAGGCCTGCAGCGGCGCCCCTTGATTGTCTCGCTCTAGCGCCTTGTGTAGCAGCGGCAGTGCGTCGCGGTAGTGCCCTCTTTCCGCAAGCCGCCGGCCGAGGTGGTAGTTCGCCTGAGGATGTGACGGGTCATGCTTGATGGCGAGCTGGTAGTGCTTCGCAGCTTCAGCGTCTTGCCGGCCCTGCTCGAGGGCGTTGGCTAGGTTGTTGTGCGCATTCGCGTCTTGGGAATTGATGGCAAGGGCCTTCCGGAATGCCGCTGCCGCCTCGCGGTAGTCGGCGGCCAAGTGTCGCGATACGCCGTAGTTGTAGTGCGCCTCTGCGATCGATGGGTTGAGGCTCACGGCACGCTCGTAGTGCTTGGCCACTTCGTCATGTCGACCAAGCTGCCCGTAGACCACGATCAGATTCACGTGAACTTGGGCGTAGTCGGGATCGATCTCGAGCGCGCTGCCGTAAAGCGCCAAGGCACCCTCCAAGTCGCCGCTGTTCTGCGCCGCCCGAGCGTCGTTGAAGACCTGCTGGGCACTCGCGGATCGAACCGTGTCCATCGCATCTATGAGGGGATCCTCGTAGTGGCGCCGAAGCGTGGCCCCGACGGATTCATAGCGTTCTAGTTGTTCCTCCGCCTCGGCCTCGCGGCCGACCACTCTCAGTTCCTGCGCGAGTGCGTAGATCGCCTCCCGATAGTCCGGCTCGGCCGCAAGGGCCGCTTCGAAATGCTGGATCGCCGTGCCACCGGCCTGCCCGGAAGCGAGCCGGCCCAGGCGGTAGTGCAGGGCGGCGCTATCGGGCGCAAGCTGCAGCGCATGCCGCAGAGCACCCACCGCGGCGGAGCGCTCCCCTGACAGCTCTAGCAAGTCCGCGCGCCGAATGGCCGTGGGAAGGTCGTTCGGGCGAATGGCGGCAGCGGCTTCGAACGCGACCATCGCCGCGTCGGGCTGCCCCAGGTCCGAGCGGGTCACGGCCAGCAGGTACGACCACTCGAACTCTTGCGGCGCCAAGCGCCGGCATCTATCGAAGCAGGCTGCGGCGGCTTGGTTCTGGCCGTACGCGTAGAGCACCCTGCCAAGCGCCCCCACGGCCTCGGCGCTGTCCGGCTCTGCCCGCGCTCGCTCGGCGGCGGAGCGGATCTGCTCGCGCACCGTCAGCGCGAACCCATCCAAGACCGGATCCGGCACGGGCGGTAGCGAAGAGTCGGAACAGGACCATTGCAGGGTCGCCGCGGCGGCGATGCAAGCGACGAGGGCCAGCCCCGGCACGCGCCGGCAATCAGTCCGCAAAGGCATCCCGAATCCTGCCAGCTGCGTACACGGACCCCAGGCGCGCCTTGGCAAGCTCATATTCGGCCTCGATCAAGCCGCCCCACGCGGACGACTCCTCGACCCGCCCGCGCTGCAAGTCCTCCAGGGCAATCCGACCCTCTTCGAACTGCGCTAGCAGCACGTCCAGACTCTGGCGGGCGTAGGCGAGTTCCCGGCCCGCCAATGCGCGGCCACGCCGGGCCTCTTCGAGTGCGGCCCCGGCCCGCTGCGTTGCCAGCGCCAGGGCCGTGCTCTTGGCAGCCTTGCGCAGCGACAGCTCGCGTTCGTCCAGCCGCGCCCTGGCCACCCTCTCCGCAACGCCGCGGCCTGTGAAAATCGGAACCTCTACCGCGATTCCGGCTTGCCAATTGTGCCGCTGGAAGCGTCGGAAGAAGTCGTCGTAGTTGTTAAACCTCGCTAGGAGCGAATACTGCCCCACGATGTCCAGCCTCGGATTGCGAGCAGACCTGGCGCTGCTGGCGCGGTGTCTGGCCGCACGCAAGCTCGCATCCAGAGCGGCGATCTCGGGATGCTCGCCGACCGGCCTGCCAGCTATCCCATGGGCAGCATCCAAGACCGCAGCGCTATCCGCGGCCGAGCCGTCTGCGACCAGCCTGACGTCAGGCCCCAGGCCGAGCATCCGCCTCAGTTCCGCTTCCAGCAAGTCCGCGCGGGATTGCGACGCTGCCACGCTGTCGCGGGCTCGCGCTGTGTCAAGGCTGGCCCGGCTCAACGCCAGCGGAATCTCGAAGCCTTCCTCCACCCGTGCCGCAGCGGAGGCCTCGATCCGCTGGAAGTGCTCAAGCTCGCCCTGCCTGCGCCGGCGCTCCGCAAGCGCAAGCTCGAAATCCAAGTAGGCAATCCCTGCCAAGTAGGCGGCTCGCTCGGCAATCGCCGCGGCTTCGTGCTCTCCAGAGCGGATTTCCTCGCGAGCGCCTCGGGCGCGCCCCGGGCGCTCGGTGTTCAGGAGCGGCTGCCGCAGCGTGATCTGCGCAATCGAGGGATTCGCGCCCAGAACGCTCTGCGGGATGCCAGCGGTGGCGCCCAGGCCGGACCCCCCGTACAACTGCGTGGAGCGCTCGGCGCGGACGAGCGCCAGCGCGTTGGCCGAGCGTTCGACCGCCAGCTGTGCCAAGCGCACATCGGGGTCCGCCACCAGCGCCATCTGGATGACCTGCCTCAGATCGATAGAACGCGCTTCAGGCTGTTGGGCCTGAACGCCTGCACTCGCTGCCAAGAGCAGCAGGAAGGTCGCAATCCTAGTCATGTCGAAGGGCCTCCGCCGGATCGAGGTTAGCCGCACGGGCTGCCGGAAGCAAACCGAACACAGCGCCGCAGGCCGCCGCGCCCAGGAGAGCGAGAGCGACCCAGTGACTCGGAACGTGCGGCGCCAGTTCCGGCCAGGCCAGCCCTGCCGCCCACGGGATGCCAACCCCCAGCAACGCCCCGCTGGCGCCGCCGACCGTCGCGAGCAGCACGGCTTCGAACACGAACTGCGCGCGGATCTCGCGCCGCGAGGCTCCCACCGCCCTCCGAATTCCGATCTCGACCGTGCGCTCCGAGACCGCAATCAACATCATGTTCATGATGAACACCCCACTAACCGCAAGGGTAATGGAAGCGACCAGAATCATGGCAACGCTAAGCGCCAACAAGACCCTCCTGGCTGTGGCCAGGATCCCCGCTAGCGTTTCGACGCGGTACAGCGAACCGGGGCGGTGGCGCGACTCGAGCGTCTCTCGCACCATCCCGGCAACTTCCTCGACGCTCTCCTGCGACCTGACAGAGACATAAAGCGGGTCGACCCGCTCGGTCTCTTGGAAATAGCGCAGCACGGTGTACGGCACCAGCATGGAGCGCTCGGACACCTCAGACTGCCCGTAGGTCTCGACACGCTCGGAAAACACGCCGATGACCTTGAACTCAACACCGTGTGCCGTCACGCTCCGGCCGACGGCGGCCGAGCCAGAGCCGAACAGGTCCTGCCCGAGGCGGCGCGTGACCAGGCAGACCCGGGCCCTGCCTTCGAGATCGGCCCGCTCCAAGAAGCGACCGTGATGGACGACTGGGTTTCGCACGCGAAGGTAGGATTCGCTGGAGCCCAAGATGCGGATCTGGGTCGGGCGGCCCTGGATCACGATGGAATCCCACGTGCTGCTCACGCCGGCGACCGCCGCAGCCAGCGCACCCAACCGAAGGCGCACGGCTTCGACGTCCGCGAGGTCGATGTAATCCGCTTCCGAGTCCGAGACATTTCCGCCGGCCTCGTAGTAGGCATACACCAAGTTCGAGCCAACTCCTTGAATCTGAGCCAGAACGAACTGGCTGCCTGTCGCCGCAACTGTTGCGACGAGCACCACGGCGGCTACGGCAGCTGCCATGCTGGCGGCCGTGAGCACCGAGCGCAGCCTCTGGGCCCGCAGAGCGCGCAGGGCGGCGAGGGCGATCTCGCGGTGCGCCAGAGATTCCTTCGGCCCCATCCTCTCTAGCCTAAGCACTCCCCGCAGTCCACCGGCCCCCGGTAGCGCGAATCAGCGCGGTCGCGCGGCTGCGCCCGCTCGCTCCGCCAGCACCGGGCATCGGCCCAGACCGTTTCAGAGTCCCTGTCGGCGCACCGGCCAAGCGGCACCTCTCGCGCCGTTCGCGACCTACCTCGGAACTCTCTTCAGCAGCGCTCGCACTTCGAACAGCGGGGTCCCGTTCGGATCGCGATCCGGGCTAGCAAGATAGCGCTCGGCAAGCTGCTTGGCACGCGGATACAGCGACTTGCGCCTAGCCCCAATCCAAGCCTTGGCAGCCGCCAGCCATACAGCCGGATTCTCCGGATCGCGCGCAAGCGCGGCTTCAAACAGGTCGTCGCTCTCGGCATGCGACCCGCGCCTTGCCAAGAACCCCGCGTGGGCCACGAGATAGCTGGAGTTGTCAGGGGCTCGCTCGCGGGCCAGTTCAAACTGCTTGCACGCCTGTTCGATCTCGCCAACTTCCTCGTGCCAGATTCCCAATGCATAGGCACCGTGCGCGGAACTGACTGCCTGAATGCGCTCGGCAACGCCGCGCGCATCGCGCTTGCTGCCGCCGACGATTCCAGGGGCCTCCAACAGGAATCCCATCAGGGCGTCCAGCGCGTCGATGTTGGAGCCGTCAAGCGCGACCGCCTTCTCGAACTGCCGCTTGACCCGCGCTACCAGTGGCATGGCCCCGAGGCGTCGAAACGCGGACATGGTCTGGACGCGCCGTCCAATCGCAAGCCCGACCCAGAGGTTGAGCTCGGAATTCTCTGGATTTTCGAGCAGGGCCCTTTCGAATGCCCGCTGCGCCCGCTCGTACTCCTCGGCGGCGTAGTGCTGGAGAGCAAGCTGCCGGTGCTGCTCCGCAGACAAGCCACCGGCGAATATCAGCAGGACGGCAAGGATCCGGCTAGTCATTGGATGCCCTCGGCCGCCTGGTCCAGGCGCAACCGCTGTCCCTCGATGAGGGTGCGATCCCGCGGCAACGCAATAGAGTCGGACTCCGCCAATCCGCTGACGACTTCCGCATATACGGGACCAACCACTCCTAGCACCACTGCGCGCTTCGCCGCTCGACCGTTTTCCACCGCCCACACGAAGGGCTCTTCGCTGCCGCCCACTACGGCTGCGCGCGGTACGCTCAGCACGCGCTGGGCTCGCTGGGTCACGATCCGCACCCGCACGGCCAGCCCCGGCAGGAGGAGGCTATCCGGGTCGTCCGCCTGACACAGGACCTCGCCCACGCGTCGCGGGCCGACTTCGACCACTTCCGTAGCCAGCGTTTCCACCCGGCATTCCCATTCCCGCCCGGGGTATGCGTCGGCGCTGATACGAGCAACGCACCCTTGCGTGACCCTGCCAAGCTCGGGCTCGTCGACGAAGATGCGCGCCGTCACCCTTGCAGTGACCCCTATGCGGGCGACCAGGCTTCCGGATTCCAGAAAATCGCCCTCTCGGGCCGCCAGCGAAAAGAGCGTGCCGCTGGCCGGCGCCCGCAGCACGAGAGCCCTTACGGCCCGTTCCGCTTCTTGCAGCTCTGCCTCCGCTTCCAGAATCGCAGCCTCAAGCTCCGAGCGCCTCCCCTCTAGCGGCGGCGCCTGCAATTGATGGCTGACTGCTTCGATGTTGTCTGCAAGGTCTTGCAAGACACGTGACTGGGCATCGACTTCGGACCGTGCAACCGCGTTCCGAGCCGATAGCCGCCGGAGCTTTTCTAGATCCTCTGACGCCCGAGTCCGGGCGGCCTCCAGCTTCGTCAATTCTCCAAGAAGCTCCGCTTTGCGAAGCGGATCTAGACCGGCTTCCAGCTGCACCAGGCGAGCCTTGGCGGCTGCCAAGCGAGCGCCGGCGCGATCGCGCGCAGCCTCTTGACCGGCGTCGACCAGCCGCAGCAGCGGCTCGCCCCGCTCGACCTTGGCCCCGCGGCGGACGTAGAGCCGGCCGACCCGTCCCGACGTGCTGGAGCGCACCACGGCAGTCCGTTCTGTCTCAATCCGGCCGTTCGTGGTCAAGGCGCTCTCGATGTCGCGGCGGGCCGGGCTGGTACCCTCAACGCCCTCGGTAGGGCCTCCGCATGCCAGGGCCGTGCCCAAGCAGCAGGCGCAGAAGATCAGCGCAGGGTTCGACATCTGCCCTGCTAGCGCGCCTCAGCCTGTCCGCCAGGCCGGTGGCTGAAGGCCCACACGCGCAAGTCCGACTCGCCCGGGGTGAAGTCTACGATCGCGTACTCACCCGCCGCGAGCGGTTCAACCGGCCACACCTTGTAGACGAGTGGAGCCAGCTGCTGCCGGAAGACCTCGACCTCGTCTTGCGCTTCGAACTGCTCGTCTGACCTCGGGACCGTGTACACCTGCTGCACAATGCGCCTGTCCTTCTTCCGCTCCGGCTCGATCCGCGCAATGCCAAAGCGCGAGAAGCTGTCCAGGCGGATATAGAAGGCCGGCTTCTCATCGGTGGTGACCGTGCTCGCAGACACCCCCTTGATGGACAACGTGCGCTTGCCGGCGATGACAGGTGCCGGCGTGAGAATATTCAGAAAGGACCGTCCGGTGCTGCGGTCGATCTCATAGAAGACTTGTTCTACGAGCACCGGTTCCTGCCCGCGCAGATAGTAGACGCCGTCGTCCAAGGGCACCGAGTGCAGCTCGGTCCGGGCTCGCCGTTCGGCCAACCGCTCTCGGCGTTCCTCCGCCTGCCGCTGCTCGAACTCCGCCCTGCGAGCCCTGTTGTAGACGTTAGTCCGCTCGAGGTCGACAATCGCGGCTGGTACTTCCTCCCACTGGCCCCGCTCGGAGCTGAAGTAGCGCACGCGGTCGTCGACCACCTCGTACTCGCGAACATCTAGGCGCGTGCCGTCCGTGAGGAAGACTGCGCGGCTCTGCGCCTGTGCGGCAACCGCGAAGGCGAGCAGCGCGAGCATGCCGCGAATGAATTGACCCCTCATGGCTGGTGCACCGGCCACTCTCTCAATGTTATGCCTCGTCGGCCCGTCTTGGCCGACTCGGCGAGCTAGAACCGTACGCGCAGTTGCACGGTCGCCTGGCGGCCGGGCGCAAGGGCCGTGCCCGAGAAGAGCCCGCTGAAGTTGATGACGTTGAGCCGGTTCGTAGCGTTGCGCAGGTCGAACTGGAGTGTCGCGGACTTGCTTCCCTCCTCCCATACACGGGATCCGACAGAGAAGTCGAGGCTGAGATTGGGGCGCACTCGAGAGCGCGCGAAATTCACTTTCCTGAGGATGGCTGCCGGAACCGGCTGAGCTTCGGCGTGGTCATCGTCGTGCCCGTGATCGCCGTCATCATCGTCGTGCCCGTGATCGTCGTCATCATCCTTGTCGTCATCGTCGTCGCCGTGATCATCGTCGTCATCATCATCGTCGTCATCCTCCAGTTCGACAGGCAACCCGCTTCCGTACCGGATGCCGAACGAAGCCCAGACTCTGGGATGAATCTGGAATCGGACGGTCGTCGCAACGGTGTTCCGCTGGTCTTGACTGATCGGAAACTCCTCGACCACGTCCCGGAGTTCCTCAGCCTCCCCGCCCTCCACGAAGAGTCCGCCCGTGACCGGAGATCTGGCCCTTCCCAGCATGTTGGAATAGCTGGCGAATGCCGAGATGCCCTTCCATCGGGGGGCTTCGATGCGGACCTCGGTCCCTTCGATCGCCGCCGAATCGAACGTGATCGGAAAAGACAGGCCGGTATTGAGAAAGACGTCGTCGTCGATGTAGTTCTGGAACCGGCGCCAGTAGTGCTTGGCTTCGATCCGCATTGCGCCCCCGATCGGTTTGCGCATGCCGATTTCGAAGAAATCCCCCTTGTTGGCCGGAACCGCCAGAACCTCTTCGACAGCGTCCAGCCCCAAGCCGGTCGCGGCACTGCTCAGGAGCAAGTTCTCGGTCGGGGGCGGCTGGAAGATCCGATCGTAGGAGGCATACAGCTGGAGACTCGCCGGGGGAACGAAGTAGCTGGCCGCGAGGCGCGGGCTGAACGCGCGGTCCGAAATCAGCAGGCGGTACTCATCGAAACGGAAGCCGATGCTGGCTGCGAAGTTTCCGGCCCGCAGCTGGTCGTAAGCGTAGAAGCTGGCCTCGGTGCTGCGTTGCCTGTCGCGGAAGTCCAGATCGAAGTCCGGCAGTTCGTCAGGCTCCGCCATCAGGAAGCGTTCCCGGAGCCCGCTGGATCGAATGTCCCCGCCGATCTTGAGTGTGTGGCCCTCTCCCTCGAACGTCACGTCGGCCATCACCACGCCTTGGCCGAACCCGCGATCCTGCAGAACATAGACGGGCGTCGACAGTTCGTTGCTCCAGAGTTCGCTGGTCAGATCCCGCAACATCCCGCGGACCGATATCAGCGTCCGGCGTGACAACGTGCCCTGATAGTGCACCTGCCCTGCTGTCTCGCTCGACCGGCGGTCCTGTCGCTGCCCTGCCTCCTGCTGGACAAGGTCGTTTGGTACCAGGAAGTTCGTGCGGTTGGTGCGCGCGTACCCAGTCAGCCGATGGCGGCTGCTGAGATCGCGGGCAAACCGCGCGTTGCCGCCGCCGGAACTGCCGCGATTCGTGAAGTTCTCCAGCGAGGGCGGATCGAGGTACCGGTCAGTGGTGCCCGCCTGAAGTCCGATCGACAGTTCAGTGCCGCCGCTCGCGTACTGGTGCGAGAACGCGCCGATGCGCGTCGTGTAGCTCCCGCCCTGCAAATCGAGCGAGGTCCGGTGTCCGCTGATGGCACTCCGTCGCGTGTCAAGTGCTATCACGCCTCCCAGCCTCCGGCCGTATTCGGCCGGGATGCCCGCAGTAAAGACTGTGACTGCCTCGAACTCGGAGTTCTCGAACGCCGGTGCGAAGGCTATCGAGCGGTTGTCGTACAGGGGCATGCCGTCGATCACGTACTGCGTGTCGTACTCGGACCCCCGCGGGTGGAGCACGGCATTGGCTTCCAGCAACCATCCGGGCATCGCCGTGACCATGTCGACGGTGCTCCGGCCCAGAGTGGTTCCCAGGGCCAGCTCAAGGGCCTCGCGGCCGGACCGCGTGCCCTGCGACGGCCGGTACGGCTCGAACAGCGGCGCGGGGGCGCGAACGGTGACTTCCTCCCGGACCGCGGCCAGGGAGAGTGCGATCTCGACGACCCGCGGAACTGCCGACTGCAATGCGATGCGGCGTTCCGCGATCTCGAATCCCTCGTGGCGCGCCGTGAGCAAGTAGGTGCCTGGCGGAATGCGATGCAGGGTCGCTCGTCCCTCGGCGTCGGCGACCGCGCCCGCAACGAATTGGGGACTTCGCGAGACGAGTTCGAGTGCGGCAGGCACGCCCTGGCCGCTAGGGTCGATGACGCGAACCTCCAGCCGGCCGTCCATCACTTGGGCCCGGGCGGACGGGGCGAGGAAGATGCAGAACGACAACACCGTCGCAGCAAGACGAACGCGGGCAAAGTGCGAGCGAGACATAGGGTACACTTGTACATTCCAATTCGCCCGGTTTCGTTCAGGGTTTTTCTGATCACGCCTGAAACGGGCGGCGCGAAGCTGGGCGACGTCTGGGCATGGCCGTCAGGCATCCATGGCACGTCCCCGCTTCCTCTGTCGGCGGGGCAGTCGCAACCCTGCCGATTCCGGGAGTTTCCGGCAAGGCAGTTCCCGCAACCCACCGCGTCGAGATCCACGACGAAGTGACCGCCCTGTTCGATGACCTCCGGGAGCCGATCCTCCGCTACCTGCTTTCGATGGGCCTGAGCGTTGCCGACGGCGAGGATGTGGTCCAGGAGACATTCCTGGCGCTGTTCAGACACCTGCACCGAGGCCGGCCTCGGACGAATCTGAGAGGCTGGATCTTCCGGACTGCGCACAATCTCGGCTTGAAGAGTCGCAGGCTCAACGGACGGGCTCGAAAGACGATTCGAACGCCGTCATTTGCCGATCCAGTAGCTGACGGAGCGCCGAACCCGGAGCAGCGGCTACGCATGCGCCAGCGTTATGACCGAATGTGTGCTGTGCTGAACGCGCTCCCCGCGCGCGATCGCTACTGCTTGAGCCTGCGGGCCGAGGGCTTGCGATATCGTGAAATCGCCCGCGCGCTGGGAGTTTCCCTAGGAACGGTTTCGAATTGCATCAGGCGGGCCGCCGCGCGGCTCCAGAGTGTGCAAGCGTGAGGACGACGGTGTGGGGTCGCGAACGACACCTGTCCGACGCGGACCTAGTCTTCCTTCTGCAGGGCGGAGCCCAGGCGCGACGCGCTCGTCGCTGCCGGCAGCATATCGAGGAATGCGAGGACTGCCGGGCTCGGCTGAATGGGATGCAAGCGCCGCTGCAAGAGTTCTTCGCGGCCCGCCGACGGATTCTGGATGAGGCCCTGCCCCCGCCGGAATCGGCGAGGCATCAGCTCCGTGACGCCCTTGCCCGGGCCGTTGCGGAGGGCTCGGATCAACGATCGCAGCCGGCCTGGAGGCTCTCCGCCGCCTTAGCCACCGTGGCCTTGGCCATCGCCTTCGGCACGGGCGGGATCTTGTGGTACTCCGGCAATGCCCCTATCGACGGGCCGAGCGTGGCAGCTTTCCGAGCGGTGCCCGACTCGCGCCTGACACCTGGCAGGATAGGTCCCGCGAGCTCGGTCGAGCTGTGCGCGTCCGACAGGCCGGCTGTCCCCGTGACGGTCGACCGCCAAGTTGCGCTGGCGGTCTTCCGGGCCCATGGTATCGAGACACCGCAGCCGCTGGCGTACGAACTCGACCATTTGGTACCGCCGGAGCTCGGAGGGGTCACGGTCCCGGAGAACCTGTGGCCGCAGCCCTACGAAGGGTCGGTTTGGGACGCGAACGCGAAAGACGCGCTCGAGGAAAGGCTCGTGCGGAAGACTTGCAGCGGGGAAATCTCGCTACGGGCCGCCCAGGCAGACATCGCCCGGGACTGGGTCGCCGCCTACCGGAAACACTTCCAGGCGGAGAAGCCCTTGGTGGAACACGCGGCGTTCCTGAAGGACCAGCCTTGGGAGTGACGGTTTCGGTCACGGATCTGGAGGCTCTCGGTCTGAGCTTTGACACGATGAGCAGGGACATGACTATCCGGTCGGGAGCGGCGCTTGTATGGTACGTTCAATCGAAACACCATGGCTAATCCCTGCAACCGCCAGCATCTTCCGCTTGACGTATCCGCTCCGCTAGCGCTCGTGCTGGCGGCCCTGCTACTAGCCGCGGGATGCACGACGGGACCGGTCGACAGCCGGCCCAACATCATCCTCGTGATGACCGACGACCAAGGCTACGGCGAGGTCGGCGCGCACGGAAATTCGATGATCCGAACGCCGAATCTGGATGCCCTGCACGCTGAGAGCGTGCGGATGACAAACTTCCATGTCGACCCCACTTGCTCGCCGACCAGATCCGCACTGATCACTGGACGATACTCGTCGCGGACTGGAGTTTGGCACACGATCATGGGGCGTTCGATCGTCCACCGCGAAGAGACTTCATTCGCCGACGTACTTTCGGCGGCCGGCTATGCGACTGGCTTTTTCGGCAAGTGGCACCTAGGCGACAACTCGCCCTACCGACCGATCGACCGAGGCTTCCAAGAAGCCGTCTATCACGGCGGCGGGGGCGTCGGCCAGACGCCCGACTATTGGGGCAACGACTACTTCGATGACACGTATTGGCACAACGGCGAGCCTACAGCCTACGAGGGCTACTGCACCGACGTGTTTTTTGACAACGCCTTGCGATTCGTCGAGCAGCAGCAAGCCGAGGGCGGGAGCCCGTTCTTCGTCTATCTGTCGACCAACGCCCCGCACGGGCCGTTCTTAGTCGACGAGTCCTATTCGAAGCCGTACGCCGACAAGGGCGTTCCCAGTCCGATGGACAAGTTCTACGGCATGATCGAGAACATCGACGACAACATGGGGCGCCTGACCGCGAAGCTGGACGAACTCGGCATCGCGAACAACACCCTGCTGATCTTCATGACCGACAACGGCTCCGCGGCCGGGGTGACCAATACGCACCCGACCCAGAGGGTGGGCTCGACGAACGCGGAGCTGCTCGCACGGGCAGCCAAGGAAGAAGCTGAAGGCGCGTGGCAGGGCTTCAACGCGGGAATGCGCGGAAGGAAGGGGTCCGAATATGACGGTGGCCATCGCGTGCCGTTCTTGGTCCGCTGGCCTGCCGGAAACTTGGGAGCTCCCCGGGATGTCGCGAATCTCGCGGCGCACATCGATGTCCTGCCGACCTTCGCGGACGCGGCAGGCACGCAGCGGCGGGATGACCTGGACTGGGACGGCGCGAGCTTGCTGCCTTTACTGCGGGGCGGGGAGTGGAACGACCGGACGCTGGTCGTGCATTCCCAGCGCATCCGGTTCCCGGAACGCTGGCGCAAGAGTTCCGTGATGACGGAACAGCACCGGCTCGTTAACGGGCAGGAACTCTATGACATGCAAGCCGATCCGGGCCAGCTGACGGACATCTCCGGCGAGAATCCCGAAGTGGTCGCCGCGCTGCGCGCGGAGTACGACGCGTGGTGGGACCATATCGACGACCGCTTCGAGCAGCATGTGCACCTTGATATCGGCTCGGATGCCGAGAATCCGGCGCGGATCACCGCCCACGACTGGCTCCCGCCGGACGATTCAGTGCAGGTGCCATGGAACCAAGGCCATGTCTCCCGCGCCCCGGCCGTGAACGGGACCTGGAATATCCAAGTGACCCGAGCTGGCACCTACGAATTCGAGCTTTACCAGCGCGACAAGCCCGCCAACTTCCCGATCGAGGCGAACACGGCGACGCTTCGCATCGGAGAGTTGGAAGAGACCGTGCCCATAGAGTCTGGCGCGTCCAGCGCGTCCATCAAGATGGAGCTGCCCGCTGGCAAGACGACCATGAACAGCCGCTTCACTACCGAGGACGGGACTGAGCGGGGAGCGTTCTACATCTACGCAAACCGCCTATAACGATGGCCCCGGCCCGCATCGGCGACGCCGTTGTCATCGGTCGGCATCTCTTGGTCTACGATCGCCACAGATGCATTGGTGACGGCGTCCGAGAACGGATCGGTTACCTTCACGCTGAGTGCTTGGCCGAAGAGCGGGGTGGCCGATAGCCGACCGACGAGAAACGACACTGCCAGAAGCGCCGCCTGGGCCTGGCCTTGACTGCCGACACGGAAGCTAGAGTCCGATTCTCGCAAGGTCCGATGGCGGCTTGCCAAGCGAGCCGCACGACAAGCGACCTTTCCGAGATGGGGACGGCCGATACCCCGTCCGCGCCCGCGATCTGCCACCATGTTCGTACGCCCGTGCAGGAGCTCTTACAGGCCGTGCGCATTCCCGCCGGACTAGGCCGCTGTCTGGTGCCCTTGCTGGTCTTGCCCATCCATCCCTGCCTGAGCCCAGACGCCAGTGCCCAGACCCAGTCCGGGAATCGCGACGACTACATGTCGCCTCAGGCGCGCACGAGAGTCGAAGCACTCAAGACCGAAGCGGCGCAGCACTCAACCGACGGGTCGAACCTAGCCGAGCGCACTCCAGTGCTGTGGCGCTGGATAAACGACTATGCCCTCGCCGGCGGCCCCGTACCGGAGCGCGCTACCGGGATTCTGCAAACCGCCTTCCGGGAGCTGCTCGATGCCAAGCGCGCGGGACGCGAGCCCGTAGTGTCTCCCTCTCAGCGACCCGACGGGCGCGCTTTCTATGCCGATGCGCGGATCGATCAGGTGATCGAAGAGCTCCTGCTTAAGGACGAGCGGCCAGAAGCCTTGGGCCGGTTCGAACTCAGCTCGCACGGTCCTTTCACGGCCGATACTTGGATCACCGTGGAGCTGACGTATACCGTCGGCGAACTTGCCCTAGAGCAAGGAGGCAAGGTCGTGGTCGGGCGAAACTCGCAGTGGGATCGTGGCGACCTGCAGAACGACGGCCCGGGCGATGGCTACGTCACGATCAAGGCCTCCAAGCCAGACGTCCGGTTCGTGAAGGTTGAGATCCCGCGGGGTCCGGAGCGGTACAGCGCGGTCGGCGCAAGGCCTGCATTCGTGCTCGAGCGGGGCACGCTCGCGCAAGGCGACTCCTTCACTCTGGTCTACGGTGATCGCACCGGCGGAGGGCGCGGCTGGCACATTCACACGTACGAGAACGACTTGACGGTACTGCCCGTGTATGTGGATCACTCCGGCGATGGCAGGTATCCGACACACCATTGGCAGGCGTTCCAAGTGGAGGGCGCAGCAGCCGCGAGGGTGAAGGGATTCGCGCCGTCCGTCGTCGAACCGGGCGAAGCCTTCGACCTAGCTGTCCGCAGCGAGGACGTCAACTTCAATCGGGCGAGAAGCGATATACCGGCTTACCGAGTCAGCTTGAACGGAGAGCCTTTCCGGGACATCCCGGCCAGCGCACCCGCTCTCAACGTGCTCCAGGGCATCCGCTTGGACGAGCAGGGCGTTTACCGTTTCGGCTTCGAGTCCGCCGATGGCAAGATCACGGGCTCCAGCAACCCGGTCTGGGTGCGCAGCAATCCGCCGCACCGCATTTACTGGGGCGAAACTCACTCCCACGCGGGGCTAGCCGAGGGACAGGGCTCGATCGATGGAGCCTACCGGTACGCGCGGGACGACGCCCAACTCGACTTCTACGGCATGTCCGACCACGACACCGCAATGGATGACCTCGAGTGGAAAAACGTCCGCGAGGCCGTGATTCGCCACAGCGAGCCCGGAGAATTCATCGCCTTCCTCGGCTACGAATGGACTGTGCAAAGGAGGCTCGGCGGGCACCATAACGTCTTCTACCGCCGGCCCTTCGACGAGCGGGTCGGCGCGCAGCTCGCACCCAATCTCGCCTCCTTGTACCAAGGTCTGCGCGAGCGCTACGACACGAACGACGTCCTCATTATTCCGCACGCCCATCAACCCGGGGATTGGCGGAACAGCGACACCGACATGGAATCCCTCGTAGAGATCATGTCCATGCACGGCACGTTCGAGTGGTTCGGCAACTACTACCTCCGGAACGGACATCAAGTCGGATTCGTTGCAGCCTCGGACGACCATCGGACGCATCCCGGCTACACCGGCACGCGCCCCCGGGGCATGAGCCAGTTCGGCGGGCTGGCGGCCGCGCTGGCGAGCGAGAAGACCGCCGACGCCATCTTCGACGCCCTCAAGCAGCGCCGGGTGTATGCTGCGACGACCGCCGAGCGGATCATCGTCGACCTCGAACTGAACGGCGAGCAGATGGGCCGGCGGATCGGCTACAGCGACGACCGCCGCCTGCGAGCGCGCGTTATGGGAACCGCCCCGATCACTGAAGTGGCGGTCGTCAAGAACGGCGACGAGGTCTATCGGATGCGGCCCCTTAAGGCAAGCCTCGCCGACCGAGTGACGGCGCAAGTCACCTTCGAGTCGTCCTCGGAACCGTTCATCCGCGACAGCCCGCGAGGGGTTCGCAGGTGGAGCGGCACGATCGAGGTTCGCGGCGCCGCGATTGCCGGCTTTCGGGCGCCGCGAATCGAGAACCGACACCATGAGCGCTGGGAGCGGGAGGGCGATCGGCTGCACTTTCGCACTGCGACGCGCGGCCGCGCCGATTCCGTGCTGATCGAACTCGAGGGCGCGACGCCTTCGACCCAGATCGTCGTCCGCCTGGACGAAGGGTCGGAATTCGGCAAGGCACCGATCCACGTTCGGACCTACCGGACCCACCCAGCGCGGACGCTCGAGTTTCGATTCTCCGATCTGCGGGACGGGCTATTGGAAGAGGACCTGCCAGCGGACCCTGATTCGGACCGGGTGACCCTGCAACTGGTCAGCGATGACCAACCGCTAGACTGCGACTTCGAATTCGTCGACCAAGGCGCAGTCGGGCATGGCGACTACTACTACGTCCGCGCCAAGCAGCTCGATGGCGCGATGGCGTGGTCATCGCCCGTTTGGGTCGGGGGCGAAGAGCCCAGATAGGGCGGTCTCGGCAGGCCTCCAGCGCAAGCGCGGCGGCAATCAGACCGGCGCGTCCACGGACCGTTCCGCCCTCCGGCCTTGCGGCAGCAGGACATTATCTGATTACCGGAACATGGCATCTGTCAACGACAAGGAATTCGTGCGCAAGTTCTGGACACGGAGATCTAGGAAAGGATCCATCGCACCCGGAAGATGCTCGCTGGAGCCCGATATTTCTTCATCCCATTCGCGGCACAGAACACCAGATGCGAGCCGTCCGCGAAAGACTAGGCCGATGCTGACACCCGGACCTGCATCGGGCATCGGACTAACGACGCTCAGGCTTCGAGTAAAGGGGCCCGAAACGATCATTGCTCTGGCGATGTGGAAGACTCGCAGTTACTCGGCTGCAATCCCGACCGTAGAGTCCTTCCATACTGTCGAGCGAGCCTCGTTGGCCGATTTCGTCGCTTCAAACGCACGAATGGAGTCCCTCGCTTGTGCGGTCTTCTTCGCTCGTGCGTAGACCTGTCCCAATACGTAGTGCGCTTCATAGAATTCCGGCGCGGCCTCGATCGCCTTGCGAAGGTGTTGCTCCGCTTCGTCCAGACGCCCCTGCCCCATCCGCAGCTTGCCCAGTTCGAAGCGCGCGGCGGGATCCGACGAATCGATCTGGATTGCCTTGACCAAAATCGACCCCGCTCTCTCGCTCTGTTCGACACCGCCTCCGCTCGACATCAGCGACCGAGCTAGCTCGGTGTAGTACGCCAATGCATCAGGCTGCAGCTCGATCGCGCGCTGGAAGGCCTTGGCGGCTTGCTCGGGCCTGTGCCTCTCTTGATACGCGCGACCGAGCAGGAAGTGCGCCCTGTGGTCAAGCGGATTCAGCTCGGTCGCTCGCTCCAGGAGCCGGGTGGGGATGTCGTTGCCAGAGGCCAGATTCAAGCAACTCAATCCGAGCGCGCGGTGCAGCCTGGCCCGAGGCAGGTCGCGGTCGCTTGTGTCGCGGGCGGCGACACGCAGCAACTCGACAGCCGTTCCATGGTGGTGCCGCCGGCTTAGCGACCGAGCGAACTCGAAGAACTGGAGGCCTCGGTCGGGATTGGCACCCACGTCGCCAGATCTCGAACGGCCCGCAGTCTCGTGATAGGCGTCATGGCAGGAATTGCGCCGGATCGCATAGAAGACCTTCGGGCTTTCAGACCCCGCCGATCGGAACATCCTGTCGAACAATTCACTTGCGCGTTCGGCCTTGCCCTGCTCAAGCAGGACAAGCGCGTGGTTCAGGTACGGATGGGGGCTCGACGGCTCTTTGGCACTGGCTTGCCCAAACAACGCCTCGGCCTCCTCGAACCGGTCCAGCGATGCTAGCGCCGCCGCTAGCAGGGTCAACACTTCGGCATTCCCCGAGCCATCGGGAGCGACGAGCGGCTGCAGCAGCTCCACGGTTCGCTCGTGACGGTTGAGCAAGTGATTGCTCAGAGCCAGGTAGACGCGCGCCTCCATGGGCTGGCCGGCCCCGTCCAAGGCAGATTCAAACGCAACTATTGCGTCGCGGTAGAAGTGGTATTCGAACAGGAGTTGCCCGACACGCAGCGCAGCGTCGCTGGTCGGCGCGCTTGGCCGGAGGATCGTGCGAGCATGGCCAAGCCCCGCCGCGAACTTTCCGGTAGCGAACTGCGAGGCGGCTAGGTGAAACCGTACAGCTGTGTTTCGGAATCCTTGCTGAAATGCCTCTGAGAGATGCTCGGCCGCCTTGGAGTCTTGGCCAAGCTGCCTGTATAAGATGCCCGTCTGGTAACGAAGGACCCTTTGGGCGGGGTCCGCCGCCAGAGATCGCTCGAATTCCGCGGCGGCATCGCCTGGCCGCTGCATGGCCGCATAGACCTCTCCGAGCTCCCGGTGGAGCATCGGGAGCGCCGCTCCACCGGGGTGTCCGTCCCATGCGCTGGACAGCAGGCGTTCCAGCGACAGGGCAGCTGCAGGGAGGTCGCCGGCTTCCCGCTGGGCGCGTGCCTGCGACAGCAGCTCGCTGCCGTCGGCCGCTAGCGTGGCGGCCGGAATGGCCAAAGAAGTGGACCAAACCAACAGTCCGGCAAACGCCCTGAGAGCGCGACTCAGCACACTAGGTCCCATTTTCGTTCAAGTGGCCGGCTCCGAAATCTTGGGTCCGGATCAAGCACACGCCCGGTCGGCCAACTGCTGAGATCGGAGCATGCGGCGTAGCACCCGAACACGGCACCGATGAGGCAGCAAGAAGCCGGAACCGCAGCGGCCAGCAAGTCGGAATGGGAGAAAATCAACGCTCGACAACCGTAATGGTACGATGGCGGATACCGCCACAGCCGGTTCGGGCTGTTGGACGATGAATTCGCTCCCGGGAGGGTAAATGCGACTGCAAAACTGTTCAATTGTCTTGCTGACGGCGCTGCTAAGCGTTGTGCCGATCCACGCCCAGACCTCATTCGGAACAATTCTCGGCGATGTCGCAGACGAAAGCGGGGCCGTCGTGCCGGGCGTCACCGTCACTGTCACGAACGAGGGCACTGGCAACGCCCGCGTCGTTAGTACCAGCGAGGCCGGCGGCTTTACCGTGCCGTCGCTTCCTCCGGCAATCTACTCGGTCTCAGCCGAAATGCCCGGCTTTAGCCAAGCCCAGCAGACCGGGGTGGTATTGGCTGTGAACCAGACACTGCGTGTCGATCTCACCCTGTCCATCGGCGAGGTCACCGAGGTCGTCGAAGTTAGCGCTGCGGCACTGCAGCTCCAAACGGACACGTCCACCGTCGCCTCGACCGTCGACAACAAGAAGGTCGTGGAATTGCCCTTGAACGGCCGCAGTTTCACCCAGCTCACCATCCTCATGCCAGGAGCCGTGGCCGGCGCTGGGGCGCTAACGGCCTTCCAGACTTCCGGCACGGCAGTCTCGATCAGCGGTCTCCGCAGCGAGGCCAACAACTACACGCTCGATGGCGTCAACAACAACGAGAGCTTCTTCAAGACCTACGGCTTGCAGCCCTCGATCGACGCCATCCAGGAGTTCAAGATCCAGACCAATATCACCTCTGCGGAGTTCGGCACTGCTGCGGGGGCGAATGTCAACATCGTCACCAAGTCGGGAACGAACGAGGTCCACGGCACGGCGTTCGAGTTTCTGCGCAATGACAACATGGACGCTTCTGAGTTCTTCGCGAACCGGTCCGGGACACCCCGGCCAGAATTTCGACAGAACCAGTTCGGCACCACGGTTGGCGGCCCGATCGCGAGGAATAGGACGTTCTTCTTCTTCATGTACGAGGGCCAGCGACGAAGCCGAGAATCGACCCTGCTCAATGTCGTCCCCACCAGCGAGATGTTCAGCGGCGACCTTTCCCATGACACGCAAGGGAGACCGGCGGACCCCTTCTTTGATCCTTGGACAACGGTGGAGAACGCGGATGGGAGCCTGTCGCGGCAGATGATGCCGAACAACAGGATTCCCGCCAGCAGGATCAACGCGTCGACCAAGCAACTGCAGGAAATCCTGTGGTCTGCTCCGAACCTGCCGGGCCAAGCGTTGAACTTGATCAACACGAATGCTTCACGAGTCGACAACGACCAATGGATGGGCAAGGTCGATCACCGGTTCGGAGACAACAACATCCTCACCGGGCGATTCAACTTCAGCGATTCGGTGAGCCCTCGCCCAACCGCTCATTTCACCGTGGAAAACCGCCTGGTCAACACTTTCACGAACATCATGATCAGCGACACGCACACTGTGAATCCCACCACGATCATCGACACGAAGATCTCCTATCACCGGAACAACCTACAGATCGCTGACAGCGCTCCGGGAGGCAAGGAGGCCATCGAGGCCTTCATTACGGGCAACGGAATCCAAGGCATCCCGATTCTGAAGAGCGAAGCAGTGCCGCTCTTCCCGGCCTGGAGGATCGCCGGCTTCGCAAGCCCGAGTCAGACCGGCTTTCCGTTTCCCGACGATTCGTACAGCGCGTACGCGACGATTACCAAGATCTCTGGGGCTCACAGCATCAAGGCAGGCTTCGAATTCAAGCACAACCGCAACCTCGACGATGGCTATTTCACCGGCAACATGAACTTCAATAAGGTGCCCACCGAGGATCCGCAGAACGCCGCCGCTACTGGCAATGCAGTCGCGTCCTACCTGCTCGGCCTGCCGACAGTGGCGAGCCGCAACATCGGCCAGGGCACGACGGCGATCATGCGGAAGGAAGACTACAGTTTCTTCTTCCAAGACGATTGGAGAGCGACATCCGATCTGACGGTCAACCTAGGCCTGCGCTACGACAACAGCGAATGGCCGAAGCACCGCGATGACCTGCTGGCCTCGATCGATCTGCTGACGGGCCAATTCCTGTGGGACGGCGTGAACCCGATCACCGGCGAAGGGCCGAACGTTCGTCGCGGGATCGTTGAGCCGGATAACAACAACTTCGCGCCCCGCGTGGGCATGGCTTATCGCCTCGGCGAAAAGACTACCGTGCGGTCTGGATTCGGCGTCTTCTACATGACCAACTACCTGTGGGAGGCCCAAGGCGTGCGTGGCAACTGGCCGTTCGCGATTAGCGAGAACTTCTCGAACCTCAACGATCGCGGGCCGGTCAGCCCGGTCGAGACGACGTTTTCGCCTGACCTGGACGTGCAGATGGGCAGCACGGTCGCGCCCAACGCCCAGCACATCGTGCCCCGCAACAATCGGACCAGTTACACGATGCAGTGGAACTTTCACGTCCAACGCCAGCTGGCGGAAGACTTGATGGTCGAGTTGGGCTATGTCGGCACCAGAGGCGTCAAGCTCTCTACGTTCTCCAATGTCAATACGGCACAACCGGGGCCGGGAGAGGTGCAGCCACGCCGTCCGTTGCCGCAGTACGGCCCCCTGAGCGAGATGGGCAATCAATCTACGTCGATCTATCACGGGCTGCAGTTCAAGATCGAGAAACGCTTCTCCGACGGTCTCTTATTCCGCGGAAACTACGCGTTCGGAAAGACGATCGATGTCCTCGGAGCTGGCTTCTCGGCGAGCCAGACGGCCCAAAACCCGCACGACATCCTGGGCGACCGGGCGCTTTCGGACCTTCACCGCGCCCACGCCTTCACGTTCGACTACGTCTGGCAACTCCCGTTCGGGAGAGACAAGGCGTTCGGCGCGAGTTGGAACAAGGTCGCCGATGCCGTCCTAGGCGGCTGGCAGCTCACGGGCATCATCACCAGCAGCAGCGGGCCGCCCGTCAACACTTCCGTCCCGCGCGATATCGCGAATATAGGCCCACGCGTGGGAGCCCAGCGTCCGAATCTGGCGGGCGACCCTTACGGGGGCGTGAGCGGCGCACCGGAAGAGTACTACAACCTCTCGGCATTCAGCGAACCGGCAGCGTACACGTTTGGCAACTTTGGGCGAAACGTGCTCATCGGCCCGGGCCTTTTCCAGTTCGATGCCGGCCTGTTCAAGAACTTCAGGCTGACGGAACGCGTCGGCCTGCAGTTCCGCTCCGAGTTCTTCAACGCGTTCAACAACGTGAACTTCGGGAAGCCCAACACGAACTTCGACGCCGGTGCGGGGGTATTCGGCTCCATCGGCGGGCTGGCACCGCAACAGTTTGCGCGGCAGATCCAGTTCGGCCTGAAGATAATTTTCTAGGCGAGAGCGTTGCGTTTCCGCGCCGGGCCTGCGCTAGCGACGAAGCGCACACCCCGCCGAGTGATTCGAGCAAGCTGGAGCGACGCGGTTCGATGGGACATCCGCTCGGGGCCCGTCGCTCTAGCCTAACGCCGCAGCCTGCGATCGGCGGTGCGGCAGAGCTTGCCCCGCAGGCTGGGCTGAGCTTAAATCCGCCCGACGCTTGCTACGGCGATTCGTCTGCGGGACGCCGGCGAAGGCTGTGGCAATCGCACTTCAAGCGTCTCCAAGGGTTCGTCGCGACGACCGGGTTCGGAGCGGCTCTTATCGCCGCCCAGCCGCTGGATCTCGGTTTCGTCGACGTCACTTCTAACTCAGGCCTCGAAGCGTTTGACGGCCTCCAGGGGAGTGTCACCAAGGAGCACATCATCGAGGTGATGGGCGGCGGTGCCGCGTTTGTCGACTACAACGCAGACGGATACCTTGACATCTTGCTCGTGCGCGGTTCGACGATCGAGCAGTTCGAGCGGGGCGGCGACCTGATGTGCGCCCTGTACCGCGGGAGCGGTCAGGGAACATTCGAAGACGTCACCGGCGAGGCCGGGCTCACGGCTAGAGGCTGGGGACAGGGCGTTGCGCTCGGGGACTTTGACGGCGACGCAAAGACCGATTTCTTCCTGACCGGATACGGAAGCAACGCGCTCTACCGGAACCTCGGCGACGGCACCTTCGAGGAGGTCGCCCGCAGCGCGGGAATCGGGGTGTCGCGATGGAGCCTGGGCGCGTCCTTCGCCGACCTCGATCGAGACGGGGATCTCGATCTGTATGTCAGCAACTACCTGGCGTACCCGCTGAGCCGGCTGCCCAAGCGGGACGCGAACTGCAACTATCGCGGCTTCGACGTCTTCTGCGGCCCGCGGGGCCTGACGGGCCTGCGTGATTCGCTCTACCTCAATGACGGCCGCGGGCACTTTGAGGAAATCGCCGCCCAGCGCTCGATCGATGATGACATGCTGTACGGGCTCGGCGTGCTGGTGGCAGATTACAACAACGACTCGTGGCCGGACATCTTTGTGGCAAACGACCTGACCGCGAATCTCTTCTACCAGAACAACGGCGACGGCACCTTCGAGGAACTGGCCGTGCTGACAGGAACGGCCTTCTCGCAAGACGGCGTTGAAGAGGGCTCGATGGGTGTGGATGCCGCGGACATCGACCAAGACGGCTGGTTAGACCTCTACTACACGAACTCGTCCTACGAGAGCAATTCGCTGCTCGTCAATAACGGGGACGGCAGCTTCTCCAACCTGACGTATGCGTCGGGGCACGGCAGGAGCACGCACTTGTTCGTGGGCTGGGGAGCGGCGTTCGGCGATCTCAACAACGATTCCAGGGAAGACCTCTTCGTGGTCAACGGGCATCTCTACCCTGAGGCGGACCGGTTCGAAATGGGCCTGAAGTACGAACAGCGCTGGCTGGTGTTCATGAACGAAGGCAACCGCCAGTTCTCGGAACGGGGCGAAGACTTAGGTCTCACCGAGCGATACAAAAGCCGCGGACTCGCCCTCGGGGACTATGACAACGACGGAGACTTGGACGCGATCATAAACAATCTGGACGGCCCACCCACCCTTTTGCGCAATGATGGCGGCAACCAGAACCCCTGGCTGCTGGTTGATGTGCGCGGAACTGCCAGCGACCGCTCGGCGATCGGGGCAAGGGTACAGGCAACCTCTGGAAGCGGGACGCAACTGCGTGAGGTCCGCTCGTCTGCGAGCTACCTCTCGGCGAACGACCTGCGCCAGCATTTCGGATTCCGGGCCGGCGAGAGAATCGAGCAACTTACGGTGCGGTGGCCGTCGGGCCGGACACGGACGATCGAAGATGTCGCGTTGAACCAGATACTGCTGGTCGAGGAGCCCGGGCCCGAATGAGTTGCCGGCCGGCCCCGACGCTCTGGACGAGCACGCCGATCGCGCGATCGTTCAAAGTGCCGCGGGATCAGCCGACGGATGCGCGCGCGAACCCCTCGCGAAACGTGGCAACGAGGACGTTCGTGGGCCGATTCCTGCCGATCGCTGTCCTGGCGGCACTTTCCTCCTTGGCCGCAGACGCTCAGTTTCGGGATGCTTCGGCGGAAAGCGGCCTGAGCCGCAAGCTTGTCTCCGGGGCCGCGGACAAGCCATACATCCTCGAATCGATGGCTGGGGGAGTCGCGTTCGTCGACTTCGACGACGATGGCTGGATTGACATCTATCTCGTCAATGGCGGTACGCTCGACGCGCTCGCAGCAGGAGCGCCGTGTGCCATCGATCGCTTGTACCGCAACAACGGGGACGGCACCTTCGACGACGTCACGGAAGATTCCGGACTCGGTGATTCGAGTTGGGGCATGGGAGTCGCGGTCGCGGATGTCGACAACAACGGGTACGACGACATCTACGTCACCAACTATGGGCCGAACCGTTTGTACCTGAACCGCGGGGACGGCACGTTCAAGAGTGCCGCAGGCGCGGACTTGGAAGGCGACGAGTGGAGTTCGTCTGCTTCGTTCGGTGACTACGATAGAGACGGTGACGTCGACCTCTACGTCACCAACTATCTTGAATTCGACCCGGAGGACCTCCCCGAGGACAGCCAGCTGTGCCGCTATCGAGGCATCCGGGTGCAATGCGGGCCCCGGGGCATGATCCCGACCGCGGACAGGCTCTACGAAAACCTAGGCGACGGACGTTTCCGAGATGCCACCTCCGCCTCCGGCGTCGGGGCCGTGCCTAACTCCTACGGACTTGGTGTCGTCTGGACTGACTACGACCACGATGGCGACCAGGACATCTATGTCGCCAACGATTCGATGGCCAACTATCTGTTCGAGAACAACGGCGACGGGACGTTCACTGAAGTCGCTTTGCTGGCGGGCATCGCTTTGAGCGCGGACGGCAAGGAACAGGCCGGCATGGGAATCGACTTCGGCGACTTCGACAACGACGGTCGCACGGATCTGATCGTCACGAACTTCTCCGACGACTACAACACCGTCTACCGCAATGTCGGCGATGAGGCATTTCGGGATGTCTCGGCCAGGGCGGGCTTGGGAGAGCCGACTTGGGCAAAGCTGAGCTGGGGTGTGCAATTCGTCGACTTCGACCTTGACGGATTCCTAGACATTGTGATTGCTAATGGCCACGTCTACCCCGAAGTGGACCGCCACGACATTGGCATCCGGTACCGCCAGCCGAACTCGGCCTTCCGAAACCGCGGTGACGGCACATTCCAAGCGGTCGAATTGGCTGACCGTTCCGAGGATCCGCATTCCAGCCGAGGACTGGCTGCCGGTGACATTGACAATGACGGCCGGATCGACCTGCTGATCGCGAACCTCGACGAACCACCGACTCTGTTGCGGGGAAGCGCGGCAACCGGGAACTGGCTGCTGCTCGATCTAAGCGGGACAAGGTCGAACCGGTCGGCTATCGGGGCCCGGGCCACCGTCGCGGCCGGCGACCTACGACAGACTCGGGAAGTCAGGAGTGGCGGGAGCTACCAGTCGCACAACGACCGACGCCTGCACTTTGGAATGGGCGAACGCGAATCGGTCGATGTCGTCACGATTCGGTGGCCGACCGGCTCCGAGCAGGTGCTGAAAGACGTACGAGTCAATCAAGTCCTGAGGATTGAGGAACCGGCGCCATAGGACTACGACTCGCCGGCCAAGCTATGGCTCCGCCTGATTGACGTCTTCCGCGACACTCTTGACGTCCTGCTGCACCTTGCGGAGTCGTTGCTGGCTGAGTTCCTGATAGGCTTGGAACTCTCTGCGCGCATCTTCCATGCGACCGAGGCCGCGGTAGGCACTGCCCAAGAGGTAGTGCGCGCGGTCGTTGGCTGGACTGATTCGCGTGTACTCTTCGAGTTGCGCTGCGGCGGCAGCATGCTGCCGGTCCTCGAGGTAGGCGCGTCCCAAGTCGAAGCGGGCCTCGGCAAGGTTCGGCGTGGCTGCAAGCGCTTGACGTAAGTGTGGAATCGCAGCGGCGGGTCGGCCTCGTTCAAGGAGCAGGTTGCCGAGCCGGTACCGGGCGCGGGCGTGGTGCGGGTTGCGCTCGAGTTCCGCCTCGAGCCACTCCTGCGCATCAGAGAAACTGCCCATTTTCCAATAGGCCGTGCCGACCAAATAACGCAGCCCTGGGACTTCTGGCGCCTTTTGGAGCGCCTTCCGATAGGCTTCGACAGCCTTCCGATACTCGGTTCGCTCCTCGTGGATCTCGCCGGCTAGCTGGTCGACTCTGTAGGACTCCGGCGCCACTTCCGTCAAGCGATCGAGTGTTCCAGCAGCAAGGCCTTGGTAGGCCCGACCGAGCCAATACGTCGCTTCAGCATTCTCCGGCTGCGCGGCTAGGACTCCTTTCGCCGCACTCGATGCTTCTTCGAAGCGGCCCGAGGCGAAGCTGGACCGAATCCCGGCCAACGCGTTCGTCGGCTTGGTTTCTGGCGGGCTGGGGCTGGCTTGGGTTAGGTCGAGTCCAGTGAGTATTCCCGTCAGATCGGGCCGGACGTCGAGCGCCCTTCGGTATTCCGCCCTTGCCCTCGAAAGGTCGCCTTCCGATACGAATCGCTCCGCCTGCAGCATATACACGAACGGAGACTCCGGATCTTTATCTCCAATCGACTGAAAGAGTTGTGCCGCGCGGCTGTCGTACGCTCGTGCCAGGTGGAACAGCGCCTCAGCATCCTCGGCACGCTCAGTCGTGATTCGCAGCAGGTGGGAGATCGCAGCCTCGTAGCTTCGCAGAGCAGAGTGGCTCAGGCCGAGCCAGCGTCTGGTCTCCGCCATGTCCGGGTTCAGCGCAAGGCTCTTCTCGAGCGCTGCCACCGCGGCCTCGAACTGGTGCGTCTGGTGGTAGTCCATCCCTAGGAACAGGTACGCTCCCCAGAGCTGGTTGTCTAGTTGCACAGCTCGCTTCAGGTGCTGAATCGCTTGCGAGTATTGCTTGGCGAGATGGAAGGTGACACCGAGGCTCTGGTGGATGAGCGCCCACTCGGGCCGTAGTTCGAGGATCGCCTTGTACTGTACGGCCGCAGCCAAATAGTCCTGAGCAGACTCTGCCCGCTTCGCCTCCTGCAGGTGGGCCGCAACTCGTTCTTCGGGCGACTGCTGACCTGAGACGGCCGTGCCGAGTCCAAGCAAGATGAGACTGGCCCATAGCAATCGTCTAGGAGGGGCCCAGCCCGCGAACCGCGAGGTGTTTCGTCCGCCTTGCATACCTAGCCCGGCTATGGCTTATGTTACTGAGGAGTGGTCAGGTGCGCACATCCCCAAGCTTCACGGGGTCGGACGATCCAGCCTTGGGGAAGCTGCGATACACTTACCTCGCGTTCGCTTGTCACCAAGATCGCCGCTGCGAGGGCTCCGGGATACGCAATGTCTACGCGAGTGTCGGCGTTCGGCCGGCGTGTTGGGAAGAGGCGGGATGCCGTGGGCCGGGGACGCTGGGTGAGCGCGATGAAGCCGACCGGGGAGTGCCTTAGTCAGAGCCATCCCTCCAGGCGGCCTATTCGTAAGTTCAGCCGGCACGCGACCGCCAGTTTGGCCGCAGTTGTCGGGCTGCTTGCAGTCATTCTCCCTTCGGTTCTGGCCCAAGACCCCCGAACGAGGCTCAACCAGCACCTCCAGCAAGCGCAGATCTATCTGGACGGCGAGCAATACGACCTCGTGGTTAGGGAGTTGGAACAAGCGATCGGCATCCACTCGAACATTCCGGGCGCCTATTACCAGCTTGGCCTCGCCCAGTGGCACCTCCAGAACATGGAGCAGGCCAAAGGGGCCTTCATGAGGGAGTTGGAATTCCAGCCTCCCGATGCCTTTTCGCTTTACTACTTGGGACGGATCAGCCTTACCGAGGGCAACACCGAAGAAGCGGTTAGTTACTTCGAACGCGTCGTAGCGATCGGCACAATCCTAGATGTCCGCAGCCGGCTGGCGAGCGGGTACCTGAGGACTGGACGGCTTTCAGATGCGGTCGATCTGCTGGAAGAGAGCGTTAGCAGATGGCCTGAACAGGGAGAGACCCATTACTTGCTAGGACAGGCCTACCAGCGTCAGGGACGTGGCGCGGACGCCAAGCACGAGTTCGAATTGGCCCAGAGATGGAAGAACAAGCTACAGGACGAGATCAGGGGACTGGTCGAGCTGCGGATGCTGTTGCAGAACAAGAAACTGATCGAGGCTGAAACGAGGGCCAAAGAGTTGTCCCAGTCTGGCGATCCGGATGTCATGCTAAGTGCCGCCATCGCTCTGGGGCGGAACGGACTCCACAGCAAGGCCCTTCCGATCCTGAGGAAGGTGATAGAAATCCGGCCCCGCCGCTCCGAGGCGTACTACAACCTGGCCCTTGCGCATGTCTCGCTGGAACGGCCCGCAGATGCAGTCCCGAACCTTGAGCAGGCGGTGGAGTTGCGTCCGGAATTCTACGAAGCACGAGCGTTGCTGGGCAATCTCTTGGCTCAGGCCGGGAAGCTCGAGGATGCTATCCCGCACTTGCGCATGGCACTCACGATCCGCCCTGACAGCGTCAAGCTGCATGCTCTCCTTGGATTGCAATACCTCCAAGGCCGCTACTACGACGAGGCGGTCAAGATCTTTAGGCAGGCTGTCGGCCTTGATCCCGCGAATGCGGACTTGCGATTCCTGCTCGTGGACGCGCACCACAAGAACCATGATTTCGAGCAGGCATTGAAGGAAGCGCAGGCGGCACTCGCCAAGTTCCCGGAACTGTCCAACAGTCACTACCAGGTTGCGTGGCAGCTTGAGAACATGGGCCGGTTCGATGAGGCAAGGGGACACTTGGAGCAAGCGGTGGCGATTGATTCCGGGTTCGCAGAGGCACACCGAATGCTCGGGGACGTCGTCCTGAGGCTCGGTGATGCGGAGGGCAGCCTAGTCCATTTCCGCCAGGCCCTCGCGCAGGATCCTGGCTCGGCCGAATCCCATGCGGGGCTCGGCAAGGCTCTGATCCAGCTGAGGAGATACGAAGAGACCATCTCCGCGATGGAACGAGCCATCAAGACGAGCCCCGAGCTGGCTCCGCTGCATCTCTATCTGTCGCAGGCCTATCGGGCCACTGGGAGAATGGAGGATGCCAAGCGCGAGGCGGCTACGTTCACCAAGTTGAATCAGGAGAGGGCTCTGCGACGTGACCGGGATGTCGAGCGCGAGTATGTTCCAAGCCACGTGGATGCGGGGAAGTGAACCTCCGGTCAACTCTGGCCGTGGGGGCTTGTGGGTGGCGGTGCGCCGATGGGAATCCTAGTGGGGATGGTTCACGGAAAGCTTGTCCGCGGTGCGCGCAGGAATATCCGTAGCGAGCAGGTACAAAGCCCGAATCAGTGTCTACAGCGACAAGCGAGTGACTCGATGGGATGTTCGGACCCTCGAGTTTCAATTCTCCGACCTTCAAGACGGGCTGTCGGAAAAGGACCTGCGAGCGGACACTGATTCGGATCGGGTGAGCTTGCAACTGGTCAGCGATGACCAACCGCTAGACTGCGACTTCCAATTCGTCGACCAGGGAGCCGCCGGGCATGGCGACTACTACTATGTCCGGCCAAGCAGCTCGATGGCGCAATGGCGTGGTCATCGCCCGTTTGGGTCGGGGGAGAAGAGCCCAGATAGGGCGGGCTCGGCAGGTCACCAGCGCACGCGGGGCGGCAGGAGGGCGGCGCGGCGGCGTGATAGCATGATGTGGCGGCGCACCGGGAAAGCGGTCGGGCCCCAGCGAGCAGCGGTGAGCGAGGACGGAATCTCCAGGCGCGACTGGATGCGCCATTGCGCGCACACCGGAACTGGGGCCGCGCTGGCCGGCGCCGTGCCGGCCGCTGCGAGCGCGGCGGCGCAGGCCGCGTCGCCAGCACCGTACAGGAACTACTTCGGCGACCTGCACAACCACAACCAAGTCGGGTATGCCCAAGGCACCTTAGAGCGCAGCTTCGAGGTGGCCCGCAACCATCTCGACTTCTACGCTTTCACGCCGCATTCGTACTGGCCGGACGTGGGCGAATACGACGGCAAGATCGAGTACAAGTGGAAGAACGGCTTCGCGGTGGCGAAGTCGCGCTGGCCCGACGTTGTGCGGCTGGCTCGCCAGTTCGACGATCCGGGAGCGTTCACCACGATCCTCGGCTACGAGCGCCACGGCACGATGGAGGGCGACTACCACATCCTCTTCCCGGACCTTAACGGCGACTACGAATTGATCGAAAGGCTGGACGAGCTCAAGGCGTTTGCAAAGCGCCGGGGCTGCATCCTCGTTCCCCACCACCCCGCCAACCGCCTGGGGCATCGCGGCATTGCGTCGTCCGCGATCGACACTTCGGTCTCACCGGTGCTGGAGATCCACTCCGAATGGGGCTGCGCCGAGCATGACCGGGCACCCCACCCCTACAAGCGACACACCGAAGGCGGGCGTTGGACGCGTCACACGCTGCAGCACTATCTCAGCGACGGGCATCGCCTAGGAGTCGTGGCGAGCACCGATGACCATCTCGGCTACCCTGGCGGCTATCGCGAGGGCTTGGCCGTCATCAAGGCTCGCGAGCTGTCCCGCGAGGCAATCTTCGACGCGCTGTGGAATCGGCGCACTTACGCCGTGACCGGTGACCGCATCGAACTCGACTTTTCCGTCAACGGCGCGATGATGGGCCAAGAGATTCCGTTCGCCCGCAGGCGCGAGATCCGAGCCAGCGTGCGCGGCTGGGACTTGGTGGACCGGATCGAGGTCGTCAAGAACGGCCGGGTGATCCATCGCGAATTCCCGGTGGATCGCCAGCCCGGAGCAAACCGCTGGGACGAGCCCGTGATCGTGCGATTCGAGTACGGCTGGGGGCCCTGGCCGGCGCTGGGGTGGGGCGGCACGGCCGACTGGGACTTCACGCTCGAGGTGCAGGGCGGCCGCATCGAGGGCTTCCATCCGTGCTTCACCTCAGGGCCGCTGGATGAGTTTCGCCGGGACAAGATCGTCAGCAGCGACGACACTTCGGTCAGAGTCCAGTCCTACACCGCCCTCAAGCAGCAGCTGGACGACTATTCGCAAAAGGCGCTGGTATTGCGGGTGCGCGGCGACGGGAGCACGCGCGTGAGCGTGAACTGCACGAAACCGACAAAGTGCTCGGTGACCCAGACACTCGCGGAACTCACCGAGTCGAACGAGATGCTGTTCACCCGACCGTTCCCGTGGGAGTCGGCGATGCTACACCGCGTCGTGTTCCACGACAACTGGGAGAGTTCGTTCTCCGCCGAGGACGAGGGCGACGGATCGGGCACGGACTGGTACTACCTGCGCGTCTTCGAATCCAACGGAGAGCTCGCGTGGTCCAGCCCGGTCTGGGTAGGGGCCGCATGAGCGCTCAGTCGCCAACATAGCGGGCGTACAGGCTCCGCGCCACACCGAGATCTTGCGTGCCCTTGACGATGGCGCGCCCGTCAGAAAACACGGTCAGCGCATGCGGCGGGCACGAGAACCGAACCGCCAGCTCGCTAGAGCGGACCTCGCCTAGCGGCGCTAGGCTGTGCGCCAGCGCAGCCAGGTCAACAGGCCGGTCGCGAGCGGGCACTTGCACGGCATCGCGGCCACAAATCCGAGCTGAAGCGACGGACCGCGCTTCCAAGCGAGCAAACCGCCGCAGCCCGCAAGTCGGACAGTCCGGGCGCGGCGTGTCGGCCTGCAACGCCGCGCGTTCGCCGCTCCAGACATCGATCGTGACCAGTCGACCTTGCACGGCCTCGGTGCGCCCCGCAAGGATCTTTAGCGCCTCGGCGACTTGAAGCGAGGCGATCAGAGACGTAACCGCGTTGAGCACGCCGGCGGTGTCACAGGTCGGCTGGCGGGCCTGCGGCGCATTGTCGAACAGGCACTCCAAGCAGGCGGTCTGGCCGGGGACGACAGGCATGATCGAGCCGTGCGTTCCCACGGCCGCGCCATAGACCCAAGCGATGGAATGCTTGACCGCGACCTCGTTGATCAGGAAGCGCGTTTCGTAGTTGTCAGTCCCGTCGAGGATCACGTCGGCCGACCCCAGCAGCCGTTCTGCGTTGGCAGCGACTAGATCCTTGACCACGGGCACCACGGTGACCGCGGAATTGGCCCGCCGCAGGGCTAGCGCCGCCGCCTCGGCCTTCGGCACGCCGCGCTCCGCATCGCTTTCGTCGAACAAGACCTGCCGTTGCAGGTTGCTCTCCTCGACATAGTCGCGGTCAACCAGCAGCGTTGTGCCAACTCCGGCCCGCACGAGCAGAGCTGCCTGCATCGTTCCGAGCGCCCCGCAGCCGACCACGGCCGCGCAGCTTTCCGCCAGCCGTTCCTGCCCGTCGCCGCCAATCTCGGCCAGCAGCCTCTGCCGAGAATAGCGGTCGCTAGCGTTGGTCGTCATGCGGCGATAGAGGACGCGGCCCGCTGTTCGATGCTAGCAGCGCATCCTGCCCCAAGTGTTCGGCAGGGACTTAACCTTATAATTTTCATAGAATTGCATCGAGCGTGGCTGACCCTTCTAGCTCTTCACGTCCTACTGGCGGCTCCCAGCGCCGCAGGGGATTACTTTGGCGCTCCGATTTCGGGGATCGCCTTCGATCCCCCGCTCGCCATCCAAACGCGCGCAGCGACCGAGAAGCTGCTCAGCGTGCGCGTCGGCCAGCCGCTTGAACGAGCGGCGCTACGCAAATCGATCCAAGCCCTTTTCAGGACCGGCCGATACAGCGACATCCTCGCAGACGCCACGCTCGGCGAAGACGGCGCGCGACTTACGTTCTTGACCACACCCGCATGGTTCGTGGGCAATGTCCGCGTGGAAGGTGTCGAGCGGCCGCCGTCTTCCGGCCAGCTGATCAACGCCACCCAGCTGCGGCTCGGCACGGTCTTCACCGACGACAAGGTCGGCGAGGCGATGAGCTCTCTGCGCGAAGTGCTCACCGATTACGGCTTCCGCGAGGCAGCGATCGACCACACCCTCGTGCGTGACCGCGAGACCCAGCAGGTTCACATCGACTTCAACGTGACCAGCGGGCGGCGGGCCCGCATCGGTGCATTGCTGTTGGCAGCCGAGGGACTGTCGTTGGACGCGGAGGAGATCCGTAGGCTCACGGGCTGGAGGAGGGATTCGATTTTCCGACGCGACCGCATCCAACGCGGCATCGGGCGCCTGCGGGAGCACTTTCAGGCGCAGGGCTACTGGCAGTCCGAAATCCGAGCCCAGGTCGCCGAATTCCGGCCGGCCGACAATCAGGTCACGTTGGTGGCGCGCGTCCGACGCGGCCCGAAGACGTCCGTCCGCGTCGAAGGCGTGCGCATGAGCCAGAAGCGGCTGCGCCGGCATCTAGTGCTCTACTCCAGGGGTTCGATCGATGACGACTTGCTCAGTACCGGGGCCGCCAGCCTAGCGGAGTACTTCCAAGGCCGGGGCTATTTCGACGCGGCCGTGAGCTTCGAAGTCGAGCGATCCACCGCTGACGAGATCGCAATCGTCTATCGCGTCGACCGCGGCCAGAGGCGGCAGCTTAGGGACATCGAGATCACGGGCAACCGCTATTTTGACGACGGCACGATCCGGGAACGCCTGCAGTTGGGCACCGGGAAGTCGGCCTCTAGTCCCGGAGCCTTTAGCCAGGGGCTGCTCTCGCAAGACCTGCAATCCCTGCGCCAGCTGTACGCCTCGAACGGATTCCGCGAGGCGCGCGTGGGCGGAGAGGTCCTCCGAGGGTTCGGCGGCAACCCGAATCACTTGGCTGTCGCGATCTCCATCGAGGAAGGGCGTCAGACATTCGTTTCCAAATTGGTCACCAGCGGGATGTCAGAGTTTCCAGCCGACGAGTCGCCGTTCGAATTCGCCTCGGCCCCAGGGCAGCCCTTCAGCGAGTCCAGCATCGCCACCGACCGCCAGCGCATTCTGTGGGAATACTTCAACGCGGGCCATCAGGATGTCACTTTCGATTGGCGCTCGGAGCAGGGCGATTCGCCCGGCCAGGTGGTCGTGTACTACGAAATCCGGCATGGCGAACCGAGGCAGACTGGCCGGGCCATTCTGTCCGGGGCCGAGAAGACCCGCGACGAAGTCTTGGCGCGGCAGATCGAAGTGGCCTCGGGCGAGCCCCTCTCGCAAGCCGGCATGTTCGCGACACAGCGCAACCTCTACGATCTCGGCGTGTTTTCCAAAGTCGAAGTAGCGCTGCAGAACCCGGCTGGGATCGAAGAGTCGAAGGACGTGCTGATCCAAGTCGAGGAAGCCCGGCGCTGGGGGCTCGGGTTCGGCGGCGGCGCGGAGTTCGGAAGGTTCGGCCGGAATACGGCAGAACTGACCAATCCAGTCGGCGACGCGGGTTTCAGCCCGCGCATGACCGTCGAGGTGACCCGGCTGAACGTATTCGGCAAGGCACACACGCTGAGCTTCAACACGCGCCTGTCACTGCTTCAGCAGCGCGGCCTGTTCACCTACGAGGCGCCGCGCTGGTTCGATTCGGATCGCTGGCGGCTGACCGTAACCGGCCTGTATGACACGTTCCGCAACGTCAACACGTTTACCGGCCGCAGGCTGGAAGGGGCGCTCCAGCTGTCGCAAGCGATCAGCGGTCGGGAGACCGTGCTGTACCGATACGCCTATCGCAGAACGTCTATCGACGAGAACACCCTGAACATCGAACCGCTGCTCGTTCCGCTGATTTCCCAGCCAGTGCGCGTCGGGCTGATGTCCTCGACGTACATTTCGGACCGCCGGGACGATCCGACGGACACGACTTCGGGCATGTATAACACCGTGGATATCGCGCTGGCATCCAAGCTCTTGGGCGCCCAGCCCAATTTCGCGCGCATGTTCGCTCAGAACAGCACCTATCACCAAGTCCGGCCGCGCGTGGTGTTCGCCCGGACGCTTCAGATCGGGGTCAATGTCCCGTGGGCTGGATTCGGGAGCGAGGGCGTGGACCGCGAGGGCCTCGCCGTCCGGCCCGATCCGCGAGTGCCGCTGTCGGAACGCTATTTCGGCGGCGGATCCGCCACCCACCGCGGGTTTGCTTACAACCAAGCCGGCCCCCGGGACTCGGCGACCGGCTTTCCACTGGGCGGAGGCGCCCAGCTCTTCAACAGCGTCGAACTGCGCTTCCCGCTGTCTGGCCCTGATTTCTCGGCGGTGCTGTTCCACGACGCGGGCAACGTCTACTCGCGCCCGGGGCGGATCAGCCTGAACTCTAGCCAGCAGGTGCGCACCAACCCCCAGGGAGGAAAAGAATTCGATTTCGACTACCTCGTCCATGCGATGGGTCTCGGAATCCGCTACCGCACGCCCATCGGCCCGCTGCGGTTTGACCTCGCGTACAGCCCCAATCCACCGCGCTTCGTGGGATTCGATGGCACCCGCGAGCAATTGCTGCTGGGAACCGGGACTTTCCGCGAGCAACGCGCCAGCGCCGTGCAGTTCCACTTCTCACTCGGCCAGACGTTCTGATGCCCAATCCAAGGTCAAGCGCCGTCCTGTATGCCGCCTTGCTGGCAGGCGTCGCTCTGTCCGCTTCCGCACCGAGGGCAGAGATTGTCGACCGCGTGGCGGCGATCGTCGGAAGCGAGGTAATCACGCTTTCCCAAGTGCGCACCCAAATGAACCTGGTCGCCTTGCTCAACCAATCCGAGCCCGTCGGCCTCGAAACAGGAGGCAGGGCCGCCTTGGAGGCACTGATCGACCGGCGCCTGGCGATGCAGGATCTCGCCTTGACACCATTCCTGCTGGCCCCAGCGGAAGAGGTCGAGGGCCCGCTCCGAGCCCTGAGGGGCCAGACCTTTGCGGGCGGGCGGGACTTCCCAGCCGCGCTGGCGCACTATGGGCTCACCGAGGATGACTGCCGGGCCTTCTTGAGGGAAAAGGCCAGTTTCGAGCGCTATGTCTCGTTCCGCTTCAAGACCGGGCAAGAAGTGAGCCCCGGGGCTGTCGAAGCGTATTACCGTAACGAGTACAGTGCCGGACAGGCGGCGCTCGGCGCTCCCGCCGAGCCTCTGGAATCGGTGCGGTCGGCCATTCTGGACGTCTTGGCAGAGCGCCAAGCGAACAGGCTGCTCGAGCAGCGCATCATGGAACTGCGGGCCCTGACCCGCATCGAGATCCTGGCCTTTCCGGCCGCTGGGGGCGAGCAATGATCAAAGCAGCGCTCACATCGATCCTGCGGCACAGGATCGCTCTCGCCGCGATCGCCTCCATAGGACTGGGCTGGGGCGGCTTTGAAGCCGCAGTCCGCAGCGATTGGTTCCTCGACAGCTTGCGTCACAACACTATCGCGAAGCTGGAGCAGTCATTGGGCGGGACGGTATCGATCGATGAAGTCCGCTTGGGCGACTCGCGACTCGCGTTCGAGATCAACGGGCTCGAGCTGCGCGCGGGCGATGACCTGACCGTCGCACCGCTGCTGTCAGTTCCGCATGTCACGGCAACGCTAGGCTGGCGGTCCCTGCTAGGCGGCGTAACGGTGCTGGAATCGCTCAGCCTGCACGATCCTGCCCTCGACCTGACGGTCGCCGAAGACGGCCCGGCAATTCTCAGCCAAGCGTCGGAGCGTTCGTTGATCTCGGGCTTGGAGGTTCGCCGGTTTGAACTCGATGGCGGCCAACTCGTTTGGAACGGCCAGCCGTACGACCTAGAGTTCCGCGGGTCGGGGCTGCGGGTGGAGACGAGCTTCGATCCGAGATCTCAGCTGCATACCATCGATGCCGAACTCCGCGATCCACAGGTTGGCAGCGCTGGCTCGTTCGAGCTGACCGGGTCGACCGTTTCGGTGTCGGCCGTGGCCGACGCGACGGGTGTCGAAATCACGAGTGCCGACGTTCGCGGCCAAGACCTGTCAGCCCAGCTGCGCGGCACGATCCGGGACTGGCATCAGCCCTGGGCTCGATGCGTCTTTTCTCTCAAGTCGGCAATCGGGCCCTTGTCCGGTCTGGTCGGCTACGCAGATCTGGGGCTACTTGGCTCCCTGGCGGCTAGCGGCGAACTGGAATGGGACGGATCGAACGGTGCGGTTGCGTACTCGGGAGGATTCGCAGCCTCTTCTGTCGGCTCGTCAGCTCTCGATCTGGATTTGTCCGTGGCAGGCAGGTTCTCCGGAAACGAGATGTCTGTCGAGCTGGAAGATCTCGAGGGTGCCGCGCTCGGCGGAGGCTTGCGGGCGCAGGCGACGATCCATGCTCCGTGGCTCGAGCCTCGGCTCACGTCCAACGGCAGTGTCAGCGGCATCGCGCTCGCAAGCGTAGCGACTGCGACGGGATCGCCTGTGCCAGCGTGGAGCGGTTCGGTGGGCGCCGAATTCGACCTGTCCGGAACGGTCATGCACGACCTGCAGGCGAACCTGCGCCTGCAGGTCGTGCCGACTACGCAGCCGTCCACGCTGCCGATCGGCGGGGACGCGTCATTGCAGTTCAGCAGCGCGACCGGACGCGTCTCAATAGACGGATTCTCGCTCTCCACGCCCAACATACGAGCCAGCGGCAACGGCAGTTTTGCGGTTGCCGGCGGAGGAAAGCTGTTAGTCGACGTTGAGATTGACTCCAAGCAGGCGCTCGAGCGAATCCTGGCCGTCCTGCGGATCGTCTCGCAGCTGCCCCCGACCGCTCCGGACGGTCAGTACTCGTATCGGGGCAACCTGGACTGGGGGCCTGAGCAGATTGCGAGCGCAACTCTGAGCGGAGACTTCTCGATCGAAGAGTTCGCGTTGGGTGGTCAGCGCTGGGACCACCTCGCCCTGCAAGGGGTGTTGTCCTCGGATCGCATTGACGTGACGGAAGGCCGTATGGTCGACGGATCCGGCGACCTCAGGTTCAGCGGCACCCTGCCGCTGCATGAACACGGGGCACTCGACCTAGCGATTTCCGCGACCGGGATCGACGCTCGCAAGCTGGCGCTCGCAAGCGGCTTCACCCTTCCGATCGAGGGACTGCTCGCCATGGAAGCCTCCCTGACTGGCACGCAATCTGAGCCAGTTGCGACGGGCAGCATTGCCGTCGATGCCCCGACCTTCTTCGGAGAGCGTTTCGACGGCCTCGAAGCACAGGTTTCCTACGATCCGGCCGGATTCGAACTCCGCAACGCGTCACTGGAGCGCGGTCGGTCCCGGCTTGCCGTCGCCGCTTCCACCTCCAGCCAGACTGGGGAGGCGCAGATCGGCATGGAAAGCAACAGTTGGCCATTGGAGGAATTCACGTGGGCTCGCGCACTAGCACCGGGCGTTACGGGCGCGTTGCGCTTCGATCTGCGGGCCGCTGGCCCGCCAACCCTGACGGGCGCCCTCGGATCGCTCGAGCTTGCCGGCACGTGGGAGGTGTCTGACCTGCGCCGGAAGGGCCTGCAACTCGGCAACTGGAGCGGCAGCGTAAGCTCCGCACTCGATGCCGAGAACCTCCAACTCGACTGGAGGGCCGACGTCTTTGACGGAACCTTCCGCGGCGATGCGACGCTGCAGCGGCAGGTCGGCCCTTCCAGCTACAACGGCAGCGTTGAATTCGACAGCCTGAGCACGCGGCGATTGGCGGAGTTTCTCGACCTGCCAAGCGGCGCCCCGCAGGGCACGCTGATGGGCCGTGCGGGCTTTGGCGGGGTTGTGGGCTCGGCCGGCACGTTCGAAATGAGCGGAACCATCGAACGGGCCGAGGTAAGCCTGCCGAGCCCGGACGGCGAACCGCACGTGATCTCGAACGTGTTCCCTCTGCGCTGGGGGATCAACGACGGCGACCTGCGTCTTGACTCCATGGTGCTGACCGGGCCGGACACAGACTTCCGCATCGATGGAGTGATCGGTCTCGAGGGAGACCGGTCATTGGACGTGAGCATCGACGGAGACGTCGACTTGAGCCTGCTGGACAGTTTTGCGGATGGCATCGAGACCGTCGGAACCTCGAGGATCGGCGTGCGCATCCTAGGCGCGTTGGACGATCCGTCACTGGAAGGATCCGTGGAGCTGGTTGATGCGTCCATCGGTTCGCCCGGCCTGCCGATCCAACTCAGCAACCTAAACGGAGCGATCGCGTTTCAAGGCGGCCAAGGCAAGATAAGCCGGCTGACGGCTACCTCAGGCGGGGGGACGGTTCAGTTCAGCGGCGTGACATCGTATCGTGACTCGGAATTCGAATACCGCCTACAAGCCTCCGCCAAGGATGTCCGCTTGGACTATCCGCCCAACGTCGCTAGCGTGATCGACGGGGAATTCGCTTGGGCTGGGGC
>VXRL01000084.1 GCA_009838515.1 Terriglobia bacterium | reverse complement strand
GCCCTGGCTTGGCAGACAGGCGTTTCGGAGAGGTCGCTCCCGCGACTCTTCCTTGCAGGAAGGCAGGCCTGCCCCGAAGGGCCGCGAAGGCGTCCGCCATAACAGTTCCGACTGTCGTGCACCGCTTCCGAGTGCGTGGTCGGGGCCGAAGGCCAGTGCTTAGCCGTTAGCGGCTTCGACAGGGGTTTCGACCGCGGCGATTCCATCAGACTCCGCTTGCCGAGCACAAACTGAGGCCAGCCCCGTCGGACTCATGCCCTGTCCAGCCCAACACTTCTTGAGGGCAGGCGGAAGTCCTCTGAGAGAGGTTCCCTTCATGTCCGACAAACCCTCCCTCATCGGCTAGGAATGGCCCCTACCGGATCAGCCGGGCGAGGCAGCGAAGGAGCCGTGCTAGGCAGATCCGTGACCTGAACTATCGTGGGGTCCAGTTACGTATCCGGATCGTGACCTGTACGCACGGGCAAGCGCGCTCCTTGCCTTGGGCGGTGCCGACCTGCTGACCAAGCTACGGGCGCTACCTGCTCGCTACGGGAGCGATGGCTGTCACCATGCGAACGGACGTGCCATTCTCGGCGGCTGCTACAAGCATGACTGCTGGCAACCTTCGATGTGGACAGGCCGACGGGTGGAACAGGTACGCGGTGGGCTGAGACACTTGGCCTACCGCTGTTGGATACCTTCGGGTCGCAATGCCGTGCGGGACGCCTCTTCATACGGCTTGAAGCATCGCGCCGAGGAATCGGCTAGGACCGTGGGTAGTCCATGCTACGTATCTAACCTCTGCATGATCGCAGCGTGCGTTTTGTGCGGAGTGAGGGTGCATGATTGCGACAGCATCAATTCGTTTGCAGGTGCGCACAGGCAAGCAATGCTCGTGCGGAGCATGGTTCCGCCGATGGGGCAACCAGCGATACTGCTCCGCGGCGTGCCGTCCGGTGCCATTGGCGCAAGCCATCGCCGAGATTCGGCGCAAGGCAGCCACGCGTTAGTCTGCGAGCGGTGCCTGCGCAGGAACCGGATCTGCTCTGCTCAGAACTGATAGCCAACGGCAAGTGTCGATCGGAGGAATGGGATCCAGCCGACACGCACTTCCGGCGACAGGAAGAGGCGTTTCGTCAGGAACTGCCGCAGGCCTGCGCCGCGCAGTCGTCTGGAGAGACTCCTTCGCCTTGATTGCGATCAGCAGCTTCTCGGGAGCGGTTTCCCCGGTCCAGCTGCCAATGCCTTGCCGAGAACGTCTCTTGTTGGCAACGCTCCATCCACTGGCCGCGCCCGGATCCTCGGCATCGCTATCCGTCCGGTCAAGCCTGGTTGTGGCCGTTCCGCTCGTGACTTTGAAGACCACGGCGTAGGTCGTGTTCGCAAGCAGTGACGCGCCTGCGTCCGCAGAGAATGTGTTGGCCGCGCGGGCGCTGAGCGAAGACGGGTTGGTCAGCACCTACAGGCTGGTGCACAGGCCGGGGGGCTGCCGGACGTGTTGTAGATGCTCAACCGGGTGCTGGCGGGGTGCGTTCCGGAGGCTGGCTTCACAGGGACCGCTGAGAGCGTGTAGCCGGCTGTGTCGTCGACCGTCGTGAAGATCTAGTTCACTCCCGAGAACGTGCCGAATCCGATGGAGCCGCTTTGCCGCGCGGAGCAGACGCAATCGGGCGCGATGCGTCGTCCTGGGTAGCCGGAGACGCTGGTCGCCACCGGAAGACCCGTTCCCTGACTCTACCCTTCCCGCGAGCTAGCAGTACTAACGACAGGAGTGTCTGACGCGACGTTCGCGTCCCCTCAAGACTCCTTGATTGAGAAGTAGTCCCGGTACACGTAGCGCCAGGTGTCTTCCACCAAAGTGATCACCGCGGGGCTCACGCCCGCTGTAGTACGGTCTGGTAGTCCTTTGAACTCATCGACGAGCGCACGGAGCGCATCCAACTGCTCGAGATCTCTATCCGTCCGGGGTGCGTCGGCCAGCGCGGTGAGCGCATTCGTCAATCCTTCGCTGATGTCCCTGGCTGACTCTAGGGTAACGCTTGCCGCGGCACGACAGGCACCCAACATCATCGGTGTAGTGAGTCCGGTGTCGGGCACATATCGGTACCGGTTGATTGCGCGGGCCAGTGGGTCAAGCCGTTCGAGGCGCACCGCGAGTGGAAGGGAGTCATCGGCCAATGTCCGGGACACAGCTTCGAACCGCTCCGAGTTGGAGGTCAACTTCGTCGCTAGATCGGCATGCGAAGACAGCGATGCGCCAGTTAGAACCGTACCGAGGCAAAGCTGAAAGACCTCGCGGCCGTACGCAAGCAGCGACTGGTACGTTGGCGCTCCCTTCCGCTTGCTTGATGTGAGCTTTGGAACGAACGCGACTTGTCCGACGTTTCCTTCGTGGACGGCGCGCGATCGTGCTTCGTAGAACTGCGTGGCCCAGTCCTCCAGTCGGGGTACCCGTCCGAGGAGCAAGGCGATTGCATCGACGAATCGGTCCTTCTTCGCGTCGTGCGGTACGCAGAGCAGCGTTTCAAGCGCCACAGAGAGGCAGATGAAGGACTCAGCCTCGTCGCGGTGCTCGCTGTTCGCTCGGTTGAACCAGCGGACCGCTGTGAACACTCGACTCCCGATGTCGCCGCCGCGGTCACACTCCTCCAGTAGTTGTAAGAGAAGGCGGTAGTCTGCCCTCGCGCAGGCAGCTCGCTCGACATCCGAGGCAAGGTCCTGGGAATGGTTCAGAATGGGGTGCGGCGTGGTTCCGTACAGACGCGACCCAGGAGCGACCCAGAAGTGGTACCGGAGCCCAATGACTCCGTCGTAGCCGTCGACGAAACCCGTTTCGTCGACTTTCAGGTCCACGTGCTTAGCCGCATCGATGACGTTAAACGACAATCGCACCAGCTCGGAAGCCACGCGGTTGGGAGTCAGAACAGCGATGCTCGCGTGCTCCGGGGTGAGAAAGAGATCGTTGAATTCATGCCTCGGGCTAGCATAGAAATACGCTACGACGGCCTCGACGTCACCGAGTGCGACCAGTCCAGCCGACGCATTCACTCGATCAACACGGTCGACAATGGCGTAGGAAGCGCGCTTGATGCGCTGATCGCCCAGCGCAAACAGCATTCTCGTGATCTCGGTCACGGAGCCAGCTTGGTCCTCAGGCAGTCCGTCGAGGTCGTCAGTCGAACGAAACTCGAGAGACCCTAGACGCACAGGTCTGCCGGTCTTGAGAAGCGGGAACACGACCACGCTGTAGGTCTTGTCTCGTGGATCCATGGTGCCTTGTGCGGGCTCCGTCAAACCTACGCGCAACTGTCATGTCGGTCTAGCGAAGATTCGCTTCCGGCTTTCTTGTGACAGTTCGATCCGAGAGGTGTCCGTGCGACAGACTCGACTTAGGATAGCGACCGAGCGTGTAGTTCGTCACCACCGACTACGGTGATTCGCTCTATTCTCTAGCCCGTCAGTCGAATTCCACTGTACTGCGATTATCATTCTCGACCGGCCGTAGTCAGTCATTTGCCTTGTCTTGAGTCGACGCCATGATCGCGGTCCGAACTCGCCTGTCAAAGTGCAATAGAACGGCTGTCCAACCCCTTGGGGAGAGACTGCTTGCTCGCGGAGCCCTGCCGCTTCGCGTCCCTGAAACCCTTCACTGCGAGCCAGTGGGTTCAACTCCCGCCCGGCAAAGGTGCAGCCCACCAGCCGGAAGCGCGTGATGCATGTCGCGCGGTAACGCATGGCGTGAAGCGTACACAGCGGGCGGCGAAGCTGCGCTATCGAGCCTCGAGATCATCAATGTCGGTGCCTTCAGCGTTCAGAGACTGGGGGCCGCACCGGAAGCGCCGCCACGGGCGAGGCGCACTGGGCCGACCGGGGTCGGCGCACGAGGGGACTCCCGCTCGTGCGGGGAAAATGGCCAAACGCACGGCCTGCAGGGTGGTATCGCGGCACGGTTTGCGGTTTGCGCGCACGAGCAGCAAGTACGGCAAGGCCCTGTCCGCCAAGTGGTTAGCGATTCGAGCGGGACGACCTAGGGTGCGAAGGCGCACGGCCGGCGGGGCGGGAGCGCCCCGCCGAAAACGGCCCTCGCTTGCACAGAAGGGCCTTTCGGAGAGGTCGCCCCCGAGATTCTTCCTTGCAGGAAGGCCGAACGGATCTGGACGGTCCCCGAGGCTTCGCCCGAGGGCCCCGAAGCGGCATGCGCCGCTCACCGAGTGCGCGGTCCGCTTCGAAGTCCGGTGATCAGTCGTCCGGGGCCTTGACTGCGGCGATTTCCTCGGACTCCGCTTGCTGAGTACGAGCTGGGGCCAGCCCCGTTCCACTCATGCCCTATTCAGCCCAACACTTCTCGATGGTCGGCGGAACGTCTCCGACAGCCGCCCTCTCCATCTCCGATGACGGCAATTCTCGGAGATCTTGGGTGGGGACCGAGTATGGGACGCCGGCGTCCTGCGCTACCCGTGGCCGCCCGGGTCGGAGGGCCAGGAGGACGTCGAGGAGACGGGCGCCCGCCTGGGGCGTGCCCGCGAGGAGGCCAGATGGGAGGCTCTCCGGCTCCGTCTGGAGACCTCCTTCGCCAAGACCGAGCACACCCGCCAGTGGCACCGTGTGCTGGGCCGCCAGTAGGCCCGCACCGGGAGCCTGCAGGCCGCCCCCGAGGGCGAGCCCGCCCGGGTCCTCCTGCGCCTGCGCCGGCTGGTGTGGTGGCTGCGCCTGCGCTCAGCCGGATCCGGCGGGCTCCGAACGGCCACGGCCGCCCTCAAGGGCAATCCCGGAACCTAGGCCGAGTGGACCGAGGCCCCCGAGCGCAAGCACGCGCTGCAGTCGGCCGCTCTGGGCGAGCGCCACGAGCGCCAGCTGGCCCGCATCGCCTTCGAGGCCCTGCGGGCCTACCGGTCCGACATGGACCGCCAGATCGAGGGCTGCCGCCGGGCCGCCTCTGGCGGAGACGTGGCCCCGCCCGGGGGTGCTGGCTGATTCCACACCCTCCCCTCTCGGAGTCCAGATTGGCGAACTGAAGCGGATTGAGCCGGCCTAGGCAAACAGCGGAGTCAACCAAGCACACCACAGGTGGCCCACCAGCGGGCCGCGGAAAGACTCAAGCATTTGGATTTCGGGCCTGATGAGCGTGTGTTATCTTGCCTCTTATGGGTTTTTTCGGCGGGCTGCTGCAAGTTCTTGTCGAGCACAACCGTATCCGTAGCAGGGAAGCCGAAGCCAGACTACACTCAGACAAACGGAATGTCTACAAGCAGGCCCTAGGTGCGTGTTGGGGACTCTTTGAAAGAGCGATCGCAGGAGGCCGCTCACAGCCCGCTAAGAAGGACTTGGCGGCGTTGAAGGATGCGAAATACGAGATGATGATGTTCGCTAGCGGAGAAGTCATCACACTCTGGAACGAGATGGAGAGGACCGTCCCGGACGACCAGGTACCGCCGAAAGAACGCCTCCTTGGATTCGATCGGATCATTAGGGCCATGAGAAAAGACCTTGGTTACGACGACTCTGAACTCGCTGAGGGTCAGTTGTTGGCATTGATCATTCGGGGAGAAGACAAGGACAGCCTGCTAGGTCCGCCCTAACCGGGGCCGACCCGCAACTGCTCAAGGCGCCGCTCGGTCGACACTTGCCCGCCAAGCTATGCTATCGCCGTGGGCAAACCCGAGCGCAGCAGCAATCCGGCCTGGCGCAACATGCGCGGGCAAGACGCGATCTATCAGTTGCAGTCGCTGTGCTCCGGCATGGAGAGCAGGCGGCTGACCTACAATGCCTCGATCAAGAACAACGGGTGTGCTTCCGGCACTAGGGCGACAGTGTGATGGCAACGCTCAATGTCAAGAACCGCACGCTATTCACTGGCGACAACCTCGACGTGATGCGGGGCATGAACTCCCACTGCGTGGACCTCATCTACTTGGATCCGCCGTTCAACTCGAACCGAGACTATGCCGCACCCATCGGCTCTGAAGCTGCGGGCGCGGCCTTCAAGGACACTTGGACCCTGAGCGATGTGGATGTCGCATGGATCGGCCTAATCGCCGACCGGGACCCAGCGCTTGCACACATCATTGAGTCCGCCGGACTGGCGCACGGCAAGAGCATGCAGGCCTATTTGACCATGATGGCCGTGCGTCTCTTGGAAATGCGGCGGATCCTAAGGCCATCAGGGAGCATCTACGTCCACTGCGACCCGACTGCCAGCCACTACCTGAAATTGGTCATGGATTGCGTATTCGGTTCGAGTTGGTTTCGCAACGAACTGGTGTGGAAGCGGACAACTTCGCACAGCGATGCTAAGCGATACGCCAGTGTTTCGGACCGTCTGCTGTTCTATGCGTCGGATTCCGCGACGTGGCATACGCAGCACTTGCCGTTCCGAAAAACGTATCTGTCAAGCCACTACAGCAATGAGGATGAGCGCGGACGGTACCAAGTAGGGGATCTCACAGGTTCAGGCTTGCGTGACGGAGAGTCCGGGGAGCCGTGGGGTGGTTATGACCCTAGCGGGATCGGTCGGCACTGGGGCGTGCCAAGCAAGGGTGCCTATGCACAGTGGATCGAGGAGAACTTGATTCCCGGCTACAAGTCGATGCCAGGAGTTCACGCACGGCTCGATGCGCTTTCCGGCGTAGGGTTGGTGCATTGGACCAAGACCGGGACTCCGCGGCTCAAGCGATACCTGCAAGCGTCACATGGCGAGGCTGTTTCCGATTTCATCAGCGATATCCTCAACGTCAACCACATGTCTAAAGAGCATGTCGGCTACCCGACCCAGAAGCCGCTTGCGCTGCTGGAGCGCATCATCAAAGCGAGCTCGAATGAGAGCGATGTCGTCTTCGATCCGTTTTGCGGATGCGCGACCGCGCTGGTAGCCGCCGAGAAGCTGGATCGCAATTGGATTGGCATTGACCTGTCCGCTCTCGCGGTGAGACTCGTCCTGTCCAGACTTGAGCAAGCCGCTGACGACGGGGCTCTACTCCAAGGCGGGCGATTGCCGGACGTCCACCACCGAAAGGACATCCCGAAGCGTACGGACGTTGGGGAACTACCGCCATACAAGACTCACCGCCACACGCTCTACGGCAAGCAGGAGGGTAACTGTGCAGGCTGCGGCATCCATTTCCCATTCCGCAATCTGACGGTCGACCATATCGTGCCGCAGTCGCGTGGCGGGACCGATCATCTGGAAAACCTGCAGTTGCTGTGCGGAGCGTGCAATTCGATGAAGGGTACGATCAGCCAAGCTGCATTCCATGCGAAGCTGACTAAGCAGGGATTGCGATAACCGAAATTGCGTACCAGACCAAGCAACAAGCTCGAGCCGCGCATCGTCGAACTACCGCACTACTCCTATCAGCCCACCCTCGCTGAGCCCGCCTGAAAGATACGCGAGGATGCCTCCTTCGAGGAACTCCTGAGAGCTGTGCTACAGCCGGTCAAATCCGCTATCTCACCCCTCTGAAGCGTCAGTTCCAGAGGTTTAGGCTCCGCCCCTCATGTGAGCCAAGCACAAGGCGGGGCGTTACCGCATGAGTGTACGAGCTCTGCAAGAGGCTCTGTTATCATTCTTCGTTCCGGCGACGGCTTCTCGGGATGCCCCCGGGCGACAGGAGAAGCTGTAAACGACACAGGCGAGGCGGAGAGCGGGGACTGCAACCTTGGTCGAGATCCTGGAACGCAGGGGATGATATCGTTGTGGCCAGTGACTCCGGCAAGGAATAGACTGGACGGGAGCAGAACGGAAATGCTTGAACCACCTCTTTTTTTCAAAGAGATTCCTTCTCCTGAAGAGCTTGAAAAAATAGCAAACCAGTTCCCTTGGTTTGTATCCCGCATGATGATGGACACTTGGACGTTTGGTCTGTTGGTCACGGGTGACGTGGTAATTGTCATTCAGAGCATTGACCACATTCGTGAACACGGTGGGATTGTATGGCTGGACGTCACAATGTGGACTAACGGTGATTTTGAAGATCGGCTGCCGGGGTTCAAGCTGATGTACTCTCCAACGGATCGCACCACTGCATCCATTCGTGCGGACGCTGTGATCGCGGCGTTTGAACTAGCTGACACATGATGTGGAGATCTTTCCTCGTCTCCTGTGGGAGAATCAGCGTCGACTACTCCTCTTTACTGGAGACTGGCGGGCTGTAGGCTGGTTTCGATGGGCGTACCAGCCTTTTCGTCGTGTGCTCTGACCTGACTCGAGCGACGGGCACCGGGTCGATCCACTAGGAAGGATGGCAGAGCCTTCCGCGGTAACCCAACCTCCGAAGATTGCCCTGAGGCGGATCAGAAATGAATCACCGCACGAATCGACCCAATCATGATTTCAGACCGAGGGAAACTGTTCAGAAGATTCGCATCTCGACAAGGGGATTACCTAGCTGAGTAGCATAGACTGCCGGACTGGGCGGGCGCGCTAGTCCCGCGGGTAGCGAACCTTCCAGAACGTTACGAGTTCCCGCAGCAGGATATCCGCCGAGATGCGATTGCGGTTGAAGTTTGGCGGAGTCTCGATATTTAACGGGCGCTGGAAGGCATCTGAGAAAGCGCTGGAGAAGCCTCCTCCTGCCGAGGTTACCGCTCTTGGAGCGAAGTGCTTGGTCCCGTTGCTGATATTGCGAGCCAGGTCGAATAGATCTGCCATCTTGGAATCGTTCGGATACTCTTCTAGAAAGCTCTCTTTGGAGAACTCTCGCCCGTGCGCCCATTCAAACATATGGTGGACGAGCAGAATCGCTAGCAGGGCGTGGCGGGAGGATGCGTTGCTGGCCACAAAATCCTCGTATTGCGGGACGACCATCTTGTACAGGAAGTCGCTCGCGGTGTGGATGGCGAAGCTGGACTCGTGTTTAAGCGGCATAAACGCTCCCCTGCACAGTTTCTGTATCTGCCCGTTGCCTCATAGAGGATGATATCGGAGTACGTCGGCCAGAGTAGTGGCCGGCAAGCAGGAGCCCATGCCCTCGAACGCTGGTAGATCCAGAATCGCCGACTTGTGCAGCAACGCTGTTCCGTTCTTGGTGGAGTTCAAGTGGATCCGGCGAAGTGGAACGGGGAATCAGAAGATCAGAGAGATCCATGAGGACACTCAGACGAACGCAAAGCACATCGCCCCCCCGACAACGGCCCTCGCTTGCACAGCCGGGCATTTCGGAGAGGTCGCTCTCGGGACTTTTCCTTGCAGGAAGGCCGTGCGCCCACGCGGGCCGCGGAGGCGTCCGTCGAGGGGCACCGGACCGTCATGCGCCACCCTCCGAGTGCATGGCCCGCGTCGAATTCCAGCCCTCCGAACCGCCCGCGAACGGCGAACCTGCAGACCGCCTGACCCGGCCACTCGTTTTCGCGCAGGAATCCAAGCGAACGCCGCCGGTGGCTTGATGAGGCCGCTCACTTCTGAGTGGCGAGGAATTCGTTCAGTCTTTGGCTAACGCGCCTCCGGCGCTCTTGGAGAAACGCTTTGTAGGCACGAACGTCAAGAAGGTGGCCATCCGTTGGAATGCACTGCGCCTGAAATGCTGAGATGCCTGACTTCTCGATCAATTGAGGAAAGTACTTGCTCGGCGGCTTGTCGCTGATCTGGCGGTTGGTCTTGCCGCCGATAAATGCCAGATTCCCGATGTCATCGGCTTCGCGACTGGTGTAGCTGGTCTTCAAGACCTTCTTCGGGAAGATATGGTGAAACTGGAGTCGATGTTGGGCACCGCGGTGTCCAAGCGCGATGGCGAGATTTGAACGCCAGTCGCACGCTCCGGCAGCGCTGAACGCAAGAAACATCGTCTTGAAGAGGGCGCTGCGCTGGCTTCGACCCTCGAGTTCCTCCGGGAAAATGTCGAGACGCCCCACCTGTAACTGCAGGCGAGCAAGTAGTTCAGCTATTCCGCCGCCTTGACGTAAGATTGCGAGATCCTGATCCAGAATCGTCTCGCTCGAGCCGCGAGAGTACCGCCCCTTCGCATTTGCCAAGAGCAACCAACGACGCAGATCCTCTGCTTCGTCCGAGCTAATTTCGTAGCGTCTCTTGTGTCCGTAGTACCCCAGCGTGACGATCAGAAATGGTGATGAGAGCAGTGCCGGGCTTTCGAGTCCTGCATTGCTCTTGAGGAAGTTGAGCGCGTAATCCATTCCTCGCACGCACTCTTTCCAAGCTCCCTGCAGCGTCGCGACCGACAGATTGCCGACCGTCTGAAACCGCGACTGTCCTGTCGCGAATACAACGAGGTTCCGGAGATGCAGGCCGAGGTCAATCTCGAAGCCTGCCTCAACACAGTGCTCTTGGAATTCCTGCAGGGCCTTGAGTGCACCTCGCCACTTGGCGGTTATCTGGGCCAGCGCGAGGTCAGAGCTGCGTAGCTTCGCGCCAAGTGAGTTAACGCGCACGAAGATTTCCGTGACCTCATCGTAAGAGAGTGATCGTTCGAGGATGTCCATGCGGTAGACGTATTTCCGCACTCCGCGCAGTCGTGCGAGACGTTGACTGTATTTCTCGATGCGAGGGTCGTCAAGATCGTTGACACCAGCGCGCTTCAAGAACGGTCTATCGCTATCGCTCTTGAAGACTTCCGAGACCTTGACCCATTGCGGAAGTTGCTCGAGCTTCTTGGTCGCAACAACGAACGTCATGCGGTTGAGGCGCCTCTGCAGTTCATCGTCCGTCGAGTCATCCTCGTCCTCGATCCGCTCTTGGTCGTCCACTTCGTTCACCTCCGTCACTACCTCGAGACCCTCAGGGTGGTCTAGATTGAAGAGAATCTCTATCGGTCGTCTGCGACCGCGGACTTCGACAGGCTGGCCGCGAATCACGGCCGAGAGCGACGTCAGGCGCTGTTGACCATCGAGGAGCAACCGAGTGCTCCGGTAGGGATTCTCATGCTGATCTAGTGCGAACTCCCGCAGCGGTACATTCTCCTCTGTTTCCCAGAGGAGAATCGCGCCAGACGGATATCTGCGATAGAGCGAATCGAGCAAGTCACGCACCCGGGTCGAGCGCCAGACGTAGTGCCGTTGCATTTCGGGCAGGCGCAATTCGCCGCGTTCAATCATCCCCACCAACTCTTCAACCGTTGCCTCAGCCTTTGCCATGACTGGCACCCCCCTTCGCCAGAGCTTTCGGCCTCAATAGACAGTCGACGACCGTTAGCAACGTGGCGTGATCAATACTCGTGCAATTCCATTCCGCCGTAGATGGCCCTGTTCCCGCCGTTTCACCGCGCCCCAGCGAGATGGAAGAATTCCAAGCACGGGCGGGCGACGACAGCTCAGAATTCAGTACCAACCATAGCTATAGATCCCTCCCCATCCATTTGACCTCTCCAATCACCACAGCGTCGGCTGCGAGAGTTATGGGCTCCCACGCTTCGTGATCACTGTCCAGCATCCACATTCCGCCATCGGTCTTTTTGGCTCGCCTTACCATGACTCCATCTCCCGTCCGAACGACAAATATAGCTCCGTCGCGGAGCCTCGTCCTTCCGTGGTCCAGCAAGATCGAGCAGCCGTTTGGAAGCGTCGGCTCCATGGATTCCCCGGTAACTCCGATGACGCTGCATCTCTCGGGATTGATCCCGTGCTTCCGTATCCACTCGATGCAGAAGTAGACATAGCCCTTCACGGTGTCGTCCAAGGCGAGCGCTCCACTGCCTGCGGCGGCTTCGAGTTCCCGGATCCCGACTGCTCGCCCCTTCCCGCTATGGAATTCGACGATGGGGGACTGGTGCCTCGTAGATTCCTGTCTGGTCGCCAGTGCTTCCCTAACGCGAAGCGGGATCTCTTGCTGTGACTTGATTAGGTCGTTCCGCAATTCAACCGCCCAATGCGGCTCATCGCTGAGATTCTCTCCGGCCGGGCGCCGTGGGCCAATGTAGAACTCCAAATCGAGAACCCGACACAGTGCTTGCATTCTCTCAACCGAGGGGGTCCTCCCTCGACGCATCTCGCGAATCAAGTCTGGCGCGCCTACTGCCTCAATCGAGGCTCTACGCGCCGAGATGCCTTGTTCCCGAAGAGCCTTCTCGACGATTTCAAGCAGAGCCTGCACTGTAAGGGATTTATCCCACGATGAAAGAGAAAAATCAAGGATTGCGGGTTAAACCCCTTGAAATAGGGGATATCACCCTCTATATTGTAATCCATGCGGGAAAATTCCCATGCACAACTCGCTAACGCCTATGCTGGCCATAAGGACCTGAGCCCTTCAGGGATTGTGTTTCTTTGCGTCAACGACGGCAAGTTCATCAGTCGAATCGAAGAGGGTGCCATCTGTACGCTGCGGACATACCGTCGAGTAGTCAAGTGGCTCTCCGACCACTGGCCGGAAGGCATCGAGTGGCCTCATGGCATTCCTCGTCCTGAGTCCTCCCATCGTCTGAAGACGGCGCCGAGTGACCGAAAGGGCTGCGAAGCGGCGGCGTTCCGAACTGGCAAGATCCACCCTGGCAAAAAGCAGCTGTCTGACGATGACGGCGACCACAGCGACATCCTCCACGCTGTCGCGGGCTTTCGCTCCGTAGCCGACCTGGACGAGGCACGCCGGCGGACTGTGATCGTGCACCTGAAGGCCTTCGAGGCAGAGTTCCGCCCGGCAACGAAGTCCGGTCTCAAGAGAAAGCCGCGCGCCGCCTCCCGAGACGGAGCGGCAGGTCCGCAAGATCCGGGCCATGCTGGCCGAGGACAGCCTGCCCGACGCCTCGCGGAGGCGATCCTGCAGAGGATTTACCCTGACCCTCATCGCGTCCCTCTCCAGTGGGCGAACAGCGAGCAGCGGGCAGTTGAGCGGCGTCATCGCAGCCCTGTCGCATCCCAAGAAGAGGATCGAGAAGTGTGCTGCGGGAGGTGACTGATCATGATCGTTGAATCATCGATAGGCTCGCGAGGCCCGAAGGCTAGGCCACGCGTTGGCTGGGTATCCTGTAAGAGGTTGAAGCTTCCACTCTGGAGCACGCGAGGATTCGTAGCGCTGTGAGTTCGATTCAGTATTGTTCACGCTAGGGAACCATTCATTCATGGAACCAACATAGGGGAGATTGACAACGATGAAGAGCGATATCGAAGAAACGGTACTCGTCGGTCATAGATGGCGCGAGATCGAAGACCTGCCGGAAGACTGGCACGATCTTTGCCGCGACGACCTGCGCGCCGTTCACCGGCAATGGATTGAGGACCGAGGCCTCGTCAAGGACCAGACAAAGGTCAAGCGGTTCCAAGAGGAACTCGCCATGCGATGGGCGATTGAGACAGGGATAATCGAACGCCTGTACAAGGTCGAACGCGGCGTAACGGTTCAGATTGCTGGAGCCGGGATGGAGGCGCTCGGCCAGTTCCACGCTCGGGGCAAGATAAGCAGCGACGCCCGAGCGTTGATCACCGATCAGCGAGAGGCGCTCGAAATGGTGATGGACATTGTTGGAGGCGCTCGCGATCTCAGCTCGTCCTATGTCAAGGAGCTCCACCATCGCCTTACACTCAGCCAAGAAACATGTGAAGCGGAGGACCCGTCTGGCAGGCTTTTCCAAACTCCCTTGTTGAAGGGCGAATGGAAGAGGCAAGTGAACAACCCTAGACGACCCGACGGATCGATACACGAGTATTGCCCTCCCGAGCGAGTTCAGGACCAGATCGATCAATTGCTGACTTGGCATCAAGCCCATCGGGATACCCCAGCAGAGGTCGAGGCGGCATGGCTGCACCACCGCTTTGCCCAGATTCACCCCTTTCAGGATGGTAACGGCCGAGTCGCCCGTGCCCTTACGGGTGCTGTGTTTCTAAAGGCGAGTTACCTCGTTCTCGTCATTCGCGATTTGGAGCACCGTGAGCGGTATCTCGATGCCTTGGCAACTGCTGATTGTGGCGATCTCAAGCCCCTCGTCGATCTCTTCGCTGATATCCAGATTGCTGACCTCCGCAGCGCCATCGAGTCGTTCCGTGAACTTCGGGGAGAGACGGTAATTAGGGCCGCAAAATCTCTCGCAGAGCGCGCAAAGCGCCGCAGGGAGGCCTCCCAGGAACAAGCTGTCGGGGCCATGGACAGATTGATCGAAGTTGCGCGGATTCGATTGAGTGACGCTAAGGCCGAACTCGAGCGCGCATTCAACAGGCAGGGTGTCGCTGTCTCGATTCAGGTCCTCGGTGATGATGAGGAGGAAAAGCGTGACTGGTGGTCTTGGCAGATCGTCGAAGCGGCGCGCAAGCATGGATACTACGCGGACCTTTCCCGTCCACGCCGATGGGTGTCGCTCCGCCTGCGCCTCCCTGAGATTGAGAAGGTAGAAGCCCGATTCGTTCTGTCTCTCCACGCTGTCGGCCGAGCAGCCGACCTTCACGCGGGAACGACATTCCTGACCGGTCCGCTCGAGTTTGGTGCCGGCTCAGAATCCCGTCGCTGGCAAAGCGAGGTCGTGGCCGAGCATCCATTCCGGTTCACTGCGGAAACGAGCAACCCCAATGAGATCGAGAAGCGTTTTCGCACCTGGTTCGAAACGAACATTGAAACCGGTCTGAGCAAATGGGGAGAACGGCTGTAATCCCCTCTGCCAACGAGCAAGATTGTCCACGGAAATGAGGGCGGAGATTCGTCCAGCGGATTCGATCGCCGTGAACTGCAAGTAAGAGGCCGGACGAATAGCTAGTCCCAATTATCACCGAATCGAGTCGAGAACATCCCTTAGCATTTAAGGCGTCAAACGAACTGAGCGAGCCGCACCCCAACATCTTGGAGTACGGTTTCCGCCGGATGTGCGCCTCCGTCTTTGCGCTTCCGATCGCATGGGAACAGTTTAGGCCTCCCGGCTTGGACGCGTTGCCTTGTCGGGGCGATAGACGCCGAGAGGTTCTGGTCAAGCGTACGATCACGGCAGCGGTTGATGCTTGTGGGCCATTCAGCATTGAAACGAATCAAATCTTCTTGGTTGAGCGACGATAAGCTCTTGGTACTTGCATCGTCTTTGTCTTCCTGTGCTTTTCCTCCACTGTCATTGCGCCTGTATTCGGATTCAGCGTAAGTTTGATGTCCGTGATGCTCTCCTCGGTCTTGTCGTCGGTCCAAAAGGAAACTATGGCGTAGGTAGATAGTCTGTAGACCAAATCCCGCCAGCGGACGATCTGCTCGACATCGGGGTCGTTCTCGAAAGCACCCGGCCTGGAAAAAAGCATTTGGAACATGCGCCCAGTTGAGTGCTCGAATTCCTGGATGAACTCTCTGAATGCCGTATGCAGTTCTTGCCTCTTGACGTGTCGGCGCTCCCCCAATCGATTGAGAAACTGCCACAACTCATTGCAGCCTCGTTCCCAACGATCAAGTTCAGATGAGCCTTTCGGCCAAAAGGCGCGACCGTCCTCTCTGAGGCGTTCGATGGCTCCACGGGCGTTCCGCAGATGCGTTCCAGTGGGCTCCTTTTCGAAGGAGGGCACCAAGTCCTCCAATTGCAATCGACGTTCCTTGTAGCGTGGCATCAGTTAGTGTTGTCTCCGGGATTTCGATTCAGCCGGTTCCTGTCAGGGTGGAATGCCCGAAGAGAGTCTGGATGGCGCGCCGGCTGAATACAGGAACTGGAGGGGATGGGGCATCGGCGCATCATATGCGTTCCCAAGTCAAACCCGAGTTTGGATCGTGCCTGTCGTCATTTCCGAACTGCCCGAATGCCAGAATGCCGGACGGTCTATTGTCAACCAGGCTCCATCCGAGCCTACCACCTGCATAAAGGTGTCAAGAACTCCAGTGTGGCCAACTTGCGACGGTCGGCATGCTCTCAATTCTCGAAGGGATATTTCTACCAGTGACGAAATCTTCCGCTTCGGGATAAGTATAGTCGGCGGTAAGGGTGACGACCTCTCCACACGCCGAACCAATCCGCGATCACGTCTCGGTTTACCTCGAAGGTTGTCCTTTGCGAGCGAATCCGCCCGGGCGTTCAGGAGCTTCCCTGCGAGGCCGCGCCGATAGCCCGCAACGGGACATCGCGGCTCCCCTACCGTTTTTCAATCGTGGGACATTCAGTGGAACATTGCAGTTCAAATTTCGCATAAATATCCTATTTTCAGTTAGTTAGAAAGATATCGTGGCGGAGAGGGAGGGATTCGAACCCTCGTTAGAGTTACCCCTAAACACGCTTTCCAAGCGTGCGCCTTAAGCCACTCGGCCACCTCTCCGCAACGAGGGCCGGGCGAAACCTCTCGCCCGCTCCCTCATTGTAGTCATCTCTCTCGTGCTTCTGCGGTGCACGACCTTCGTGAGGTCGCGACCCGCTACGAGTCCGCGAACACCCGTCGTTGCACCGCGAGTACATCGGACGCGGCACCCGTCTCTGCATACGCTTGAAAGGCTCGCCGCACCAAGATGCGGGCATCTGGTCCGTACGGCTGCAAGGTTTCGTCGACCCACATGCCGAGATCCCCCTCCGAAGTGGAATTCTCCGCGACCGCCTCGGCGCGCTTCCGAAACTCCGGCAAGAACCGGTCGCAGAAGTCCACCTTGTATTGCAGGGGGACGAGATCAGAAATCTCAAACGCGTACTCGGGCACAGACACGCCAATCAGCGCGAGCATCTGGGCAAGGAACTTGTTCGAAAACTCCTTGACCTCTCGGTCCACCGCCTGGCGGTGTGCATTGAACTCCGCGAGTGAGGCGTCTGGTCCTAGCGGAGCGGCCGCCAGCTCGAGATAAAGCTTGTTCTTCGGCTCCGTGCCCGACGGACGGATCGTTGCCTTGATCCCTCCCTCCACTGTGTAGCTGATCAAGTTGCGCGAACTCCGGTCGGTCTGCGATAGGAACGGTCCATGGTTGCCCTCGTCCCAGTAGTCGTTAATGCCCAAGACTCCGCGCCCGCCGATCACCTTGGGCGGATCGCTGCGCAGCAGCTGCTGGATCTTGCGGATGTTGGCCGAGCCGCTAGCGCCCTGCATCACCGTCGACCGTACGGTGTTGGCGTGGTAGCCATAGCGCTTGTAGGTGTCGACCAAGTAGTCGTACACCGTCTCCCCCCCCTCTGCCAATTCCGACGTCAGCTCCGCGAGCACTACCGCCGCACCCGCGGCGTCCTTGTCGCGGACTTCGGGTGTGAGCATGAAACCGTGGCTCTCTTCGGCGGCGAGCACGAAGTCGTCCAGCGATGCCCGAATGTCCCGGTACTGCCCAGTACGTTCAAGCGATCCCAACACCGCGGCAACGTACTTGAACCCGACCAGCAGATCGCCAACCACCACGCCGTTTCGCGATTCGATGAGCCGCCGTATCAGGTCGGTGGTGACCTCGGTCTTGATGCCCAAGGGCCGTTCAGGAAGACGTCCTGCAGCCTCGAGCGCGTCCAGCCTGTACCTGGCTAGGATCGCTGCGAACTCGTTGCCGGTGATAAAGGCATAACCATCTCCGTTTCGGGTCGCTCCGCCCAAGCGATCTGCGTCGGGATCGGTTGCCAACAGCAAGTCGCCGCCGACTTTGCCGGCCAACTCGATACCCATCTGCAGGGACTCGGGCACTTCCGGGTTCGGACTGCGAAACGTGACGTGCCTGAAGTCGCTCCGGATCTCGCATTGTTGATCGACGTAGAAGAGTTGACGCCCCTTGGCGTAGCCCATCTCCTCTAAGCAGCGCCCAACCGTGTCGACGCCTGTGCCGTGCAGGCTAGTAAAGACAAACTTCCCCGCACCCCTAGGCTTCCGCAGGCGCAACGCAAGGTTCATGTCAATGAATGCCTGCCGCGCTTCTGGCGGAATTGCATGAATCAAGTGGGAATTGCGGGCTGCAGCCTCCTCGGGGATGTTGATCTCCTTGACACGCTCGACGATGGCGGCCAGTCTTTCATCGTCAGGCGGGATCTCCTGCCCTCCTTCGGCGTTGTAGAACTTGCTGCCGTTGTCGTCGGGATGGTTATGCGACGCGCTGACGTTGATCCCACCTTGGGCCCCGACCCAGCGGATCAGGAAGGACAGCTCTGGTGTAGAGATGTAACCCCCGTCACTCGAGGGCAGGGCATAGACCTCGACCCCGGCCGAGGAGTACACCGTAGCTGCGATGCGTGCGAAGTCCCTCGAACTCAACCCCAGCAATGGGTTCTCCAAGTCGTCGGGGTAAGTCCCGCGGATGTCGTGGAACGCCCTCACGTCGTTCGCGATGACGACCTTCAGCCTCTCCGCCTCCCCGAAGCGCTGGCGGAGGTATTCGACGTGACCTTGCACCGAGGAGGCGATCGTGTAGGGATTGATGCGGTTCGGTCCCACTCCGACGGGACCACGCCGGCCACCAGTTCCGAAGGGGATCATCTGGTAGAAGCTGTCGATCAAGAAGTCGAACTTCTCCGCTTCGACCATCCAGCGCAGGATCGCGCTGTAGTCACTGCGCGGAACCAGCCCAGCGAGCTTGTCCGTTCCGAGCCAGTCCTCGAAATTTGCCAGCGCCGAGCACTTTATCTCCTCGGGCAGGTCGATTGGCTCGACGCCCTGCCTCGCTCGGGCAAGTAGCCTGTGAGCGGCTGCCCTCATGGTTGACTCACGTGGCGGCTAGCTGGTTCGAGGTCCTCGGGCCGGCCCACGTCGCGCCAGAAGCCGGGTACTTCGAAGAAACGCACAATCTTCCCGGAGTTCACGGTCTCGGAAATAGCATCTGTGAGGTCGTATTCGCCCCGGGCCGAGAGGCTCAACCCGGCCAAGGCCTCGAAGATGCGGTCATGGAATAGGTAGACCCCGGCGCACAAGAAATTGGTCGTCGATGTGCCCTTCGGGGGCTTTTCCACGATCTTCACGACGCGGTCTGCATCCACATATACCGCCCCTCCCCGGTAGGGGTCGTCAACATAGGTCAGTGCCAAGACCATCTCTGCGCCGGGTCCGCGTTCGATCAGCTCGGTGTAGACCTGCGAATCGACGATGATGTCTCCGAACGTGAGCAAGAATCGACCGTCGCCGACGAAGTCCTTGGCGAGAAGAGCTGCGCTTCCGGTACCGTTCGGCTCGTGCTGGACGACGTAGCTCAGCTTGATGCCCGCGGGCGGGTTGCCCGCGAAGTACTCGCGGATCATCTCGCCCTTGTAGCCGATCACGATACAGGCTTCGTCAACGCCGGCAGCTGCGAAGCGGTCCAGCTGATGGGCCAGCATGGGACGGCCAGCTAGCGGCAGCATCGGCTTGGGGCAGTCGGCGGTCAGGGCTTTCATGCGCGTGCCCCGGCCCGCTGCGAGAACTACCGCTTTCATCAAGCTATCCGCGACAGGCGGCTGGAATTCAAGCACGCCCTGACCCCTAATCGTAGCGAATGCGGGAGTGCCGATTAGGCCGAGCGTCTTGGAGCAAGGGACGGTGTTTGGTTGATCGCGAACAGGGACCTGCGCCGTTCCCTGCTGACGCGGGCAGCAAGAGCAGCTCTGCGATGCCTGGACTTACGACTATTACCAGGTGGTGCTCCCGTGCGCCTCGGAGAAGAGGTCCACCAACCGAGTATTGATGTAGTAGTTCCCCCTGCCCGCAGATCTCTTGCTGAGGAAGCCCTCCTTGGTCAGAACTTCGAGGTAGCGGGCGGCTGTGGGTCGGGAAACCCCCACTTCGCGCCGAACCAAGTCGATCTTGGTATAGGGGTTGCGGAAGATATTGTTTACCAGCTCGTGGGAGTACATCCGCGGATACTGTGAGCGGATCGCATGCTTGTATTCCGCCATGAACTCGCGAATTCGTTCCACGATGACTAGCGTGCGGCGAGCTGTCTCCGAGACAGCATGCAACATGTACAGCAGCCAACCTTCCCAATCCCCCTCATCGCGAACCTCCCGAAGGGCATGGTAGTAGTCAGCTTTGTTTCTCGTGATGAATCCGCTCAGGTATAGGATCGGAGATTCCAGCAGACCGCTGCGCACTAGGTACAAGACATTGACGATCCGCCCAACCCTGCCGTTTCCGTCTTCGAACGGGTGGATGCTTTCGAACTGATGGTGTATCACGGCCATCTTGACTAACGGATCCAACGAAGACAGCTCGTTGTCGTTAGTGAATCGCTCCAGTTCTGTCATCCTTGCGGCGACCTCGTTTGGGTCTTGCGGTGGCACGTAAACGATCTCGCCGGTGTAAGCGTTCCCGATGACCGTCCCGGGTTCGGTGCGGAAGCCATCGGCGCGAGACGTCACCAGTTGGTAGAGCTCAATCAATCGGTCGTTGGTCAATCGGCTGTTCTCCGACCGAAGCCAATCGAAACCTCGCTTGACTGCGGTTCGATATCGAGCGACTTCTTTGGCTGCCGGATCGAGTGCCGAGTCGGGGAACAAGTCGGCACGGTACATCCAGTCTTGGGTAGTGACGATGTTCTCGATCTCGCAGCTTGCGCGGGCTTCTTGGAGTGTCAGCGTGTCCAGCAGTATCGTTGGGTTGGGAACGGAGACGGCTCGGCCCTTCAGTTCAGCTAGATGTCTATGGGCTCGAGCAGACGCTCTAAGGACTGCGGAGGTCTCGATTGAGTCCGGCAATGGCAGTAACGGAAGCTCGTAGGTTGATGGGAGCATCGCCGTGCTCTGTTGAAAGGTGTTGGTGCGTGTTGCCATATCGTCTCTGACGTGTCAAGCTTTTGGCGATTTCTTTCCATGACGAGCTTGACGTGTCAATCAATTTGCCATATTGCCTCTAACGTGTCAAGCTTTTGGAAATTTCTTTCCATGACGAGCCTGACGTGTCAACTGTCTTGACATGTCATCAGCGACGTGTCAAGGTTCTGCCGATTCTTTGACGCGTCATTGGCCCGATTCCGGCGAGCGTCTGCGTGGCGAGCCCGGTTGTCGGTGGTGCGGCCGGTTTGGTCGAGCCCACTACGGCCTCTTTGTCGGTTCGTTGATGCCGAAACACCAGAAGTGTCCAGTTCCCACCGTCTCAACATGGTCTGCTCGGCCATAGCTGCGGGAAACCATGCGGCTTGACCCTATGCCCCTGCAACTCCGGTCACAACCACTTCACCGTCTCCGGCGTCAACTTGCGCAGCCCGATCCACACCCCTTCCGTCTGCGCAGAAACTGCGTACTGCGTTGAGGGTGTCCAAGCAGTAGTCGTCGAGCTGCTCTCAGTGCGAGCCCTGATAGAGGTTTCGACCGGCCACGAGCGCCTGCATCTTGCGATCGGCGACACTGCGGGAGAGCATCCAGAACCCGCAGTCCGGATTAACGAAATGGATGCGTTCCTCTCCCAGAGTCTTGGCAGCCTGTTCGATGCGCGAAGCGATCAGATCCGGGCTCTCGACCCCGTTGTCCTTGATGTCAACCACACTGAGTCCGAGCCCGGCTGACGAATTGAGATCCTTTAGCACGTGGAGTTCTTCGTACCCTCGCCTGGCGAATTCCAGCAGGAAGAAGTCACAGCGCAGGGCATTCAGGTAGGGCAGCAGGTCATCCCAAATGCCGGATTGGATCTGCTGTCCGCCGTAGTTTCCGAAGCACAGATGCACTCCCTTGCGCCCCCCGACTCCATCGAGTACATGATTAAGCGCGGCCGCGGCCCACTCGCCCTCTTCCGGGTGGCCAGTGATGTTCGCCTCGTCGAGCTGGATAATCTCGGCCGGAATTCGCTCTAGCTGCGAGCGTAGGACGCCGGCGACCGCCATGCAAAGCTCCTCGCGACTTCCGTAGTGGCGATCGGTCAGCGTCTTGGTGAGCATGTGCGGTCCCGTGCAGGTGAACTTCAACGGCTTGGTCGCAAGATCCCGCACGAATTCGTAGTCGGCCGGCAGGTTGAGCGTGCCCTCGCCGATCTGTTCGGTGACTACCCCCGCCGGGGCCGTCCGAAAGGCCATGCCGGCGTCGGCTTGGAACATATCCAGATCGCTGATCGAGTACTCCGTGTGAACGCCGGAGAACTGGCTCACGAAGTAGTCGATCATCCCGTTCGTTTCGGGGTGTGAGGGATCGAATCGATTCAATTCGCCATCGGCCACCACGTCGATGCCGATCCGCTCCTGCGTATGCAAGACGACCGAAACCGCGTCGCGCAGCGTGCCCTTCGAGCTATCGCCGTACAGCCAGAGCGGGATCGGGTAGCTGCCCACGACGGTGGTCTGAATTGCCATATCGCGATTATACGAACGCGCCTTGCACGCGGATGCATGCGGAGCCCGCGAGTGTGCGGGCCTCGCTCGCTACGTCACACTCGTGGCGAGCCACCCGCTGCAGCACTGCCTACGCTGTTGGGATCTGGTCCGGTGCCGCTTCGCTGGTCCGGCGGAGCTGCCCGCAAGCGGCGAATATGTCGCGTCCTCGCGGTCTGCGCACAAAGCAGGGAATACGCGGGTGCAAGATCGCCCGAAAGGCCCGCACGCGCCGATCCTCGGGAGTCTTGTAGGGGATGCCCTCGCCGGGATTGAGCGCGATCAGGTTGACTGAGCACTTCAGTCCTGCCACCAAGCCCACCAAGCGCCGCGCATCGTCGTCCGAATCGTTGACGTCCCGCAGCAGCACGTACTCGAAAGTGAGCTTCTCCCACGGCCGCAACGGGTATTCGTGGCACGCCTGCAGCAGGTCCTCCAATCGGTACTTGGCGGTCAACGGCATGACTTCCAAGCGTTGCTGCTGATTGGAAGCGTTCAATGAGATCGCGAGCTTGCCCCGCACCGGGTAGCTTCCAAACTCCGCGATCTTGGGTACGATGCCCGCCGTCGAGACCGTGATCCTGCGCTGCGGAATTCCCACGCCATCGGGATCCGCCAGCAGCCGCGTCGCCTTCATGACCGAGCCTAGGTTGAGCAGCGGCTCGCCCATGCCCATCATCACGACATTGATCGGCCTGCGCTTGGCGTCGAGCCCCTGGTCCATCGATATGGCCAGTACCTGACCGACGATCTCCCCCGCGGTCAGGTTGCGTTCCAGTCCCATCAGCGCCGTGAGGCAGAACTTGCAGTCCACCGCGCAGCCAACCTGGCTGGAAATGCAGAGCGTGTCGCGGTCGGATTCGGGGATGAAGACCGCTTCGACGGTGCGTTCGTCCGCTAGGCGCAGGAGGTAGCGCACGGTGCCGTCGACCGAGACGAAGCGGGAATGGATCGCGGGCTGTCCGCTGCCATGATCCCGCTCTAGGGCTTCTCGCAAGCTCAAGGGCAGCGTCGAAATCGCAGAAACGGCCCCGACCTGATCGCGGTACAGGCCTTGGTAGATCTGACGTGCCCGGTACGGGGCTTCGCCGAGCGATTGAATCAGATCGGCGAGTTCGTCAAAATCCCGCCCAACCAACGGTGTGTGCGTCGGTACTTCCACGGTTCATCGCGCCTGCTTGGATTCGCGCACCCGCCATCACAGCGGAAGCATCTCCAGCCGGATCTGCTCGCCATCGATCTGGAAGGCTTCGGTGATGGCGTCCGCCTCCCGGATAGGTGATGCGGCCAGGTTCGTGCACAGAGTCTCCGCCATCAGGTGCTTGCGGTGCTGGGCCACGATCCGGGCCGTTCGGTCCGATCCCTCCACGAAGAGTCCGATGCGCCGCGTGTACTCGATATCCGCGGTCTTGCGCAGATTCTGCACGCGATGCAGGAGTTCGCGATAGAAGCCTTCGTCGAGCAGCTCTTCGTCAAGTTCGGTGCTCAGCACCGCAACCATCGTCGAGTCACCTGCGGCGGCGAAGCTCTCCTCAGCCTCGACGCTCACTTGGACATCCTCGCTGTCTAGGACTAAGTCCTCGCCATCAAAGTCGATGCTGGTCGTCCCGTCGGCAAGCAGGCTCGCCCGCAGCTTGGCGGCGTCAAGCTCCTCGAAGATCCGCTTGGCCTGCTTCATCTTCGGTCCCAGCCTCGGGCCCAGCCGCCGGAAGTTTGGCTTGACCAAGTACTTGACGTGCGCTTGCTCGCCGTCCACAAAGGCGGCCTCGTGGACGTTCAGTTCGTCCTCCACCAAGGCAGAGTACGGCTTGACGCGCTCGCGCAGACCCGGATCGGCGATCACGACCTCCGCCCTGCGCAGCGGTTGGCGCACCTTCAGCTGGTGGTCCGTCCGCACCCTCAGGCCCAGCGAGACGATTCCGCGCACCGCGGCCATCTCTTCGGAGAGGCTCTGATCGACACGACCCAAGCTAACGGGCAGGTCGCACAGGTGAACGCTCTCCCTTCCTGCGACGCCCGCTCCCCGCACTATGTTTTGGTAGATCTCTTCCGCCATGAACGGCGTGAAGGCGCCGCTGAGCTTGGCGACGCTTACCAAGCACTCGTAGAGCGTCGCGTACGCATCGGTCTTGTCGGCGTCAAACTCGCCCTTCCAGAAACGCTGCCGGCTTCGGCGCACGTACCAGTTCGAAAGCGCGTCGACGAACTTACCCAGCTCCGCTGCAGCTTCGTACGCCAGGAAGGCATCCATGTTGTCCCGCACTCGGCCCGCCAAGATGTCGAGTTCAGACAGGATCCAGCGGTCCAGCAGGGCTCGTTCCGCGGCAGGGCGCCCCGGCATCGTGCTGGGGTCGAAGCCGTCGATCTCGGCATAGATCGTGAAAAAGGAGTAGACGTTCCTGAGCTTGAGCGGAAACTCCTTTTGGATCATGCGAACATTCGCCAGCGAGTGGCGCGTCGGCGACCATGGCGGGTTGCCGGCCAAGAAGAACCAGCGGAATGCGTCGGCGCCGGGCGCTGGCGCTGGCGCCGTCAGCGTGACGCGCTCGCTTGCGGGCAAGCGGGGCACATCGTTTGGCGCGACCTTATCCGCCCGGGCAACCGTTGCGCCAATGGAATTCAAGTCGCGGGCCGACAGCAGCAGCGACCGTCGCGGCACGAACTTAGCGGGCCGCACTCTCACATGCGTGCGCTTTCCGGCGGAATCGCACGCCGCCACCGTGACCTCGTCGCCCGCCTTGAGATCGAGCGCTTCAAGATCCTGCCTCGAGATCAGGGCTTCCCCCTTCGCTGGCTGCTCCGGGACGTCCAATACGGACATCACGGCGAAATCCTGGGCCACGGCGTCGAAGATCACCTCAGGAGGCGTGTAGTTGCCCAGGGACTTCGACTCCTTCTTGCCGGTGGCGTCGGCCACGTGGCCAAGCACGATGCAATTGCGGAAGGGGTGTGGAAACCCCGGGGGCTCGATCCCCAGATCCTTGCTGCACTGCTCGTCGAAGACCAGCGTCGATACCATCAACTGCGAGTAGAACCAGCCGCGCGTCTGGTCGATAGCCTCGGTGATGTAGTCCGCCGGGAAGCGCGACTCGAACTTCCGCCGCCCCTCGTGCGGATAGCCGAACTGCGCGAAGGGCATGCATCCGGAATCGAACCAGCAGTCGATGACTTCCGGCACGCGCCGGTAGACGCCCTCCTCCCCCGGTTCCGTCCAAGTGACTTCGTCGATCCAGGGCTTGTGAACCATCAGGTGATCGGACAGGGACGGATCGGCAGTCTTGGCGCGGTGGAAATGGTCGAATGCCGCTGGGTTCTTGGCGAGGATCTCGTCGGCAGACGCTGGGACTGCCATTGCGCCGGTGACATCGTTAATCCAGACGTTGAGGGGTGTCCCCCAGTAGCGTTCCCGCGACAACGCCCAGTCGACGTTGTTGCGCAGGAAGTCACCGAATCGGCCGGTCCCGATATGCTCGGGAAGCCAATTGATCTTGTCGTTGTTTGACAAGACCTGCTGGTTACGGGCAGTGGTCCTGACGAACCACGCCGGGCGTGCGTACTGGATCAGCGGATCCTCGTCTGCGCGCCAGCAGAATGGATAGTCGTGGCGGTAGTTCTCGCGATGGACGAGACTGCCGCTGTCCCGGAGCATGCGGATCAGCGTTCTGTCGGCCTCTTTGACCCATTGGCCCGCAACTTCCGTGATGTCGTCGTCAAACGTGCCGTCCGTCCGCACCGGACAGAGCAAGGGCACGTCTGACGGATCCAGATAGCGACTGGCGGTATCCTTGTGCACCTCGTAGTCCACCTCGCCGAAGGCGGGTGCTTGGTGCACGAGGCCGGTACCGCTGTCGAGCGTGACGAAGTCCCCAGAGAGCACCTTCCACAGGTAGACCTCCCGCCCGCCCTCGCTCAGTGCGCCGTCCTTGTCCCAGTAAGCCGGTTTGAAATGTTCGAAGGGCGGGTGATAGCGCAGGCCCAGCAGCGCCTTGCCGCTCAGAGATTCCTCTACCGGCAGCGAGTGGCCCAGCTTTTGCTCCAGAGTCTCGCGCAGAGCCGCTGCCAGAATCAGCGCCCTCTCGCCCGCCCGCACCTTCACGTAGTCGTAGTCCGGCCGGACCGCGACGTACTGGTTGGCTGGCAGCGTCCACGGCGTGGTCGTCCAGACCAGCAGCGACGTGGAAGGATCGTCCGCGAGCGGAAGCGCCACGTAGACTGACGGATCCTCTACCGTCTTGTACCCGAGGCCGACCTCGCCGGCGGACAGCGCCGTGCCACCTTGGGGCCACCACCAGACGATCTTGTGGCCGCGGTACAGCAGCCCCTGCTCATAGAGCCGGCTCAGCGCCCACCATACGCTCTCTACATAGGACTTGTGGTAGGTCACATAGGCGTCGGAGAGGTCAACCCAGAAGCCCACCCGGCGGGTCATCTTCTCCCACTCCTCGGTGTACCGGAACACCGAGTCCATGCACTTGCGGATGAAGCCCTCTACACCGTAGTCCTCAATAGCCTCCTTGCCGTGGATGCCGAGTTCCTTTTCGACTTCTACCTCTACCGGGAGCCCGTGCGTGTCCCATCCCGCCTTGCGCGGAACGTAGCGGCCCGCCATTGTCCGGTAGCGCAGGAAGACATCCTTGAACACGCGCGTGAGCACGTGGCCGTTGTGGGGCATCCCGTTGGCGGTGGGAGGCCCCTCGTTGAAAATGAAGCGCTCAGCACCCTCGCGGAGCTGTAGGCTCTTGTCGAAGATCCTCTGCTCGTCCCAGAACTTGCTGATCTCGCGCTCGCTGGCGGCGAAATCGACAATCGGCTTGGCGCGCTGGAATCGGGGCTTGCTCATGGTGGCTTGGGCCTGCCGTATTTCTTAGTGTCTCGCACCGTTGCCGTACGCCCGGATTGGCCGGAAGGGAAGACCCATTCGCTAGGAATAACCAGCTTGCGCGGAGTCAGCGGGACGGCTCGAACAACGCAGCGAGAGGAGGCCTTGCGCTGTCGGCTTGAGTCAACGGACGCAATCCGAGCAGCCACTCGATCGTGCGTAGCACGGCAGGTGCCGTGGTAAGGCCCTCGGGGATAGAATCCATCTGCACTGTACCGCCGGACACGGCAGCTCCGGCTTGCTCGCCCGTGGATACTGCGAAGATCGCTGTTGCAGCGTACACCTCGTGCTCTAGTAGTGCCGCGAGAAGGCGTTCCAGATGCCCGGCCTGTCGTTCGTCAGAGCCGCTTAGGCGTACCACGGCCAGCCTTGGTAGGCTTCCTCCGGCCTCAAGATTGGCGACGAAAGCGCTCGGCGGACGTCCGCCTGCGATTCCGTAGGTCTCGGCGGAGATCGATGCTTGCCTTGCGTTGGTCCAAAGTGTGCCCGCGGCCGGGGCTGCGGCCCTGCCCGCTTGTGCCAGATCCTGTGCCGAGAGCCGCCCGGCATGGACTGCAGGGCCGAGTTTGGTAAAGAAATCGGTCGCGATCCCGCCTGTGAGCCACGCGACTTGGCCCAGTTGCTCTCGGGTCGGGGCGACATAGCCCTTGAGGTAGGCGGAATCCTCCAGCAGTTCCCGCCAGGCCGATGCCGGCACATCGGTCAGCACTAGCACGACGTGCTTGACGGCCTCCGGAGGTGCCGAACTCACCGTCTCTGGACCGGGCAGATTCTGCACAGCTGCCGCAGTCAGAAACTCTAGCTGTTCGCTCGTCAGAGGCGGCAACAGTCCAACCAGCCCTGGGTTTTCGAAGTCCCCCTTGCCGCTGAGGTAGGCCAGCGCTCCGTCGTCGAGACCGACCACGGCGGTCGGAAACCAACCCGTAGGCAGGGCCCCTTGGGGCTCGGGAAGTGCCTCTTCGATGTTGACCGCCAGGATGATGTTGTTCCCGGAGTTGGCGATATAGAGCGTGCGTTCGTCTTCGCTCACACCCAGCGCAGACGGCAGGGAGCCAATGGGGGAGTCGGGCCGTGGCGCGACGCTGCGGGCGTCCAGCAATTCGAAGCGATTGTTGGACGTGATGCCGTAGGTCCAGAGGTTGTCAGAATGTGCGCACGCCGCGAACAGCCGGGCAGGGTAGGTGAGCACCTCGTCCTCGCCCTCGCCGGGAACTTGTACTTCGCCGACCACCACTTCTAGGTCTGTCGGGTGCTCGCCCACGGGGATCCTCTCCACCAGCCGCCGGTCCGCCAATCTATATAGGCCGACCGAGGCCTCTCCCCAGTGGCTGATCAATAGGTGTTCGCCGTCGGGTGTTTGTCTGGCGCGATAGGGCGCGATTCCCGTCTTGAACTCGCCCAGCACGAGTCCCGACTGGGAGTTGACGACGATTACCCGGTCGCGCAGTACATCCAGCACGTAAAGTGTCCGATCATCCCTGTCGAGGAGCACGTCTCCGATCAGTGAAGAGCAGTTGCCGGCGCACTCTCCCGGAACGGGAAATTCTCGCTGGAGTTGCAGTTCGCCGGAGCGGAACGAAAGCTCCCACACGCTCTGGCGTGCCCCGCCGCTCACGTAGAGGCGACCCCCGGCCTCGCTCAATGCCAAGCCAAGCCAAGCGTCGGCCAGTTCGACGCGGCTATGCGGACTCTTTGCTTGCGTGTCGAGCACGCTGATCGAGGGCGTCTCGTAGCCCGACTGCAGTACAAGCAGGTGCTGCCCGTCACGCGATGCTGCCGCCGCGATTGGCATGCTGTTGACCACGACTTGCGTGCCAGCTGGAGTGATTCGCTGCCCGGTCGGCAAGATGACGCTGGCGTCAGGCTGGCGACCGACTTTGATCTGCGCAGAAGCTGGGCCGGCGAACGCTCCAGCCGCGGCCAGGCCGGCGGCGATCAGGGCTTCTGCGCAACCAATGCGGCTGTGGCTTCGAAGTCGCATGTTTCGTGATAGAGCAAGTGTCGAAAGTCGGCGAACAGCTCGGGGAGTTCTTTCTCCTCCAACAGGTAGTCAGGCCGGCGCGGGCCTGTGCCAAACTGCAGCTGCTTGCGCGTGAAGGTCTTATAGATGATGATCCCGCCGGGTCTGGTGATGCGCTTCAACAGCGGCACCAGCGGCCGGTGCAGGTAACGGAACACGGCGACCACATCGAAGCGGGTATCACCCCAGTCTGCGTCTTCACTCTCCAAGTCAAAGCAACGAGTCTCGACCGCGAGTCCTGTCTGCGCAGCCAGCTTCGCGCAGCGCTTCAAGGCCTCCGACGAGTAGTCCACCGCTACGGTCTTCAGGCCATAGGCCGCCAGGGCAATGCTGTGTTGGCCTCTCCCGCACGCGATGTCAACAGCGTCCGCCGCCGCCGGTGCAGCCATCCGTACGTGTTCCAGCGCTTCGCTAAGGAATGGATCGGGATCCGGAATCGGGCCTCGGCCAGTTCGGTACTTAGCATCCCAATCAGACCGGGATGCCATTGAGCGGACAGGAAGCGCCTGAATGCCGCCTCCTCGGAGAGGAGCGAGGCCTAGGCGTTGAAGGAGCTGCCGCAGCCGCAGGTCGAGGTGACGTTCGGGTTGTCAAACTTGAAGCCCGCGCCCTCCATCGTTTCGACGTAGTCGACCCTGCAATTGTCAAGGTAGAGCAAACTGGCCTGGTCCACATAGACCTGCAGACCGTCGTAGTTGAAGACCTTGTCGAGCGGCAGCTGATTGTTTTCGAACGCCATCGAGTACTGGAAGCCGGAACAGCCTCCGCCGACCACGGATAGCCGCAGTCCCTTTGGCTGAGGTTCCTGCTGCCCAAGGATCTCGTTCACTTTCGAAATCGCAGTTTCGGTCATCTGGATCATTGCGGATGCCCTCCTAGCTTGTTCCCGAAGCCTCATTATATCTTGGTCTGCCAACCGCCGTCGAATCGACTATGGCCCGAGCATCCACTCTGGCGGACCGAAGCGATTTCCGTCGTCTCTCACGAGGCCGTCCAAATGAGAAGCAACACCGTTTGTCTCTCACCCGTGAGAAGCAAATCGCGTTGTCTCTCACGAGCCCGCCTATATGAGAAGCAATCTGGATCGCCTCGCACCTGCGAGAACCTACTCGGGGCTGGCCGCCTGCGCCAACGTTACCTGCCGGGGCTCGATAACCTGCAACTCGCCCCAGTCGTAGATCGCCCTTCGAACCAGCGAAGATAGCTCCGCGTCAACGGAAATCTCGATGTACTTCTCGTAGTAGTCAGCCGCGGCCTCAAAATCGGCCCGTCGCTCGTGCACGACCGCCATGATGACGTGGCTCGTGGGCCATTCGTCCGTTTCTCCAAGCTCTTGCATCTGCTTGATGATGAACTCCGTCCGCGATAGGTCGTCCAAGTGCAGAGCCGCCAGAGAGCTATAGAAGCGTGCCCGCGACGAGCCCGGCGCGAGTTCAAGATATTTCGCGGCCAAGGTATCGAGTTGCTGCCAGTCGCGCTGATCGTACGCGATCGGCATCATGGCGTCATACGGCTGCAGCAGGTTGGGATCGGCCTTGATCGAGCGCTCAAACGCTTCCTGGGCTCCGTCGAAATCTCCCAGAGCTGCTCGTGCTTCACCGAGTCCGGCCCAGGCTTGGGCGTGCTGCGGATGGATTTCCACGGCCCTCTGGAAGGACTTGGCCGCCTTCCCGAAGGACTGCGTCTTGCGTAACGCCGTGATCCCAATCCGATAGGCCCTCTTCGCCTTGGGCGGGGCCGTCAGCGTTGTTGTGCTCACTGAGCGGCCAGTCGAGCCGCGTAGCGGTTGCAGGACCACCACGCCAACGTCGTTGCGTTTCGATGCTCTTACTAGGCCCAGCCTAATGCGGGATGACCAGAATCCCGGAACCTCGGCATACAGCACACAGCCCATCAGGTCTGCCGTCCCAGTCGTGGTTGTCAGCCCTTGGGCGAATGAGGTATACGGCGAGAATCCGCGTATGCTGGCGTCTGCAAGCGCCAGCAGTGACCGGCACTGCGGCTGGAAGTAGAACCGTCCCTTGGCGTCGGCGTAAACCTGCGGGATCGGCCGGCCGCCGCAACTGACAACGATCCGGACGAGCTCATTCGGGCGTTCCCCGTTCGCTAGCACAACACGGCCGGACAAAAAGATTGGCCAACCCGGGTTCCTCGGCCGGCAGGTCGGGTCCCGCCCGGGGCACCTCGCTCTGTAGTCGTTGTTCGCCCGACGGCGGTAATCGCTGTCGCCAGAGGAGTTCGGCTGGCTGGAACTGTTGATGTGGGGTGTAGCCGTTGCTTGACGGGTGCTTGTATTCGAAGCCGGTGCGGTTCGCAGGCTTGCGGCTCCGCTGGTGGTGCTGGAACGAGAGCCGACACGAACACCGTAGGTCGAGCCGGCCGAGCTCGAATAGCCTGAACTGGAATACGAGCCGCTGGAGCTGCTGGGAGTGGCGTACGAGCCGCCGTAACTCGACGAACTGCTCGGCGAGACCTGATCCCACTCGGGATTCCAGTTCGAGTCGTACGATGCCTGCTGGGCAGATAGGCCCGCTACCGACAGCAAGAATGCTGCCGTTCCGAGCCAGCACCTCGTCCTGAATCCGAACCCCCTCACTTCCTCAGCGCCAACCCGACGTGCTGGTTGAAGTTCCGCACATGGCATCGCGAATCGTATTCCGCCTAGAGAACCTGCTGCTATTCGCCCTTAGCTGGGAGCGGACGCTTGCAACAATGAGGCTCTTTTGACGCGCTGCCCCAGTTCTTGGTTTCGCGTGCTCAGAAGAATCTTCGCCAATCCCGCATCCGCACTAGTTCACTGGGGCTTCGTCCTTGACAGGACATCCTCAAGAGAGACGACCTCGATCTCCTCGAATCGCACGAAGTCGCCTCCGTCTTGGCTAACTAGCACCCTTACTTTGTGAGCGAGCATTGTTGCGACGATACCGGCGTCGTGCACCCGCTTGCCCCGAACGGCATAGGTCAAGACGAGTTGGCGCAACTGCAGCGCGACTGATTCTGTCTCTTCAAAGACGCTCAGAAACCTCAGGAACTGCTCCAGATTCGCCACGGCCGCGGCAACTCCAAGGCCGAGTCCGTTTGACTCGATCGGTCTCGTCGCCACGGCGAGATACTCGCGCAGTACTTGGCCATTCGCCGCAAGGTGGAATCCGCGGGCGTTGGCGTCTTCGAACAATTCGATCGCCTGCCGGTGCAAGGGGCGCGACCCATCGGTTGCGATCAGCAGTATGTTCGTGTCCAGGAACAGGATCTCACCGACCATCGTCGCCATATATGGTGTCCCTGCTCCACCCAGACGACCGCTCGGTCTTGACAGTCACAAGCTGCAGCCGCTGTTCCTCGGCCTCGGGAGGCGCCATTCGGGCAGCTCGGGCCAGAATGGCTTGCAATTCGCCCTGCAACGAGCGGTGGTGGCTCCGTGCCAAGAGCTTAAGGGCACGGAGGGTTCTTGGCGCAACGTCCCTGATTAGAATCGAACTCATACTGGTATCTAAATGATAGCACCTCTCCGGATAGTCCACACCGATGAGCTGCAGTGGAGCAATCTGAGCAACACTCGATGCTGCCGACATCGCACGCAGTAGCGAGGCGATCCCAACTCAAGCGCGCAGTGCACCAATGGGTGCAGCAGGAATGGCCTTAGTCAGGCTTTGCCGTCTGCGCCAATGGGACTTGCCGAGGCTCGATTACTTGCAACTCGCCCCAGTCGTAGATCGCCCTTCGAGCCAGCGAAGATTGCTCCGCGTCGACGGAAATCTCGATGTACTTTTCGTAGTAGTCAGCTGCGGCCTCAGAATCGGCCCGTTGCTCGTGCACGATCGCTAGCGGATCGATATCCCGACTGAGGCGAGCGGAGCCGTGCGCCAGCACCATCGTCGCGCCACCACCACCTAGAGGTGCGCCCTAATATCGTGCTCCGCAAGATGGCGCGAGAGGCCGTCGAGGGCGCGCTGGAGCGCTTGGCGGTCGAGCGCCTGAGGGTCAGGGAACCCACTCATGCTTTTCGCCGCCTCTTGCGTCCAGGTCGCGCGGATCGGGGAACACGCTGTGCCGGATGAAGGCCGCCGGAGCGAACAGGACGGATTCGAGGCCGGCCAGCCGCGTGGTCGCGATCACCCACGGCAGATCGAGGAACCGCTCGGGCTCGTCCACCCAGGCTGGCACCGGATGATCGTGCAGCCGCGCGACATGCTCGACGATGGCTGCCAGAAAAGAGTCCCAACGCCGCTGCCCTGTCAGCTCCGGCCGCTCCAGCAGGGCCGCCGCTTGCTCGTCGTGGGTGAGCGCGTGAAATTCCCGGGGGAGCTGGTGGATGAGGGAGCGGTAGCGCTCCGCGTCGGACTCCCACTCCGCTATGATCCGGCGGTACGTCAGCAAGCTGAACCATCGCTGCATGCTGTTACTATGCGCTCCCCCCGATCCCGGGTGCCACGATAGACGCCGCCCCACAGCCAACAGTGCCGACCGGGACGCCCTCGGTCGGCCAGAGACGCCCGGTGTTCCAACATTTGTAGAACCCGCGGGCGGAGCGGCTGCCCTGATTCCTAGTCCCCTCGAAGCCGAAACGCAACCAGCCGCGCCGGCTCGGCTGCGCCCCCGATGCCGATGACAATGTACTGCCGACCATCGGCCATGTAGGTCATCGGCGCGGCGTTGTGATGCCGGCCCGGAAGTTCGTGCTCCCAGAGCGTCTCTCCGGAAGCCTTGTCGTACGCCCGTAGATAGGCCGACTCGTCCGCGTGGCCTCGGTCGCCGACGAACAGCAGCGTGCGAGTTACCAACGTGCCTGCGGCGTTCGGATTGCCTAGCGGGGGCAGCTCAAGGTCCTTGAGCAGGGGATGGTGGCGCGGACCGTTGCCGTGCGGCGTCTGCCATGCGATCTCTCCCCGATTCATGTCGTAGGCCGTCAAGGTTCCGTATGGTGGCTTGACGATCTGCAAGCCATCCACCGCCGCCCTGTAGAACTTGTGTTCGTTGTCATAACCACGAACTTCGGGGTCGTCAACCGGTTGCATCCCGACGACGATGTACTGGCGACGCGAGGACAAGTAGAGATAGCCGGTTTCAGGGTCGAATGCGCTACCGCCCCAATTTGCGCCGCCGCCCCAGCCCGGTACCTGGATCGTGCCTTGCCGGGAGGGTGGCTCATACAACGGTCCGAGGCGATAAGGCTTGGCCGCCTCAAGGGCCAGCGCCTTGATCTTCGGTGTGAAGTCGATCAAGTCGTCCTCGCTGACGCCTTGCATCTCAAATGGCGGCGGCTTGACTGGGAAGGGCTGCGTCTTGGCCGCCGTCTCGATCTCGCTCGGGGGTACGGGTCGCTCTTCGATCGGCCAGACGGGCTCTCCGGTGCGCCGGTCGAACACGAAGACGAAGCCAGTCTTGGTGACTTGTGCCAGCGCAGGGATGGACTTGCCGTCGACGGTGATGTCGATGAGGCTCGGAGCCGCCGGCAGATCCAAGTCCCAGATATCGTGACGGATCGTCTGGAAGTGCCAGACCCGCTCGCCAGTCTTGGCATTGAGGCAGACGATGCTGTTCGAGAACAGGTTGTCGCCGGGCCGGAACTCTCCCGCGAAATTGAATGTAGGGCCGGTTACCGGGAGATAGACGAGGCCCCGCTCCTCGTCCGCGCTCATCATGGACCAGACGTTGGTGTTACCCATCCATTTCCACGAGTCTCCCTCCCAGGTGTCGTTGCCGAACTCCCCTTCTTGCGGGATGGTGTGGAATGTCCACAAGCGCTTGCCCGTGCGGATGTCGTAGCCGCGGACATCACCGACCGGCCAATTCTCTTTCCAGTTCGGGCCGCCGCTGCGTGCGCTCTTCCCGGGCGGGCCGTCTGCGATCTGATTTCCGACCACAGCCACGTCGCCAATGATGGTCGGCGGAGCACTGCAATTGATCAGCGAGCGGATCAGAGGACGCCGCGAGCCGACAGTCAGGTCGGTGCGGCCGTTGTCCCCAAAGCTCTGGATGGGTTCTCCGGTCGCCGGGTCTAGCGCGACCAGGTAGCTGTCGCCGGTGCAGAGCAGTATGCGCGCTTCGTCTCCGTCGCTCCAATAGCCGAGTCCGCGAGTGGCGAATCCGAAAATCCCTGGACGGCCCCAGGCAGAGGTTCCCGGATCGTGCGTCCATAGGGTCGCACCTGTTGCAGGATCGATGGCTGCGACTCCGCTGAAATTTGTGCGGATGAAGAGCTTGCCGCCGACCATGAGCGGCGTGGCCTTGAAACCATCTGGAAATCTCGCCCGCTCGGCCCGGGTGGGCTCGCGGTTCGTCGGGGTCCCTGGCTTGATGTAGTTCGAGTTGTCGAAGGCGTCCCAGGTCCATGCGACTTCCAGATCTGTGACATTCTCTCCTTGGATCTGATCGAGAGGGGAGTACTTCGACGATGCGACATCGCCCGAGTACTGCGGCCATTCGCCGTCGGCGGTGGTGTACTTGCCCCGAGAGTCGATCCAGCGCTGCAACGCAGCTTCGTTCTTGACCGGCTCGAAGAACGGGCCCTGATGGTAGGTTTCCGGGACGTTGCGCGGACCCGTGCCGACTCCCTCCGACCCCGCCACGGGGCTGATTTCAGCGGCTGACGGCGCCACATAGTCTTCCAGCCAGCTGACGGCGACGGTCTTTTGGCCACTCTCTTGCTTGCGGGCCATGAGCCAGTGCCCGCGGTCGTTCCACGTGCGCCCGCCGCCGGGCTCGGTGTGGCAAAAGAGGCAGTCCTTGGCACCGAAGGCGATAGCTTCGCCGAAGAATTCCGGCATTGCCTGAGCCGAGGGGGTCAGGATGAGCAGGATCAAGACTCCGACTAGGGGGCGCATGGTGCTCGCTCAGGCAGTATACCCACAAGGTCTCTCATAGCGTGCAGCGTAACGCTGTGCTCGCTGGGTTGTTGTCTAAGAGTGCGCTGGCAGTAACCGATGCGCCGGAAATACACCAACATTGCGACCGGACCAATCAGTGGGGGCTGATCAAGAAACAATGCCGTTTGTCTCTCGCCCGTGAGGAGACACCAATGGTCTTACTTGGACCCGGTGGTATGTGCAGGGATGACACTTCTTGCTGAGTACTCAACCGGCGTCGCAAGCAGCAGCTGCGAATGAGCCTAGTACTTGTAGGGCGTGTGACAGGCGGTTGTCCAAGAGCGTCTGCGTGCTTTCCGCGCAATCCCCCTTGGCGGAGATGCTGCCATGATTCCTAATCTCTTGGAAGCCGAAATGCGACGAGCCGCGCGGGTTCGGCTGCTCCTCCGACGCCGATGACAATGTACTGCCTGCCATCGGCCATGTAAGTAATCGGTGCGGCGTTGTGATGGCGTCCCGGTAGATCGTGCTCCCAGAGCGTCTCTCCGGAAGCCTTGTCGTACGCCCGCAGATAGGCCGACTCGTCCGCGTGGCCTCCGTCGCCGACGAACAGCAGCGTGCGGGTCACCAACGTGCCGGCGGCGTTCGGGTTGCCGAGCGGCGGCAGATCGAGATCCTTGAGTAGCGGGTGGTGGCGCGGACCGTTGCCGTGCGGCGTCTGCCATGCGATCTCTCCTCGATTCATGTCGTACGCCGTTAAGGTTCCGTATGGCGGCTTGACAATCTGCAAGCCATCCACCGCCGCGCTGTAGAACTTGTATTCGTTGTCGTAACCACGAACCTCGGGATCCTCGACAGGCTCCATCCCGACCACGATGTACTCCCGACGCGAGGACACGTAAAGATAGCCGGTTTCAGGGTCGAATCCGCTACCGCCCCAATTCGCGCCGCCGAGCCAGCCTGGTACTTGGATCGTGCCTTGCCGGGAAGGTGGCTCATACAGCGGTCCGAGGCGATAAGGCTTGGCCGCTTCAAGGGCCAGCGCCTTGATCTTCGGTGTGAAGTCGATCAAGTCGTCCTCGCTGACGCCTTGCATCTCGAATGGCGGCGGCTTGACTGGGAACGGCTGCGTCTTGGCCGCCGTCTCGATCTCGCTCGGCGGCACGGGCCGCTCTTCGATCGGCCAGACAGGCTCTCCAGTTCGCCGGTCGAACACGAAGAGGAAGCCAGTCTTGGTGACTTGTGCCAGTGCAGGGATGGACTTGCCGTCCACGGTGATGTCGATGAGGCTGGGAGCCGCCGCCAGGTCCCAGTCCCAGATATCGTGATGGATCGTCTGGAAGTGCCAGACCCGCTCGCCGGTCTTGGCGTTGAGGCAGACGACGCTGTTCGAGAACAGGTTGTCGCCGGGCCGGAAGTCTCCCGCGAAATTGAATGTGGGGCCGGTTACCGGGAGATAGACAAGGCCCCGCTTCTCGTCCGCGCTCATCATGGACCAGACGTTGGTGTTGCCCATCCATTTCCACGAGTCCCCCTCCCAGGTGTCGTTGCCGAACTCCCCTTCTTGCGGGATGGTGTGGAACGTCCACAGGCGCTTGCCCGTGCGGATGTCGTAGCCGCGGACGTCGCCGACTGGCCAGTTCTCTTTCCAGTTCGGGCCGCCCCTGCGCGCGTCCTTTCCGGGCGGGCCGTCTTGGATCTGATTTCCGACCACGGCCACGTCGCCAATGATGGTCGGCGGAGCGCTGCAATTGATCAGCGAGCGAATCAGCGGCCGCCGCGAGCCGACAGTCAGGTCTGTGCGGCCGTTGTCTCCAAAGCTCTGGACGGGCTCTCCGCTCGCCGGGTCTAGAGCCACCAGATAGCTATCGCCCGTGCAGAGTAGGATGCGCGCTTGGTCGCCATCGCTCCAGTAGCCGAGTCCGCGAGTGGCGAATCCGAAAATGGCGGGACGGCCCCAGGCGGAGGTTCCTGGATCGTGCGTCCATAGAGTGGTACCTGTTGCAGGATCGATTGCTGCCACTCCGCTGAAATTCGTGCGGATGAAGAGCTTGCCGCCGACCATGAGTGGCGTGGCCTTGAAACCATCTGGAAATCTCCTCCGCTCAGCCTCGGTGAGCTGGCGGTTCGTCGGGGCCCCTGGCTTGATGTAGTTCGAGTTGTCGAAGGCGTCCCAGGTCCATGCGACTTCTAGGTCCGTAACATTCTCGCCATGGATCTGGTCGAGAGGGGAGTACTTCGACGATGCGACATCGCCGGAGTACTGCGGCCATTCGCCGCCGGCGGTGGTGTACTTGCCGCGAGAGTCGATCCAGCGTTGCAACGCTGCTTCGTCCTTGACCGGCTCGAAGAACGGGCCTTGGTGGTAGGTTTCTGGGACATTGCGCGGACCCGTGCCGGCCCCTTCTGACTCCGCCACGCGGTTGAGTTCAGTGCCTGACGGCGCGACATAGTCTTCCAGCCAGCTGACGGCGACGGTCTCTTGGCCGCTCTCCTGCTTGCGGGCCATGAGCCAGTGCCCGCGGTCGTTCCATGTGCGCCCACCGCCGGGGTCGGTGTGGCAGAAGAGGCAATCCTTGGCGCCGAAGGCGATAGCTTCGGGCAGGAACTCCGGATTCGCCCGAGCCGAGGCGCTCAGGCTTAGCACGATCACGACTGCGGCCAGTACGTGCATGCTGTTCGCTCAGGCAGTATACCCATCGAGCAGGCCCTCCGACCCGGACTGGATTGCGGCAGGCCGCCTTTTCGGGGTTATGGCATAACGCTTCGCCGATCGTATCGGCAGCATGTCATCGGCAGGTCGCTAATCTCGCTTTACCAGTACTGCTCCCGAATCGCCATCAATTCCGGGTACTTCTCGTCGGTGTCTCCAAGATCGGACTTGAGGCGCAGCAGCTCTTCCTTGAGCTGCTCTGCGATTTCCGCATAGTCCGCACTCCCGTAAACGTTTTCCAGCTCCTTCGGATCCTTGCGCAAGTCATACAGCTCCCAGCCGGGCTGGGTGTCGGCTGTTTTGGCGCCGGGAGCGTCCAACGACAACCCATAGAAGAAAATCAGCTTGTAGTCCTTTGTCCGCACGCCATAGTGCGCTGGCACGTCGTGATGGGCGTAGTTCATCCAATAGCGGTAGTAGGTCGACTCCCGCCAGTCGTCTGGCTGCTCGCCTCTCAGTATTGGCAGCAGGCTGTGGCCCTGCATGAACTCCGGCGGTTTCACGCCAGCCAATTCGAGCAAGGTCGGCGCAAGGTCGGTGTTGTTCACCAAGGCATCGCTGCGCGAACCGGGTTCGACTGTGCCGGGATAGCGCACGAGCAGCGGTATCTGCAGGGACTCGTCGTACATCCAGCGCTTGTCTATGTAGTCGTGCTCTCCAAGCATGAAGCCCTGATCGGAGGTGTAGAGAATGACCGTGTTCTCTAGGACACCCTCTCCTTCGAGGTAGGCAAGCAGCCTCCCGACTCCGTCATCGACGCCCTTGACAGTGCGCAGATATTTCTTCAGATAGCGCTGGTACGACGTCCGCTTGTAGTCCTCTTCGCCGAGATCCGGGTCCACGAACATGTGGTGGCCCATGTTGCGGCGGGTGTTGCGCTTGCCGATGGAAGTTCCGGCTCCGCGAGTTGCCGTAGAGCCGTGGTTAGGTACGCGCCACAGGCTGGGCGGCTCTGGGATTTCAATGTCTTCGTAGAGGAAGTCGTACCGTTCCGCGTTCTCGAAGTTGTCGTGGGGCGCCTTGAAGTGGTGCATCAAGAAGAAGGGCCGGTTCTTGTCACGTTGCTTGAGCCAATCGATGGATGCCTTGACGATGGCGTCCGTCGAGTGAGTCGAGTCATAGGCGGAGAATCGGCGCAAGTTGTCCGGCCATGGTTGGCCCGATTCGCGCATTACGGGGTTGAAGTACGACCCCTGGCCCGGCAGGACGCAGTAGTAGTCAAAGGACGGTTCGCGCTTCAGGTGCCACTTGCCGACCATTGCGGTCTGGTAGCCGGCGTCGCGGATCAGGTTGGCCACATATTGACGGTCGCCTTCAAGGTGTCCGCTCAGCGTGGTGACGCGATTCACGTGGCTGTACTGTCCGGTAAGGAGCGTCGCGCGGCTGGGGGTGCAGATCGAATTGGTGCAAAACGCGTTCTCGAACAGCATTCCCGAGCTGGCCAGCTTGTCCAGTTCAGGCGTGGGTTCCAAAGATGCCAGCCGTCCGCCGTAGGCACCCAACCCGTTTGCAGCGTGATCGTCGGACATCAGGAAGAGAATGTTGGGCTGCTGGGCTGTTGAATACGCCGTCGCGAAAAGGGAGCAGAGAATCGTTGCCGTCAATTTGCGCATGTTGGCTAAGAGTATAGGTGTGGGACTATATTGCCGAGAATGGCGCCACTGTGAGTTGAAGATTACGCCCGCGGGCTCAGTCGGCCTTCAGTGCGATCTCCTGAAATAGCTCTTCCGCGGAGTCGAAGCGACGTCCTTTGCCCTGCTCCAGTTCTTCCATGGACTCGATCGTCGCCGAGTTGGGGAATTGTACGGAGAAGGGCAGTCTCTTTTCGTCGGCTACTCGTACCAGCAACAAGCGGATCGCATCGGAGACCGACAAGCCCATCGCCCCTAGTACCTCAGTAGCTCGCATCTTGCTCTCGCTATCGATTCTGGCTCGTACTACCGCGTCACTTTTCGGCTCGCTCATAGAGAACTCTCCCCTCCCGCAGAGCCCGCGCGACAACATGGTTGAGCGAGTCACGCCAGTACTCGACTTCGGGGCGACTGTACATCAGGATGTCCTTAGCGACTCGCATGCCCGAAAGCGCCTCGTAAGCGCGCACGGTTTCCTTGTACCGACTCCTTCCCGCGCCGAACGGCTCTGACGACACGATGAGCAGATCTACATCAGAATCTGCGCTGTCGGTTCCGCGCGCACGCGAGCCGAAAAGGATCACCTGCTCTGGGTCGACGGCATCAACGATGGCCCGGACCATTCGATCAACAACGGCATCTGTAACCGGCTGTAGTCCCACGTAACGCTGTCCTTGCGCCCAATTCTACTCCGTTCCGATAGAGCCCCGGTCTCTCGGCGGAGCAGTCACGTTGCAGCTGGGCCGCGAGGCCACCAACAACTTCAGCGGCTGCGGTGATCATCTGATTCTCGCGATTGCTCTTGGAGCAAGGGTGTCGAAGGATGCCTATTGCCTACGCATCAGCGAGAGGCCGAGTCGTTCGTGACGGAGGGCTATACTGGCCGCACATTCCATGACCACTGCTAGGCTGATTCTCCCTCTTCTGCTGGCGGCCACGCTGCGAGCCGAGCCGCCCAACGTACTCCTCCTATTCGCGGACGACCAACGGCCGGACACGATCAGCGCCCACGGCAATCCCTATATCCAAACGCCGAATATGGACCGTCTAGCGGCCGAAGGCTTCAGCTTCAAGCGGGCCTACTGTCTGGGCGCGCAGGGCGGGGCGGTGTGCGTCCCCAGCCGAGCCATGCTCAACACGGGCAAGAGCTTCTTCCGCATCCCGATGGACATGCAAGGGCACACGACCCTGGGGCAGCTGCTTGGCCGCAGCGGCTTTGCGACGTTCGCAACGGGCAAGTGGCACAACGGCAGGCCGTCGTGGCTCAAGAGCTTCCAGCAAGGCCGAAATCTCATGTTCGGCGGCATGTCGAACCACCTCAAGGTCCCGCTCGAGGACCTCGGGCCTGACGGCAAGTTGTACCGGGAGCGCGAGGGCACGCGTTTTTCCAGCACGCTGTTCGCTGACGCTGCCATCGACTTCCTGCGCAATCACGAGCCAGACGAGCCGTTCTTCGCGTACGTCGCCTTTACCGCGCCCCACGACCCGCGCAACCCCCCGCAGAAGTACCGGCGCATGTACTACCGCAACCCGCCGCCGCTGCCTCCCAACTTCGCACCGCAACATCCCTTCAACAACGGGCACATGACCGGACGCGACGAGAGTCTCGGCCCATGGCCGCGAACCCGGCTCCTTGTGCAAGACCAGCTCTCGGAGTACTACGGTCTCATCACGCACTTGGACGGGCAGGTCGGACGCATCCTGCGCGAGCTGAATTCTGGCCCGCACGCCGAAAACACCATCGTCATCTACACGGCCGATCACGGGCTGGCAGTCGGCAGCCATGGCTTGCTCGGCAAGCAGAACGTCTACGAGCACTCCATGGGCGCTCCGCTCATTTTTTCCGGACCCGGAATCCCGGCGGGAGGATCATCCGACACGTTCTGCTATCTGCTGGACATCTTTCCCACACTGTGCTCGATGCTCGGCGTGGAGATGCCCGACGGAATCGACGGCGTCGACCTCTCGGCGGTCTGGAATGGAGAGGTCGAGTCCGTGCGCGACTCCATCTTCACGTCGTTCCGCGACCTGATGAAATCGGTTCGCGGAGACCGCTGGAAGCTGATCCGCTACCCCCAGATCGACCACGTGCAGCTGTTCGATCTCGCGTCAGATCCTCACGAAACGCGCAATCTTGCCGAGGATCCTGCCCAAGCAGCCCGAATCGCGGAGCTTACCGAGCTCATGCGCGAGTGGCAGGCCAGGGTTGGGGACGATCACCCGTTGACCGTGGAGAATCCGAAGCCGAAAGAAATCGATCTCACCGGGCGTGAGCAGAGCCGGGATCGCTGGCAGCCGGAATGGATCTTCGAGAAGTATTTCGAGGAGCCCTACGGGCGCATTCTCCGCCCCTAGGCGGTTGGGTTCCGGCAAGGTCGCCGGACTAGAGCATTTCGTAGCACTTGCGCGACGCCGTGCACGTGTCTTCGTCCACGATGTCGCCGTCCGGCCCCACGGGCTTCTGGGTCTGGTCGCACCAGTAGATTCGGGTGTTGGACAGCGGCACGGTCGGATCGTCGTCCGCGTCGATGTACATGCCCTTCCAGCGGAGGTCTCCGCAGCGGTGGGTAAGGATCTTCAGGCCAGCCCCTCGGTTGCGCGACATGCTGTTCCTCGCAGGTAGCTAAGAAATCGGGCCGTCGGAGCGCGAACTCCGACGGCCCTTGGTCCGGGGCGGGACTAGCCCGCCATCGCGACCGCGCGTTTGACCGCGATGGTCGCCAGTTGCACCTTGGCCGAGTTTTGGCTCAGCGGAGTCGCGGCCGAAACCGCGGCCTTGCCAGCGGCCTCGCCCGAACTCTCGTTCGCAGCCTGGCCGTTCAAGGCTGTTTCTGCCTCGGACGAGCGCCAGGGGATCGGAGCCACGTGGCCCAGCACCACCCGTGCGTCCGAAACCTTGTTGCCGCGCATCCGCAGCGCCACCGAAGCCGTGACCAGCGGCCAGTCCAGCAGTTGCCGCTGGCGCACTTCGTAGGTCCCGGTCTTCCAGCCGGAAGCGCTGGGGACCGTGATCTCGGTCACGATCTCGTTCGGCTTCAGCGTGTTCTCCCGCTCCGACGTCGACGAGGGGATCTGGAACAGATCCGCCACCGACATCGAGCGCTCGCCCTCCGGTCCGGCCACGGTCACCTGTGCGCCCAGCGAGATCAGCGCCGGCGCGAGGCTCGAGGCGTTGACGAAGTACGCCGGTCCCTTGTTGCCGAGGATCGCGTGGTAGCGGTTCTCGCCCGAGGGCACGAGCGCTTTGCCGTCATGCATGGCCAGCAGGCCGTAGCCGTTGCGGTAGTACCAGCAGCGCGGGCGCTGCAGCAGGTCGCCCGCTACGGTGCCCATCGCCCGCACCTGCGGCGCGGTGATGCCGCGCGCGGCTTGCAAGAGCGAAGCGTACCCGGCAGCGGCCTTGGAGTCGAGCAGGTCGTGGACGGTCGCCATGGCGCCGATCCGCAGACCGCCGCCCTGCTTGGACACGCCCCGAAGCGCCGCGATGTTGCGCAGGCTCACCACGCGGGTCGGCGATTCAACGCGCTCCTTCATCAGGCTGAGCAGGTCCGTGCCTCCCGCCAGCACCGCTGTCAGCCCCGCCTTGGGGCTCAGCGCCTGGGCGGCGGCAATCGCGCTTTCCGGTGCGATGTATTCGAAGTTCTGCATGATTCCTGACCTCCTAGGCGTCCGCGAGTGCTGCCAGCACTTTGTCTGGCGTCAGTGGCAGCGTCGGCACGCGCACGCCGATGGCGTTGGCCACGGCGTTCGAGATTGCCGCTCCCGGCGAGATGGCAGGCGGTTCACCGATGCCGATCACGCCCCTGTCGTCGTACTTGTTCTGGACCATGTGGACTTCCAGCTCTCCGATGTCGCCCGCGCCGGGGAGCTTGTAGAACTCCATGTCCGGGTTGAGCATCTTGCCGGTGGTCTGGTCGTAGATCGACTCCTCGTACAGAGCCCATGCCACGCCTTGGATCAGCGAGCCGTAGACTTGGCTCTCGCACTGCTCCAAGCAGATCACCAGGCCGACGTCCTGCACGGCCGCGATCTTGTTGATCGAGACTATGCCGGTCTCCACGTCGACCGATACATCGGCCATCTGCACGCCGCCCACGCCGGAGTCGTTCAGCTTGCCGCCGTTCCTGTCCGGCTGCTTGCCCTGTCCGGTGATGGTGCGGTTGCCCAGCTTGCGGCAGGCTTCCGCCCAGCTCAGCGACTTCGAGGAATCGGTCTTGGAGAAGACCTTGCCGTCCTTGGCCACCAAGTCGGCAGCGTCCGCTTCGAGCGCCTCGGCCACGACCGCCTTCAGCTCCTCGAGCGCGTTGACTGTGGCCCGCCGCGTGGAGGCCGAGGTGCCGCCCACCGTGGTCGAGCCGCCAGACGCGCCGGAGATCGGCAGCTTCGAGCTGCCGATGTTGACCGTGATGTCGGGGATCTGCAGGCCGAGTGTCTCGGCCGCGATCACCGACAGCGTCGTGTAGGTGCCCACGCCCAAGTCTTGGCTGGCCATGTTGACCGAAACCCCGCCATCGGGCTGGATGCGCACTTCGCAGGTCGAGTCGTGCGGCCTGCCGCCCCAGGTGTGCAGGGACATTCCGAGGCCGCGCTTGACCGGTCCGGAACCGGAATCGCCGCGCTTGTGCCACTTGTCGCTCCACCCGATCATCTCCGCGCACTTGTCGATCTCGTAGCGATAGACTTCCGGGCGGGCGGTCAGGTCGGCGTTCTTCTTGAAGAAGTCCACCGGGTTCATGTCCAGCTTGGCGGCCAGGTCCTCCATCGGGCACATCGTCAGCACGGCGGCCTGAGGGTGGTTGGGCGCGCGCCAGGCGCGGGCCGTGCTTATGTTCGTCGAAACGTTTTGGTGGCGGGCTTTCGGGCCAAGCGGCTCCTCGTTGTTGTTGACTTACGTCACCGGGGGGCTGCGGCGGCCGGCGATGCCGCCCGTCGACCAGGTCTCGGACTCGTACGCGACCAGAGTCCCGTCCTTCTTGGCCCCGATCTTGATGTTGCCGAAGTCGGACGGGCGTCCGCCCGCCACCATCAGCTCCTCGTCGCGGTCCAGCATCAGCTTGACGGGCTTGCCGGTCATCTTCGACAGCTTGGCGCAGGCGATGCCCCAGGTGTCGATGTTGAACTTTGATCCGAAGCCGCCGCCCATGTAGGGGGTGATGACGTGGATCGAGTCCGCTGCCACGGTGCCGATCTTCTCGTCCCGCGACAGGCCCTTGGCCAGGTCTCCCGGGATCCGGGCGACCGCTTGCGTGGATGCGTAAACGGTGATCTCGTCGCCGGTCCAATCCACCACCTGGCCGTGCGGCTCGAGGCAGCAGTGGGTGATGACGGCCAGACCGTAGTAGCCTTCCACCGTGGCGTCGGCGCTCTTCCAAGCCTCTTCGAGATCCGGCCCCTTGGTGTCATCCTTGGCGGGCTTGACGCGGTTGGCCTCGCCGGCCTTCTCGACGTCCTCGTCCTTGACCCAATGGGGCATGGACTCGTATAGCACGGTCACTGCCGCAGCTACGTCGCGGACGTGCTCTTCGGTATCGGCGCAGATCGCCAGGATCTCGGCGCCAGCCCATTGCACCTCGTCGCCAACGTTGAGGATGTTCACGTGGCCCTTGTAGCCCGGGGCCTTTTCCGCGCGCGACGTGTCGATGCCGACAATGCGCCCGTGGGGAACCGTGGAGGTCACCAGCTTGGCAAAGAGCATCCCGTCGAGGTTGCGGTCGTAGGAGTACTTCGCTGCGCCGCGGGCCTTTTCCGGGCCGTCGACGCGGTTGTGTCGCTTGCCGATCAGACTGCGGTCGTCAGCGGCTGGCCAATCGTACTTGGTTGCCATTGCGTACTGTCCTCCCTAGGCGCGTGCCGCATCGTAGACGGCCTTGCGAACGCCAACATAGGTGCCGCAGCGGCAGATGTTGCCGCTCAGGCCGCTCTCGACGTCAGCCATCGAGGGCTGCGGATTGCTGTCCACGATCGCCTTGCCGGCCATGACCAAGCCCGGCGTGCAGAAGCCGCACTGCTGGGCGTCGTGCTCGACGAACTGGGCCTGCACCGGGTGCATGGAGTCCTCGGTGGAGATTCCCTCGATCGTCTCGATCCTGCGGCCCTGGGCCTCGATCGCCAGCAGCGTGCAGGAGTAGACGGGGTCGCCGTCCACCATCACGGTGCAGGCGCCGCAGGTCGCGCGGTCGCAGACTTTCTTCGCTCCTGTAAGGTCCAGTCGGTTGCGGAGCGCGTCGATCAGTGTCACTCGCGGCTCGACCTTCAGTTCGTGGCTCTCGCCGTTAATGTTCAGGGTGATGGCTACCGGATCGGGTCCGACGGGCTCGTTACTTTGCGCACGTGCCGGCTCGGCCGTCCCGATTGCCCCGACCGCGCCAGCTCCGATCCCGACGCCCTCGATAAAGGTGCGACGGGAAAATCCCTTGCGCGGTTCCTGATCGGACCCGCATACGGGCCCGTCTGTGGGGTTCTTAGAACTCACCTGGCTGCCTCCTTTCCAGAATTGTTCAGGCAAAACGCGATTCGTGCACAACTCCGCACTCTCGCTGTAGTGCATAGAGACTATAGCAAACAGCGCACAACGGAAAGCAAGGTTTCTTGCCAACCTTTTTTCGTGCCGTTCGTCAGGGAACTTCGCGGATCGAGCGCACGGCGGCCCCGACGGCAATGCTGTCTAGCCGCTGGTCGCCAGATACGAGCCGCCCGAAGTTGACATAGCGCCCGTCTGCCAGCGGCAAGGCCGTCGTGCAGAGGAAGAAGCCTCCGCCGGACGCTCCGCCTTGGCGCAGCAGGCCGAGACTTCCGCGCAGGAACGGTTTCGGATTTATTTCCGACCGAATCAGCTGCATGCCCGCTCCGGCCGCCGCGTAGCCGTTCGGGCGCACCGCGAAGAAGCGCGTGCCGTCGAATGCCCCCTCTTGCGCAAGGCGACGGAAATGCTCCGAGGTCATCGGGGCTTGGTCGTAGTCCAGTTCGATGTCGAAGTCGCCCAGCGACGTGCTCATGCGCAGACGCACCCCGATCGTCTTGGCGACACGCTGGTAATCCGCCCCCTCGAGTAGGGGTCCGCGAACGGTCTCCAGCGGGGCCTGCTTCAATGCCGGCTCCGCCGCGGGTGGCTTGCTGCCGGCGGCTTCGCCTGCTAGGCGCCCCAACGTGTTGGCCGCTTCGAAGCGCACCTTGGCATCGGGGTGCTCGAGGTTGGCGCGAATCAGTTCGACCAATTGCTCGTCCGGGTCGGTCCGCGCAGAGGCGCGCAGGGACGCTGCGCGCACGAACTCGTTGTCATCGCTGAGCAGCGGCAGCAATCTCGCCCGGATCGCGGCGTCGCCCGCGAGGCGCAGGTAGCTCGCAGCCAAGGCCGCGGCCCAGCGGCTGTCTTGGTCGTCCGAGTCCAGGTATTCCAGCACGAAATCCTTTGCATCTTGGGCCTCGATGCGCATCAGCGCTGTCATCGAGGTCGCGATCGGCGCAGCGCTGCGCATGATGCCTCCAACTGCCGCCAAGCCTTGCATCTTGCCAAGAGCTCCGACAGCTCGGGTCACTGCCAAGCGCTCATCGTCGGCCAGCAGGGTTGTCAGAGCCTCTGTGACGGCCCTCTCCGGCGGCGCGCCTCCAAGGCGCGCGTCAAAGACGTTTCCCGCCGCGAAAGCCGCGGCCGCGCGCACGGACGCTGCTGGGTCGGCCATGCCTCGAACGAGCAGGCCTCCGGCAGAGCGGCCCTGGATGCGACCCAGCGCAAGGTATGCGCGTGCGCGGGTCTCGGCGATGGGCTGCTGGAGCTGCTCAAGCAGCCAAGCGTCCGCCACCGAGCGATCCTCGCGCTGGAGGAAATCCCCTTCGATGCGATGCACCGGACGGGTCAGCACGAGCCATCCCGCTGCCGCCCCAAGCAGCAGCATGCAGGCGGTCAGGATCCGCACGGCCGCGCGCGGCCAGCCCGTCTCGGGCGCCCGGTCCGAGTCGAGCCAACTGCTCATCAGCGAATCACTTGATCGCGCATGCGGGGCCCCGCCGGGGCGCTGCTATGCTTGCCCTGTATGGGTGGGAACGCCGAGGCGATCGTGGCCGTGCGCAAAGAGCTGCGCAAGTACTCCCATCCGCTGCTTCTGTTCGACGTGCGCGAAACCGAAGGGGGGCGGGTCGAGTTGGTGATCGACCTAAAGGACAAGCCAGCCAACATCCATACATATTACTTAGAGGTCCATCCGCGAGATTTGGCCCACCCGCAGTTCCGCTGGATCCTGCAGCGAATGATCTTCGAGGGGCTTCACGACTACTTCGTGGAGATGTTCGAGTACACGCCGCAGAGCCTGGACAACCCGGCCGCGCCTTACGAACTGCAGCGCTGAGGCGAGCTTGGATCTAGCGCAAGTCATTGCCGACGAGATCCGCGCAGACGGTCCGATACCGTTCCGGCGCTTCATGGAACTCGCCCTGTACCACCCGCGGCTCGGCTACTACGCCGGCAAGCGGGACCCTTTCGGCACGAGCGGGGACTTCTATACCAACGCCCAACTGCAGCCCGTCTTCGGCCGGCTCCTCGCCCAGCAAATCGAGCGCTGGCGGCAGGAACTGGGCTGCCCCGAGGACTTCTCGGTGCTGGAAGTGGGCCCGGGGCGCGGCGAGATCGGAACGCAGGTGCGGGAATCCATTCCGGGGATCGATTGGATCGGCGTCGAACATGGCGACCCGTGGCCGGAGCGGCCCCTCACCGGCGTTGTCGTGTGCAACGAATTCTTCGATGCTCTCCCCGTGGACTCGGTGGAACGGACCAGCGACGGGTGGCTGCTGCGGGGCGTCGCGCTAAGGGGTGGCCGCTTTTGCTGGCAGACTCTCGGACCGGCGCGGGCCGACGACGCCTGGCCCGGCATCGACCCGGGCAGCCGCATCGAGAGCTGCGATGGCCAGGTCGCTGCCCTACGACGCATCAGCGACACCCTGCGCCGCGGCTGGATCCTCGTAATCGACTATGGCTACTCCCGGACGGAGATCGAGCGGGCCGGACGTTTTCCTGACGGTTCCTTGATGGGATATTGTCGGCACCGCGCCGACCCGGACGTATTGCTGGAGCCGGGTCGCCGCGACATCACGGCACACGTCAACTTCAGCGCTCTGGAAGACGCCGCCAAGGAAGCGGGGTTGGAGGTCACGCCGGTGACATCGCAGCAGGCCTACTTGCTCAGCCTAGGCGAGCCGGACAGCTTCGCCCGCGCTCTCGCAGCCGAATCCGACCGCGAAGCCGTCCGCTTCAGAATGCAGCTCAAGACGCTGATATTCGGCCTTGGAGAGACATTTCGCGTGCTCGTACTGCGCAGGCGTTAACTCTATACTCTGGATAGTTTGGCTTGATCGCCATGGTGCCGAACGCTCCACAGGAATCGCTCGAAGCGCTCCAAGGCCGACGCTTCTCTTTCTATCCCGCGATCCGCGGCATCGAACACAACGAGTGGACGATGCACGACTCTACTTGGTCCGAAGTGCAGGTTCGCAACTGCATGACCGGCCAAGAATTTTGGATCCCCAAGCGCCATCTCGGGGGTGTGAGCAGTTCCGACTCCCCGGTGCTCATCCTAGGCTTGCAGCGCGAGCTCGAATTCAAGGTCGGGGGCCTGTTCCCGTATCGGCGGACGGTCACCGAGATGCCCTCGACTGCCGCCGCCCGGGAACCGCCCGCCGCTCCGGTGCCCGAACCCAAGCAGCGATTGCTGTCCGGCGCGGACGCTCGGCTGGTGCGTTTGCTCGCAATCGCCATCGGCGTCGGCCTGCTGGTCTCCGTGATCGGCTTCTTGGGGCTGGTGGGGCGCCTGCACAACCCGCTGGACCGCTGGCTCCAGCCAGACACCTCTACTGCGGACCAACGCTATATCGGGCTTGGCACGACCGACAGCTACTTCGAGGTCGTCGCCAAGCTGGAAAGGCCCGACTCGGAGGAGTGGATCAGCGGCGAGGAGGACGAGATCCAGTTCCAAGCGTTGTTCTATCCGGCACGGCGGTACATCGTGATCTTGATGGGCAGCACCCGCGGCGACATGCGCTATTTGGGCACCCTCCACGATCCTACCCGGCAGGTATTGGACTCGGCTCGGTTCTCGCGGGGCGGCGATACCGGATCGATGATGCGTAACCTGCCCGAGTTCTAGAGAGCGGGTTCTGTTCGAAAGCCCGGTACTCCAGCCCCGGGGCCAGATCGCGTGCAGAGCCGCTTCAGGGGCGCAGACTCTGCAGCGCATCGAGCAGCTGGTCCACCTCCTCGGAAGTGTTGTAGTGCGTCAGGCCGATGCGCACGAGCCCTCCGGAATCTTCCAAGCCCAGATCTTCCGTGACGTTGACGGCGTAGAAGTTTCCGTCCCAGACACAAATGCGGCGCCGTGCGAGCGCCTCGGAGACCGCCCGCGGATGGATTCCGCGCAAGCGGATGGCCGCCGTCGGAACGCGCCAGTCGAAGCGCGCCTCGTCGCGGATGCCGTAGAACTCTAGGTCGTGAACTTCGAGCAGGCCGCGGATCAGGCGCTGCGACAGCCCGCGCTCGTAGTTCCTGATAGCCGTCATTCCGGCCACCACGGCCTCCCGGCGGCTGCAGTTCGGGTCTACCCCGCCGAAGCGACGGCCGATCCCTGCAATGTACTGGATCGCGGCCGCAGTGCCTGCCATGCCCTCGTGATTCTGCGTCCCTGTCTCGAGGCGTCCGGGGAGACCGTCGTCCGCGGGCCGCACCCGGTACGCCCGCAGGGATTCCAAGTGTTCCTGCTTGCCGTACAGCAGGCCTTGGTGCGGGCCGAAGAACTTGTAGGCCGAACAGACCAGGAAGTCGCAGTTGAGGGACCTTACGTCGATGGGTGCGTGCGGCGCGAAATGCACCGCGTCTACGAACACGCGCGCCCCAACCGCGTGGGCGAGGCGCACGACGGTCTTGATGTCGTTGATGGTGCCCACCGCGTTCGAGGCGTAGCCGACCGCGACGAACTTCGTCCGCCGGTTGATGGCGGAGCGCAGCGCGGACAGGTCGAGCGTGCAGTCCTTGGGCTTGAAGCGAACCTCGCGAACGGTAACGCCGGTCGGCTCTAAGCTTTTCCAAGGCGCGTAGTTGGCGTCATGGTCGAGCCGCGTCACCACGATCTCGTCGCCGGGTCCGAATTCCGATTCCAGCGCCCGGCTGAGCCAGAATGTCAACGTGGTCATGTTGGGGCCGAAGATGACCTCGCTCGCGGAGCAGCCCAACAGGTCGGCCGCGGCGCGGTGGGCCTCTTTGACGATGGAGTCGCTTTCGCGGCTGGAGCGGAAGGCCCCGTGCAGGTTGGCATTGCAGCCCACAAGGTAGCCCGAGACCGCCTCGACTACCTGGCGTGGCACCTGTGTGCCTCCGGGTCCGTCGAAGTAGAGTTCCGGGGGCCTGCCAGTGCGGGGGTCGAAAATCGGGTACTGGGATCGAATCCAACCCGCGTCGAATGTTCGCACCATCCGCCCCCAGCAGCCCCCTGCCCCTGAGCCGGGTCAGGTCAGCACTCCGATAGTGTAATGGTTAGGTATGGGCGTGACCGCGCCGCTCAAATGACCGTCTCCGTGGTCATTCCACACCGAGACCGCGCCGATCTGCTCGAGCGAGTCCTGAGTTGCCTCTCGCACCAGTGCCTGCCCGGCGAGACCAGCTTGGAGGTCATTGTCGTCGACAACGGCTCCAGCGATGCTTCGGCAGAGGTGGCGGCCGCCCACGGCGCGCGCAGCATCCTGCTGGGCTCCAACCAAGGTGTTAGCAAGGCGCTCAACCGAGGAATCGAGGCGGCCAGCGGCGCTTGGATCGCCGTGCTCAACAATGATGTGGACCTTGCTCCCGATTGGCTTGCCGTCATGCTCGAGGCTGGCCAGAGCGCCGATGCATGGTTCGTCACCGGCAAGGTCTACGACACCGGCCGCGCAGGCGTGCTGGATGGAGCAGGTGACGCTGTCTGCCGAGGCGGCACGGCCTGGCGCCTCGGGCATGGCAAGCGCGACGGCCCAGAGTATTCGCGCCCGCGGGCGACGTACTTCCCCTCGGCCACGGCGGCGCTCTTCCGGCGCGAGTTCTTCGACGTGGCGGGACTGTTCGACGAGTCCTTCTTCGCCTATCTGGAAGACGTGGACCTCGGCATGCGCGCCGCCGCGCTTGGGCTGGCGGGCACGTATGTGCCGGATGCGCTGGCCTGGCATCGCGGCAGCGAGACCGCCGGCCGCTGGAGCAGCCAAAGCGTGGCCTGGATCACGCGGCATCAACTGCTCCTGATCGCCAAGCACTATTCGGAAGCGCTGCTGCTGCGATTCGCGCTTCCCGTCTTGTCGGCCCAGCTGCTCTGGGCGGCGCTGGCCCTGTCGCGCGGGCGATTCCGGGCGTGGCTGGCGGGCATGCTCCTGGGGATGCGGGATTGCCACGCGCACTGGCGTCCCAGCTCGCGCCGAGGGGAGGAAGGCTTGGCCGCCGCGCTGCGGGCCGGGGAAGGGGAGATCGCCGCCCTGCAGCTGGCCGGGGGCTGGGACTCGTACTGGCGATGGTATTTCCGGCTGGTCGGGCAGCCGGTGCGGAGGGTGCCTTGACCCAACCTGTGGCGGCGGTCATCGTGGCGCATCGGTCGGGCTCGTACCTGCCCGGCTGCCTCGCGGCGCTCGATGGCAAGGTCGAACAGGCTGTTGTGATTGAGAACACGCCCGGCGAATCGCCGGATCCCGGACTGCAGGATCGCTTCCCGTGGGTTGATTGGATCAACAACGACTCCAATCGCGGCTTTGCCGCGGCCGCCAACCAAGGGATCTCGGCGACCAGCGCGCCTAACATCCTGCTGCTGAATCCAGACTGCGAGCTGCGTAGCGGCCTTGCCGAGCTCGTCGCCGAGTGCGATGCTGTGGGCGTGGCCGGCGCTGGCGGTTTGCTGGAGGGTTTCGATGGCTCCGCGCAGGTGGGCTTCTTCGCCCGCTCGCTCCCGACGCCGACCACCCTGATCTTCGAAGTGCTCGGCGTGAATCGCGCATGGAGGCGCAACCCCGTCAACCGGCACTACCGGCTCTTGGATTTGCGCCTTGATGTGGCCTGCGATGTCGAGCAGCCGGCAGGCGCCCTGCTCTTGCTGCGCCGGGACGCGCTCGCCGCCGTCGGCGGGTTGGACGAGCGATTCCACCCAGCTTGGTTCGAGGACGTGGATCTCTGCAAGCGTCTGCGCGACGCCGGACTCAGGCTTCGCTACAACCCCGTTGCAGTGGCCCGGCACGTAGGCGGGCACGCCGTCGCGACCCTGCCCCTGCAGGCTAGGCTATTGGCTTGGTATGGTGGATTATTGCGATACGCCGAGAAACACTTTTCAGGCGGCTGGTATCGCTGCGTTCGCTGTGCGGTACTGGTGGGGTTGGTATCGCGGACCCTCTTTTCTTTGGCGCGGGTGGGCTCGTTTCAGGCCGCGCGCGCGTATTGGAATTCAGCCCGCATTGTGCGATCTGGATTTGCCAGCCTGTCGTGATGGAGTAGTTGCCCTACCGGAACTCTCGGAACGGAATTGATCTTCATGTCAGCCAAGCCTCTGGTATCGGTAACGGTGGTCACGTACAACAGCGGCCGGTTCATCCGCCGCTGCTTGGAATCGGCGCTGGAGCAGACTCACCGGCCGCTCGAGGTGATCATCATCGATAACGCTTCGACCGATGGCACCTGCGACATTCTCGAGCGCTTTGAGGACCGCTGCGTCGTAGTCTACAACGAGCAGAACGTCGGGTTCGCCGCCGCGCAGAACCAAGCGATTGCCCTGTCGCGCGGAGATTGGGTGCTCACGCTCAATCCGGATGTGCTGCTGCTGTCGGACTTCGTTGACAGCCTGATGCTGACGGCCAAGATGGATCCGATGGCAGGCACGGTCTGCGGCAAGCTCCTGCTGGCCGACGCCAGCTTCGACATCGAGGGAGTCCAACGGCTCGACTCCACCGGCATGTTCTTCACTCCCATGCTGCGCCACAAGGACCGCGGCTGCATGGAGACCAACAACGGACACTATCGCCGGTACGAGTACGTGTTCGGCGCCACCGCCGCGGCGGCTTGCTACCGGCGCCAGATGATTGCCGACGTGTCTGTGAACGGGGAGTTCTTCGACGCAGAGTTCTTCACCTACCGCGAGGATGCCGATGTCGCCTGGCGCGCCCAGCTGCTGGGCTGGAAGTGCATCTTCGACCCGCGCGCGGCGGCGTACCATGTGCGCAGCTTGCGCCCTGGCATGCGCAACCAGCTCCCGGCCGAGATCAACATGCACTCGGTCAAGAACCGCTTCCTGATGCGCATCAAGAACATAACGCCGGGTCTCTACGCGCGGAACTTCTTGCCGATCACGTTCCGGGACCTGGGTATCGTGGCGTATTGCATCCTGCTCGAGCGGTACTCGCTGCGGGCCTTCTTCTACCTGGCGCGGAATTACAAGGGAGCCTTGCGCAAGCGCCGCTGGATCCAAGCGCGGCGGCGCGTGGACGAGTCGTACATGGCGAGCTGGTTCCGTTACCGCCCGGTCAGCGTGCCCCTGCAGGGCGAAGTGGCCGAGGCGACGCGGAGAGCGGAGCTGGTCGCGGAGCCAGTACGCTATCGGGCTACATGAAGATTGCCCTGCTGGGCACCCGGGGCATTCCCGCCAACTACGGCGGCTTCGAGACATTCGCCGAAGAGCTTGCGGCCCGCCTCGTCGAGCGCGGGCATCAGGTTACGGTCTACTGCCGCGCACACTATGCCAGCGGCCAGCGGGAATGCCGGGGAGCGCGCTTGGTGGTGTTGCCCACGGTTCGCGGCAAGCACACCGACACGGCCGTCCACACCCTGTTATCCACCCTCCACTTGATGCTGCGCGGCGCCGATGCCGCGATCTACTGCAACGGCGCGAATGCGGTGTTTTCGTATTGGCCCCGGTTGCTGGGCATCCCCACGGTGCTCAATGTAGACGGCCTCGAGCGCAAGCGCCGCAAGTGGGGAATTGCTGCCCGCGGGTGGTACGCGGCATCCGAGCGCTGGTCGACGCTCTGCCCCGACCGCGTGGTCACGGACGCGCTGGTCATCCGGTCGTACTATCGCGAGCGGTTCGGGCTGGACACCGACTGCATCGCCTACGGCGCGCCCGCCGGGCCATCGGAGACCTCTGCCAAGCTGGCTCAGCTGGGCCTAGAACGCGGCGGGTACTACCTCTATGTGGGCCGCTTCGAGCCGGAGAACAACGCCCTGCTGGTCGTGCGGGAATTCGAGCGCAGCTCGGCCAAGCGCCGGCTGGTCATGGTGGGCGACGCTCCCTACGCGGCCAACTACATCCGCCAGGTGAGGTCCACCCGCGATCCTCGCATTGTGTTTACTGGGGCCGTGTACGGCGAAGCCTACGCCGAGCTCCAGTCGCATTGCCACGCCTACGTCCACGCAAGCGAGGTCGGGGGCACGCACCCGGCCTTGGTCGAAGCGATGGGCCGGGGTTGCGCGGTGCTGTATCTGGACACGCCCGAAAACCGCGAGGTGGCCGAACAAGCGGGACTGCGGTATAGCGCTCGCCCGGGCGAGCTCAGCGCCCGGATCGACGAACTGGAGGAGGCCGGTGCCGAGCAGTTGCAAGCCCTGGGTCACAGGGCGGCAAGCGAAGCAGCCGAACGCTACAGCTGGGAAGCGGTCGCGGACCGCTACGAACGCTTGCTGGAGTCCCTCGTAGCGCAAGCGTAGGCCTTGGCGATCCGCCGGGGGCACTACATTAGATAGGTCCGGAGATCGCGTGCCGAGTCCCGAAGAACACTCCGCGTCGCCCGCGTCGGTCGACGATTATTTCGGCCGTGGCGGGGTTCTGGCGGCGAGCATGCCCGGCTGGGAGGATCGCTCTGGCCAACTCGAAATGGCCAGCCTGATCGAGGATGCCATCGCGGAAAAGCGCAACCTGATCGTCGAGGCGGGCACTGGCACGGGCAAGACCCTGGCGTACTTGGTGCCATTGGTGCTGGCCGCGGGCCGGGCCGTCATTTCAACCGGCACGAAGAACCTGCAGGAACAACTGGTGCGCAAGGACGTGCCCTTTCTCCAGTCCGCCCTCGGACACCCCTTGCAGGTCGCCGTAATGAAGGGCCGGAACAACTTCGTCTGCATCGAGAAGCTGGCCGAGCAGGAACGCAGGCCGTCGCTGAGCGGGCTCGAGGAGACCAGCGAGTTCGCCTTGATACGCGATTGGGCGCGCACTACCGAAACCGGCGACCGCTCCGAGTTGGAGGGGCTTCCGGCGGACAGCAAGCTCTGGCCGCGGCTCGACGCGCGCCGCGAAGCTTGCCCGGGCCGGAAGTGCGAGCGATTCTTCCAGTGCTTCGTCACCAAGATGCACCAGCGCGCCCGCGAGGCGGACCTAGTGGTGGTCAACCACCACCTGTTCTTCGCCGACCTCGCCATGCGCGATGACGAGGACGACTTCGGACCGATCATTCCGCCGCACGAAACCGTCGTGTTCGACGAGGCGCACGAGATCGAGAGCGTGGCCGCGCAGTTCTTCGGGCAGGTGCTGAGCAGCCACCAAGTCGAGGATCTTGCGCGACACGCCGCGTCTGCGGCCAAGCAGGGGGATTTCGCTTCGCCGGAACTGGATGCAGCCCTGAAGTTCTTGCGGGCCAGCGCCAAGGCGTTCTTCGGCCTGTTCGACGACTTCGAGCCCAGGCAGGAGTTTGGCGAGCGGGCGGCGTTCCGCCGCGAGCACGCCGAAGAGTACGACTTCCTGCACGCCGCGCTGAAGGGCTTGCGGTCCGTCCTGCGCCTGGCCAAGGGGCGCGGCGAAGAAACTCAACTCGTGCGCGCCAGAACCCGTGAGATCGGGGCGCTGCTCAGGGTGCTGCTGGGCGAGGTCGACGAGGGCGTGCTGTCGCAAGTGGACGGCAACTCGACGCTCGTCTCGGTGGCGGACGACCACGCCCAGAACTATGTGTATTGGGTCGACAAGCGTGGCAACGGCGTATACCTGCACGCCACCCCGATCGAACTCGGGCCGATCCTCGACGAGCGCCTCTTCCGCCAGCACGCCAACGCCGTGCTCGCTTCGGCCACCTTGGCTGTCGAGGAGAGCTTCGAGTACATCCGCGGTCGGCTAGGCCTGCACGCCGCCAACGAGAGCGTGATCCCGGGCCACTTCGACTTTCGTCGGCAAGCCCTGCTGTACCTGCCGCCGGACATGCCGGACCCCAGGGAGAGAGACTTTCCGGCGTGTGCCGCGAAAGCGATCAGCAGCGTCCTCGAGATCACCCGCGGGCGGGCGTTCGTGCTCTTCACCAGCTACCGGCAGATGCGCGAGGTGCATCGGATCGTATCCAAGACATTGGGGTTTCCGTGCCTGCTCCAAGGGCAGGGGCCGAATGCGAAGCTGCTCGACCGCTTCCGTCGCACGCGGAATTGCGTGCTGTTCGCCACCGCTAGCTTCTGGCAGGGCGTGGACGTGCCCGGCGAGCAGCTTAGCTGCGTGATCGTCGACAAGCTGCCCTTCGCCGTGCCGACGGATCCGATCGTGCGGGCCCGCACGGAGCGGATCAGTGCCGAAGGGGGCAACGCCTTCCGGGAGTATCACGTTCCGCGGGCAACGCTGGCACTCAAGCAGGGCTTCGGGCGGCTGATCCGCACCGCTTCGGATCGGGGCGTGCTGGTGATGCTGGACAACCGTATCCAGACCAAGTCCTACGGGAAGATTTTCTTGAACAGCCTGCCCGACTACAGCAAGACCACGGACTTGGACGAAGTGGCGAGATTCTTCGGCCGGTAGCCCTGCAAGTCAGCCGAGCAGCTCGGCAATCGCTTGATCGGCGAACAGTAGGCCGTCATCTGTGAGCCTCAGCCGCTGCCGTTCCGCAACCAGCCACCCGCGCTCGCTCAGAGCCGCTGCATTGGCGCGCAACCGCTCCCACTCGCTCGCGCTGCACCGAACGCCCTCCCTGGTGCGCAGGCCGGTCAGGATGCGATCTTCGAGCAGGCGCTCGGAGTCCAGCCGCTCTGTGGATACGCGTGCGGGGTCCCCGCGGCTCAAGCGGTCGACGTATTCGGGGGCGCTGGCCGCGTTCGACCAGCGGCGCTCGCCGTCGAAGGAATGCGCATCGCTGCCGAACCCGAAATACGGCTCCATGCGCCAGTACTTGAGGTTGTGGGCGCTCTCTGACCCCGGCCGGGCGAAATTCGAGACCTCGTAGCGCCGGTATCCGAGATCTTGCAAGCGCTCCAACGCATGCAGGTACAAGTCCAAGATCAGATCGTCAGCGGGCACCTCGCTAGCGCCGTAGCGCGACCCGCCAGAGAGCAGCTCGCGACCGAGGCGGCTGTCGTCGTCGGACTCCAACATGTAGACGGACACATGGTTGGGACCGAGCTGCTCGAGCCACGCGAGGGATTCCTGCCAAGTAGCCCACGTTTGCCGGGCGAGGCCGGCGATCAGGTCCACGGAAATATTGGCGATCCCGGCAGCGGCCAGCCGTTCGAGCTCCGTGCGGACCGTCTCGCCATCGTGCTTGCGACCGGCGGCCCTTGCGACCTCCGGGACAAAGGACTGCACCCCGAAGCTCACGCGGTTGATGCCGGCTCTGGACCATGCCGCGACTCGCTGCGGGGTGGCCTCGCCGGGAGCGACCTCGATCGTTGCCTCGTGCCAAGAATGCGCGGGCAATGCCCGCGCCAGCGTCTCGAACTCTTCAGGCTCGAGCAGGCTTGGACTGCCCCCGCCCAGATAGAGGGTCTCTGCACGCGGAAGCCCGGCCTCGCCGATCTCGCTTGCGAGGTAGCGGAGGTACTCAGCGCGAAGAGCCCGAGAATACACGTCTGAGCGGAAGTTGCAGTACGTACACTTCTGGGCGCAAAAGGGAATTGAGACGTAGATGCCGGGCAGCGCCACGGTCTGGTTCCTCGACGTATGCTCGCTCAGCTTTGCTGGTCCTTCTTGGCCGCCCTTTCTTGAACTTCGCGCTTCACTTGGTTCGCTAGCTTGCCGGCCTCGGATGCCGCTTTCTTCGTGGCCTCGGCGACGACGGGCTTGGTCTTGGCCCAAGCCTCTTCCATTTTCGGCTTCGCCTGCTCCCACTTCTCTTCGATTTCCGGCTTGGCCTTCTCCCAGGTAGATTGGGCCGTGGGCTTGATCTTCTCCTCGAAGACGTCCTTGGCCGCTTGGCGCACGCGAGGGTCGGACGCCACCTTGCGCACCGCCGTGCCGATAAGGTTCTTCAACAGTGGCATGCGCAGGTATCGTACCAGCTTGGCCCGGGCCGCGAGTCCGCTTCAGGTCGAGCGCACCTTGTCGAGGAACAGCTTGTGTAGGCGCGTGTCGGCCGTCAGCTCCGGATGGAACGTCGCCGCCAGGTGCAAGCCTTGCTCGACTAGGATCGGCTCTCCCCCGTCGCGTAGCAGCGGCTTGGCCTGCGGGCCGATCGACCGGATGATCGGAGCGCGGATGAAGACAGCTTCCAGCGAGCCGCTCGCGGTGCGCTCGGTGAACTCCGGCTCCGGCTCGACGGTGCGGATCGAACTGTCCACCTGGCGGCCGTAGGCGTTCCGCTCGACCGACATGTCCATCGCGGCCAGCGACCGCTGCGGCGGGTTTGAGACCTGGCTCGCCAGCAGGATCGCGCCGGCGCAAGTGCCTAGGATCGGCTTCTCTCGGGCGAATTCGAGCAACTCGTCCCAGAGTCCCTCCCGCTCGAGCAGGATGATGTTGGTCGAACTCTCGCCACCTGGCAAGATCAGGCCCTGGACTTCGCGCAGTTGGCTCGCGTAGCGCATCTCGACGGGCTCGGCTCCGAGCTCGGCCAAGCGTTGCGAATGAGCCTCGAAGTCGCCCTGCAGGGCCAGTACCCCTATCTTCATCGCCGTGCTCGCGCCCGGCTGGGGCAACCGCTGAGGGGGCCTCCGCTAAGGCACCGGTTCTTGCTACCAGCCACGCGTCTGCAGCAGCTCGCCTTCGTCAAGGCTTGCCACATCGAGGCCGGGCATCGGCTCGCCGAGATCCGCGCAGGACTCTAGGAGTTTCTCGGGGTCGCTGAAGAAAGTCGTCGCCTTGACGATAGAGGCCGCCCGGCGTTCCGGATCTTGTGACTTGAAGACGCCCGAACCGACGAACACCGCCTCCGCTCCGAGGTTCATCACCAAGGCAGCGTCGGCCGGGGTGGCGATGCCCCCGGCGGAAAAGTTGGGAACCGGTAGCCGGCCTTCGCGGGCGACCCACTCCACCAGCTCCATTGGCGCCTGCAGGTCCTTGGCGGTGCGCGGCAGCTCGTCGCGGCCCGTGACCGTCAGATGCTTGATCTGCTGGCGGATGGCGCGCATATGGCGCACCGCCTCGACCACGTTGCCCGAACCTGCTTCGCCCTTGGTGCGGATCATGGCCGCGCCCTCGGCAATGCGGCGCAACGCTTCGCCGAGGTTGCGGGCTCCGCAGACGAACGGGGCTGTGAAGCCGTGCTTGTCAATGTGGTGCTCTTCGTCGGCAGGCGTGAGGACTTCGCTCTCGTCGATGTAGTCGACCTTGAGTGCTTGCAGCACCATGGCCTCGGCGAAGTGCCCGATCCGCGCCTTGGCCATCACCGGAATCGAGACAGCTTCCATGATCTCGCGCATCTTCTCGATGTTGGCCATGCGCGCCACGCCGCCTTCCTTGCGGATGTCGGCCGGCACTCGCTCCAGTGCCATCACGGCCACGGCACCCGCTTCCTGGGCGATGCGAGCCTGGCTCGCATCGGTGACGTCCATGATCACGCCGCCCTTGAGCTGCTCCGCCAAGCCGACCTTGAGCCGAAATTCGTCCGTGAGGAACATACTGCTGCCTCTCTCCCGCGTGTTGGGCGTCGAACGCGGGTACTGATCTCATCGTAACGATGCTTGACCCAAGCTTCAAGCGGATCGGCTGCTAAGGCATGGGTGCCGCCGAGCGGATGCGTGTTTCCGCTCGACCGCGGCTAAGGAAGCGGGATGCGAAGTAGTATCCTGCTAGGTCATGCCCACCGGATCGGAGCTATTCGTCCGCAGCCTGCGCAGCCAAGGCGTTGAGAACATCTTCACGCTCGTGGGGGACCATCTCAACGACGTGCTCAAGGTCGCCGCGCGCGACGGAATGTCCATATACGACACGCGCCACGAATCCGCGGCGGTGCACATGGCCGACGGCTGGAGCCGCCTCACGCGCACGCCCGGCGTCTCGATGGTGACCGGCGCTCCCGGGCACACGAATTCCATCACCGGCATCGCCACCGCCAACGCCACGGCCGTGCCGATGCTTGCCGTCAGCGGCATGAGCGATTCCGGAGCGCGTGACCGCTACGCATTTCAGGACATGGATCAGCTCAAGCTGGTGCAGGGGATTGCCAAGTACGCCGCCGTTCCGGCCCGTTCCGGCCAGATACCGTTTCACGTGCAGCGCGCGTTCTTGGAGATGCTGCATGGCCGCCCGGGAGTCGCCCACCTGAGCATTCCGGTCGATCTGTTCACCGAGCGGAACGAAACGCATGCACCGATACCAGGCGAGCGCATCGAAATCCTGCGGAGCGAGCCGGCCAGCGCGGACCTCGACCGCGTCATGGACCTGCTCGCTGCGTGCGAGCGCCCGGCAGTCGTGGCTGGCTCGGGGGCATATTGGTCCGGGGCCGAGGAGGAGCTCCAAGCGTTTGTTGAAGCGGTCAATGCGCCCCTGTTTACCACCACCTTGGCCCGCGGGATGGTGTCGGACGAACACCCTCTGTGTTTCGGCTACGCCGATTCCACCATCAATCGCGGCGTCATCAACGCCCTGCAAAAGGCCGACCTGATCTTCGTCATCGGCAAGCGCATGGACTACGGCCTCCGCATGGGCGGTTCGCAGTTGTTCGGGGACGGCGCCAAGACAGTCCAGATCGATCTCTCCGGCACCGAGCTGGGCCTGAACCGGTCGTTAGCAGTCGGCATACTTGCCGACGCCAAGACCACGCTGGCTGCCTTCAACGAGGCATTGGCGGAGAGGGCCGCGCCGGACCGCTCCGCCTGGCTGGCCGAGGTGCGGCGTGGCTGTGACGAGTACGCGGCCAAGGTCGCGGCCGAGATGGCCGAGCCGCGCGCACCCATGCACTCGCTTCATGTATATGAGGTCTTGCGGGAGAAACTTCCGTCCGATGCAACGATCTGCTGGGACGGGGGGGATTTTGTGCATTGGGGCCGCTATATGCTCTCAGCCCGTCAGCCGGGCCGCTGGATGCGGCTCGGCTCCTTGGCCGGCTTGGGCGTTGGCCTTCCGATCGGTCTCAGCGCCCAGATCCTGCGGCCCAATTCGAAATCCGTGGTCATCACCGGTGATGGCTCCCTGGGGTTCTACATCGGCGAGCTCGACACGGCCGTTCGTTTCGGATTGCCGCTCGTCATCATCGTCGGGAATGACGCCGGCTGGGGAGTCGAGCGCGAACTGCAGGAGGGCTTCTACCCCGGTTCGCCCACGGTCGCCTGCGAGCTGAGGAACACCCGCTATGACTTGGTCATGAAGGGGTTCGGTGGCGATGGCGCCCACGTGACGTCACGGGATCAGCTGCCGGATGCGTTCGACCGAGCATTCCGCAGCGAAAAGCCGTTCTTGGTCAACGTCGAGATCGCGGGATTGGGCTCGCCTTACACCCGCAGTCAGCTCGCACAGCGAACGAGCTAGCCCCGACATGCGCTTGAAGCGACGAGCGCTAGGTCTGGCGATCGCGCTGGCGGCGCTGGCGCCATGGCCCGGCCCCAGCCAAGCGCCGCCCTACCAGCCCCCGCCGGAGGACCTGCCGAGGGAGGTCGGGACCCAGCCGATTCCATTCGACCATCAGCTGCACATGCAGAATCGGATGGCGTGTGCCGATTGCCATCCCGGCGCGACCTCCGCTTCCCGAGCCGGCCTGCCGGATCGCGACCAATGCATGCAGTGCCACCAGGCGATTGCCGCAGACAGGCCCGCCGTGCGGCAGCTCGCCGCTTTGCCAGCGGGCAGCAAGATCCGGTGGGAGCGGGCCTATCGGGTGCCGGATTTCGTCTTCTTCAGCCATGCCGAGCACGCCAAGGCAGATCTGGCTTGCGCCGATTGCCACGGACCGGTGCCGGAGAGGCAGGTGCTGATGCAGGAATTCTCGACCAACATGGTGGCTTGCATGAACTGCCACGCGCAGCGCCAGGTCTCCAACGAGTGCTTCTTGTGTCACGACTTAGGCCAGTAGAGTTGGCTCGCCCGCCGTATCTGTCGGCTGCGATGATGTGGTAAGCAGCGTCCCTGCGCGGCCTCGCCCTGTGCGCGGCCCGGCCGGGACTTTCCGAGCCGCGCTCGCGCATGGATTCAGAAAAGCCGAACCCTGCCGGCGGCCGGCCTCTGGCGACAACCCTGGGCGGCGCTATCGCGGACATCGTCCTGCATCCGGTGGATCGGCTGGTTCGAAACTGGAACTGGAAAGCCGCCGTGATCAGCGCGTGCCTGCGCACGACGATCTTCTTTACGGTGAACCTGACCGCCAGTTGGAACAGCGCGGTGTCCGCCGCCGTGACCGAGCTCGTCTACCGAGCCCCGATGGTCGGCACCTTGGCGGCAATGTCGCAGTCCTTCCGCCGCGTAGAACCGGCGTGGGTGGCCAGCGCCGTCGTGATGGCAGTGCTGCCAGCCATGGGCCATGGCATCGAATTCGCCGTCCACTGGCTCCGCGGGACGGAGAGGCTGTCCGAGAGCGTGGCCGTGTCGGTGGCGTTCTCCGTCGCCACGACCGGCCTGAACTACCTATTGCACCGGCGCGACGTGCTGGTCGTGGGCCACGGGGCGAGACCGTTTCTCGCCGACATCTTCCAAGTGGCTCCGCACCTATTCGACATGCTGCTGAGGAAACCGATGCGCCTGCTCCGCGGGGCGGCGTTCGGAACAGGCTCGTCTCGCACCAAACCCTGACAACCTGGCACTCGAGCTAGCAGCCCGGCCTAGGCAGGCGGGTCGCGAGTGGGTATGCCCGTAGAGTGCCAAGATCGTCGCGCGCTTGAGCTTGACTTGCCTGACTGCGGGGCGTTCTACTGGGTTCAATGTCTTCTACTCCCCAAGCCGAACAGCGCTCCTTGACCGACCGCCTGATGCAACTCGCAGGCGGAAGTTACAGCCCCGAACAGCGCCGCAAGTATTACATCAGCGGGCCGCAATGGGCTGGCGCGTACGAAGGCCAGGCTCTCTTCCACGCTCCGACCCGGGAGCCAGTGAGCTTTGAGGAAGTGATTCGCCACCTTGGCGAGATCGGCATTCCCTGCTGGACGACTCACGACACGGACGTCATCGACACCGACGACTTGTTCACGGACCGCCAAGCGGAGACGGTCGCCCGCATCAACAAGGCCCTCGACGAGCACGGCGTGCGCTGCTCGATGGTCACCTGCGAGACCTTCTTCCATCCGGTCTTTGCCGCCAGCGCGGCTGCCGAGGCGCCGGAAGTGCGGCGCTATGCAGCGCGGCGGCTGGAGAACACCGTCGAGATCGGCCACGAGCTGGGGGCCAACTTCGCTGTCTACTGGCCGGGCACGCTCGGCTACATGGTGCAGGGCGCGATCGATGAGACCCAGACCTTGCGCTGGTTCGCGGACGGGCTGAATGCCGCCTGCGCCCGCGACCTGCAGGTGGCCGCCGACAAGGGCCGTCCGGCCCTAAAGCACTGCTTGGAGGCGAAGCCGTTCGAGCCGCAGGCGCAGATCATCCTGCCCAGCAGCGACGCCATGCTGGCGTTCATCTCCAGCGGCCTGCTGGACCATCCCGAGATGGTTGGCTTGAACCCGGAGTACCTGCACGAGTTGATGTGGGGCGGTGCGACGCGGGCGGTGTTGGCGCGCGCCCTGCTGTGCAAGAAGCTTTTCCACTTCGACATCAACGACGGATACCCGCTCAAGCACGACGTGGATCTGGGCATCGGCGTGGTGAATCCGCTGGATTGGCTGAACGTACTGGTGCTACTGCGGTCGCACGGCTACGAAGGCCCGTTCAACCTTGACTTCAAGCCTCCCCGGACCACTTCGAATTACGGCGTCTGGAAGGTCAGTTTCCCCAGCGCGGTGGACCGCTTCATCACCCTTTGGAACATCGCCGGGGAGGTCTTGGAAGACCCGGTCATGCGCGAAGCCACCGAAGCCCTCAAGGCGGGCGGGGGGGCCACCGGCGGCGTCGACGACGTCGTGGAAGCCAACCGCGAGCTGCTTACGCTACACGAGCTGATGGCGCACCGGCTGTTCCAGCTGCTGGTCGGCCAGCACCGCGGGCGAGTGTTCGGCGGGTAGCCGAGACTGCCCTAGGCTCTGGCTAGGCCCGGCCTGATCTTTCTGGAGTCGCCGCGAAGGAAGGCGCTGGGGATTTACCAATTCGAGGGTTACTGTCGTTTCAATTGGACTCTTGCAGCCGTAAACTACTGATAAGAAGCTAGTTCCTCGTATCGTGGTGGCTCGACGAGATCTATCGCAGCTTCGGAATCAATCGCGGAGCACCGGAAGCCATGCGCCTCGGACTCGATCTGGAGGCGGATGGCGAGACCGGAAACCGTCTCCAAGCATCGGCATGCGGCTTTGCGATTGCCACACAATCCTGTAGCCAATAGGCTACGCTAGAATCTCGGTCAAAGTAGTCCAATACGTGGCTGAGGACGGTACGGACTACTTTGGCGAGTGGTTGCAGCGCCAGAGCAGCGAGGTTCGGGCGTGCATCCAGACGCGGATCGACAGGGTCGAACTTGGAAACTTCGGCGATCACAAGCGGGTTGGCAGAGGCGTGTCTGAGCTTCGAATCGACTTCGGTCCAGGCTGTCGCATCTACTATGGCTCCGACGGAAAGGAACTCGTGATTCTCCTGGCCGGCGGAACCAAGAAGCGGCAGGCCCGCGACATAGCAACGGTCCAGGCCTGTTGGAGGGCGTATCAGCAGGAGAAGCGGAAATGCCAGTGAAGGAACACAGAGCAAGCGACTATCTCAAGACCCCGGAAGACATCGCCGCGTATCTGAACGCAGCGATCGAGGAATTCGAGGGAGACCCCCGACTGTTGATGAAGGCATTTCGGAATGTGGCGGCGGCGCAGGGAGGCGTGTCGGAAATCGCACGACGTGCCGACATCGATCGGGTGGGCCTTTCGCGAGGCTTGTCTGGCAAGAGGGATCCTAGGCTCGGCACGGTTACCAAGATCGCCTCTGCCTGCGGAGTACGGCTTCGATTCGTGGCGCCGAGCCGATAGCGGTCGCGCTCTGTCTTGGCGTCGGCCGCGGAGCCCCAGCCGCATCCAGCTATGCAACTCCGTCCGCCCTGCCCGTGCTACAGTGCGCTTCGGCAATCATTCCACTTCGGAAGTCTCAACGAATTCGCGAACGCTGAGGCCGATATCACGTGCGACCTCGCTGAGCAAGAGCGGGAAGTGTCGCAGACTCCATGCATAGGCACGGTGGTCGGCCGATCGTCCCGGTGTCGAAACTGCTTCCGCGAGCCTCGCTAGCGCACTTCTGCGAATCCTAGGGCGAGGAGACGGGCAATGACACCACGCGGCTTCAGGACTGGAATCGAACTCACACGCGATCAAGCCACGACAAGTTCTTCGGTGCCTATGAATTCCGCTTGCATCTCCGGTTCGCCATCTTCGAGCAACATCGAGATGACTTTCCTGAGGTTCTCGCTGAGATCGGCCAGATCCTCGGCCTGGCTGTGCGCGCCTGGGAAGCCGGGAACATATCCGACGTAGTACCCCGTGTCGGCGCACCGCTCGATAACTGCCGTGTAGTTGCGCACGAACGGGAATCGCTCCCCTAAACCGGGCCCAAGGAAAAATGGCGCGCTCGGGAGGATTCGAACCCCCGGCCTTCTGGTCCGTAGCCAGACGCTCTATCCAGCTGAGCTACGAGCGCGTGCTTGGATTCTCTTTATAGCACACGCGGTCACCGGTCAGAATCGCTCTCAGCATTGCAGGTGGACTGCCGCGTCTGGTCGTCAGAGAGACTGCTAAGTCGGTGCAGGTTGCGCACGAGGAACGAGTAATCCAGTAACTGCCCTCTCTAGAGTGGCTGTTGCCAGCCTTGCAAACATGCCTTGCTCAGAACACCGATCAGGACTGGGCCTTGCTATGGACACCATCGGCGCCGCGTGCAATTCTGATCACTGACGGGTCAGTAGTTCAAGAGGGCACTATGAGCGCGAGAGTCACCGCCCTTGAGGCAAGAATTCGATTCGGCACGCTTCTCCAGCGCGTCGCCAAGGGTGAGGAGATTGTCGTTACGAGGTACGACAAGCCGGTCGCACGTGTCGTTCCTGTAGACAGTCGTGAGCTGCGGGACGTGCGCCAAGCCGTAGACTCGCTTCGAGCTCTCCGCAGTGCCATTGCCGAGTCGGGAGGGTCCGGACGGCGGCTAGATGACGGAGAAATCAAGTCCATGATCGAAGAGGGGCGCCGGTGATATCGGCGTTCATGCTCGATGCATCGATAGCGTTCGCTTGGGCCGTCCCCGGTGAGGAAGCTCCCGCATACGAGACTCTGCTCAAGCTTGTCGAGTGAGGCAGGGTCGCCGTCGTACCGGCGCTTCGTTTCTTGAACAGTCCGATGGTCTGCTCATCGCACCGAGACGCAAGTCGATCACGTCTGCACAGCGAGGAGAGGCTACAAATCGACTGTAGGTTATGGCCCTAGTTGCCGACTAGCCAGATCCTCGCGGCGCGACGCGGAGCAGTCAACATTGGAACGGGTTTTGCGCGGCGGGTACAGTTGGGCGACACTAGTTGGGTTATGCGTGAAGCAGTAATCGTCGACTCCCTCAGAACTCCTCTCGCCAAATCGTTTCGCGGCTCGCTCAACTTGACGCGACCAGACGACCAAGTCGCCCATTGCATCCGAGCGCTGCTGGAAAAATACCCGCAGATCGATCCGAACGAGATCGGTGACGTGATCTTGGGCTGCGGCCAGCCTCACGGCGCGTCCGGCCACAATATCGCCCGCATCTCGGCCCTGGTCGCCGGCCTACCCAGCTCGGTGGGCGGCACCACCGTCAATCGCTTCTGCTCCTCCGGCCTGCAGTCGATCGCCATGGCGGCTCACCAAGTCATGGCCGAAGGCGAAGACGTGATGCTGGCCGGCGGCGTCGAGTCCATCACGATGATGGTTCCCGACAAGTCCCCCCATCCGACGCTGAAGGAGACCACGCCCGGCGTCTACATGGTCATGGGCGTCACGGCCGAGGTCGTGGCGAGGCGCTACGGAGTCAGCCGCGAGGCCCAGGACGAATACGCCCTGCAGAGCCAGCAGCGCACCGCGGCCGCCCAGCAGGACGGCTTCATCAACGAGGAGCTGGCTCCGATGCCGGTCACCCGGGGGATCGTCGACAAGAAGACCAAGCAGGTCGTCGACAAGCAGGAGCACGTGCTCACCGGCGACGAGTGCAACCGGCCCGACACGACCATCGATGGCCTATCCGGCCTTCCGCCGTACTTCGACCCGCACTCGGGCCAGGGCTCGGTGACCGCCGGCAACTCTTCGCAGCTTTCCGACGGGGCATCCGTCACGTTGGTGATGTCCAAGGAGCGCGCCGATCAGCTAGGCATTGCCTATAAGCTCATCTTCCGCGGCTTCACGACTTCCGGCTGCGAGCCCGACGAGATGGGGATCGGGCCGGTCTTCGCCGTGCCGAAACTGCTCAAGAACCAGGGCAAGAGCATTGATGACATCGACGTGTGGGAACTTAACGAGGCCTTTGCCGTGCAGGTGGTCTACTGCCGCGACCGGCTGGGCATCCCCAACGAGCGGCTCAACGTCAACGGCGGCTCCATCGCCGTGGGGCATCCCTTTGGGATGACCGGCTCGCGCTTGGTGGGCACGATTGCCAACGAGATGAAGCGGCGCAAGGCACCGCTAGGTGTCGTAACGATGTGTGTCGGCGGCGGGCAAGGCGCAGCCGGGCTCTTTGAGGGAGCCTGGTAGGGGCACACCAAGCACCTAGGCTGCGACGCATCACGCGTGCGCCGCAGCCGACCGCCTTTAAGCGGCTTGCAGCCGGCGGCTAGAGCTTGGAGCAGGCGGCGGCCGCGCCTGCCGGATCGATCGCCCCGCTGCCAGATTCGACGTGGGCGATCTTGCCGTCCTTGCCGATGACGAAGGTCGTGCGGTTGGACATGTTCCGCTCGTTCAGCACGCCGAACTTCTTCGACACGGCACCGCCCTCGTCGCTGAGAATCGCGAACTCCAAGCTCAGCGATTCGGCGAACTTCTTGTTGGTGTCGAGGGGGTCGGTGCTGATGGCGAAGACGACGGCACCGGAGTCGGTGAAGGTTTGGATACCAGCCTGATACCCTTGCATCTCGCGCGTTCAACCACCGGTGAACGCCTTGGGGAAGAACGCCAGCACGACGTTCTTCTTGCCCTTGTAGGAGGACAGCGTCGCATTCGAGCCGTCCGATCCAGGCAGCGTGAAGTCCGGGGCCGCGTCGCCGACGGCCAGGGCCGCGACCGCCCGCCCGGAGACAGCCACGGCTGCTCCGCTGAGGAGAACCGCGCGTCTTGAGAGTACGCTCATAGTGTTGCCTTCCTTGTGTGAATCCGCGGCCAGCCGCGTTAGTTGAAGATTCTACCAGATGGCATCCTGAGTTGCTCGGCAAAATCGGCTTGGGCTTGAAGGCTCCCCGGGCTTGGGGTGGACGACCCCGCGGCTGAGCGCTGTCCCTCCACGCGCATTGGACACTCCGGCTGGCGAGCGGTGCCCGCCGCCATTGACCGCCGCCGCGGTCACGGCTTACAATGGTCCTAGTGACCGCCTAGGGGGGCGTCGGTTCGTTTCGTGGTTTCCCCCTGCTACCTCTTTATTTGCGCGGCTGCGCACGGGATGAATTGCGGTCCGCGTAGCCTTCGTTTGGCCTGAGTCCAATGTTCGACAGCCTCTCAGAAAAGCTGCAGCGGGCCTTCAAGAACCTGCGCGGTCAGGGCAAGCTGTCCGAGGAGAACATCCACGAGGGCTTGGCGCAGATCCGGCTGGCGCTGCTGGAAGCGGATGTCAACTTCAAGGTCGTCAAGCAATTCGTCTCCAGCGTCAAGGAGAAGGCGCTGGGCCAAGACGTGCTTACCGCCCTGGCGCCCAGCGAGCAGCTGCTCAAGATCGTCCGCGACGAGCTGACAGGAATCCTCGGCAACGACCGCGAGAGGGTCCGCTACGCCAAGACGCCGCCATCCGTCTATCTGATGGTCGGCCTGCAAGGCTCGGGCAAGACCACCTCGACCGGCAAGCTGGCGCTCTGGCTGTCGAAGCAAGGGCAAAAGCCGCTGCTGGTGTCAGTGGATGTCCACCGACCTGCGGCGCGCGAGCAGCTGGCCATCGTTGCGGGCCAGATCAACCAGCCCATCTACCGCGGCGCCGAGGGCGAAACCAGCCCTCTGCAGCTCGCCCTCGAGGCGAGGCGCGAGGCGGCGCAGACCGGACGCGACATCGTGCTGGTGGACACCGCTGGCCGGTTGCACCTCGACGACGAGCTGATGGCGGAGCTAGAACAGCTCAAAGAGTCGCTCGCGCCGCCAGAGATCCTCTTCGTGGCCGACGCCATGACTGGCCAAGACGCGGTCAAGTCGGCCGCGGAGTTTCACGACCGCCTGGCCGTGACCGGGGTCGTGCTGACCAAGATGGACGGCGACGCCCGGGGCGGTGCCGCCCTTTCGATCCGGCACGTGACCGGCTGCCCGATCAAGTTCTTGGGCACCGGCGAGAAGCCCAGCGCATTCGAAGTGTTCCACCCGGAGCGCATCGTCTCGCGCCTGCTGGGCCTTGGCGACATGCTCACGCTGATCGAAAAGGTCGAGGAGGAGATCGATCAGAAAGAAGCGGTCCAGATGCAGGAGCGAATGCTGGCGGACGGCTTTTCGCTGGAGGATTTTCGCAGCCAGCTCCGCCAGGTGCGCAAGCTGGGATCGCTTCAGTCCATCATCGACATGCTCCCGAGTGCCGGCCCGTTCCAGCAACTTCAGCAGGCGGAGATCGACCCCAAGGAATTGGCGCGCACCGAGGCCATCATCAATTCGATGACGGCCAAGGAGCGGGCCAACGCGGACATCTTGAACGGCAGCCGCAGGCGCCGGGTGGCTGCGGGCAGCGGCACAACGGTGCAACAGGTCAACCAGCTGCTCAAGCAGTACCGCCAGGCCCGGGACATGATGAAGGGGGTGGCTGCCGGAGCTCCCGGCATGCGCAGGCGAAGGAAAGGCAAGAGGGGCAAGCGCAGGCGAGGGTCCCGGCCGCTCGGGATGGGGCCGGGGCAGATGGGTCCCGGGGGCATGGATCTCGGCAAACTGCTGGGCCGTTGACAGCGCCCGGTTAGCGCTTCGGAGGAAACACATGGTTGCAATACGCCTGTCTAGGACAGGAGCTAAGAAGAAGCCAAGCTACCGCGTGGTCGTGATGGACAAGCGTCGCGCCCGCGACAGTCGCAACATTGAGATCGTCGGGCACTACAACCCGCGCCCCGATCCGATCGAGCTGGTGCTCAAGCGCGACCGCATCGACTACTGGCTCAGCGTCGGTGCCCAGGCTTCATCGACGGTGCGGCGTCTCGTCCGGTACTTCGACGAGAAGCTCGTACCGCTCGAGCCGGTCGAGGACGAGGTTGCGCCCGAGCCTGCCCAGGCCGCACCGGTGGAGGCCGCGGCACCTGAAGCCGAGCCCGAAGCGCCCGCCCAGCCCGGAGCGCCGGTGGAAGCCGTCGCCGGGGACGAGTCCGATGAGGCGTTGGACGAGGAAATCGAAGCGGCGCTCGCGGAGGAGGAGTCGGCGGGCCAGCCCGCCGCCAGCGCCGAACCGGTTGAAGAGCCGGAACCGGCAGAGGATTTGAGTAAGGAAGCCTCTCCGGCAGCCGAAGCCGAGCCAGCCGCGGCCGAAACGGAGGAGACCGAGACAGAGGAGGCGGAGCCAGAAGCGGCTGCAGACCAAGAGGCGGAAGTCCAGGCTGCAGAAGCTCCTGAAGCGGAGGCACAGGAGGCGGTGGAGCCTGCCGGCGCTGGCGAGCCGGCCGAGGACACGAAGTCCGAGGAAGAATCAGCATCTGACTAGCAGCAGGATTGCGGGGGGAGACGAGCCGTGACAAAGGAGACAGAATCCGTTGTTGAATTGGTCGAAGTGATTGCCAAGTCGCTCGTCGACAGTCCCGACGAGGTCGAAGTGGATGCGGTCGACGGAACGCAGAGCTGCGTGATCGAACTGTCGGTCGATCCGTCCGATCTGGGCAAGGTCATCGGGAAGAAGGGGCGCACGGCAAAGTCCGTGCGGACTCTCCTTGGCGCGGTGAGCATGAAGTACAACCACCGCTACACCTTGGAGATCCTCGAAGACGACTGAGGTTGGAGAGTGCTGGTTCGTTTCATGTATGAAGGAGGGAGACGACTATCTGGCGGTGGCGAGAATCGCCCGGCCGCGCGGAAACAAGGGTGAGGTCGCAGCCGAGAATCTGATCGGTGGCTTGGACTGCTTTGCCGAGGGCCGCGAGCTGGATGTGATTCTGGCGGATCGCACGCAGCAGGTCTTGCGAGTCGAACGGGCTTGGGAGCACAAGGGGCGGCTGATCCTCAAGTTCGAAGGCATCGATACGATCGGCGACGCAGAGCGGCTGCGGCTCGCGGAAGTGCGGATGGCCAAAGCCGATCTGCCCGCGCTGCCCGAGGGTGACTACTACTTCGACGACCTGGTGGGGTGCGCTCTGGTGGACGAAGCCACGGGACGCGTGCTGGGCTCGGTCGCCGATGTCTACGAACCGCCGGGCGGCACCTTGCTTTTTTCGGTCATCGACGAGGATCGCAAGGAAATGCTCGTGCCCTTCGTGGCCCAGATCTGCCGGGACGTTGACATCGAGGCGAAGCGCATCGTGGCGCGGCTGCCGAAGGGGATGGATGAGTTGAAGGCCTGAAGTGCGGTTTCACATTGTCACCATATTCCCGGACTTTTTCCGGGGTCCGTTCTCGTGCGGCGTGGTGGGTCGTGCCAAGGACGCCGGGCTGGTGGAGATCCAACTCTACGATCTCCGGGAATGGACATCGGATGTGCACCGCACAGTGGACGACAGGCCGTTCGGGGGAGATGAAGGCATGGTGATGAAGATCGAACCGATCGATGCCGCGCTGGCTGACATCTCGTCGCAGTGCCCGGGCGGCGTCGCGTGGAAGGTACTGCTCTCGGCACAGGGACGGATCTTCGACCAGTCGGCCGCGCAGCGGCTGGCTGGCATCGATGACGTGGTGCTCGTGTGCGGACGCTACGAGGGCGTCGACGAGCGCGTGGCTGAGCATCTGGTCGATGAGGAGTTGTCAGTCGGCAGCTACGTGCTCAGTGGCGGCGAGTGGGGTGCAGGCGCGATCGTCGACTCGGTGGCGCGGCTGTGTCCCGGAGTCGTCGGCAACGCGGATTCGACCCGCCGGGAATCATTCAGCCCGCTGGACAGCGGGGGCATCGGGATGCTTGACTGCCCGCAGTACACGCGCCCGGCCAGCTATACATCGCCACGGTCGGCGGGACAGCCTTGGGACGTACCGGAGGTGCTGCTCAGCGGCCATCACGCTGAGGTAGCCCGGTGGCGCCGAGACGCTGCAATCAAGAAGACACGGGCCAATCGTCCCGACTTGTTACGCTCGCTAGAGGCGGCAGACGGAGAAGCGCAGGATCCAGGCGCGCTGGATCGTCAAGGCAAGTCTCGCTGAGGCGGGGAGCTACAACACGAGACCGGAGAATGAAACATGCAGAACGCGATCATCGAAAAAATCGAAAAGGCTCACCGCAAGGAGTCACTTCCGGCGCTGGAGCCGGGTGATCAGATCAAGGTTCACGTCAAGATCAAGGAAGGCGAGAAGGAGCGGATCCAGATTTTCGAGGGAATCCTGCTGGCTCGCAACAACCCTGGCATCCGCGAGACGATCACCGTGCGGAAGGTGAGTTTCGGCCAGGGCGTCGAGCGTATCTTCCCGCTGCACGCGCCCGTCGTCGAGAAGATCGAGATCGTCAAGCGGCACAGGGTGCGGCGGGCGAAGCTCTATTACTTGCGCAAGCTCAAAGGCAAGGCGGCGCGCCTCAAGGAGCGCTCGAGACGGTAGCAGTAACGTTCGGCGGCCTGGGGCTCGGGAGGATGTCAAGTTCCTCGACAATCTCCACCTGAGGGGGGAATCAAGCCTCCCATGGTGGCCGCGGCGCAAGTCGCATTGCGTCGAACGGCCGGTCGACTGCCCGCAGGCTCGCTCCGAGCGAATCCTCCGCGAGATTGCTCCGCCGTAGCTGAACGACAGGGCGGACTAGCAAGGTTCAGGGCAGAACGGCCGCTTGGGAATTCCCCGGACAAAGGTGAGCGCATGATCCGCTGCGTCGGTGCTCGGCGATTCGCGGGCGCGAGCCCCCGGGCTGCCCTCCATGCACGTAGGGCCTATAGCCGTCCTAGGCGCTGAGCCAGCTGCTTCGCGTACTGGCTCATTGGGTTGAGCGCATCACTTCCGCAATACGACTGAGATCGTCGCCCCGTCTCGGCCGACGACGAACATGAAGTCTTTGAACTGGGGCTTCTGAAGTTTCTTGAACGGTCCGCTGAACGCGTAGGGCTCTGTGGGAATCCGCATGAAGTTCCTGTCGAATTTGTTATTGGAGTTGAGATCGTGGTAGGCGAAAGCGGCGTATTCGCCGGGTTCAAGTTCGACCTTCGTCACCAGCGGACCGTCGTCCTTGCGTTCGGAGAGGTCGACGGAGCTCGCCCCGGCGAACTTGGCAGGGTCAGCGGCCATCCAGTTGGCGTCATCGTAGATCACGACATGCATCCTGCCGGTGTTCTCCTCGATGTTGTCAACGGTGACGGTAAGACTCGCGGCGAATGCGGTGGTGCCGAGGACGGAAAGGCATCCGGTGGCGAGCCTGGGAAATCTCCGGCCCAGGCTAGAGGTACGTTGCTTCATCAAGATTGCTTTCCTCGTATTGGCGGCCAGCGTATCACACGGGGATGTTCGAACCAGCCAAAGAGGCGAGCGATCAGGGAGATCTAATTCACGGTTTGGTGTCCTTGGAGGGTTGTTAGGACAGGGACAACAGCGGCTTTGAGTGAGGTCAGCGCAACCCGGCGGGCAACCAGCATGGCACTCTGGGGGCGAGTTGGCATTCGTTGGCACAACCTCGCCCGGACGGGGAGGAACGCGATTGCGGAGAGAGTGGCGGGAGCGTTCAGGCTGCCACCGCCACCAGCGCCCGGAACGTCAGCCTGCTTTGACAGCGTCCGCCATGATCAGGCCCGGAATTGGCGCGGAACGAAGTAGATCAGTTCCGCAACGCGTGCCGGTGCAGCAGCCTGTGCTACAGGCTGCGCAGGTGAAAGCCGCCGTCTACGTCGATGACTTGGCCGGCGGAGTAGTCGAGATTGCCGTCCGCGATGGCTCGCACGGCTAGCGCCACGTCTTCGGGCCGGCCCAGCCGACCCTGCGGAAGCAGGCCTTCCTCCGCGAGCCGCTTGTACTTGTCGAGCACCGGCGCGACCATGTCGGTTTCAATGATGCCCGGTCGCACCTCGAACACGCCGATGCCTTCCGGCGCCAGCCTGCTGGCATAGAGTTGCGCCGCCATGCTGAGCCCTGCCTTCGACACGCAGTACTCGCCACGGTTCGTCGAGGCCGTATAGGACGAGATCGACGTCACGAAAACGATCCGGCCAGAGCCTCGCTCCAGCATGAGCTTGGCCGCGTCGCGGGTCAGGAAGTACGGTCCTTGCAAGTTGGTGCTAAGAACTTCTTCAAAGCTCTCTTCGCTTGCTTCCAATAGATCGTTGCGCACGCGCGGGGCGATGCCGGCGTTGTTGACCAATAGATCTAGGCGACCGTACTCGCTCCGCACGAATTCCATCACCGCGGCTCGGTCGGCCGGCGATGCGACGTCCATCTGGAATATCTCCGCGCCACATTCGTCGCGGAAACTCTCGGCTGCGGCAAGATTGCCGCGATAGGTGCCGATGACGCGATGCGTGCGGGCAAGCTCGCTGGCGACCGCCCGCCCGATGCCCCGGCTTGCACCGGTGACCAACGCAACACTGTCGCTGTCGGGCATTACGAGCTAGTCCGTTTCGTGCAAGTCGCTCAGGCCTTGCGAGGCATCAGGCAAGCAGCGGCTTGATGACTTCGCCATGCACGTCGGTGAGGCGGAAATGCCGCCCCTGGAACTTGAAGGTCAGTTTCTTGTGGTCCACTCCCATCAAGTGCAGCATGGTCGCGTGCAAGTCGTGCACGCTGACGGGGTTTTGGGACACGTTGTACGAGAAGTCGTCGGTCGAGCCGTAGCTGACCCCTCCACGGATGCCGCCGCCCGCGAGCCAGATCGAGAAACATCGCGGATGGTGGTCCCGGCCGTACACCTCTGAGGAGAGCTCGCCCTGGCAGTACACGGTCCGGCCGAATTCGCCGCCCCAGACCACCAACGTCTCATCCAGCAGCCCGCGCTGCTCGAGATCCTTCACCAATGCGGCGGAAGCTTGGTCCGTCTGGAGGCACTTCTCCTCCAAGCGCTTTGGCAGTGCGGCGTGGTGGTCCCAGCCGCGGTGGAATAGCTGCACGCAGCGCACTCCGCGTTCGACCAGACGCCGGGCCAGCAGGCAGTTGCTGGCATACGTGCCCGGCTTGCGAGAGTCTTCCCCGTACATCTGCATCACGCTTTCAGGCTCGGCCGACAGGTCCGTCAGTTCCGGAACCGACGCCTGCATGCGGTAGGCCATTTCGTACTGCGCGATCCTGTTCTCGATCTCCGGGTCGCCGAGTTTCTCGAAGCGAACTCGGTTCAGCGCGCCGAGATCGTCCAGATAAGAGCGCCGGTCTTCGCGGGAGAATCCGTCGGGATCGTTGAGATACAGCACCGGCTCCCGGCCGGCGCGGAACTTCACGGCTTGGTAGCGGGTGGGCAGGAAGCCGCTGCCCCACAGGCGCGAATACAGCGGCTGGCCGCCGCTGCCCTGCGAGACCATTACCACGTACGCCGGAAGGCTGCTGGTTTCGCTCCCGAGACCGTAGGAGAGCCAGGATCCCAGACTGGGCCTGCCTGCCAGCTGGTGGCCTGTCTGCAGGTACGTGATCGCTGGATCATGATTGATCTGCTCGGTGGTCATCGAGCGGATCACCGCGATCTTGTCGGCGATCGCGGAGATGTGAGGCAGCAACTCGCTGATCTGCTGGCCCGAAGCGCCGTGGCGGGCGAACTGGAACTTGGACGCCGCCACCGGAAAGCTGGTCTGCGCCGCCGTCATCCCGGTCAGACGCTGGCCGCCGCGAACCGAGTCTGGCAGCTCGGACCCTTGCAAGCGGGCCAGCCCCGGCTTGGGGTCGAACAGATCCATCTGCGAGGGGCCGCCGGATTGGAACAGGTAGATTACCCGCTTGGCGCGCGGCGCAAAGTGCGGCAGCCCGGCTAGGCCCTCTTGGGCAGAAGCGGCGTTGAGATCGGTCGCCAGCAGGTGGGACAGGGCCGCGACCCCCAAGCCGCCCGCCGAGGTCGAGAAGAGCTGGCGGCGCGTCAGGGCTAGGTTCGCATCGAATGGCATGGTCTACTCCCTCGTAATCGTCTCGTCCAGGTTGAGCAGCATGCTGGCCACGGCTGCAAAAGCTGCAAGCTCCGGCGGGTCGATCGATTCGTCCCGCCGGTGTTCCCCGCTTGCCAGGTAGCGCTCGGCGTCTTCCGGCCGCGTCTGGTAGCGATCGCGGTAACGATTGAGGCTGGAGCGCAAGATCTCGGCCTCTTCCTCCGCCGGCTGCCGGGATGTCGCAAGCACGAAGCCGTAGGCCAGCCGCTCGCTGTCGCGGGAGCCGCCTTCGTTGAGCATTCGCTCGGCGAAGACGCGGGCGGCCTCGTTGTAGGTGGGATCGTTCATCAGGTTGAGAGCTTGGACGGGCGTGTTGGTGCGCTCCTGCCGCACCACGCAGGTCTCTCGCGCGGCGGCGTCGAAGGCGAGCATGGCCGGAGGGCCCAGAGTTCTCTTCCAAAACGTGTACAGGCTCCGGCGGTAGAGCTTGTCTCCGTGGTCGTTGGAGTATGCGCCCCAGTTGGAAAGCTCTTTCCACAGCCCGCCGGGCTGGTATGGCTTCACCGACGCGCCGCCGGGATCGCCCGACAGCAGGTCGGCTATTGCCAGCGCTTGGTCGCGGATCGATTCGGCCGGCAGCCGCAGTCGCGGTGCCCGCGCCAGCAGCAGGTTGTCGGGGTCCCGCTCCAAGAGTTCCGGCAAGACGTTCGAAGACTGCCGGTAGGTGGCACTGTTGACGATCGTCCGGATCAGGCCCTTCACGTCCCAGCCGCTCTGGAGGAAGTCGGCCGCCAGCCAATCCAGCAGTTCGGGGTGCGTCGGTGCCGCGCCTTGCGAGCCGAAATCCTCTACGGTCGAAACGATTCCGCGCCCGAATAGCATCTGCCAGAAACGGTTGGCATTGACGCGCGCCGTGAGCGGATTCTCCGGGCTGGTCAGCCAAGTCGCCAGTCCGAGCCGGTTGTTGGGCAGGCCTTCCGGCAGCGGCGGCAGGGCCGCCGGCAAGCCGGGCTCGACGCGCTCGCGGGGTGCGTCGAAAGCCCCGCGGAACAGGATGTGGGTGGCGCGGGTGTCGTCGCGCTCGTCCATGACCATCACGGTCGGAAGCGTGGCGATGAATGCCTCGCGTTCCAGGCGCAGATCTCTCAGATCCTTCCATGCCGCCGAGATGTCCCTTGGCGCGGCGTGTTCGAAATAGGCCCAGCGAAGCTTGAGACGCTGGGCTGGCGTGCGTTGATCGGCCGCCAGGGCAGCGATTTCCACTGGCGTTTCGCGGACGGCGAGGACTGCCGCTTCCGCTGCATCCAAGGCCCGCGAGTACACCCGGACATCGTCAACGTGACCTGCGAATCGATCCTGCGCGCCAGGGCCGTGACCGATGCGCAAGGTGGTCTCCACCCGCGTGGAGTTGAGCGATTCGTCCACCAGCACCGTTAGCCCAGCTGGTTGGCCGTTGATGTAGAGCTGCATGCCGTCCGTATTGCGGGTGCCGTCGTACACGCCTGCGATGTGGGTCCATTGAGCCAGCGGAACGGTCTCGACGGATTCGACCCTCATGCGGTCGGAGATGCTGGCGGTGTCGATGCGCAACTGGAGCTTGCCATTGACCAAGAACAGGCCGTAGCCCTTCGGGCCGCTCGTTAGGTAGCGGCCGACCACTCCCCCGGTCTCGCGATCCGGGCGAATCCAAGCCGAGAGGGTGAATGGATCGTAGAAGTCGTAGTCCGCGATGTCGCCCAAGTCGAAGTAGCGTCGCCCGTCCAACTGGGCCACACCTGTGAACAGACCGTGCGGTCCTGCAGGAGCCGAGTCAAACGTGCGCCGTGCCGCCAGTCGCTCCGAATAGGCCCATCCCTTTGCGCTGCCCAGCCCAGCTGCAGCCAACGAGGCCTCCACTTCGGTGGCGTGGCGCTCAAGCCGGGCCTCGAGTCGCTTGATGCGACTGTCCATCGCTTCGAGCTGCTCCCGCTGGTCTCGCGTAGGCGCGTGCACGATCGGCGGCGTGTTGCCGTACTTGTAATAGCGCCCGCGGTCGGAGACGTTGTTGAAGTAGGCGTAGAACTGGTAGAACTCCCGCTGCGAGATCGGGTCGTACTTGTGGTCGTGACAGCGTGCGCAGCCGACCGTCAGCCCCAGCCAGACGGTGGCGGTGGTCTCGAGCCTGTCTACGGCGTATTCGACTTGGTACTCGTCCGGGTCGGTACCGTTCTCGGCGTTGCCTCGGTGGTTGCGGTTGAAACCCGTCGCGATGCGCTGGGACAAGGTCGCATCGGGCAGCAGGTCTCCCGCGAGTTGCTCGACCGTGAATTGGTCGAAGGGCATGTTGTCGTTGAAGGCGTCGATCACCCAGTCGCGCCAGCGCCACATATCGCGCGGGCGGTCGTTCTGGTAGCCGTTGGTGTCTGCGTAGCGGGCGGCTTCCAGCCAGCGGAACGCCATGCGCTCGCCGAAGCGAGGCGAGGCAAGCAGGCGTTCGACCGCTGCTTCGTAGGCCTTTGCCGAGTCGTCCGCCAAGAACTCCCGCACCTCCTCGGCGGTTGGCGGCAGGCCGGTCAGATCAAGCGTCACCCGCCGCAACAGCTTGGAGCGGTCCGCCTCCGGCGAGGGCTGCAAGCCCGCTTCCTTCAGCCGGGCCAGTACGAAGCCGTCGATTGGGCTTCGGCCCCATTCGCCCTCCGCGGGCGCGTTGGCTGCTGGCTTGACCAAGGGTTCGAAGGCCCAGTGCCTCGACCACCTGGCACCCTCGAGGACCCACTGCCTTAGAAGGGCGGCCTGCTGCGCGCTGAGCGGTGCGTGGCCCAGGGCCTGAGGTGGCATCCGCCGGGCGGGATCGGGCGCTTCGAGCCGAGCGATCAGCTCGCTCTGGTCCGGCTTGCCCGGTACGATGGCGAACCTGCCCCCCGGCAGCTCGGAAAAGGCGCCCTCTTCGGTGTCCAACCGCAGCGGGGACATGCGCGTGGCGGCGTCGGGACCGTGACATGCATAGCAGCGGTCGGACAGGATCGGTCGCACGTCCCTGCGAAAATCCACCGCATTGGCTGCCGCAGGGAGCAATGCGATTGCAACGGCAACTCCGACGGGTACAAGCTGTCGGGACACGGCACCACAATTGTACCGACCGACGGAGCGCAGCGGTCTGCGCTATTGCGGGAAGAATGGCACGAGCGCCCGGATTTGGTCCTCGCTCGGCTGCATACCGTACTCGGTAATCTCGAAGGCCTCCGCATTGCGGATGGCGTCCGCGTCGGCCCCGTAGCGCGCCCTCGCGGCTTCGCGCCACTCGTCGCGAATGGCGAAACTCCGCCGGGACTTCAGCCACGCCAAGCGAGCGTCCGGGTCTGCGGGCACCTCGTCCAGCACGCCCGCGTGCCACGGAAGCCATTCGTAGAACTGTGACACGTGAGCGTCTAGGGCGGAGTATTTCTGCTCCAACACGTCGTCGATGGAAACGACGATGTCAGGGCGGAAAGGCTGCGGCCGCGAGAAGCGGTCCGAGAAGTACAGGAACAGCGGATTCTTCTTGATCGCGGGGGTGTCGCTGGCGATATTCGGCACTGTGACCATGTACGAAGCGTCTTGGACTAGGATGCCCGTGTAGCGATGGTCCGGGTGATAGTCGTTGGGGCGCGGCGCGATAACGATGTCGGCGTCCCATTCGCGGATCTGTCGGATGATTTGGAGGCGAACGTCGAGGCTGGGCACCAACTCCCCGTCGTGGTTGTCCAGCACGATGTACTCGATGCCAAGACGGCGACCTGACTCTTGAGCCTCCGCTCGCCTCCGCGCCGCCAGCATGCCGCCGCCCTCGGCTTGGTGTCCCGCATCGCCGTTGGTGACGGACACGAAGCGCACCTTGTGGCCTAGGGAGGCGTACTTGGCCGCAATGCCGCCGGCCTTGATGTCGCAGTCGTCTGGGTGAGCGCCGATGGCGATCACGCGGATCGGTTCGGCGAGGGCTGGTGTGGCGGTGAGCGTCATGGTCAGAAGCAGGGTCAGGCCGGCGCCGCGCATGGGGTTTTCTCGACGTTTACTGCTGCGCTGAACTTCTAGCGAAGGGCCACTCGCGCTGGTGCCTCGCCATCGCTAGGTAGACGATCGCCCCAAGCAGGAGCGTGCCGATCCCGAACAGAACGAACGTGGTGCCAAGCGACAGGAATACATAAATATAACCCACGATCGATACGATCGCCGGCAGCGGATAGCCCCACATGCTGAACGGCCGCTCGATGTCGGGACGCCGCGAGCGAATTAGGAACAGAGCGAAGGTGTGCCCGAGGAATTGGATGAGGATGCGGGCGGCCATTAGGGCCTTGATGACTTGGTCGAGGCTGAAGAAGCTGGCACAGATCGCGCCCGCGCCGATCAGCAACAGCGAACGATGCGGGAACTCCTTGGTCGGGTGCAGCTCGGCGAGCTGGCGGAAGAAGACGCCGTCGCGGGCCGCCGCGTAGGGCACGCGGGAATAGCCCAGCAACAGCGCGAAGATCGACCCGAACGCGGTGACCACGATCATGCCGGCCAGCACTTGCGCGGCCCATGCCCCGTACACGCGCTCCACGAACAGGGCGCCGAGGAACTGAGACTCCATGGCCTCGCGCCACGGCACGACGCCGATGAAGCTGAACGAGATGGCAATGTCGATGGCTGCTACGGCCAGGATCGAGTAGAGCACCGCCCGGGGGATGGTCCGTCCCGGATCGCGAATCTCTCCGCCGAGGTAACAGACCTGGTAGTAGCCGAGAAACAGGTAGAGCACCTCGGCCGAGCCCTCGCCGAGGCTGGCCAGGAATCCGAGGTCGAAACGAAACGCGTTTTCGGGCAGGTCAAACGCTAGCGCGGGGTCGAAGTGCAGGATCCCGGTGACGATGACCCAGCCCGTAGTCAGCAGCATCACCGACCACAGCCCGAACATGAGCTTGGCGATGTCGTCGATGCGCCGGTATAGCGCCACGACCAGCAGGGCGCAGATGCCCGCGGCCAGCAGCTTGCCGTCGAGCTCGGACAGGTTTGGGAGGAACACTCGCAGGTATTGGACAAGGCCGATGTTGCCGCTTGCGATCTCGAGCGGCCCTGCGAAAAGAATCTGCCAGACGAACAGGAAGGCCAGCATCCGGCCCCATTTGCGCGGGCCGAAGCCTTCCCGCAGGAACACGTAGGTGCCGCCGGCGGCAGGCTTGGCCGCGCCGAGCTCGGCCACGACCATGCCGTCGGCCAGCGCGATGACGGTCCCGACCACCCAGGCGAGATATGCCTGCGGCCCTGCCAGGGTTTTCAGGATTAAAGCGATCGCGATGAACGGCCCGATCCCGACCATATTGGACATGTTGATCGTGGTCGCATTCAGCAGTCCCAGCCTGCGATGCATTTGTGCCATGTCGGATACGGCGCTTCGCGCCTAGGGCAGCGTACCACTTCGCTTGAAACGCGGCGGGTCGAGCTTGCTCGATCTGGCTGGACCGGCTGGCGGGCCCCTTCCCGTAGCGCAGTTGCTACTCTGAGAGGGATCGGCGCCACCGCATTCTCGGGTGCGGACGAGCGTGCCCTGTCTGGATGATGGGGTGGTAGCTCAGTTGGTAGAGCAACGGCCTTTTAAGCCGTGGGTCCCGGGTTCGAGTCCCGGCCGCCTCACCACACCCACAAGGGTCCGACCCGGACACATAGGTAGACGAACGTGCCGGTAGCGTCGCGCAAGTCAGCCTTCGCCGTGGATCCAGAGACCAAGGCTTGGCGTGAGAGGACGAAACCATGACCAATAGCCGGCGCTGGGCCTCCATGCTCCGTCTCGCCGTTGTCGCCGCCGTGGCGGCCGGCCTTCTTGGCGCTGCGAGCCCAAACTTCGTGTTCGTCCTAGCGGACGATTTGGGCTGGCGGGATCTGGGCAGCTATGGGAGCACCTACTACGAGACGCCACACATCGACCGCCTTGCTGCGGACGGCGTGCGCTTTACCGACGCTTACGCGGCGGGGAATTCCTGCTCGCCGACGCGCGCAAGCATTCTTACCGGCAGGTATCCGGCGTCGACGCACGTGACCGACTGGATCCCTGGCAGGACGCCGCCGGGCGCGAAGCTCAAGATTCCGAAATGGACTAACTACTTACGACACGAGGAGACAACGCTCGCCGAGGCGCTTTCCGAGGCTGGCTATGTCACCGCCGCCGTCGGCAAGTGGCATCTAGGGCAGAAAGGCTGGTGGGCGGAGGATCACGGCTTCCAGTTCAGCGTCGGCGGCAGTCATGCGGGTTCGCACTCGAACATGTTTCCGCCCTATTGGCCGGCCGCCAAGATCCAGCGGCTCGGCTGGCGCCCCTTTCCCGACGAACGGCCCGGCGAGTACCTCACCGATCGCATCACGCGCGAGGCCGAGGCTTTCCTCGACCGCCACGGGGATCAGCCTTTCTTTCTCTACCTCTCCCACTATGCGGTCCACACGCGGATCGAGGGCAAGCCAGAGCTCGTGGAGAAATACCGCCAGAAGCGGCCGACCGACTCTCAGAAGAATCCGGAATACGCGGCCATGGTCGAAGGGTTGGACCAGAGTGTCGGTGCCGTCGCTGCGAAGCTCGAACAACTGGGCGTAGCGGAACGAACCGTCTTCGTTTTCTTCTCCGACAACGGCGGCCTGTCGAAGGACGGACGCATTACGTCGAATCTGCCGCTACGGGGAGAGAAGAGCACGGCATGGGAAGGCGGTGTGCGCGTCCCGCTAATCGTCCGCTGGCCGGCGCAGCCCGGAGGCCTGGTAGTCGAAGAGCCCGTGATCAGCGTGGATCTCTTCCCGACAATTCTTGACATCGCCGGGGTGGACGCGCAGGAGCAGGTCGACGGCAAGAGCCTGACCCCGCTTCTCAAGGGGGACGAGGAGTTTCGCCGGGGACCGATTTTCTGGCACTACCCGCACTACAACGCGCACACGCCGATCATCACGTGCACTCCTTACGGCGCTGTGCGGGACGGGCCGTTCAAGCTGCTCGAGTTCTACGAGGACGGGCACACCGAGCTCTACGATCTACGCGAGGACATCGGCGAGACGAGCGACCTGTCTGCGGCGATGCCTGACAAGACCCGGGAGCTTCTGGCGAAACTCCGTTCCTGGCGTGACTCCGTTCGGGCGCAGATGCCGACCAAGAACCCGCAGGCTGACGCGGCGCGATACCGGGAGTACAAGGAAGAGAGGTTGTGGAAGCCGGTCGACGTGTTTGAGCAGCAGACAGCGCTTCCTAGGCCGTAGCGCGTCTTGGGCGGATCTGGGAGCTGGCTTTTCTATCGGCGGCAGCCACCTAGCGAACCGCTCCCTCCACGGCTGCACCTTCGTGCGGAGTTGGAAGCTAACGGCCGTCGGCGCCTTTCCCTCGGGCATCGCGTGAGCCTAGATCCGGACGGGCCGGCTTCTATCGTCCGTGGCGAGGGCGCCAAGCAAGGCGCTGCGACCGACCTTGAGGTGCGATACGTGCCCAACCCCAAGCTCGTGCTCGTGCCGCAACAACGCGGTGAGTCGGGCTAGGGCCTGAGCGCGCTCCAATCACGCCGGATTAGGAGGTCAACGGCTCTAGGTCGATGGCCGCCGTGGAATTCCTGATTTGGGCGTCCGAGGCGAAACAGGAGGGTGCGGTTAGCCTCCCGAGCGAGGTGGCCGGGCCACCGCCCGACCTTACCCCGCGGATGGACACGCAGTTGATGAGCTGCGATGCGTTCGTCACCGTTGAGAGCTGGACGTCGGTGCCCGTCAGTCTGTACCCTGCGCTGGTTCCGCCAGTGGTGAATCGCTCGGCCGTGCCCTGGCTAGGGAAGAAAGAACTGCCGGTGGCTTGCCAGGTGGTGCCGACCATGCTGGTGGTGCTTTGGGAGGCGGCAGAACCGGCAGCGAGGGCGAGCAGGTCGCCGAGCACGTCAAGGGTCCGGGCCGTGCAGGGGAACCAGCCCATCACCGTCCGGGGACATGCGACGCCATGCGCCATCGCGGTCCTGATCAGGTTGCTCGCTGCTTGGGTTCACTGCCGAACGAGAATTCGCGGATTGGCGGGTCGCTGATGCGCCCGGCGCTGGCAAGGGCGGCGGTGCACCCAGAAACGATATAATCCCGTGGCACGATGCATCGCTTCACGCAAGAGAACACGCTGCCATTGATAAGGAAGGGGGCGCTGGCCCTCGCCGTTCTGGCATTGGTCATGTTGGCGAGCCGGGCTGCCGAGGCCCAGACAACTGCCAGCCAGGTCAAGGATGATGCAAGCCTCAGGGCCTTCGTCTCGGGGGCAAGTGCGGCAATCGAGGCGATCACGGACATAAACGAAGGAGCAAAGCTCAGGGAGAGGCTGAGAACAGAGGGCGACTGGAAGTCCGGATCGATGTTCCTCATCATCTTCCTCCCGACCGGGGAGCCGTTCATCCACGGGAACGATCAAACGGCGGAGAGCAAGAATCTGCTGGGTGTCGTGGACGACGATGGACTCAGGGTCGTCCAGGAACTCCTCGCGGCCGCTGCCCGAGGCGGTGATTTCGTCAGGTACAACGACGGGGAGCCGAAGACGGCATACGCTGTCACATACACCTCTGGGATCACCGGAAGAAAATTCGTGCTGGCCGGTGGCTACTCGCAGGACGTGTCCCATGTCCCAGTCGCGATCCCGAATCTGCCGAAGCCGGCCGTGACCGCATCGCAAGTCAAGGACCGCGAGACACTCATCACGTTCGTCGAGGAAGCAGCCAGGGTGTACCGCGAAGCCCTGTCCGAAGGCTACAGCACCCTTACCGGGATCAGAAACGCCTTCCGGTTGGAAGGAGGAGACTGGAAGTCAGGCTCCGTCTACCTGTGGGTCGTGAGTGGTGGAGGCTTCATTCTGTTTCACGCAACCGAACAGTTTCGCGAAGGTAGGCCCACGGACTTGACCAGGACGGACATCAACGGCGTGAGGTTCGCCGAGGAGCTGCTCGGAGGTGCGCGCCGTGATGGTCGGAAGTTCTTGCAGTACCACTACGACGACCCCACCATCGTGGGAGACGAGGACACCGGGTCCCCCAAGCTCGGTTATGCGGTGAGCTTCTCGGTGCCCAACTCGCAGCAGAAGGCCGTCATAGGCTCCGGCATCTATCTCGGCAGCTCGGGAGCGATAACGAGCGGCTGCAGTGACCGCAACATCGCAGCGAGCGCGGTTCGCACCCAGAGCGACATTCGGGCGTTCGTGGAGTGCGCCGCCGAGTACCTCGCCGAGCACGGCACGGCCGAGGCCCGCCGCGCCTTCAACGAGGACGAGCGCTGGAAGCACGGACCCACCTACGTGTTCGTCGACGGCATCGCCAAGTCCGGCACCGACGCCAAGACCTTCGTCTACCCGCCGGACCCTTCCCGCGAGGGCGGCGTCTGGGGCGAGGCGATCGACGACTTCGGCAACGACCTCTTCTACGAGATCTACCGCATGACACGGGCGGTGGACGCTGGCTGGACCTACTACTCGTTCCCCAACCCGGCGACCGGCAAGAAGTCGGCCAAGGCCTCCTACATCATCGAGACTGACTGGGACGGCGAGCCGGCCGTGATTGGGGCCGGCATCTACTCGCGCGACTGGCCGGGCACCTGCTATGCCGACGAGGTGAACGCGGCGGCCCTTGGCGCCGCTCCGAGCGCGGAGACCTTGCGGGAGTTCGTGCGCTGCGCGGCGATGGTGGTAGAAGCGGGCGGCTACTTCTCCAAGCGGGAGATCGAGCGGGACCCGCGCTGGACGGACGGGGAGAATTACGTCTACGTGCTGGACATGCTGGGCAACCAGGTGATGTCGGGCCAGCCGGTGCGGGTCAACGGCAGGGCGCCGCACGAGTGGGGGCGCGGCGGCCCGCGCGGGGACCAGTTCGGCGGGCGCGACATGGCTGCGGTCGGAGGCACGTTCGGCGAGAGCTATGTGTACTACCGCTCCTACAACCCGATGACAGGCGCATACCAGCCGAAGGCGGGCTTCTTGAAGCGGGTGGTGGCGCAGGGAGTGCCGCTGCTGGTCGGGGCCGGGTATCCGGCTGCGGCCGCCACGGGGCCGCGCTGCGCGGACAACTACGTGACGGCAGCAGCCGTGCGCACGCAGTCGGACCTGCAGGCGTTCGTGCAGTGCGCGGCGGAGTACGCGCTGGAGCACGGCGAGGAGGAGGCGCGGCGGGCGTTCAACGAGGACGCGCGCTGGAAGTCCGGCCCGACCTACGTGTTCGTGGACGAAGTGGAGCCGTCCGGCGAGACCGCGGTGGCACACGTGTTCCCGCCGGACCCGGCCCGTGAGGGCTCGGTCTGGGGAACCTCGATCGACAGCTTCGGCAGCGACTACTACTACGAGCTGCACCGGATCCTGTCGGCAGTGGACGAAGGCTGGATCTACTACGCGTTCAACAACCCGGCCACGGGTCGGAGCCAGCCGAAGAGCTCGTACGTGATGGAGATCGACTGGGGCGGGGATCGGGCGGCGATCGGTGCCGGGATCTACGCGCGGGACTTTCCGGGAGCCTGCGACCCGAGCGAGGTCAACGCGGCGGATCTGGCCGCCAACCCGGGCGACCGGAGGCTGCAGGAATTCGTGCGCTGCGCGGCGCTGGAAGTCGAGTCGGCCGGATATTTCGCCGGCCCGGTGCTGTCGAACGACCCGCGCTGGAAGCACGGCCCGATCTACATCTCCGGTCTCAACGTCGAAACGGGCATAGTCGAATTCAGCGGCAACGCGGCCAGTTTCGCGACATCAGGGCGGATCCCTGAGGTGTTGTTCGACGGCAGAAACGCGATCGAAGCCGCCACGCTTTTCGGGGAGTCGTTCTGGTATTACAGCTTTGAGAATCCCGCCACGGGCGAGGTCGTGCCCAAGGCGGTATTCGCCAAGCTCGTGCGGGCGCAGGGAGTTCCGCTGCTCGTCAGTTCCGGCTACAACCCTTAGCCCGATCTTCCCGTGAGGCATAGATTCTCAGGGATTTGGTCAGCTTGGAGTGGCCAGATCCCGTTGCGAAGCAGCGTCTGGCCGCGGGTCCGGACGCGTGCCTAGCCAGGACGGCGGGATTCAGGGTCGTTGCCCATAGCTTGGCTGGATCGATCGGGTGTTGGACCTCTTGCTCCCGGCGAATTCCAGCGGGGCTCGCGACGAGGATAGGAAACACAGTTGTTAGCGGCGCAGGGGCAGGTCTTGGACGCGGGCTAGCACATGCCAGAACGGCCACGCTTCCCGAAAGGCCTTGCCGAATGACAGCCGCGCCGTCCGCACGCTGACCGGGATCCGTACGCCGATCTCGAGAAGTTTGGCGTTGCTAGGAATCTAACCTATTGAATCCAAATGAGTTATAGGCAAAGAAAGTGTCCGCCACGCCACGCCCCGTGCGCACAAGAAGCAGGCGGGGTGGGGTGAGGTTAGGGATTGTAGCCTGAACCGACGAGCAGCGGAACTCCTTGCGCCCGCACGAGCTTGTAGAATCCCACCTTCGGTTCGACTTCGCCGGTCGCCGGATTGTTGAAGTTGAAGTAAAAGAACGATTCCCCGAACAGCGCGGCGGCTTCGTATACATCCCGCCCGTCGAACAGCAGTTGAGGAGCCCGTCCCGAGACGGCAAAGCTTGCGAGATTGCCGCTGAATTCGATCACTCCCGTTTCCGGGTGGATGCCGAATATGTAGATCGGGCCGTGCTTCCAACGCGGTGCGCTTGACAAGACCGGGCCTGCGAAGTACCCCGAGGACTCGACTTCCAGCGCCGCGCAGCGCACAAATCCCTGCAGCCTCCGATCGCTCGGCCTGGCTGCCAGGTCCGCCGCGTTGACCTCGCTCGGGTCGCAGGCTCCCGGGAAGTCCCGCGAGTAGATCCCGGCCCCGATCGCCGCACGGTCGCCGTTCCAGTCGATCTCCATCACGTACGAGCTCTTCGGCTGGCTCCGACCCGTCGCCGGGTTGTTGAATGCGTAGTAGATCCAGCCCTCGTCCACCAGCGACAGGATGCGGTGCAACTCGTAGTAGTAGTCGCTGCCAAAGCTGTCGACCGATGTCCCCCACACCGAGCCTTCCCGGGCCGGGTCCGGCGGGAACACGTGCGCCACCGCCGTCTCGCCGGACGGCTCCACTTCGTCCACGAACACGTAGGTCGGGCCGGACTTCCAGCGCGCGTCCTCGTTGAACGCCCGCCGCGCCTCCTCCTCGCCGTGCTCCAGCGCGTACTCCGCCGCGCACTGCACGAACGCCTGCAGGTCCGACTGCGTGCGCACGGCTGCTGCCGTCACGTAGTTGTCCGCGCAGCGCGGCCCCGTGGCGGCCGCAGCCGGATACCCGGCCCCGACCAGCAGCGGCACTCCCTGCGCCACCACCCGCTTCAAGAAGCCCGCCTTCGGCTGGTATGCGCCTGTCATCGGGTTGTAGGAGCGGTAGTACACATAGCTCTCGCCGAACGTGCCTCCGACCGCAGCCATGTCGCGCCCGCCGAACTGGTCCCCGCGCGGGCCGCCGCGCCCCCACTCGTGCGGCGCCCTGCCGTTGACCCGCACCGGCTGGCCCGACATCACCTGATTGCCCAGCATGTCCAGCACGTACAGGTAGTTCTCCCCGTCCGTCCAGCGCGGGTCCCGCTCGATCTCCCGCTTGGAAAAGTAGCCGCCCGCTTCGACGACCATCGCCGCGCAGCGCACGAACTCTCGCAGGGTCTCCGCGCTCGGAGCGGCGCCAAGGGCCGCCGCGTTCACCTCGTCGGCGTAGCAGGTGCCCGGCCAGTCGCGCGAGTAGATGCCGGCCCCGATCACGGCCGGCTCGCCGTTCCAGTCAGTCTCGATGATGTAGGAGGCCTTGGCCGACTTCTTGCCGGTCGCCGGGTTGGGGAACGAGTAGTAGGTCCAGCCAGCGTCCACCGCCCGTGTCATGCGGTAGATCTCGTAGAAGAGGTCGTTGCCGAAGTCGTCGATCGCCTCGCCCCAGACGCCGCCCTCGCGGGAAGGGTCCGGCGGGTAGACGAAGGTCTTGGCGTCGGTGCCGGACTTGGCGATGCCGTCGACGAACACGTAGGTGGGTCCGTGCTTCCAGCGCTCGTCCTCGTTGAAGGCGCGGCGGGCCTCGGCCGTGCCGTGCTCGGCGAGGTACTCGGCGGCGCACTCCACGAACGCCCGAATGTCGCTCTGCGTGCGCACCGCGCTCGCCGCGATGTTGCGATCGGAGCAGCCGCTGGTCATATCCGGGCCGCCCCCAGGCGAACTGCCATAAAAGCCCGACCCAACGATGAAATTCACTGGAGGTGCCGCTCCGTCAGCCTGCAGGGGTGTATGGATAAAGGCGCGCGCGAAGCCCACCTTAGGGATCTCGGCGCTGTCGGATTCGTCGGCAGGATCGTCGAAGAAATACTCCACGAAGCCGCCTTCGGGATTACTGTTCGCCGCGGCGATGACCTGTGGCAGAACGGGTTTGCCGGTGACCGTGTCTCGGACGTCCCCGACCAGAGGTCGAAGCTCGAACCTATCGGGAAACGCGCCGTGAACCCAGACGATGTTGCTGATCCTTTCCAAGACGTAGATGTACACGGAACCGTGCCGCCAGGGGCCGTTCGGATCGCGCAAGGCAGTCCTGGCTCTTGATATGGCGGCGGTATCGCCGGTCTTCATGACGGAAAGAAGGAACTCCCCAGCTTCCGTTACGAAGGCCTTCAGGGTCTCGCGATCCACCACGTCCTGGGCGGTAATATCCGGATCGCCGTAATCGAGGACTTCTTTCGCCAAGTGAGATTCATTGAGATCGAATCCGGTGAGCATCAGGATCGGAGCCCCGAAATTGGTCGAAAAGTACACGGCAGCGTAGCCGGCTGCGCCTGGAATGCCCGGCCGCAAGCCTGGAATGGGGGTGGTCGCATCGAACGGAGCATGCGGTTGTTGCAACAATGTGCGAAAGACGGCGGCGCCAGATCGGGCAACGATCTCGGGATCCGGAGAAGCCAGATTGGCTAGGTCAGTTGAGGAGACTCCTAGCGCAGAAAGAATCTCGCCATAGATCAAGGGGTGTAGTTTCCTGCCCGACAACGCCATGGCCTTCGCGTGAACCAAGATCCTGCCGTCGGGCGTCAGCTGTATGAGGTAGGTAGAACCGGAACGGTATGGAGTGCCCTCCTGCCTGACAAGACATCCGAAGTAGGACGCTTGCTCAACGGTCGATATTTCGTGCGTCAGCGAGCTGAATCGATCCCTCGCGGCCAACGCGAAGTCCATGAGGCTAGCGCTGCCGGCTTCCACTTGCTGTACCGTTACGCGCGGGCCCTCCGGCGGGACTAGGCCAGGAGTGAGCGGGCAAGCTTCCTGTGCCGAGGCCTGGCGTGCATTGGAAAGAACGCTGGCCAGCACGAGCAGGCCGACGACACTAGTGATCGATTTCGAAACTAAGGATGTTTGAGCTTTCATATTGACGATTCTCCGATCTCATCCATGCCGACTAGCGGCGATAGAGAGTCTTCCGTTGCGCTTGCAAACTAGAATTTCAATCCTACAGCTTTTTCACGTAAGGGTAATCGGCACCCGCGGCGTTGCCGTCTCGGGTCGCAATAAAGAGCGGTCATTTGGACCTTGCCGATCGGTCCTGCCATGCGGAGCACCACCTCCTTGGCCCCGGGATCTACGGGACCTTCCGCCATCACGGCGCCGATCTGGACCGAGGCCTTGACGGCCCGCGCCGCTTTGCTGAGGCTTGCGCAGAATGGGCGCTCGACTGGAACGTTCGCCGCCGCGGCGCGAGGCAAGTCTTGGCGGCTACTCGAACAGCATCGTCGTCGGTTCGTCGAACCCGCACGCTTGGAACCGTCCGGTGATCCAGGTCTCGCACGGTTTCGAGCGCCCTTTCTCGCGGCTGCGCTAGTGGCCCGCTCGGCTCCATGTAGTGCCCGGTGCGAACGGGTACGAGCGCTTTGCGCGCACAGCCCGGCCGGGCCTGGCATCCTCGACCAGCCGGCCCTCGAACACGACCGGCACGCCGTTCACGATCACGTGCCTGATGCCGTCGGGGCTGCGCGCCGGATCTGAGTAGGTGCCGCGGTCGATCACGGTGTCCGGGTCGAACACCACGATGTCCGCGTCCGCGCCAGCTCGGATGCGTCCCTTGTTGCGCATCGCCGGGAGGCGCCGCTCCAGGCGCTTTGCCGGCATGACCGTCATCTTGCGCAATGCCTCCGTCAGGGTCAGTGCCTGTTGCTCCCGCACGAACCGCCCCAGCACGCGCGAGAAGGTTCCGAACGAGCGGGGATGGGCCCTTCCGCCGCTAAGCCACATCCCGTCGCTGGCGATCATGACGAGCGGATTGGCAATGGCCTTCCGCACGCTGTCCTCGCTGTACAAGGGCGGCATGATGATCGTGCCCCCGGTGCGTCGCCTTTGCGGGAACGTCTCGCGTGTGAGCGTCTCGCCCGTCCGCACCCAGATGAATTGGGACAGCTCCTCGTCGGTGTAGTCCTGCCACCGATTGAAGAGGTGCGACTGGATCAGGGTCGAGCCGCGATTGTATGGATAGGCTTCGGTGGTGACGTCCACGCCCCGGGCTTGCGCCCGTTCGATGCGAGCCAAGTACTCCGAGACACGGTCCCGGGCGCTGCTGTTGAGATGCACCACGTGGGCCTGCGCGCCAGTTTCTCGCGCGGCGGAGATAACCTCTTCCAGGTTCGAAAATGTCGTCAGGTCGGTCCGCATGTGCACGTGGCAGCTAGCCCCGTAGCGGGTTGCGATGCGGAACATCTCTACGATCTCGTCCCTGGTGGCTCCCGGGGTGTAGGCCAGCCCGAAACCGACCGCTAGGGCACCTTGGTCAAGCCCTCGCTCGATGCGACTGGCGAGCGCCGCCGCTTGCTGCGCAGTCAGAGGCGTGGCGAGCGACTCGCCCGACAGTCCGGGGTTGTGGCCGAGCATCGCGAGCTGCCGCGAATAGGGGTGCGAGATACTCGCGCCGTAGTTCAGCAACGCCTTGCCTTGGCGGTCTTGATACCAGGCTTCGATGTCCTCGACGCCGATCTCGAGTTCCAGAGCCGTCGTGATCCCATCTCGGACTTGGGCAGCGTAGTTCTCGAGGCTCTGCCCGTGTTGGTGAAGGTCGATGAACCCCGGTGCCACGACGAGCCCGGCAGCATCTAGGCTGCGCGCTCCTTCTAGGGCCGTTTCGCTCACCGCGACCACGCGGCCCGCGATGATCCCCACGTTCCGCACGGCGTCGAGGCCCGATTCAGGGTCGATGACCCGCCCGTCGCGGACTACAAGGTCGTAGCCCCCTTGGCCGGCCAGGGATGCGGCCCAGGCGACTGCTAGCGCTATTGCTCGTTTCATTGGCGAAGATTATGGCACTGATCGTGGTCTGGCAGCTCCGCTGGGGACGGCCGGCCAATCAGCTCGTGGAATCTGTCGGCGGCATCCCGGTCGGTGCTCGAGGATGTCAAGAATTTGTCAAGAAAGAACTGGAACCGAATCGAAGTGACGCGCATCTAAGCGCGCATACATCCCCAACAAGGAGGTTCGGTGCAATGCAAGCAAGAGCGTTATTCGTTTCGCTGTGGGCTGGCGTGGCTCTAGTTCCGGTATCGGTGGCGGCTGGCCCGCAAGCAGCCCGGACTGACCTTGGCGTCGCGCGCGTGAGCCTCGTCAAGGGCGATGTGGCCACGCGCCGCGGCGATTCTGGCGATTGGATCGCCACCACGGTGAATTCGCCGATCGTCGAGGGCGACTCGGTCCGCACCAAGGATGCGTCGAGGGCCGAGGTTCAGCTGTCTCCGGGCAATTTCGTCCGAATCGTGGCCGAGAGCGAGGCCCAGTTCGTCGAACTCGGCGAAAAGGTGTTTCGCGTGCGGGTGATCCACGGCACGGCGTTATACAGCGAGCTGCCAGACTCCGCCGCTGACATCGACATCGAGACTCCCTTCGCGGCCGTTCGCCCGCAGGAAAAGGGCCGCTATCGAATCCACGTCGGGGCCGATTCGACGCACATCGAGGTTCGCGAGGGCAGGACGGAGATCGCCATGGAGCACACTACGAGCAGCTTGACCGCAGGTCAGGCCATGACGCTGTGGCAGGGGTCCGCCGGAGTGGAATTCGAAGTGGGCCGAGCCAGCAATAGGGACGGATTCGACCGTTGGGCCGCAAATCGCGATCGGGAATTGCGACGTTCGAGCGCCTATCGCTACGTCAGCCGAGACATCTACGGCGTGGATACGTTTGACGACCACGGCTCTTGGCGACATGTCTCCTCGGTGGGCCACTGCTGGTTCCCGCGAGTCCCAGCGACATGGGTGCCCTACCGCCACGGCCACTGGACCTGGATCGACTACTACGGCTGGAACTGGGTGCCCTACGCACCGTGGGGCTGGGCCACCTCACACTGGGGGCGCTGGCACTATGACCCGATCTGGGGCTGGGGCTGGTATCCGGGATCCCCCAGGCTGCGTCACATCTGGCGACCCGCTCTCGTATCGTTTATCGGCGCCGCGATTCGCGGCGCGACCTTCGGTCATATCGGCTGGGTGCCTCTGGCGCCAGGAGAGTTGTACTGGCCTTGGTATGGTCGGTCAGTCTACGGGTTTGGGCTGGGTGGCTCGGCGGTGGGAAACACTATCGTCGTCGACGCCAGTGTCAATATCATCACCAACTACCGCTACGCCCGCAGCGGACCGGGTGGGTCAGCCGTCTCTTACCTTGAAGCCGATCAGTTTGGCACTGCGGGAGCCAACACGCCGCGCGGAATGCGTCTGGCGCAGTCTGCGCGCGGCGTCGCGATTCGAGGTCCGCTGCCAGTGGTGCCTAGCCGAGCCAGCCAAGGCCGAGTGCTGCCGGGGTCTTCGAGCAGCGTTCGCGTATCCTCGCCGAGAGCTTGGAACCGCGCATCTGTGTCACAGCTCCGTGATGGCACGGCGAGGGTGTCGTTTGACGACCAGCGCAAGTTCTTGCGTTCGTCAGTGGATGACTTTCAGCGCCGGTACGACTCGAGACCCGCCGCAGTGGCGTCGAGCACCAGCACGCGCGCAGCTACGGTTCGGGCCGTTGCGGCACGCCCGGTAGGGACAGCAGGCGCGCAGACAAGGCGGGAGCAAGCCGTGAATCCGTCAACCTCGCCGCTGCAATCACAGCGTCGCGGTGTCGGAGCTGCGTCCGCGACGAACCGTCGTGGTGGGACCGTGCCCGCAAGTCCGTCCACGGTGGTCGCAGCCAGAGGCGGGACGCTCGGTCCAGCGAGCACTGCGTCGACCCGGACGCCCACTGCCGGATCTGTTGTGCGCGGCGAGACAGGCGCTAGCGCCCGAACATCCACCCGCGTTCCTGCAGTTGGATCAAGCCAGCAACCCCGCGCGGCTGTCACCACGGCGCGGACACCGCAGGGCGGTGCTCTCACGCTTCCTGCGTCTCCCCGCGTCTCCTCGCGAACTCGTCTGCCGTCCTCGGCATCGAGTTCTGCGTCTGCGACCACATCGTCGCGGGCGCACGGACCGGTATTCGCACCTAGGAACCAATCTCGGGTCGGTGTCGGAACAAACAGCGGAACAACGCTGCGAACGTCCCGCCAGAGCACTATGGCGCGACCGAGCGGCACGTTTGGCACCTCGCGGCCAGTTGGCAGCGCTTCGACTCGCGCGCCGTCAGTCGACACAAGGTCTTCCAGTCAGAGCCGAGTGCGGCCTTCATCTCCGCCGTCCGTCACGGGATCGCGTTCTTCAGTCACTGGTGCCGCTGCGTCGCCGGGATCCTCGTTCCCGGCTCGAACACGGAGCCGGATTGGCCCTGGATCTTCGAGCAGCGGCGGCAGCTTCGGCACTTCGCGCAGTCAGCGCTCCACGCCAAGCTATCGCCGCCCGACCGTCGGCGCCACGTCCTCTAGCCGCAGTAGCCGGATCGGACCCGGCACATCGTCGAGTTCTAGGCGCAGTACCCCTTCGAGCCAGGGTTCGCGTTCGTCATCGCGAACGTCGAGTCGGGTGAGCCCGAGGTCTCCGAGCGGCGGAGGGTCGTTTGGCACGAGGAGCGGCAGGTCCGCTAGCCGGCAAAGCTCCTCTGGCGGATTCGGCGGTTCGAGGAGCCAGCGCTCCATGCCAAGCTATCGCCGCCCCTCTGTCGGCGCGACATCCTCGAGCCGTAGCAGCCGGACCGGGCCGTCATCCTCATCGTCGTCGCGCTCTAGGCCGACGTTCGGTAGCCGCTCGCCGTCCTCCGGGGCCTCGCGCTCCTCTTCGAGCCGATCTTCGCGCCCGTCTTCGAGTTCCAGCACGCGCCGGTCCAGCCAAAGCCCGGGTGCTCGGTAGCAACACGGACTGCCGGCCGGCCAGGCCCTGCTTTCCAGCCGCCTGCCAGAATGGAAGCAAGGCACGTAGACACGGGTGCCGGCCTAGCCGGCACTCTGGATACCACCATGTCGGCAAGCGGGCAAGAGGGCAATCAGTCGGGCAAACCCGTCGTCATTGACACTGATCCTGGCCTTGACGACGCTCTCGCGCTGGTCCTAGCCTTGCGCTCGCCCGCGCTGGATGTGAGGGCGATCACCGTGGTTGCCGGGAACGTGTCGCTGTCCACCTGCACTGCCAACACCCTGAGGATCGTCGAGGCTGTCGGCCCAGCTTCCATTCCGCCCGTACATCAAGGGCACGCGCGCCCGCTGAGCGGCCGGGTCGCTCGCGCTGGCGACGTGCATGGCGATGACGGTCTGGGCGGGATCACGCCGAAGTATCCCGTGCGCGAACTTGCCGTGACCGGTGGCCATGCCACCCAAGCCATGATTGAACTGGCCCGCCAGCATGGCGAGGCTCTGACCATCGTTGCGCTGGGGCCGCTCACGAACGTCGCCAAGGCGATCGAGCGAGACCGGAGCGCGATGTCGGGTATCGGCCGGCTGGTCGTGATGGGCGGAACTGATGACGGCCAGGGCAACATCACGCCGAGGGCGGAGTTTAACTTCTATTCCGATGCGACGGCTGCCAAGGCCGTGGTCCGGGCGGGACTGCCGACGACGCTGGTAGGCCTGAACGTGACGCGCAGAACGCTTCTGTACAAGGACCTGTTCCACCAGCGTTTGGCAGCAGCCCAGCCAGCGCGGCTACGCTCCTTCCTTGGCGATGTCAGCCGCCCGTACTTCGAGTTTGGTCGCAAGGAAAGCGGCAGCCATGCTTGCGTCATGCATGATCCCTTGGCTGTGGGGGTGGCGATTGACCCGACACTTGTCAGCACCGCGCGTTTGCCTTGCGACGTGATTGACACTCCGGGTTTGACGCGGGGCATGATGCTGGTGGGTAGGGATGCTAGTTCGGCAGGGGTGGCGCCGGCGATGGTCGCCACTCAGGTCGACGCGGACCGGTTCGTAGACCTCTTCTTAGACGTAGCTTGCGGCGCCTAGCGACCTACCCGGCTGCCAGTGCCGGTCCGGCTGGCCGTGCTACATTGCTCGTTTGGGCCGGCGGAGTGCGGAAATGGCTTCTCTGGCACGCATCCCGGTCCGCCCGGTGGCCGGCGGGGTGCTGGCGCGCGCTCTCCTCTCGATTGCCTGCCTCGCTTCTGCCGGCGGCCTGGCCGGCCAGGACGGGACCGCTCCCGAGCCGCGTTTCGAGATCGGTGCCGAGCTCAGGTTCCGAGGAGAGACCCGCAGCGGCAACGGAGTCAATCCCGAGGGCGTGGACAGCTTCGCCCTGTCGAGGCTGAGGCTCAACCTCGGCCTGCGGCCGGCCAAGCACGTAGGCGTGGTCGTCCAGGCGCAGGACGCGCGAGTCGCGGGCCTTGATCCCGGCGGCAACCCGCTGCGCTTCCATAACCTGGGATTTCGCCAGTTGTACGTGGCCTTCGGGCACGAGTCCGGCCCGGTGACCCTGCGCGCTGGCCGGCAGGAGCTCGATTACTTCGAGGGCCGCTTGATCGGCGCCCGCGGCTGGAGCAACACCACGCCTGTTTGGGACGGCGGCAAGCTGATCCTGCGGCGGGGTGAGGACAGCGTCGACGTATTCGCCGTCTCGCATGCCACGGTCCGGGAGGGTCCAGATTTTCCAACCACGGGAACGGCCGTGGCCGGAGCGGTCGGCTCGATCCGTTCGTGGGTGGACGGGCTGAGGATCGAGCCCTTCGTTCTGCTGACGCGGCAGCCCGTAAATGCCGGGTCGAACGTCGGCGGCCGGCTCCGCACCATAGGCTCGCGCTTCTCGGGGATGCTGGACAAGAGTTGGGACTACGAATTCATCCTGATGGGGCAGGGCGGACACGTCGGCGGCCTCGGCAAGCGGGCCTGGTCGGCCACGACCGGACTCGGCAGGACCTTTGAGCGGCTGCCGGCTCGGCCGAGGCTTGGTTTCGAGTGGAGCCACGGCAGCGGGGACGCGAACCCGCTTGACAGAACGAACTCCACCTTCGAGCCGTTCTTCATATCCCGGCACCGGCACTACGGCGAGCAGGATCTCGTGGCTCTCAGGAATCTGCAGTACCTCAACGGCGGCGTGCGGATTCGCCCGCGAGAGGGGCTGGAGATCGAGGTCGAGTACATCTCGCACCGCTTGGCCAGCCGGAACGACGGCCTGTACGCTGCGAGCAATGCGCTGGAGGCCCGGGCTCCGGAAGGCGGCGCCAGCACGGGGTCGGTCGGCTCGGAGCTGGATGCGGTCCTGCGGTACCGCCCGGTGGAGCGGCTCCAGCTCGTCGTCGGCGTCTTCCGGTTTTTCGCCGGGCCGTTCGTCGAGCGTCACGTGCCGGGCGGGGAATCGCAGACCTACCTCTACACCAGCCTCGTCGTCCAGCTCTAGCCGCGGCCGACGCGGGGCGGGTCATCGCTCGCCTCGGAGCCCCGCGCCGCACGGATCCCGAGAGCCCGCTGGCTCCCGCGCCCTAGCATGTCGTCGCGGTCTCGGAAATGGTGGCGCAACGCCATCACGACTACCGGCAAGGTTGCGCCGACAAGTGCAGCCTGGGCGATTGCAATCTTGGCCCGATCCTCACTCTCGCGCCGCATCGAGGAGCCTGCCCCAAGACTGAGGAGGTTCATTCTTGTGGCAGGGTCAGATAGGTTTTCCAATCGTCTTCGACGTTTGGCGTGTCGAGATTCCGCTTCCAAGACTTGAGGAAGGACTCGGTCGCGTCTCCTTGGCCGTCAGACAAGATGGTCAGCAGCCGTAGCGAGGCTGAATCGCTCGGCGCTTCAGCTGAATCGAGCAGCCGGATGGTGGAGTCGTAGTCGCTTAGCGCCCCAAGTCGCCCTTGGATGTCTCGCAATGACTCAAGCCGCGTGGCCAACGATGGACCGTACTGCTCGGAGAAGAGTTCCAGGCAATAGCGCAGTCGCTTGCTCGCGAGTCGAAATGCGTGCAGTTCATCCGGCGGAGTGCCCTCGATGCAGGCTGCGCGTCCTTGGCGGAAGTAATCCGCTGCTAGCGAGGGCAGGACCGCGCTGGCGTTTGCGGCGCAGGATTGCTCAGGCATCCAAGGCAGGTGGGAATACCACCTTCCGCCAGCCTTGGTCGCCTCCGGTGTTTCCTTGGCGGGTTCGGGCGCAGCGCCGCTCGCAGTGCTGAGCCAGCGGCGTGTGAGCTTCTGAACCCCTTTGCGCTCCAGCCGTTCGCTCATGAGCCTCGCTGCTGTGTCGCGTCTTCGCCGCAGATCGTCGGCAATCGAGTGTTGCAGGCCCGAATCCAATTTAGAGACGAGTTCGAGCGCGACGTCTAGCTCGCGGACCAGCCGCGCAGCGGAGAGGAGGGATTTGACCCGCTTGCGGAAGTCTGCCGCTCGATCCGCGTCCAGCAGCACGGAAAAGCAGTCCAGGGTGTAGACCAAGCGCCGTGCCGCCACCCGCAGGTCGTGTACCGCGGAGGCGGTTGGATCGGAGCGCGCAGCTGCCAAGCGCTCCGCCGTCTTTTCGGTGCGGCGCAAGCAGTGCGAATGGGCGAAGTCGAGAAAGCCGCTCCGGGACCGCGGAGTCGCTTTCTCAGGATCCGCGCCGGAGGCGCGGCTGTCTGTCGCGGCGGGCTGCATCAAGCAAGGCTGGCAACGCGAATCCGTCAGATTGCGACACCGAGGATGCGTGCCAGTTCCGGGATGTTCGGATTGCCGTAGAATTCGCCATCGATGTCGAATGTGGGCACCCGACGCTTGCCGTCGTTGTGGTGCATGACGAGGTCCGCGGCGCGATCGTCGTTCTCGATGTCGATCTCAGTGAACTCGATGCCTTGCTCGCGGAGGAAATTCTTGGCCCGCCAGCAGTCCGAGCACCACTGCGTCGAGTACATGCGGATCGCCATACAAGTCCAAGAATAGCACCGGCTTCTCGGGTCCTTAGGCCCAGCGCCCCAGCACCGGGAGCCATCCCTTGCGGGCGAGCAGCTCGACGAAGTTCAGCAGGATCGCCAGGACCAGCAGGGCCGGCCACAGATCCATCCAGCGCTCGATCGCCCGGCCTCCGGTGGCGAAAAGGTCTTCGGGGGCGGGATTAGCGCGCCCGCCCGTCGCGGCAGCGATGGTCTGGAGCAATTGAGAATCTGAGCCGTACCGGCTCAATTCGGAATTCTCGCGATAGTACGCGGCCTCTGGAAACGTGCGGGACCTTTCGGCGGGCCGGATGCGGAACAATCCGTAGAGTCCTTCGGACGGAAAGCGCGCCTCGAATCCCCCGCCGGTCGGTTTCGGTGTCGCGACATGTCTATAGCCGTCCGGACCCAGTGCGTAGAGATCGGGCAGCTCGTCCGGCCTGTCATCCGAGGACGGGCTGAAGCGCACCACGATCTCATCGGTGCCGGCGTCGTGCTCAGTCTGTACGGCGGTGCGCGCCGCCCTCGGCAACAGATCCCGCAGCGAGTTCGACCAGAAGGTGTCGAATCCCGGCCAGGCTACCCAGTTGGTCGCCCAGCGATCCTTGGCGTCGGACGCGAATACAGCCGAACGTCCGAGGCCGAACTGCCAGCGCGCGAACAATGGGTCGTCGTCGGCCGCGTGCAGGATCGTATCCGCCGCTGGCTTGACCTCGAACTTGACCCAGCCCAGCAGCGGCCCCGGCTCGGTCAAGTCCAAGCCTTCGAGGATCTCGAAGTCTCGCTCCGCGAACGGCACGAATTCCCGCTCCGTGACGGATGTGCCGGTGTGCTCCATCACGTCTTTGAGCACGATCTGCTCCAGTGCCGAGATATCGATTAGGAAATAGGATTGCCCCTCGGCGCTGCGGGCTACGCGCTCCAGATAAGAGCGATTGACGTCCTGGCCCAGGCCGATTGTCGAGATCGTTACCTCGTTGGCGGCGGCCTCGCGCGCAAGCGCGATGCTGTCGCCTTCTTCGGAGATTCCGTCCGTCAGCAGCAGGATGTGCTTGTACACGGCCTCCTGCGGCCGGATGATCCTGTATGCCTCGCCTAGAGCCGGCGCGATCTGGGTGCCGCCATCTGCCACGATTCCGCTGATCATCCTCTGGGTCTCGGCCGGCGTCTCGTTCCGCTTCAGGGGGGCGGCCCATTCGAACGAATTGTCAAATGCCAGCACCCCCACGCTGTCGATTGCTCGCAGGTTCTCGACCACGCCTAGCGCCGACTGCCGTGCGAGCTGCATCTTCTTGCCCTCCATCGACGAGGACTTGTCCACGACCAACACCACGGCCGTTCCTTCCGGCGTGCGCGGCGGGGCCAGGATCGCCGGCAGCATCGATTGCAGTTCGTCCGGTTCCTCGTGGGTGCTCTCGCGATAGAGATTCTTCTCGCCCGCGATGAGGAGGAAGCCGCCGCCGTCGCGCACGAACTTGGCGAGCCTCTCCTTGACGGCCTCGGGCCAGGCTTCGAAGTCTTCGTTCGAGCAGATCACCAAATCGTAGTCGAGGCTCTCTGCATCGCGCACCGCTGCCGCCGGCGCGCGCTCGAGCTGGAATCCCGATCCGACCAAGACGCCCGCCAGGGAAGCGTTCTGCTGGTCGGAGTCGGAGGAAATCAGAAGTGCGCGCGGCTCGTGGATGGATACCGCTCCGGCGAAGCGCGCTTGCTCCTCGTCGGCGGTCGTGAGCTGGCCCTCCACCAAGGTTGCCCCCGGGCTTTCGAGCTTGGCCCGTGCCACGACGGCGCTCGTGCCGGCTTGCAGCGCCACTTGCTCGCTTCCGATCAGTTGCCCGTCCGCGCGCAGCTCGAGGCTGGCGCGCACGGATGCGGGGCTCTCGATCTCGAACTCGATCGGGAAGCTCTCGCCGACATACGCTTGCGAGGGCATACGCATACCCGCGAGCCGGAGCCTCGGTTCCGCCCGCCCCGCCAGCGCGTAGGTGTCAACCGGCACTTTGCGACTCCAGGCTTGGTAGACCGCGCGCTCGACCGCTCCCTCGCTGGCGTGGCCGTCGCTGACCAACACCAGCCGCGGCACCCGGTCGGCCGGCAGCGCGCCCAGCGCGTTGCGTAGCGCTGCCTCCAGGTTCGTGGAGCGGCTGGCCTCGCTGTCGCGCAACTGCCGCACAGGCAGCTTGCCGAATTCCAGCTCTCGCAGCGTGTGTCCTCGGCCCGCCGCCCGGGCCCGCTGCAGGAACGCCTCCTGCTGTCCGCGCTGCTCTTCCGGGATGCTGTCGGAAGCGTCGCTCAGGATCGCGACCGCGGCGTAGGTCTCCGATATGCGCCATTGAGGCTGGCACAGCGCCAAGCACACCGCTGCCAGGGCCAGCGTCTTCAGCAACAGGCCCAGCCGCCTCGGGGTGTGCGCCCACTCGCGGGCGGCCCAGGCCAGCAGCGGAATCAACAGCAGCAGCGGCCAGGCGGTTTCCAGCGTCACAGCCTGCCCTCCTGTGCATTTTCCGAAGCGGCTTGGATCGTCTCAGCGGTCAGGCGCCGCCCCCGTCCGAAACGGATCCAGTCGTACAGCAGCACCAGGGCCCCGAGGGCCGCGAGCCATGGCCAAGGTATCCACGATTCGCCCATCCCGGCCAGGCGTGACGGCACCCCGCGCATGACCGACTCGGGCGGTTCCCAGCTGCTGATCGGAATCTGCGGCTGCTGCAAGACAAGGGTCAGGTCGTGATCGGCGGTGGTCACGCGGTAGGTATCCCGTTGGTCGGCATAGAACCGAACCTTCCCGTCGGAAAGCACCCATGGGACCTTGACCCCGCTAGCCGTGCGGACAGAAATCTGGCGCGGGGCGGAATTCGGCGCTTCGATGGTCACCGCTCCAGGACCTCGGGCGGCGACCGCCTCCGCGCGGAATGCCGCAGAATCCAGCCACGAGACCGCGTTTGCGAAGAGCATCGGCGCGGACAAGCGGTCGCGGACGGAGGGGTCCGTCAGATCGAAGCCCAAGGCTACGAGTCTCTTGTCGTCGTCGGACCGGGCGACGATGACGGGTCCGTCAGCCGTGCTGGCGATGACGTCGTCGCCGGGGCGAGGCGTGAACACGCGAACGCGGTCTGGAATCAGGTCGGGGTCACGGATTCCCTTGGCAAGCTGGTGCGAGGCAGACCACTCCGAGACCGGGCTTCTTCGCGCAGACGCTGCCTCTGCGATCGGTGACTGCGTGCCTGGCGGTGCGAGGTAGATCGCGCGGCTTGACGATCCCGTGCCTCCGCCGCCGGCCCAGACATGGATCGCATCAGGGGTTAGATCCTCGGGAAATTCCACATAGCTGGCCTCGATGCGGGCGCCGGCTGCGAGCAGCGGACCGAACTCCCGTTCCGATGCTCCGTGGATCTGGACGCGAGTGTGGTCCGGGGCGGGAATCGCGACCGTCGCGGAGTTGTTCTGCGGGTAGGCATCTTCTGCGGCGAGTTGCGCCCGCAGCCCGCCCGGATGGTCGCTCCTGAGAGTGAACTGGAGGCTCGCGTCTCCGCCCCCCGCGATGGAAAGGTTGCGATGGCCGAGAAACCTGTCGCTGAAGAAGAAGTCGATGCGGGCCGCGGTGGGTTCAGAGCCGTAATTCCGCGCATTGAGCGCGACGTCCCACTTACCTCGCTCCGCAAGGTCGGCAGAAGCCTCCAGCGCGAGAATTCCCAGCGAGTCGCTAGGAGCCTCTGTCTGCAGGTAGCGGACGCTCGGCAGCGCTCCCGCGCGAGCCGGCTCGCCGTCGAATCGCCCCGGACCGACGTAGACCGTCTCTCCCGCTCCCGCATTGTCTTCCAGCGGCTCGCCGCCCGAATTCAGCGCAAGCCGGAGCGTACCGTCGGCTAGGTCGAATGCAGCGCCGATGTCGAGCGGAGTCAAGCTGGGCTCGGCTGTGGAGACGCTCTCGCGCAGCAGCTGGCGGTCTCGCGTGAACGGCACCCGGACCATGGGAGAGCCGTCTGCTTCGATCAGCATCACCTGATCGCCGGCCGGCAGGGAGCCGATATAGGCCAGGGCCAGCGTCTTGGCTTGGTCCATCAGGTTGACGCCGTTGCCGTCTGCCAGGGCCATCGAGGCCGAAGTGTCCAAGACGATCACGCGACGTTGTGCCGAGGCATCGGAAGTGCCGGGCCGGGGATCCGCGATAGCGAGCAGCAGCAACCCGAGCGCGAGCAGCTGCAGGATCAGGGAAAGCGGGTGCTGGATGCGCTTGTGGCGCTGCCGCGTCGCGGGAGCGGGCCGCTTTGGCCAGAAGCGCAGCGTCGACACAAGCACCCTGCGGCGCGACCGGTCGTAGAAGTACAGAGCGACGAGCAGGCCGGCGATTGGCGCGAAGATCCCGAGCAGCTGCGCTAGGGCGAGGTTGAGCAGTCCCATGGCCTATTGCGGTCCCATCGCGTGGCGAGTGGCGGGCAATTCCTGGAATAGCACGCTCTCGATCGGCTCGGCCGTGGAGAGGTGCAGGTATTGCGCGCCGGATCGCTTGGCATGTCGCTCGATAGAGAGGCAAAACTCGTCGTACGAGTCGCGATACTCGCGAGCCGAGCTGTCGTCAAGGCTGACCTGCAGAACCGAGTCCGTCTCGGCCTCGAACAGTTCGAGGTCGCCGCGCCAAGGAGGCTCGCGATCGCTTGGCGAGGCGATCTGCAGCAAGTGAACTTCGTGGCCTTCGTTGACCAAGTGCTCCAGCGGCAGACTGTCTCCTGCGTCGTTCAAAAAGTCGCTCAGCACGAATGTGATCCCCGGGACGGGAAACTTCATCAGGTAGTCCCGCACCGGGCGTTGGAAGGCCGTGCCGCCGCCGGTCTCGAGATTCGAGATGTACTCCGCCGCCTGGCCGTAGCGGAGTCTTCCCCCGTGCGCTCGAAACGAATCCGAGAGTGTGTCTGAGAAGGGCTGCAGCACGATGGTCTCGAGGCGGACCAAGCCGACGTAGCATAGCGAGGCGGCCAAGCGGCAGGCATAGGCGAACTTGGAATCCGAGGCGTCCTCTCCGCCGACCGCCATCGACTCGCTGGTGTCGATCAGTATGCGCACGGGAATCCGGGGCTCGGACCGGAAAAGCTTCAGGAACATGCGCTCGAGCCGCATGTAGGCTCGCCAGTTGACGGCGCGCAGGTCGTCGCCCCGCTGGAAATTGCGGTGGTCCAGGAATTCGTGTCCGACGCCTGGGTAGCGGGACACGATGTCACCGCCGATCCGCCCCTGGAAGGACTGGGTCCAGCGGATCGTCAGCCGCTCGAGCCGCTCCAGCGCCTCTGCGCTGAGCAGTGTCGCCGGAGCGTGCATTGCTTCAGCGTAACAACAGCTCGGTTCGGAACAAGCAGAGGAATGACCACGCTACCCTTTCGAGGTTCGCCTGACAGTCCCATACGGTTCCGCCGAACCACCAGATCACAGGTACGGACCCACGCAGAAGCAGGCTTCGCCACAAGTGGATCAGGTAACCGAAGAGAAACAGCCACGATTCCGGAGCGTCAACCGACGGTTCAGGAACGCGTCGATGCATGGTCGTCTTTCGGGTTCCCGCCGGGCGCCTTCAGTCGCATTTGCCAAGTTTCCGAACTCGCCTCTTCGCGGACGACGTTTCGGTTTCGCGACGGCAACTCGCCCCGATCTTTGCGTCGAGCACGACTATGTTCTTCACCATGTCCGATCTAAGCAGTGGGGCTCCTAGATTGCTCAGCGTCCCATAAACTACGAGCTTGTCGTAGGGATTGCCACGATCGATGACTAAGGAACTCCGAGTTCACCCGCACAGCTTCCTGTAGTGCTCTACCGGCCATCTCGTGCGTGAGTGCTTATGTCAGAATCATTCAAACTCTTCTCGAGGAACACCGGATTGACGGACTATCGACAATAACGTGCCCACGCGCAATGCTCGATGATTCGGAATCGGTACGGTTCGAGTGGTTGAACCCACCATCTTCTGCATAACGATGTGGCTCCCTCGCCTTCGCACTTCGACGAAACCATGGGCCTCTAGGATCCTGCGAACACTCCCCGCCGAATGGACTCGGATCTTAGCCAACCGCCACCTCGACCCTAGTCACATACACCTCCGAACGAAAGCGTTGTTCAATCTCAGTTTCTGATGCGGTTTCAAAGAACAATTCAAGTGCCTCCTTGAGGTTGGAGCGTGCTTCGGTTACGGTGTCACCTTGGCTGACCACATCCACCTCGGGACAGAGTGCTACGTAGCCATCCCCTTCGCTCTCGATGATTGCAGTCAACTCCTTGGACATGTTGCTCTCCGAGCCGGCTGATCCCGCTCGCCATCGTAATTGTAGCCTTGTCTGCAAGGCTTCCATTCGTTGTTCCAGACTGCGAATGGCTTTGGGGCACCCAGATCCAATGCCTTCAAGCGGGATGTAACGGCCAGAATTGCTCTAGCTTGCGTATTGGCGTTCGATGACCAGCGGATCGGCCAAGACTGGTCTAGCTGCCGGTCCGCCGCGGCCCCTCGCGCCGCCGTTGAGAATCCCCGTGATAGCCTGAGGAGTCTCGGCGATGAAGATCCGCCACATGCTCGCGCCCGGATCGCCGACGGTCTCTTTCGAGTTCTTTCCGCCGAAGGAAGAAGACGGGTTCGGCCCCCTGTTCGAGACGATTGACGCCCTCCGCCCGCTAAGCCCCAGTTATGTCTCGGTGACATACGGTGCCGGCGGCAGCACGCGCCACAAGACGGTCGAGCTCGTCAAGCGCATCAAGCGTGATGCGGGCATTGAAGCGATGGCCCACATCACCTGCGTTGGATCGACGCGCGAGCACATTGCGGACGTGCTTGATTCGCTCGAGGCCGACGGGATCGAGAACGTCCTGCCGCTGCGGGGCGACGCGCCCAGAGGCTCCGACCGCTTCGAGCCTGTCCCGGGCGGATTTCGCTACGCCAACGAGCTGGTCGGCTTCATCCGCCAGCGCTACAGCTTCTGCCTCGGTGCCGCATGCTACCCGGAGACCCATCCGGAGGCTGCCAGTCCCGAAGACGATCTCGCAAATCTCAAGCGCAAGGTCGATGCGGGGGCCGACTTCCTGATCACCCAGCTCTTCTTCGATAACGACGACTTCCTCAGGTTTCGCGACCGGGCGGTCGGGGCGGGAATCTCGGTGCCGGTGCTGGCCGGCATCATGCCGGTCCGGAGCCTGAGCCAGACGCAGCGCTTTGCCACGATGTGCGGCGCGCGGATACCGGCCGAGCTGCTGGCCCGGCTCGAGGCGGTGCAGGCGAACCCCGCCCAAGTCCGCGCGGTCGGCATCGACCACGCCACCGCCCAGTGCAGGCACCTGCTAGCCGAGGGCGTCGCCGGGCTGCACTTCTACACGCTGAACCACTCCACGGCCACTCAGGCCATCTACCGCAAGATCCGGGACCAGCTGGGCAGCTGAGCGCCCGCTCGCTCCGCCTACGCCTCGGGGTATTGCATCGTTAGCGGGTCGGGCAGCGCAATCGCCCGGATGCCGGCGTCGCCGGCAAGCTTCTCGAAGCTGAATTCCGGCTTGTCCGGGTTGCCCTTGAGCATGGCCTCCCGGGCGCCGACGCCCAGCACCACCAACTTGCCCGGATGCAGGTGCTGTTGGGCGGCCTCCAGCACGTCGTCGACACTGACGTCGCCGACGCGCTCGCGATACGTCTTCCAATAGTCCTTCTTCTGCCCGGTGAACTCGTCGTTCGCGAAAGTCCCAGCGACTTGGCCGGCGGTAGCAAAGAAGCGCGGAAAGATCTCGATTTGGTAATTCTTGGCCGTGTCCAGTTCCCTGACCGTGATCTTGTCGTTCTGCATGCGCTCGATTTCCTCGACCACGATGGCCGCCGCCTGCGCGCACGTGGCGTTGCGCGACTGGAAGCCGGCCGAGAAGGTGCCCGGGTAGTACGTGCCCGGCTGGAAGCGCGAGTAGGCGCTGTACGCCAACCCCTCGTCCGAGCGGACGCGCACCATGATGCGGGAGGTGAAGCCGCCCCCGCCCAGGACGGAATTCATGATGCGCACCTTGAAGGCATCGGGGTCGAAGCGGTGTATCCCTAAGTGCCCAAGGACCACGTGGGACTGGTTCACGTCCCGGCTGGTCTTGTCGACCATGTAGACGCCAGGCTGCGGTTCGTGCGAGGGGGCCGGGATCTCGGTCGGTTCTGCCGGGTCCGCCGGCCATCCGTCCGCCAGGGCCTCGTTGAGCCGCCGGATCATGTCTTGGGTGTCGAAGTCGCCGGATACCGAGAAGAACATTCGCCGCGGATCGAAGCTCCGGGCGTGGAATTCTTGCATGGCTTCCCGAGAGATCGACTCGATTGACGCCTGCGTTGATTGGATGGTGGAGAAGTGGTCCCCGTACGTGAGCCGGCGAAACTCGCGCGACTGGATCCGGTCCAGCCGGTCATTGCGGCGGGCTAGTCCCTGCAGGGTCTGAGCGCGGGCAATCTCGAGTCTTTCCGCCTCGAAGCCGGGGTGCTTGAGCATGTCGAAGAACAGTTCCAGCGAGCGGTCGAGATTCTGCGTCAAGCAATCGACCGAGCCGCCGCCAGACGTCGTCCCGATACTCGCGCCAATGCGCGTCGCGAGAAAGGCCGTTTCTTCGTCGAAATCCTGAGCGCTGAGGCTCGTGGTGCCGCCTGAGCGCATCTGGCTGCCGGTGAATCCCGCCAAGCCCGCGCTCTCGGCCGGCACTTGGTACGCACCCGCCCGCAGCGTGAGCCCGATCGACACCAGCGGCAGCTGATGGTCTTCCACCAAGTACGCCACGGCCCCGGAGTCCAGCTCGCGGCGGTACTCCGACGGGTTGGGAGGGTCGTAGGAGAGCTTGGGAAAGACCAGATCCCGGGGGTGCTCCGGCAGGCCGTCTTGGGCTTGGGCCAGAGTCGCCAGAGCGCCGCCCGCGGCTGTCTTGATCCAGTCCCGGCGCTTCATGGCCGACCTCCTTGCGGGCCCCGCCCGCGCCCGCCGCGTCGGCCTCCGGGCGGGCCTGTGCCCTCCCTCGTGTAGTACAGGGCCACCGTTCGGTTCGTTTCGGTGAAGTACTGCTTAGCGACACGCTGGATGTCCTCCGGCGTCACAGCTTGTATGCGGTCCGAGAAGACATTGATGTTTTCCCATTCGCCCAGCGCTTCGTAGGTCAGCAGTTGCAACATCAGCCCGAACTTCGATTGCAACTTGCGGAAATCGCCAGCGAGCTGCTGGTTCTTGACCTTCTGCAGTTCGCGCTCGCCCACGGGTTCGGCGGCGATACGCTCCAGCTCTTCCAGCAGTGCCTTTTCCACGTCTTCGGGCGTCGAGCCGGGAGCGGCCACGCCCGAGATCTGGAACGAGCCGTCGTACTTGCGCCCGTCGACTCCCGCCCCGGCTTGCACGGCTACTTGTTTCTCTAGGACAAGGGACTTGTAGAGCCGTCCCGTGCGACCGTTCAACAGCGACGACAGCACGATCAAGGGGGGCTCGTCGACGTGGGCGTCAGGGACCGTGTGGAAGCGGATAGTGGCCTGCGGGCGCGTCTCGGCCTGTCCGCTCAGCCGTTGCTCGGCCTGCTGCTCGACCTCGCGTGTGCGCACCGCCCCGGGCTCGCGCGCGTTGCGCCGCAGCCGCCCGAAGTACTTGTTTGCCAGGGTCTTGACCTGTTCGACTTCGAAGTCGCCAACCAGCGCCGCTACCAAGTTGTTCGGCGCGTAGTACGTGTCGAAGTATTCCATGGCCTCGTCGCGCGTGATTGAATTCAGGTCAGAGGGCCAGCCGATCACCGGCCAGCTGTACGGCGAGGCCTGCCAGAACATGGACTCGACCTGCTCGTTGAGCTTGCCGGTCGGCGTGGAGTCAACCCGCAGCCGGCGTTCTTCCTTGACCACGTCTCGCTCGGCATAGAACTGACGGAAGACAGGCTTGGCCAGCCGATCGGACTCCATCCAGAACCACAGTTCCAGCTTGTTGGAAGGCATGTTGATGAAGTAGATCGTGTAGTCGTTGCTGGTGCCGGCGTTCATTCCCGAGCCACCGTTGAGGGTGTAGATCTGCGAAAACTCGTCCTTGACGATTAACTCCTGCTGCTCGGCGATCAGCCGGTTGAAGCGTTCCAAGAGCTCGTTGTGCTCGGGGCTGCGGACAGCCGGGTCGTCGGCGTCAGCGATAAGCCCGCGCCGCTGTTTCTCGAGCAGCTTGGCCCGTTCGGATTCCATCTGGGCGTACAGCCCGTCGAGTTCGTCCATGATTTCGAGGTCGCGCTTGAGGTCCTTGGTGCCGATGGCGTGGCTGCCCTTGAACATCATGTGTTCGAAGAGGTGAGCGACGCCGGTCACTCCGGGCCTCTCGTTGACGGATCCGAACTTCGAGATCCAGCCGGCAGCGATGTTCGGGTCGCCCTCTCGCGGCAACAACAGGAACGTCAACCCGTTGTCGAGGGTGAATTCTTCGACTTCGACCCGCTGCGCGGCCAATGTGGCGGCCAACGCCAGCAGCAGTGTGAGGAATCGCAAAACCAGATTCTGCATAGCCTTCAGTTGAGTATGACGCAAGCGCCTATGGCGACGTATCGCAGCCGCCAGGAATTCGCCCCGGGCGTGGTGATATGCTTGCGCCGGAATGGACTGGAAGCGCGTCAAGCGCGCGGTCGCCAGCTTGGCGCCGGGCATCTTCATCATCGGCTACGTGGTGGGCACGGGCAGTGTCACGACGATGAGTTCGGCCGGCGCTAGCTACGGCATGTCGCTGACATGGACGCTGGCGCTGGCCTCGGTGTTCACGCACCTGATGATCGTCGGCATCAGCCGGCTCACGATCCTGTCTGGCCAGACCCTGTTGTATCTGTTCCGGCACCACTTCGGCACGCCTGTCACCGTGCTAATGATCCTCTCGCTCGTGGCCACGCAGCTGACCTCCATCATCGGCGTGATGGCCATCGTGGTCGACGTCTTCAGCGAATGGTGCTCGTCGGCCCTGGGCATCGTGGCCGATCCCTTGCTGGCGGCCATCCTGTTTACTGCTTTCTTGCTCGGCCTGTACTGGGTCGGACGCCACGGGTTCTTCCTCAAAGTCTTGGCTGCGCTGGTTGGAGTCATGGGCTTGGCGTTCTTCTTCACCTCCGCGCTGGTGCTTCCCGGAGCCGGCGAGCTTGTTTCCGGCTTGGTGCCCAGCATTCCCACGTCCGGTAGTCCGCGCTTGCTGATCGCGGGCATGGTGGGCACGACCATGGCGTCGGTTGTGCTGTTCACCCGCAGCGTGCTGGTGAAGGAAGAGGGCTGGAGCGCGAGCGACCTGCCGCTGGTGAACCGGGACTCCGGGTTCTCGATGACGCTGCTGTTCTTCATCAACGCCGCCATCATGGCCTGTGCCGCGGGGACCCTGCACCGTCAGGGCATGGAGATCGACGCGGCAATCGACATGGTCAAGACCTTGGAGCCGCTCGCAGGCGGCCTTGCAACGGGCGGCTTCGTGATCGGCATCATTGCGGCCGGCCTCTCGTCGCTGTTTCCGAACTACCTGCTAGGGCCCTGGATGGCCGCGGACTTCCTCGGCTTGCCCCGCAAGATGGGCGGGGCCGCCTTCCGGGCGATGGTGGTCGGAGCCGCGCTGTGCGGACTGGTCGTGCCTGTGCTTGGGGGCAGGCCCGTGCAGATCATGATCGCCTCGCAGGCTGTTAGCCCGGTGGCGATGCCGCTGCTGGCGCTGTTTGTCTTGCTGCTGCTGAACAAGGAAGAGGTTTGCGGGCCTGACCGCCCCTCGCTCGCCCTCAATGCGGGCCTGGGCGTAACGGTGCTGTTCTCGTTCTACATGTGCTACGTGGCCCTTGTGGGATTCTTCGGAGCTTGAGGCGCACATCCGCCGCTAAGCGGCGCCTTCAGCGGCAGGGCCCTTCCGCCTGACGTGTCCGAGCGCAGCCCGGGCTGATTCCTCGTCGACCATGCCCCGCTCTAGGTAGTACGAGATCACGTCGCTGATGCGATAAAGGCTGTGAACTGGATAGCCCTCTTCGCGGAGGCCGCGGTCGCCGCCCTGCTCGCGATCAACCACAACCAAGATCCGCGCGACTTCCAAGCCGACCTCGCGCAAGTAGGCGGTGGACCAGACCTTCGTCGCTCCAGACGCTATGACGTCGTCGATCAGCGTGATCTCGCGCTCGGTGTCACATGTCCCCATGTACGCGCTGCTGCCATAGTGCCCGCCCGGGTAGGCAGCGCGCTGCTTGCGCAGCTGGCCGTATGCCAGAGGTCGATTCGTGCCGCGCGAGGCCAGCGCAGCGGCCAGCGCCAGCGGCGTGGCTGTGTCCGGGATCCCCACGACTTGCTGTGGCCGCTTCGAATCGCCAGCTAGGGCGAAGATCTCGCCGTGCAGGGCTGCGCCCAGGGCCTGCAGCAGGTCGAGGTCGTCGTAAAGCCCGTGCCGCAGGTCAATGAAGATAGGCGTATTGAGCCCGTACTCTTGGCGCACTCGATCGCCGAGCAGGATCAGGCCTCGGTGCCAGAACGCGTCGAGGATGGGGTCAGCCTGCATCTGTCCTCGAATGTCCTAGCGGACTTCTCGCACCGCTGGCATGCCGTCCCCGGGACGTGCGTCGTCCTTGCGCAACTCCTCCGGGTCGGCGCTCAAGTCGTAGAGTTCCTGCGGGTCGTTGACCAATGGGCGGATGTCCTTGAAGCGGCCTTTGACCAGCACCACGCACCACGGAAAGTTCTTGTGCAGGGCGGTCACGGCGCCCAGCTGATGGCGCATCGTTGTGGACACAGGGACCTCGCGGGCAGGCACGATTGTATATCGAGACAGTGAGGTGCCTGCCAGCGCTGTGGCGCTTAGCGACCGGCCTGCCGGACAAGGGCTTGGATGCAGCTCGGCGGGCGGGCCTACCTGCCCGGCGCGCGGTGCGGCGGAATGGCGGGTGCCGGTCGGTTCGACTCAAGCCGCTCGGGAGCCTGCAGCTGCTCGTGGACGCGATCAAGGCGTCCGCCGGGGCTCGACTCGGGGCACCTGCTCGGCGGGTGGTGCTGGGAACCCCCGCCTCAGCAAGCGAGGTCCGCGCGCTCGACACGCAAGCCGTTCAAGTTGCCGAGCACGGTCAACGCGATGCGATCTTGCTGGAACCATTCGTTCGCCAGCGCCTCGATCTCGGGAGCGGTCACGGACTCAATTTGGTCACTGATTTCGTCGAGCGTGCGGACGTGGCCGTGGATCGCTTCCTGACGCGCCAAGTTCGCCATGCGGCTGCCGGTCGATTCCAAGCCAAGCATCAGGCTGCCCTTGAGGTGGTCCTTGGCTCTCCGCACCTCAGACTCCGGGGCCGCTCGGGCTTTTAGGTCTTGGAATTCGCGCAGCGCATACTGCAGCACTGTGCGCAGGGCATCGAGCGAGGTGCCCGCCCCTACCGAGAGGCACCCGGCATCGGAATACAGGCCCAGGTCGGAATAGACGCTGTAGGCCAGCCCAGCTTCCTCGCGGATCTTCTGGAACAGGCGGGAGCTGAAGCCGCCGCCGAGCAGCGTGCTTAGCACCAGTCCGGCGAAGCGCCTGGGGTCGAGCGCGGAGAAGGTCTCCACTCCAAGGATCACGTGAACTTGCTCTAGGGACGGCTTGTCGCGGAGCACGATTTCCGCTTGGCCTTGTGGCGGTTGCTCAGGTTGGATCTTGCCCGTGCCTGCGAGACCGCCGAAGTGCCGCTCTGCCGCGTGCACGAACTCGTCGTGGTCGATATTGCCGGCCGCCGCAAGCATGAGATTGGAAGCGCGGAAGGTATCCGCGAAGAACTGCCGCAGGCGGCTCCGGGCGAAACCTCGGATGGACTCCTGCGTGCCGATGACGGGACGTCCCATGCCGTGGCCGCGCCAGAAGCTGCCCGCGAAGAGGGTGCCCAGCAGGTAGTCCGGGTTGTCCTCGTCCATCTTGAGTTCCTCAAGGATGACTCCCTTTTCTCGCTCGATCTCGACCTCGGCGAGGGTTGGGTTCTGCACCATGTCGGCGAGGATGTCCAGGGCGCGCGGCCAGTGCTCGTCCAGCACCTTGGCGGTGAACGCAGTGGTCTCTTTCGACGTGAACGCGTCGAGATTCCCGCCCAGTCCGTCGATCTCGCACGCCAGCTCGCGCGCTGAGAAGCGGTCGGTGCCCTTGAACACCATGTGCTCGATGAAATGCGTGATCCCGCTCTCGGGATCGGTCTCATGCCGGGAACCGACGTTGAGCCATACCCCCAAGGAAACGGAGCGGACCGCGGGCATCGCTTCGGTGACAACCCGCAAGCCGTTGGGGAGCACGGTCTTGTGGATACTGGCGGGCAGGGCGCGCTCCATCCTCGCCATCGTAGCAATGCGATGGAGGAACGCCGACGCTGGCTTCCACTGCAGCCATTTCGTGCGATGCTATGTCCGCATGCGGCGTCGGGAGTTCATCACATCCGTCGCCGGCGCGGTCGCCGGCATTGGCTGCGGATCAGAGCCCGCCGCGCCGGACGAGGCAGGGCAGGCTGCCCGCCCGACGGTCGATTTTCACCAGCACACGAATTACCTGGGCCGGAGCGATGACGAGTTGGTTGCCCACCAACGCAAGATGGGAGTAGACCTGACCGTACTGCTGCCCGCGGGATCCAGGTATGGGCTCGCAGCTGAGGCCTACGGCAACGACTCGGTCGTAGCGCTGGCCGAGCAGTTCCCGACCGAGTTCGTGTGGTTCGCGAACGAGCTTCCCGACATCGAGCAAACGCGGCCGGTGCTCGAGCGCTTTCTGGGACTGGGCGCCAAGGGCATTGGCGAGCAGAAGTTCCCGGTTGCGTGCGATTCGGAGGCCATGCAACTTGTCTATTCGATCGCTCGCGACTACCAAGTCCCCGTCCTGATCCACTTTCAGCACGAGGCCTACAACACGGGCATCGAGAGGTTTCAGACCATGCTGGAGAAGTTCCCGACGGTCGACTTCATCGGGCATGCGCAGACCTGGTGGGGCAATATTGACGCCAAGCACGAGCAATCGGTGATGTACCCCAAGACACCGGTCACGCCCGGCGGCATCACCGACCGCCTGCTATCCGACTACCCGAACATGTACGGCGACCTCTCGGCCGGCTCCGGGCTGAATTCGATGCTGCGCGACGAGGAGCATGCCCGCGGATTCTTGGAGCGGCACCAGGACCGCCTGCTGTGGGCCAGCGACTGCAACGACACCATCGGGGAAGGGCAAGATTGCATCGGCGCAAACGGCTTGGCAGCGGTGCGGCGTCTGTGCGGCGGCGATTCGATGCTTGAGAAGATCTTGGGTGGCAATGCGTCCCGCCTCTTGAAGCTTGTCTGAAGCAAGCGCGCTGTAGCGGGTGCAGGGACCGATCAAGGCCTCGACTGGGGACGCAGCACTGCCAGTGCCGACTGGCAACTCCGTCCGGTAGGAGCGCCATTCTGCTTTGTGACTCAGGAATAATGGGACCGCTATGACAAGCTTGCCCTCGCGACGGGAATTCGCGGCGATGCTGACCGCTGGTGCCGCTGCCTGTAAACGCACCGAGCCCCCGCTCAACGTATTGTTTGTCGCCTCGGACGACCTTACTTCCACGTTGGGCTGCTACGGCCATCCGGTCGTCAAGTCCCCGCATATCGATCGCCTCGCCGCACGTGGAGTTCGATTCGACAACGCGTATTGCCAATTCCCGTTCTGCGGGCCCAGCCGCGCCTCGCTGATGACGGGAATGCGCCCCGACACGAGCGGGGTCGTCACCAATTCCATGGTGAACTTCAGGGAAACGCACCCCGACGCTGTCACCCTCCCCCAGCTGTTCAAGAACAGCGGCTGGCGCTCCATGCGGGTCGGGAAGATGTTTCACATGGGAGTCCCTGGCGGAGTCGGAACGATGAGACACCAAGACCCGCCTTCGTGGGATGTCTCGATTAGCCCGCCGGGAGACGAGGACGAGAGCGTCGGGCTGGGTGGTGATCCGAATCCTGACCTGCGCAACGGATTGAAGATGCAGTGGATCCAAACGGCCGACGCGTCCGGCCAGGCGGATGCCGCGGCCGCCGACACGGCGATCGAACTGCTCGAGTCCACGGCCGACCAGCCATTCTTCCTGGGGCTGGGATTCGTCCGACCGCACGTGCCGTTCGTCGCACCAACTGAGTTCTTCGATATGTATCCCTTGGAGGAGATCGAACTTGTCTCGAACCCGCCGGATGACCTTGACGACATCCCGGCGCCCGCTAAGAACCTGCGACCGTTTCTTTGGAATCAGATGGGCATGAGCGAGGAGAACCAGCGGATTTCCCTACGGGGCTACTACGCCTCCGTGTCATTCATGGACTATCAACTTGGACGCGTGCTTGACGCGTTGGAGCGACTAGGGCAGGCGGACCGGACGATCGTCCTGTTCTTCGGAGACCATGGCTGGCACCTCGGGGAGCACACGCACTGGCAAAAAATGAGCCTGATGGAGGAGTCCGTCAAGGCGCCGATGATCATCTCGGCCCCTGGGATGCGGGGCAACGGTCGGTCTACGAAGGCACTGGCGGAATTCGTGGACTTCTATCCTACGTTGGCTGACCTATGCGGTTTGGCCGCGCCTGCTGGACTGGAGGGTGTCAGTTTGGCCCCCGTGCTGGACGATCCTTCCGTCTCGGTGAAGGATGCCGCGTTCTCGCAGGTGCAGTGGGAAGACCGCATTTTCGGCCGCACCGTGCGGACAGATCAGTATCGCTACATCCGCTGGGAAGGGGACGGGGGTGGCGAGGAACTCTACGACCACGAATCGGATCCGCGGGAGTTCACGAATCTCGTGGCCGACCCCCAGCACGCTGACGTGTTGGAGCAAATGCGACATAGGCTCGTACAGGGGCCTGCCGAACCGCGCGCCTAGGGGTCCGGTGCGAGCACCCATGATCTTCGCTATGGACAGATCCAATCGGGCCCGGCCCGCCGGTCCGGAAAAGGCCAGCTCAAGGTGCCGCGGGGCTGTTCGGTGTGATTGACCCGTGCAACTGGCTTGCCGTCAACGCGCCGTTCGCTCACGGATTTGCGCCTGCAGCCGTTGGGCGGCTTGATCGTCCGGGTGCCACGCTAGCACAGCGGCAATCGCTTGGGCGGCGACCTCCAGGTCCCCAGCCTTGAGAGCAAGTCCAGCCAAGCTGCGCTGGGCGGCCTCTAGGCTGGGCGCAAGATCGACGGCGACCCGGAGCGACGCCATCGCCTCGTCTCGTCTGTCGCTGGCCTCTAGGAGCAGTCCGCGCCGATAGTGCGCTTCCGCACGCCTGGGATTGATCTGCAATCCGCGGTCAATCGACCTAAGAGAGCCTGTGACATCACCGCGCGACCGCCACAACGCAATGCCGTAGAAAAGGTGAGCCTCCTCCGAATCGGGATTGATTTCGGCGGCTTCGTTGAACGACTCCGCAGCCGCTGAGGCGTCCCCGTCCTCGAGGAGCTTCTTTCCTTGCTGTACAAGCAACATCGCCCGGCCGCTGCGAGCTTGGCGGGCTGCGGCCCTTTCGGACTGTTCGCTGGCAGCCAGTGCTTCGGCGTTGCGCCCGGCCCTTTGATATGCCTGCGCGAGATTGCGGTGTGCCTTGACGAGCAGTGGGCTGCGGCGCAGCGCCTCTTCTAGCTGCCTGATCGCACCGTCTAGGTCTTTCAAGCGGAGCAGCGTCGCCCCAAGGGTGTTCCGTGCGTCGGAATCGCCTTCGAAGTCCTGAACCGCCTGTTCGAGCTCCTGTGCTGCACCTATCAGGTCGCCGCTCTGCTGGAGCGCGGCACCGAGGGCACGACGTGCGCCTGGGTAGTGCGGATTCACTGCCAGTGCAGCGCGAAAGAGCGGAATCGCCTCTTCCGGCCCGTGACTCTTGGCGAGTGCCAGGCCCAAGTTGTAATGCGTGTCGGGATTGTCTGGCTGTAGCTTGACCGCAGCGCGCAAGCTGGAGACCGCGCCCGGCATGTCGTCGAGCTCCGCGAGCACGATGCCGAGAGCCAGTCTAGCCCGTGGATTGTCCGGCTCCTGCTCGCTTGCTCGGGCAAGGTGCTTGGCCGCTTCCCTAGCCTTGCCCTCGCGCTGCAAGAGCAATGCGAGATTGACGATCGCTTCTGTGAAATCAGGAGACTCGCCCACGACTCGCTCGAGCAATCGGCGCGCACCGAGTGTGTCGCCCCGCTTGCGCAGAGCGCTGCTCAACGCATACATGGCCGGCAAAAGGTCGGGAGCCGACCTTAGGGCTTGGTGATACGAAGCGACGGCCTCGCCGGCCTGTCCCGCCCGCTCGAGCGCCAGCCCGCGCTGAAAGTGTGCTTCCGCGAAGTCCGGGTCAATCGCAACTGCTGCTTCGAACTCGTCCAGGGCCTCAGTCAGTCTTCCGTGCTCCGCTTGAATGACACCGATCGCCAAGCGCGAACGCTTGTCTCCGCCATCTGCCTGGACCGCCGCGTGAAACTGCCCAAGGGCCGCTTGGGGACTCCCTTCCTTGAGGTAGCGAAAGCCCAGCTCGCGGTGCCTAGCCGCAGCTACCTTGGACTCGGCAGTCTGTGCCGCGAGTTCAACTCGCGGAGCAATCGGTGCCAGGATTGCGAGCGCGAACGAAATCCAGGCCGCGCCCATTGCCCGGAGGCACGGCCCTGCGTGGAATCGGCGCCAAGTCACGGCCTGCCTTCGCGGACGATGCGGAGCAGGCCACCCTTGGTGAACTGCTCACGATCCTCGGCCTTTTGGCGCCCGACGAGTGCGAGCAATTCCTTGGCCTGTTCCGTGTCACCGAGGCTTCGATGCACGAGAGCCAACTGGTAGGTTGCAGCCACTGCCGTCGGATCGATTGCGCGGGCCTTCTGGAGGTGCTCGATCGCCTCGTTGAATACGCCGCGTCGCGCCAGCATGCGGCCCAGCAGAAGCCGCGATTGAAACAGCTCCGGATTCAGCGCCACCGACCGGCGTACCGCCCGAACGGCTTCTGCCTCGGCCTCCGATCCCGGTTCAACTCCAGAGCGGTGCAGGGCCTCTGCCAAGAACCAGTGGACTAGGTAATCGCCAGCCGCGCGCTTGCTTCGCTTCCGCAGCACGCTCACGGCTTCCGGGAGCCGATCCTGCTGCATCAAGATCAGCCCGAGCGCCGTGCCGGGCAAGCTCGCCTCCGGGGCTAGGGCGGTCGCCCGGTCGAACGCCTCCTCGGCATCCTCGAACCTGCCCTTCATGGCCAGCGCGACGCCGCGTTGCAAGTGGAGCCTGTGAGAACCGGGGACCCTGCCGACGGCAATGTCGGCGATCTCGATACCGAGATCGAAATTCTCGTGATCCAAGCACAGCGCGATCAAGTCCACGTAGTTCGACTCGTCTTCCGGTGCCAGTTCGGTGGCCGTGCGCAGCGCATCGTAGGCGCTCTTGGTGTCGCCCGCACTCTCGTACGCTTGGGAAAGCACGTTGTACAGTTCGGCCGAGCCGTGGCCAGCTTCCAGCAGCGCTTCCCCAGCTAGCGCTGCCTTGGCGTGTTGCCCGCTCTTGAAGTGTGCCAATACGAGATTGAAGCCCAGCTCGTAGGGATCGGCGTTGCTGCCGTCAGCCCGCTCGAACTCGCGGGCTGCTTCGGCGTACCGCTCGATTCCTGCTAAGACAAGTCCTGCCTGGAAGTGGAGATCCGGGGGGGCCGTCGCGGGCAGCTCTTCCAACGCGACCGCGGCTCTTGCTGCCTGGCCGGTCCGGACCAGCGCAGTGGCGAAGTTCACCAGCAGCCGCGGGTCTCGCGTCAGCAGGCCGAGGCTCGCCTCGAAGTGAGTGACGGCATCGGTGAATTCGCCGTTCGCGAAAGCGATCTCAGCCAGCCCCAGATGGGCGAATGCATCCCCGCCCGAGGCGGCCAGCAGCCGCTCGAAATAGGGTCTTGCGGCGTTCGGCCGATGCCTCGACATTTCGTGCATTGCGAGATTCTTTAGCGCCGACGTGTATGCGGGATCCAACTCGAGCGCACGTCCGAATTGCTCCGCCGCAGCGTCGCCTTGGCCGTCTGAAGAGAGGGCGATTCCGAGCGTGTTGTGCAACCTGGCGTTGCCGGGGACGGCCGCGATGACATCGCGTAGCAGCGTGATCGCAGGCGCCCATTCGCCGCGCTCCATGTGCGCGACCGCTTGCCCATAGCGGTCGCGCGGGGTCTGGGCAGCCGCTCGGTCTCGCACTTCCGCGAGGCCAGCCAGCACCACGGTCGCGGCGGCCGCAAGCCGAACTAGCCGCCGAGTGCCGGTTTTGGGTGCGCCGATCCGAGCAAGCAGCACGATTCGCCCCTAGCTTACAGTCTTCTCCGAAGCCGTTGTTCGTGCGGCACTCCTCCGCACACCAAAGCATCCAATCCGGCGGTGGCCGCCGCGCATGGCCAGAAGCGATGGATCCCTACGTCAAAGGAGGGCTCTAGGCCTGTAAGCGGCGAGGCGGCAAGTATTTCCGTTGACAGAACCCAAATCTTCACTAAGATGGTTGCGCGGCGCGATGGCAGCGTTCCATCCAACGCCTCGTTGGAGTGGCCGATGTCGGCGCGAATTCCGCCTTTCGAATTGGAGGTAACGCGGTATGACCGAAAAAGGCTTGTCGAGGGCTTCCGGCTCCGATGGGAGCTTCAGCACAGGACGGGCTTTCCGTCTCGCGGTGTTCTTGGTCGCGGCTGCGACGGGCTTGCAGGCGCAGTTCAGCAGCATTCTGGAGGGCACGATCAGCGACCCGGCCGGAGCGGTCATCCCAGGAGTCCAGGTTGAGATCGAAGATGTGGACACCGGGACGGTCCGTACCGTTGAGACCTCTGGGGCGGGCCGCTATCGCGCTATCGCGCTGGCAGCCAGCACCTACCGGGTGACTGTCGGGACCGAGGGGTTTCAGACCTATGTCCAAGAGCGGGTGACGTTGGAGGTCGCCCAGACGACGACCCTAAACATTCAGCTGGAGCTCGGAGCAACAACCGAAACGGTCAGCGTGACTTCGGAAGCGCCGCTGATCGAGACCGGCGAGGCCAAGGTGTCCGGCCAGATCGCGGAGACAGAGGTGGCAGACCTGCCCTTGGTCGGACGCAACTTCATGACCCTGGTCGTGCTGACTCCCGGCGTTGTCGGGCTGCCCTCTGGGGGCGGCCAGGCTTACGCGCAGGCCACGGGCGATATTTTCTCCGCAGAGTATGGCGTCAACCTGAGCGGGAACGGTCAGCGGGCTGAGTCCAACAGCTTCAACGTCGATGGCGCTTCGGTCAACGCCAGTCCTCGTGGCGGCGTAGTCAATCACAATCCCAACGCCGATTCCGTGCAGGAACTCCGAGTATCGGTCAACAACTTTTCCGCAGAGTACGGAAGGAACTCCTCGGTGCTCGTGAATGTGGTGACCAAATCGGGTACAAACGAGGTCCACGGCACGCTGGGCTGGTTCCACACCAACAACGTCCTGCAGAAGCCGAATCGATTCCAAGCCGCCGGCGTGCCGGTGTTCCGCCGCAACGAGGCAAACTGGAGCCTTGGTGCGCCAATCATCAAGAACCGCACGTTCGCGTTCGCGTCGATGGACATCTTGAGGTCCGGCGTCGGTGCCGGGTTTAGCCGGACCGTTGTGAGCCGCGAGTTCGCCAACTTGGTCCGCGAACGCTACCCGAACAACATCGGCGCGATGGTCATGAACGAGTTCCCAGACATCTTGGAAGCGAAGACCGTCGCTCAGACGGCTGGCGGCCTGCTTGGCTCCGATTGCAGCGGTTCCGAGGGGATTTCCACACCGGTCGGTTCACTTCCCTGCGACTTCCCGGTCACCGAGCGCGGTTCCTTCGCTCAGACCCTGCCGCGCGACGGCATGCAATGGACCCTGCGCATCGACCACAACTTCAACGAGAGCAAGGATCGCATCTACGGAAGCGTTGCCCGCACCACGAACCAGCAAGTGCTGTTCGGCAATCCGTCGGTCTATCCCGCCTTCACCAACATGCAGGAGCAGTGGACGGCGTTCGCGAATCTGAACTGGACGCGCATCATTTCGACCAACGTGATCAACGAGACCTCGTGGTCGTGGCAGCACGCGGAGGGCGATGCGCCCATCGGCCGCGGAGAGATTCCGCGCATCAACGTGCCTGGCATTGAGGGCTATGGTCAGGGCTTCTCTGACGCGGTGTTCATTCAGAACAACCAGCAGTGGCGCAATGTCACGACCTGGAACAAAGGGTCGCACTCCTTCAAGTTCGGCGGGAACTTCAACTGCGACAGCGGATGCCCCGGCGCGGGCGCGCTGTTCGCCGCGGTATGGGAGCGGCCGAACTACGGTTTCAACAGCCTCTGGGACTTCGCTCTGGACGATCCGTTCTCCCACGGGAACATCGGCTTCGATCCGGCGACGGGCGACGCCAGGGGATTCGATTTCAGGCCGCGCTTTACCAATTGGGGCTTCTTCATCAACGATGACTGGAAGGTACGGCCGAACTTGACAGTTAGTTGGGGCGTGCGCTGGGAGGCATTCCCCATTCCGACCGACCTAGACGGGATTTTCGTCGGGGCGAACTTCCGTGGCGGCAGCAACTTCACGGAGCGGATTGCCGACGTGGGTGTGCGTCAGGGGCCGCCCCTGAATTCCACCGACATGAACAACTTTGCACCCCGGCTCGGGATTGCGTGGGATCCCACGGGGCGGGGCAAGATGTCGATTCGGGCAGGCAGCGGGATGTTCTACGACCGTCCGGGAGGACAGTTCTATCGAGACTGCTGCACGAGCCTCCCGATCTTCGCCGTTGCCAACGTCAACAAGCAGACGGATGCCAAGCCGGTCTATGGCCTCAGTAGCACCAATGAGTCGCCATGGATGTTTCCCCGGCCCCCGGACCTGCAGGTCGGGCTGGACGAGCGCGGCGGTCTGATCGGCGTGCCCGCCGCGATCCAGATCTGGGAGCCAGACCTGAAGAACCAGTACGCGATCAACTGGTTCTTCGGCCTCCAGTACGCGCTGGGCAGGGACTGGGCTGTCGAGGCGAACTATGTGGGATCACAGGGAACGAAGCTGTATCAAAACTACGAGGTCAATCGCTTCTCCGGCGACCTGCTCGATGGTCGGCTGGACCGCCTGAATCCGAGTTTCGGCAGCATCCAGTACGGGCAGAACAACGGCAAGTCCTACTACCAAGGGATAAATACCAGCCTCAAGAAGCGCTTCGCGCAAGGCCTGTTGTTCCAAGGGGCCTACACCTTCGGCAAAGCTGTCGATACGGCCAGCAGCTTCTCTGGCGAGCACTTGGTAGAGCTGACCGACATGCGCCTGAATCGCGGCCGGTCACGTTTCGACGTGCGTCACAAGTACGCCATGAGCTTGATCTTCGAGATTCCCTCTCCTATTCGCACCGGCCTTGGCAAGGCGATTCTCGGCGACTGGCAGGTGGGCATCACGACGATCCTGCAGAGCGGCTCGCCGTTCAACGTGTCTTGCGGACTTCCGTTCCAGCCAGTGTTCGACGGCGGCGGCAACCTGATCGGCAACACTGGTTGCGACTTCAACGCAGACGGATTCAACAACGACCGGCCCGACCAGCCAGCCTTCGGCGACACGGTCAAGGGCGCGACCAAGGACGACTACATCAACGGACTGTTCGAGGCAAGCGACTTCCCGAAGCCTCAGACCGTTAGGCCTGGCTCGCTTGGACGCAACACGTTCAACAATCCGGGCTACAACAACACGGATCTCAACCTGTTGCGGCAGATTCCAGTGCCGCTGCTTGGCGAGGGCGGGCGAATCGACCTACGTGCGGAGTTCTTCAATGTATTCAACGTCGAGAATCTCGGCTCGGTGAGTGGGAGTCTGCAAAGCGGGAACTTTGGCCGCGTCACGAACACATTCAGCGCACGCAGCATCCAGTTCGGCGTGAAGGTAGTCTTCTAGCGCCGCCGACATTCCATGCGGAAGGGCCCCGATGTGGACTCGGGTCCCTTCCAAGATTCGCGGGCCTGTCCGGTCGGGCAGCGACGGCCGCGATCAGCCGTTGACGCGACGCCAGCGATGCAGATGGATGACAGCGATGTCACTCGGGCCTAGCGGGGCTGCGCGGCCCGTGGTCGAGGGCGGGGCGTTCACGCCGCGCCCACTCACCAATACGTTCGGGATCGTTCCGACGGCCTTTCTCGCGGTGGCCAGCTCCCTGCTTCCGCTCGCTTCGGCGACGGCTGAGAATGACCAGCTGGGCTCTACGGTCCAGTTCGTGGACGTGACTATCGAATCCGGGATTTCGTTTGTCCACGAGAACGCCGCCAGTTCTGAGAAATTCCTGATCGAAACCATGGGCGGCGGGGCAGCCTGGCTGGACTACGACGGTGACGGCCGGCTTGATTTCTATGTTGCGAACAGTGCGGGCACGGATGCGTTCGCGCCCTCGGTTCCGTTGCGAGGCGCTCTTTACCGTAACTTGGGCGACGGTCAATTCGCGGATGTCACAGCCGCAACCTCGGCCGGCGCGGAGGGATTGTTCGCTATGGGTGTGGCCGTCGGTGACTACGACAACGACGGCGACCCCGACCTAGTCGTCACCGGATACGCTAGGTCCACGCTCTACCGCAACGACGGAAAGGGGGCCTTTGAAGACGTAACCCAGGCGGCGGGCGTAGCCAACGCAGGCAAGTGGGCGACTAGCGCGGCCTGGTTCGATTACGACAACGATGGCCTTCTCGACCTCGTGATCATCAATTACTTGGATTGGTCCCCGGAGCGCAACTTCCATTGCGGGGAACGCCGGCCCGGCTATCGCTCTTACTGCCACCCGAACAGATACATGGGTCAAGAGCCGACACTCTTTCGGAATCGGGGTGACGGCGGGTTTGACGATGTGACCGAGAGTGTGGGCTTGGCGGGCCAAGCGGGCAATGGCTTGGGCGTGGTGTGCTTTGACTATGATCGGGATGGCTGGATGGACATTTTCGTCGCGAATGATTCTATGCCGAACTTCCTGTTTCGCAACATTGAGGGCCGGAAGTTTGAGGAGGTGGCGTTCATCGCGGGCGTGGCTCTAGGCGAGAACGGCGAGGCCGAGGCGGGGATGGGCGTAGACGCTGCGGACTACGACGGCGATGGCTGGCCCGACCTCTATATGACGCATCTGGACTTCGAATTCGACCGGCTGTACCGCAACGCACGGGATGGCACCTTCCTAGATGCCACCTTTGAAGACGGAATTGGCTATGCCACTTTTGACGTCAGCGGATTCGGGGCGCGGTTTGTGGACTATGACAACGATGGTTGGCGCGACCTCTTCGTTGCGAACGGTCACGTGCTGGACAACATCGAACTCTTCCACGAAGGCACTCAGTACCAAGAGAAGAAGCTGGTGTTCCGCAATGTCGGCGGAAAGTTCGAGGAAATCGGCGAACGACTCGGTGCGGCCGTCGCGCGCCCTCGCGTCAGCCGCGCAGCCGCGTTCGCCGACTACGACAACGACGGCGACACCGACGTGCTGGTAGCGAACAACGGCCAGCAGCTGCAGCTGCTACGAAATGATGGCGGCAACCGAAGCGGCTGGCTACAGGTGCAGTTGGTTGGAGAGCTCTCCAACAAGGACGGTATCGGGGCCCGGGTCACCATCTCGTCAGGTGGAGTCACTCAAGTCGCGGAGCGCATTGGCGGGGGCAGCTATCAGTCTGCGCACGACCCGCGCCTCCACTTCGGATTGGGCAACCAAGACCAAGTTGAGCGAGTTGAGGTCGTATGGCCGAGCGGCCGCGTTGACCGCTTTGAGGAAATCTCGGCGAATCGTGTTTTGGTTGTACGCGAGGGAGAGAGTCCCACTAGTTCAAGGTGAACCTTCACGGGTGAATCCTCTGGACGACTAGCGTTCGAGGCCCAGACCCGCTCCGGCGCGGCATCGGCGCATTCGCGCTCTGCTGCTAATGGGGACTGGACACTTGCGATTCCGGCATCGATGTTTGTGAGGCATTGGCAGGGCGATCGAACCATCGCAAGCCGGGCCTCGAGATCGTCTTCATGCACACGGCTCTCGGTTGGCCTGGGCCGGTCTGTGAGGCAGGCCTGGCACCTTGCCGATAGTGTGAGAGCATCCCTCAAGCCAGAGTGCTCAAATGCACCAGCCATGCGGTCCGTTTCGTTCATGGCGTACCAGCTCGGCCGTGTGCTGGATGCATTGGAACGAATAGGGCAGGCGGAACGGACGCTCGTCAGCCAGAAGGCGGCAGCTGCCTGGCCGTCGCCGGTACAAGGTCGAGCCCGAGGGCGGTCGCATTGTCTCGGATCCGATCATCGAACGACAGGACCTGCACGTCGGGCGCCAGATTCCGAACGACCAGCGCCGTAGCCAGATGAAGGGCATCCAGCGACCTGATCGGCTCGCAAGGAAACGACCGTCGGGACCGCTCAACAACTTCCGCATCCATGCCGTGGAGGGTCCAAAACGCTGACGCCCTATCGACGATTGCGTGAAGCCGCAATGATTCGTCGGCACTGATTCGCCCAGTCGCGACGGCCCGTCGGAGCGTCCGATCGCACTCGACGAGCGTCAGGTCCGAGCTGTGGACAGCATCGGCGGCGACAAGTTGCGACCAAGCAAGGCCAGCGCGTCCTGCTCGCTCTTCGTCGAGCAGCCATGCAAGGACGGCACTCGTCTCCGCATAGAGCGTCACCTTTCTCCCCTAGTCTCGTCGAGCAGATCCTGTACAACCCGGGACGGCAACCGGCCGGTGGGCCTGGGGTAAACGTCCGGGCGGTTCGCCGCACCTAGGCGAACCGATCCGGCAAGGGCGCGACGCCTCAGCCCGGCGTTGGCTTCTTCCTCGGTGGCGTGCGCAGGGGGGCCCAATTCGGCCACGACCCGTCCGTGATGGGTGATCGCCACGCGCTCGCCCTGCTCTACCATGCGGAGATAGGCGCTCAGGCGGTTCTTGACCTCGCGTACGCCCGATGTCTTCATCGCATCCGATTGTAGCTACATGCGTCTACATTGTCAAGGCGTCCCGTCGGTCATGTGTCAGGCCTGATGGCCACGTTTGTCGCAGACGCCACCCGCTGAGCTCGATGATCCGAGCTTGCGCTCGGCCGAGCAGCTTCGGACCTAGCTAGCAGCGGCGCTTGCCGCCCGGCGTGGGAAGGATCTTCGCCTTTCGCCACTACTGGGCCCCGCCCGCGCATAGCGGCATCGCGGGTTTCGCCGAGTTCCTTGCACCGGGAGTCCGGGCACCTTCGGACGGGAGGCCTTGGTAAAATGCGGGGTTTAGCTGTGAGGATCAAGACCGTCATGTCCGCTTCGAATCTCCGCGTTTTCCAGTTCTCGTTGCTCCTTGCAGTGCTTGTCGCCGCTGTGCCGCTAGCCGGCCAGGATACCGTCTCGGTGCGCGTGCGTTTCGGCATCTCGGATGTTGTCGAAACCAAGTGGGACGGCTCGGCCTCGGTCTCGGGCGGTGAATTGCTGAAGGCCGCTGACTGGCACCCGAGGCCGGAAAACTCCGTCGATCCGGCGGGAAGCTGGCGGTTTTCGACGCACAAGGGCGTGAACTACAACTGGCGCGCCTATGAGAACATTCCCGATCGGTACGTCAAGACGTATTTCTGGACGCCCGGCGTGATCTTGGACATCAGGGGCGCTTCCAGCGCTGAAGTGCGCATCGCCACGCTGCAAGGGGACTTCGCATTCCCGCTGAGCGACGTGCGCTTGGGCGAGCCGTTGGAATTCTTGGCCGGCTCCGCCGTGGTCGACAGGGTTCCCACCGTGGAGAAGCTGACCGGGCCCGGGGCCGAAGACGACTATCCTGCGGTGCTCGGAGGGGTTGACGGTTCTGCCCGCACGGCCTGGGTGGCGTTTCGCGACGGAGCCGACGTAGTATTGACGCGGACATTCCAAGGCGACGCATGGGGGCCGGTCGAAAGCGTGACCGAGTCTCCCGGCGATATCCACATGGTCCAGATCGGGCGCGCCGGGGATGGCAGCGTTTGGTTCGTTTGGGCCGAACAACGCGATGGCAATTTCGACCTGTATGGCAGATCCCTCAACGAGGGCTCTTGGGGTTCCACGGTCCGGCTGACCGATGCTCCCCAGCCCGACGTGCTGCCGAACATGGCGACCACGACGGGTGGCGACATCTGGTTGGTTTGGCAGGGCTTCCGGGACGGCCAGTCTGATATCTTCGCCAAGCGCTACGTGGGCGGGCAGTGGGTGCCTTCCCAGCTGGTTTCAAGCTCTGCCGCCAACGATTGGGAGCCGGTGGTCGCGGCCGGGCGAGATAACGAGATCCATATCGCTTGGGATAGCTATGGTTCGGGCAACTATGACGTGTTGCTCCGCACTTGGGACGGCGAGCGCTGGGCCGCGGCTCCCGCGCCGATCGCCGACACACCGCTGTATGAGGCGCACGTCTCGCTGGCGGTGGACGGCCAGAACCGCCTCTGGGCGGCTTGGAACGAGAGCGGCCTGAACTGGGGCAAGGATACCGGCTTTCTGCTCCCCGTCGAAGGCACGTTGCTCTACGAGTACCGCCAGACGCGGGTGGCGGTGCTTGACGGCATCGAATGGCAGGTTCCGGCGGACGACATCAATACGTCTCTGCCTCCGCACATGGACGGCCGGCACAACGACTTCCCGAAGTTGGTGGCGGATGATGACGGGCGAATCTGGCTGTTCAGCCGCACCCGCACGATCCGCCAGCGCGACATGCCCGACGATACTCCCTTGCACCGTGCTGTGTGGGAGATCTGGGCAAGCACCCTAGACGGCGACGAGTGGACCACTCCGTACGAGTTTCCGTCCAGCGGCAGCCGGCAGGATGTGCGCTGGGGCGTAGCTCCCGACGGCGCCGGAAACTTGGTGGCCGCCTGGCAGTCCGATGGCCGCGACTATTACGACTTCCTGTACCAACACACGGATGTCTTCGCTGCCAGGCTGCCATCGCTGGGACGCACGGCCGCTGCGCCTGATCTGAGGGTCAGGCCCGAACGGGTAGTGCTGTTCCACAACGTCGTGCCCACGGAGGTGGAAGATCTCAAGCGGTTGCGCGGCTACGAGATCAGTTCCGAGGGCAAGAGCTACAAGATCTACCGAGGCGATACCCACCGGCACGCGGAGTTCTCGATGGACGGCAACAACGATGGCTCCCTGTTCCAGACCTATCGCTATGCACTCGACGCTGCCAGCCTCGACTACCTGCTCGTCAGCGAGCACAATTTCCAAGGCGGGCCGGACAACCCGTATATCAACTGGGTGTTGCAGCAGGCAGCCGACCTGTTCTCCGTTAGCGGAACCTTCCAGCCGTTCTACGGTTACGAGCGCTCAGTCCGATACCCGGACGGCCATCGGAACATCCTGCTGCCCAAGCGCGGGACTCCGACACTGCCCATTCTTCCCGAGGAGTCCAGCCACGCTAGCGGGGCTGGCCGACTCTACGAGTACCTGCGCGCCAACGGCGGGATCGCGATATCTCACACCTCGGCTACAGGTATGGGAACGGATTGGCGTGACAACGATCCGGAGGTCGAACCCTTGGTGGAGATTTTCCAGGGCGATCGTGTGTCCGCCGAGTACGAGGGCGCTCCGCTCGCTGCGCATCGCGAACGTCCGACCATGCAGGCGGGCGGATTCGAGCCCGCGGGATATGTCTGGAACGCTTGGGCCAAGGGCTACAAGCTGGGCGTGCAGGCCGCGTCAGACCATCTGTCAACCCACTATTCGTATGCCTGCACCATCGCGGAGGATTTCACGCGCGAGGGGCTCATCGACGCGATGAAGCAGCGCCACAGCTACGGCGCTACCGACAACATCGTGCTCGACTACCGCATGGAGGCGGACGGCGGCGAATACCTCCAAGGGGATATCGTCAAGGTCGATGGCGACTTCCGCCTGACCGTAAACATTCTGGGCACTTCGCCGATCCGTCAGATCGACATCATCAAGAATCAGGAGTTCCTGTACACCCGCCAGAAACTCCCGCAGGACTTCGAGTTCAGCTACGAGGACCCGAGCAAGGCACCGGGCGAGGACTACTACTACGTCAGGGTGGTGCAGAGCGACGGCAATGTCGCGTGGTCCTCCCCGATCTGGGTAACGACGGACTAGGCCGGCCCCGTTCCCGGCCGCATGCGCGGCGGCTGGCGGTGCCGCGTGGACTGCTCGAACGAGTGCGCGAGGCCGATCAGCCTCGGCTCGGACCAAGCCGCCCCGAAGAACGACACGCCCACGGGCAAGCCGTGCACGAGACCGCCGGGAACTGTGATGTGCGGGTACCCGGCCCGCGCGGCGGCGGAAGAGCAGCTGGGAAACGAGGAGCGGTCGCCGTGCACGAGGTCGGTGACCCAGGCCGGCCCGGTCGTCGGGGCGAACAGCGCGTCGAGCTCTAAGTCGGCCATCGTCGCGTCGATCGAGCCCCTGCATCTGTCGCGGCTTGAGGCAACGGCATCAAGGTAAGCCCTGTCCGTCAGCGGCCCTCTTTCTTCGGCGGACTCGAAAATATTCTGGCCGAAGTAGGGCATCTCGTCGGCCTTGTGCTGCTGGTTGAAGCGAATCACATCTGCCAGCGTGCGCACTTTCGCATCGGCTGAGAGTTGGGATAGGTAGTCGTTGAGGCCGGCCTTGAATTCATACAGCATCAGCTCGAAGCCGGGACGATTCGTCTCGTCGATGCCGGGCAATTCGCCGACGTCGATCAACTCCGCCCCGCTGCTTCGCATAGCGGCCGCAGCCTCGTCGAGGATGCTGTCGATGGCACCGTGTCGGCCCCAGTACTCGCGCAGCAATCCGATCCGAGCGCCGCGCAGCGCGTCCGCGTTGAGGAATTCTGAATAGCTCCCCGGCACCCTCCCTGGGCTGGAGCGCGTGGCCGGATCCAACGGATCCGAGCCGGCCAGCGCGCCAAGCAGCTCGGCCGCGTCGGCCACCGTGCGAGCCATCGGCCCCGCCGTGTCTTGGGTGCGCGAGATGGGGACGATCCCAGTCCGGCTGACCAAGCCGACCGTCGGCTTGATCCCCACGATGCCGTCGACGGAAGAAGGGCACACGATCGAACCGTTGGTCTCGGTGCCGACCGCAAGCGGCGTGAGGCCCGCCGAGACGGCCACCGCCGAGCCCGAGCTCGAACCGCAGGGATTGCGGTCCAAGAAGTATGGGTTGCGCGTCAGCCCCCCGCGCGCGCTCCAGCCGCTAGTGGACCGTCTGGAGCGGAAGTTGGCCCATTCGCTGAGATTAGTCTTCGCAATGAGCAGCGCGCCGGCGGCACGCAAGTTGGAGGCCACTGCTGAGTCTCGCGCGACGCCCGAATCGACCAAGGCCAGCGAACCGGCTGTGGTCTGCATGCCGTCTGCTGTGTCAATGTTGTCCTTCAGCATGACCGGGATGCCGTGCAGCGGCCCGCGCAATTCTCCGGCGCGGCGCTCGGCATCGAGCCGGTCGGCTTCGGCTAGAGCTGCGGGATTGACCTCGATGATCGAATTGAGGCTCGGCCCGGTCGCGTCGATGGCCTCGATTCTATCTAGCAGTGCCTCGCAAATCGAACGGGCGGTCCATTGCCCAGAAGCCAGTCCGGCGCGCAGATCCGCGACCGAGTCCCGCAGCGGCTCAAAGTCAGCGCTGCGCTGCGCCGGTGGTCGCGGGCGACGCCCAGCACAACCTTGCAGAGCCGCGCCTGCGGCGAGCAGCAGGAGATCGCGGCGACGCGGCGAGATTCCGGCGGGATCGCGTCCCGCCGCTGTGCGGTCCGCTCTCACCGCTTCACTCCGGGGCCAACAGGGAGTAGGTCCGGAATGCTTCGAACAGCCGGCCCGCGCCGTCCAGTCCGATCGCCCTGACCGACAGGGTCGTCGGGTAGGACTGCGCCAGCTCCCCGGGGATGTTGAAGCTGCCCGACTGGGTTGTGCCCAGCACTCGCGCGCCGCGGGCCGAGCCTGCCGCCTCGGCCATCCAGAGCCACACGGTGCGCTTGGCCGCGATGGTGTTCTTGCGCAGTGTCGCGTTGAAGTCGTGCGCCCGGCCCGCTTGCAGCTCGTTGCCTTCTGGCAATTGGATCTCGAACGGCAGTTCCGAAGGCGAGAACTCCACTTCGCGAAATCGCGGCGGCTTCGATTCGAGGATGAACGATTTGTTGTAGTCCTGTTTCTTGCCTTCGCGCCGTATGTAGAGCACCCAGTCGTGCTGGTCGTCGGGCGTGCGCGAACGGTAGCGGTCGCCCTTGAACTTCTTCTTCTGATCGAACCATGCCCCGTTTGCCGGGTTGAACCAGCTGATCGAATACTCTTGCTTTGGCATGACCAGCTCGATCAGTCCGGGCTCTTCGGCGTAGACGACGTGTTCGATCCCCACGGTCCGCTCCGAGTACCGCGGCACCCGATGCAGGGCCAGCGCGGCTCCGCCCACGATCCGATAGTGCGGCTGGAGGTCGTAGTAGCGCGACTGCGAGAAGAACTGTTGCAGCGGCACCATCTGTTCCGCGAACGGCGATTCCGCCGATGTGTCTTCGGCGCTGAGGGTGATGTAGTGGCCGCGGACTGCGGCGTTCCAAGCTTGGCGGCGGGCGGCGGCGGGACCAGCTCCGAGGCCGATTCCGGTATTGACAAAGGGAGCGCGGTTAAGCTCGTACTCGATCGCGGCCAGGGCAGGATCGACCCGGTTCTGGACGAAGTAGTCCTGCCAGCCGTCCTCGGCCAGCGGTGCCGAGGTGACGATAGCCCCGGTGGACATGGGATGGGAATAGGGGTCGTGCTTGTCGAGCGAGCTGGCGAGTTGCTTGAGCAGCTTGCCGGCCGCCTCGTGGCTCTCCCACTCCAGCAGGATCTGCCAAGTGACGCTATAGGCCGCGTAGCGGGCGCATAGGTACCGGATGTAGCGGTCCTTTTCTCGCAAGCGCGGGAACAGCTCGTCGAATTCGTCGCCGGAATTGCCCAGCACGAGATCGGTGACGATCCCGAGTTTGTGCAGGTGTTCGACGCGGCGATCGAGTGCGCGAAAGTGCTCGATGTCGGGTTCGCCGGACGCGTTGAAGGCCTTGCTGCTCGCGCTGAGCGGGGGGACAGCCAGCGCCCGGACGTGCGTGAAGCCCTGCTCGGAACGTCTCTCGGCGGTGGCTTCGAATTCCGCCCAGGGCATTTCCGCCAGGTCCAGCAGGCTGTCGCCGAGCCAGAAATGGGGCGTGTTCGTCAGGGGGTACTTGAAGTAGCGGGTGTTGAACACCTCGATGAATCCGGGCGTCTGCGCTGGCAGGGCCTCGAAGCTGCCAGTCTGTCTGTCCAAACTCTCGATGTTGGAAATGAGGCGATAGTCCCAGCGGCCTTCGAAGTCGGGCGAGAATCGCAGCACGAACCTGTGGCCGCCGTCCCAAAAGGCCGGCATGACCTTGGTTCGGCCGCCCTTCGGAGAACGGTACTCGGCGCGCAGCTCGACATCGGTGACCGGCGAAGAGTGCTCGGCGGCATCGCTTGCGCCGAGCTCGACAACGATCTCGCATGGATCGTAGACCGGAACAGCTTCGCACGCCTCGACGTTCTGGGCGGGCAGCGCCGCAGCCGCCGTGAGGGCGAGGGCAACAATCGCAACCATTACTTCTGAGAGGATAAACCGGGCCGGACATTGGATGCACAGCAAATCAGCGCTCGCCACTTTTTTCCGGCCCCGGCCTCTCCCCTTCGTTTCCGACCCTCTCCTTTCTTCTCAGGCCTGGCGAGCCCACGTCGGTTGGATACGTAGTCGTCTACAGTGAGTGTGTGCTCGCAAAGCTGCGCAAGCGCATTGCCCGCGAGCGGATGTTCAGAGGCGAGGGGACGATCGGCGCGGCAGTTTCCGGAGGTGCCGACTCGGTCGCACTCCTCCACGCGCTGCGTACTCTGTTCCCCGAACGGACGGTCGCAGCGGTGCACCTGAACCACTGCCTGCGCGGCGCCGACTCGGATGCCGACGAAGCGTTCGTACGGGGACTAGCGGCCAAGCTGGGCTGCAAGCACTTCGTGCGCCGGGAGGATGTGGCTCTGAGTGGCGGAAACCTCGAGCGGGCGGGCCGGCATGCCCGCTACCGATTCTTCGAGGAACTCCTCGCGGACGGATCCTGTTCGGAGATCGCGACCGGGCACACGCAGTCCGATCAAGCCGAGACCGTACTTTTCCGACTATTGCGAGGCGCTTGCGGCAGCGGACTGAGCGGCGTTCTGCCCGTTTATAACGAGCGTATTTTCAGGCCGATGCTGGATGTGACGCGCCGCGAAGTGCTGGAGTATCTCGAGCGCAATGGTCTGGAATGGCGGGAGGACGCCTCCAACTCCGACCCACGTTTTGCCCGCAATCGGCTGCGCCACGGACTGCTACCGCAACTGCGCCGGGAATGGAATTCAACCCTCGATTCGGCCTTGGCGCACACCGCGGATTGGGCGGTGGAAGAAGAGCGCTTCTGGGACCGCCGGATTGCGGAGCTGAGCGAGCGCTGCGCCGAGCGCGGCTCGAGGGAATCCATCTTGGACACGCAACAGCTGCAAGCGCTTTGCGTGGCTGAACAGCGTCGCGTGCTGCTGGCGGTGCTGGCAGACCCTGCACTCGGCTGCGGCAACTTGGGATTCGAGCATGTCGAGTCCCTTCGCGCCCTCGTGCTCGCCCATTCCGGAAGCGGCGTCGTTGAACTGCCAGGCGTGCGCGCCGAGCGATCGTTCGGCCACGTTCGGCTGCGCCGCCAAGGTGCCGCCAAACACGCGGCCTATGATCTGCCGCTACCCGTGCCAGGCCAAGTGCCGCTGCCCGGCGTAGATCGATGTGTTATCAGCACCCGCGTCTTGGAAACTGCTTCGGCAGCAATGCTGTACGATAAGGATGCAACTGTATTGCTTGACTGGGATCGTGTCCCGAAGTCGCTACGGCTGCGAAGCTGGCGCGACGGAGACCGCTACAAGCCGGCCGGTCTGGACTCGCCGAAAAAGATCAAGGATCTGTTTCAGCGGAACCGGATCAGCGCGTGGAACCGGGCGGGCTGGCCTGTCGTCGCTTCGGACGAAGCCGGCGGGGGTCGTATCGTCTGGGCGCGGGTCTTTGGCCCCGCGGGCGAATTCGCGGTGCGGCCGACGAGCCGGCGGGCGCTGGTCGTGGAAGAGCTCGGGGCTGACGAGGCAGGCTGGTAGCCGAAACCGCCGTTCGATGCGTCTAACGTAATGAGCGGCGACGCAGCAGACAAGGATTCAACCAAGTGAACTCGACATTCAAGACCGCAGTCTTTTGGATCGTGATGCTCTGCACCGCCGTCCTGCTGTGGAAGGCTGTCAATGCCAAGAGCGGCGAGAAAATCGAGACCATCAGCTTCAGCCAGTTCATGGACGAGGTTGAGGAAGGCAACATCGAAGAGATCACCGCGACGGGCCAGCAGATCGAGGGTCAGGCCAGTTCTGGCAAATTCCAGACCACCATCCCTCAGGACTATCCCAAGGTCTTCGACTTGCTAACCGCGCAGGGCGTCACGGTGAACGTGAAGGACCAGGCCTCGCTGGGATTCTGGTCGATGTTCTGGCGCATTGCGCCGCTGGTGCTGATCGTATTTTTCTGGATCTTCATGATGCGCCAGCTGCAGGCCGGCGGGAACCGCGCCCTCAGCTTTGGCAAGAGCCGTGCCAGGCTGCTCACGTCTCAGCAGAAGAAGGTCACGTTCAAGGATGTGGCGGGCGTCGACGAGGCCAAGGAAGAGCTGCAAGAGATCATTGAATTCCTGCGCGAGCCGCAGAAGTTTCAGAAGCTCGGAGGGCGGATCCCCAAGGGCGTCCTGCTGATCGGCCCTCCCTGCACCGGCAAGACGCTGCTAGCCCGCGCCGTGGCGGGCGAGGCCAACGTTCCGTTCTTCTCGATTTCCGGCTCCGACTTCGTCGAGATGTTCGTGGGCGTGGGCGCGAGCCGCGTCCGCGACCTGTTCGAGCAGGGCAAGAAGAGCGCGCCCTGCATCGTCTTCATCGACGAGATCGATGCCGTCGGGCGGCATCGCGGCGCGGGTTTGGGCGGCGGCCACGATGAGCGGGAGCAGACGCTCAACCAGCTCTTGGTGGAGATGGACGGCTTCGACTCCAACGAAGGCGTCATTCTCATGGCGGCTACCAATCGCCCCGACGTGCTCGACCCCGCTCTGCTGCGGCCGGGCCGCTTCGACCGCCGCGTGGTCGTGTCGCGTCCCGACGTGCGCGGGCGTCAGGGAATCCTGCAGGTGCATACCGCCAAGGTGCCCTTGGCCAATGACGTGGATCTGATGGTCCTGGCGCGCGGCACTCCCGGCTTTTCGGGAGCCGACCTGGCCAATCTGGGTAACGAGGCAGCCCTGTTCGCGGCGCGCCAGAACCGCAAGGTCGTCACGATGGCGGACTTCGAGGTCGCCAAGGACAAGGTCATGATGGGCGCCGAGCGGCGCTCGATGATCCTTCGCGACGAGGAGAAGAGGAACACCGCCTACCACGAGGCCGGCCACGCGGTGGTGGCGGCTCTGCTGGAGCAGGCCGATCCGCTGCACAAAGTCACGATCATCCCGCGCGGCCAAGCCCTCGGCGTCACGATGCAGCTGCCGGAAGATGACAAGCACACCCACACGCGGGCGTACTTGTGTGACCAATTGGCGATTCTGATGGGCGGCCGCATTGCCGAGGAATTGTTCATGGACCACATGACAACTGGCGCGGGCAACGACATCGAGCGCGCCACGGCGCTGGCTCGCCAGATGGTCTGCGAGTGGGGCATGAGCGAGATGGGCCCGCTGACGTTCGGCAAGCGTGACGAGGAGGTCTTCCTGGGCCGCGAGATCGCGCAGCAGCGCAATTACTCGGAAGCCACTGCAAAGCAGATCGACGCCCAGGTCGGCGCGATCGTGAAGGAAAGCTACGACAGGGCGCGCAAGCTCATCGAGGACAATTCCGACGGCCTCACTCGCATCGCCGAAGCCTTGCTCGAGCGCGAGGTGCTGGATGGAAGCGAGGTCACTGCCCTGCTCGAAGGGCGGGAATTGCCGCCGCTTGCCATTCCGGAACCGCCGACTGATAGCAAGGGCGGACCTACGCAACCAGAGCCCCAAGCCGCCGAGAGTGGCACGGCGGCCCTGCCCGGCCTCGACGAGGGCCAGGCTTCTCCGGCCTAGCCGCGGACCTAGAACGGGATGTCGTCGTCGTCCTGCGGCGGTTCGGGCGAGCTGGCCGGCTCGCGTGATGGCGCTGGCTGTCCGCCTCCTCCTCCGGGGGCAGCGCCCGGGCCGTAGCCGCCGCCCTGCCCGCCTTGGCGATAGCCGCCACCGCCTTCGGCTGCTGGGCCATCGCGGCCACCGAGCAGCATCAGGCCGAAGGAGTCGCACACCACCTCCGTGCTGTAGCGCTTTTCGCCGTTGCGGTCTTCCCAAGAACGTTTCTGCAAGCGGCCTTCGATAAAGACTTTCTTACCTTTCGTCAGGTACTGAGCGACGCGCTCGCCTCGCCAGAGCACGACATCGTGCCAATCGGTCTTGTCCTTCCAATCGCCGGTGGCTGCATCCTTAATGCGGGCGGTCGTAGCGAGCGTAAAACTAGATACGGACGTGCCGCTAGCAGTCTGCCTAGTCTCGGCGTCCTTTCCAAGGTTGCCGATGAGCATGACTTTGTTCAGACTTTGAGCCATGTTCATCACGGTACAATCAATGGCTCGCAGATTACAACCGCCTTGCGCCTGTAGGTGCCGATGAAATCCACTGTGCCAGCCATCCTGTCCGCCCTCTGCGCAGTTGCCCCCGCGACTGCCGCGCAACCGGACCTGCTCGTCGTAGAAAAGAAGAACAATTCCGTCGGCTTCTACACTTCGGCAGGCCAGCGGGTGGGAGAGGTGCTGGTCGGCGAGACCCCGCACGAGGTGGCGCTGTCCCGTGACGGTCGCCTCGCGTACGTGTCCGACAACGGAGTGCTGTGGATGGACTACGACGGTCCGGGAGGCAATACGATCTCCGTCGTCGATATTCAGCTGCGCAGGCGCGTGGGCACGCTGCCTCTGGGAAAGTTTCATCGCCCGCACGGCATCGCGCTCGATCCGAACTCAAGCCGCGCATTCGTGACGGCGGAGAACCCGGACCGGCTCGTGCTTGTCGACCTCGACGCGCGGGCTGTGATCAAGGACTTTGACAACGGCGGCGTGGATCCCCACATGGTCACCTTCGGCTTGGACGGCTGGGGATATGTCTCGAACACAGCCAGCGGCACGGTGGGAGCCGTGAACGCTGCGACCGGCGAACTGCGCCTGATCGAGGTGGGCAAGGGGCCGCAGGGCAGCCTGCTGTCCCGCGATGGCGCGAAACTGTGGGTGACCTGCCGGGACGAGGGCCGCATCGACGTAATCGATACCTCCTCCAAGTCCGTGATTGGCTCGATCCCCACGGGAGCCGGCGTGAATCGCATCGTCGCCACGGACGACGAGGGCTTGCTTGTGTATTCGTTGCAGACCGGCGAGGCGGTCGGAATCGCCGACCCGCATACGCTGACGGAACTCGCGCAGATCCCCTTGGGCGGCGCGCCGCTGTCCATCTCGCTGTCCAAGGACGACCGCCACGCGTTCGCGGGCGTGCAGGACGAAGATCAAATCTGGATCGTGTCGGTGCCCGACCGCAAGGTCGTGCAGGTAATTGACACCCCGCCCGGAATGGGGCCCGATCCCGTCATCGAAATCGGCACCTACCGGCCGTCAAGGGCCAGGCCATGAACGACCAGCGACTGCGGGCCCTGCTGGAGGACGTGCGCGAAGGGCGCCGCGATGTCGAGAACGCGGTCGGCGAATTGCGCCACATGCCGTACGAAGACCTCGGCTTTGCCAAGGTCGACCACCACCGGGAGTTGCGCCACGGGATGCCCGAGGTAATCCTGGGCCAGGGCAAGACTCCCGACGAGGTCCGGGCGATTTCCGAGAAACTGCTCGAGCGATCCCCTAACTTGCTGGTCACGCGGGCGTCGAAGGACATGTACGAGGCGGTGCGGGAGCTCAGCGACCAAGCCGAGCACTTCCCGCGCTCGGGCGCCGTACGGGTCTGGGCCGAGCGAAGCAAGCTCGGCAAGGCCAAGATCGCCGTGGTTTGCGCCGGCACCAGCGACATCCCGGTGGCGGAGGAAGCCGCCGTGACGGCCGAAGTGATGGGCAATGAAGTCGACACGATCTACGATGTCGGCGTCGCTGGAATCCACCGGCTGCTGTCCAAGCTCGATCGCATACAGACGGCTCGCGTGGCGATCTGCTGTGCGGGCATGGAGGGTGCGTTGCCGAGCGCGCTGGGCGGGCTGGTCTCAGTTCCTGTCATCGCCGTGCCGACCAGCGTTGGCTATGGAGCCAGCTTCAACGGGCTTTCGGCGCTGCTCGGCATGCTCAACTCATGCTCCAGCAATGTGTCCGTCGTCAACATCGACAACGGTTTCGGCGCCGCCTACGTCGCCACCTTAATCAACCGGCTCTGACTCTGCCTGTGCGAAACTAGCGGGCATGAGACTCCGGACTTTGATCACAGCGACCGCGCTGGCCGGGCTGGTGCTTTCGACGGTCCCGACCGCCGCCGGCCAAGACTCCGACGAGAAGAAGCACCTGCTGGTGCTCGGCGGTTCCGACTTCTTCGCGCACGACGCGGTGTCGCACGCGATGTTCACCATGGCCAAGATCGGCGAGCGCACCGGACTGTTCGACGTGCGCTTCCGCACGGACATGGAACTGATGACCAAGCAGAAGCTGAAGGGCAACCGCAAGAACCTCGACTATTTCGACGCGGTGATGTTCTACACGCAGGGCGACCTGAAGGTCAGCGAAGAGCAGAAGGCTGACTTGATGCGCTTCGTGAAGGAGGACGGCAAGGCGATCCTGGTGACGCACAGCGGCACGGACTCGTTTCGAGAGACATGGCCGGAGTACATCGACATGGTGGGAGGGGCGTTTATCAACCATCCCTGGCACCAGAAGATTCGGGTCCGGGTGGAGGATCGCACGCATCCGATCAGCCGGCACTTCCCGGCCGAGTTCGAGATCACCGACGAGATCTACCAAGTGGACCGCTACGACCGCTCGAAGCTGCGCGTGCTGATGGCCATGGACACTGCGAGCGTCGACATGACCAAGAAGGGCGTCCGGCGCACCGATGGCGACTTCGCCTTGGCCTGGGTGCGGGAATTCGGCAAGGGACGGGTCTTCACCTGCCTGCTGGGGCACCGTCCCGAAGTCTGGGACAACCCCGCAATCCAGAAGATGTGGCTGGAGGCCTTCCGCTGGACAATTGGGATCACGAACGGCGAAAGTGCTTCGCTGCCGCTCCCGACAGACGACGACTGAGACCCGGACCGGGCTCGGCCACGAAACGGTAGCCGAGGCCGCGCACGGTGACCAGGTGGCGCGGCTTGGCCGGATCCGGCTCGATGAATCGGCGCAGGCGCACGATGAAATTGTCGATCGCTCGCGTGTCGGTGTCCTCCCGCACGCCCCAGACGTCTTCGAGCAGGTTCTTGCGCGAGACGCTGCGGCCCTCGTGAGCGATCAAATAGTGCAGCAACTTGGCCTCGGTCAGAGTCAGGCTGCGCGACTCGCCCTCCACTTCGATGCGCTGGTTCGCGAAGTCCACGGTCCTGCCGTTGAACTCGTACCTGTCCGGCACGGCCTGCATCTGCTCGCCGGCGCTCCAGCGGTGTCGGCGCAGCAGGCCGCGGATGCGGGCTAGCAGCACTGCCAGCTCGAACGGCTTGGGCAGGTAGTCGTCGGCGCCGGCCGCGAGGCCTTCGACGATGTCTTGGGGACGGCGCCGTGCCGTGAGCATCATCACAGGGACGAAGCAGCCCCGGGACCTCAGCTCTCGGACCAAATGGAAGCCGTCGATGCCGGGTAGCATCACGTCTACAAGCAGCGCGTCGAAGGCTGGGCTTTGCTTGATCGCGGCCAGACCGGCTTCGCCCGTTGGGGCGATGTGCGTGGCGAAGCCCTCGGCCTCGAGGTTGAACTGCAACCCCTTGGCGAGATTCGTCTCGTCCTCGACGATCAGTATCCGTTTCATGCCCTGGCAGTCAGGGGCAGTTCGATCGTGAACGTGCTGCCACGACCCTTGCCCGGACTCTCCCCGAAGACCCGTCCACCGTGCCGCTTGGCAACGGACTGCACGATGTACAGGCCCAGTCCGGTACCCTTCGGCCGGAACGTGCCTTGGACGCGATAGAAGCGTCGGAAGACCCGCCTGAGCTCGTCGCTGTCGATGCCGATGCCGTTGTCACGGATGCGGACGGCCACTCGCGAGCCGAGCTTGGACATCTCGATATCCACTTTGGCGCGATCGTCGGAATACTTGATCGAGTTGTCGATCAGGTTGGAGATCGCTGCGGCCAACTCGTCCCGGTTGCCCAGCACGATGGGAGTGTCGCCCTCTTCGAACTCGCTGCGGAAGTGCAGCGCCCCATCGCGCAGGCTGTAGTTGTGCTGGAGACGGCCGATGCAGTCTTGGACCACGGCTCCAAGATCCACCGGTATCCGCTGTCGCTTGCGCTTGCTGCGGGTCGACCCGGCCAGCAGCACCTGCTCGATCGTGCCCTGCAGGCGATCCATGTCCGAGAGCATCGTCTGGTAGAACTCTTGCTGCTGGCCTGCGTCAAGCTCCCTGGATTGCAGGGTTTGCAGGTACAGCCGCAGCGAGGCCACGGGGGTCTTGAGTTCGTGCGTGACAGCGTTGATGAAGGCGTCGTGCTTCTCGTTGCGCCGGATCTCGCGCACTAGGAACACCGTGTTGAGGACGAGCCCGGCAACCAGCGTCAGCCCTGCCAGGACGCCTAGCACGACCAAGACGCCGCCTGGCCAGTTGGCGACCAACCAGCCGATATTCAGCGCCACGGCCAAGGCGACCAAGCACGCGCCTAGGGCGATCCAGAAGATGACCGAGACCCTGCGATGGCCGGGGAGTTCCACGCTCCATTCATGATAATTGCGTGCCGCCAGCGCTTTGCCGGGGTGCTAGTGGCCACATTAGGAGCGAACCGCCGCTGACTCCTGTAGCGAAGTGCCTCTCGGGTTGCCGAAGCCGAGTGCCCGCCCGTAGTAGGGAACTCCTGGATGCGGCCACACAAGGCCGACACCAATGTGCAGTCTTCAAGCTTCGCCGAAACATGGGTTGCCTCATCACTGATCCTGTGGTACAAAGTGCACGGCTACTGCGACCGCGGTCGCGGGCCGAAGGGGGGTCTGTCTCATGACCAGAGCGGCGATTGGCATAGCAATCTTGGTGGCGGTAGTCGCCTTGACACCAGTCAGCTGGGCACAAACCACGCAGGGCCAAATCAATGGTCGTGTCACCGACACATCAGGTGCGATAATTCCTGGCGCTGAAGTCGAGGTGGCAAATCCCTCCACCGGGGTCTCGCAGCAAATCACCGCCAACGAGGTGGGGCAGTATGTCATCTACGTGCCGTTCGGCACATACGACGTGCGAGTGTCCTCGTTGGGATTCGGCACCAAGGTCACCACTGGCGTCCTCGTGACGACCGCTTCGGAAACTACGGTCGATGTCGAGCTCGATGTCGAAACAGTCGCCGAGCAAGTCAGCGTCTCGGCCGCCGTGGCCCAGCTCGAGACTAGCGACACCACCGTCGGGGCGGCGATCGAAGAGAATCTGATGCGCCACGCCCCTATTCCCGTGTCGGGGCAGAAGCGTCGGCCGTACCAGTACATTTCGCTGTCCCCGGGGGTCAACAACACCAACGGGCGCGGCAACGTCGCCGGGTCGCGAACGCTCAACACGGTCATCATGCTCGACGGCCTATCGACGGAAACCTCGAACGACGGGGTGGGCGAGAGGGCGACGGGCACCGAGCCCAGCGTGGAAGCGATCGGGGAATACAAGCTGCTGCTGAGCAACATGAACGCCGAGTATGGGCGCAGCAGTGGCGGGTTGATCACGTACGCGACCAAGTCTGGCAACAACGACCTGCACGGCTCTGTTTGGAACTTCCACAACAACTCGTTCCTGAACGCCCGCCCGTGGCAGGCGGCCGAGCGGGAGAACAGCCGCAACAACGAATTCGGGATTGCCGGGGGAGGCCCAGTCGTTATCCCCAAACTCTACGATGGGCGCAACAAGACGTTTTTCTGGTCGACTCTGGCCTACTACCGGCAGAGCGCCACTGGCCGCGCGACCAATTTCTTGACCCTGCCCACCTCCGCGATGCGCGCCGGGGACTTCTCGCACCCCGACCTGAACCAGATCTTCGACCGGAAGGACCAGTACAGGGATGCTGACAATCAGGTGCGGTTTCGGCCCTTCGTCAACAATCAGATCCCTATGACGAGGCAGAGCCGGGTAACTGCAAACGTTATGCAGCTGCTGCCCATTCCGGCCGCACGCGACACTCCCGAGTTGAACCACATCGGCGCGGTCTCGAGCACGTTCAATCCATGGGACATGACGACCAAGATCGATCACCAGTTCAACTCAGCCCACCGCATCTCGGCCTTCTACATGTACGGCACAGCGCCGCGGGTCGAGACCGATCCCGGCGGAATCTTGGACGAATCTTTCGGAAGAACGACATTCAATTCGTTCCAGCGCGTGCGGGCCGACTACTCGTGGGTGCAGAGCCCGAGCGTGGTGCATCAGATCCTATTCGGGTTCAACTTCCAAGAGAACGGCCGAGAGCAGAACAACTTCGGCCAGGGGCTGTCGAACCAGTTCGGCCTGACCGGCATGCCGAGCAACGAATGTCCTTGGATCCAGCTCGCGCGGGCGTCCAGCTTCGGCGTCTCGATCTGTGCGAATCCGCCCTCGAACAGGGAGTCGAAGTTGATCCCGAACTGGGCCTACAGCACTCTCTGGAACAAGGGTCGGCACACCATCAAGTTCGGTTACCAGGGCCAGCTCTGGCGCGTCAACCGGCATAACCAAGGCGGCTTCGCAGGGGGCCTGACCGTGGGCTCGGCCGGCACCTACCTGTTTGGCGTCTCGGAAGGGAACCTCGGCAGCGAGACCAAGGACACAGACGGCTCGGGCGGATTTCATCTGGCCGACTTCTACCTCGGCTTGCCGAACTTTGTCGGAACGGCTGCGGGCCTCGCGCTGGAAGAGCGGGAGGCATACCATGCCGTGTACTTGCAGGACGACTGGAAGGTCCTGCCTCGGCTGACCCTGAACATCGGCCTGCGCTGGGACCTGCAGATGCCATTCAAGGAGAACCGGGGGCAGTTCTCCGGTTTCGACCCTTCGCTCGCGAATCCCGGCATCAGCGGAAACTACCCCGGTGCGGTCGAATTCTACGGTATGGCCGACGGCGCAAACGGCAAGCTTCGGGTCGGCCCTGCAACCTACGGCAATTTCGGTCCCCGGCTCGGCTTGGCCTACCAGATCACCGACAAGCTTGTCTTTCGAGCTGGTGCCGGCATCCAGTACATGGCCATCCAGAACACGAACGTGAGATCTGTCAATCGGGTTGGCCACGAGGCGCGGGGGAACCCCCCGCCGCGAGTCAGCCCGTTCGCGCCTTACTACGAGTGGGACAACGGCTTCCCGTCCACGCAGCTGGGAACGCCCCCGTTCATTGATCCGGCCTTCCTGAACAACCAGTCGGTCACGAATTGGATGAACCCGCAAACGATTGGGACGCCTCCCTCGCTGTACATGATCACGGGCGGGTTCCAGCGCCAGTTTGGCGACTGGGTGCTGGAAACCACGTTCTATTCGAACATGGGCCGCAACAACGCCGACCACGAGCGCATCAACGACTTGCACCCGGACTATTGGAGCCTAGGCCCGCTGCTCAACCTGCCCATCAACGATCCCGCGGTCGCCGCCGCGGGTTTCGGCAAGCCGTACCCTGAGTTTCCTGACAGCCTCCCGTTGCACAGCGCTCTGCGGCGCTTCCCCCAGTACGGCAACATCTCCAACGATGCCGGGATCAATACGGGAATGAACTACAACGCGTTCATGCTGAAGGCGACGAAGCGCTATTCGAACGGCCTCTCGTTCCTTGGACACTGGACCGTCGCCAAGCAATTGGGCGATGTCGACTGGGCGCCTGGCGCGTTCGGAAGCAACACGCGCAATTCCTACAACCGCAAGCTGGACAAGCGGGTCAATCGTTATGACACGACCCACCGCGCAGTCTTCAACTACTCTTACGATCTCCCGTTCGGGCCCGGCCAGAGGTGGGGCGGGACCAGCCTCTTCAGCCAGTACGTGCTGAGCGGGTGGACGATTTCGGGTGTCCAAGAGTATGTCAATGGCTTCCCGATCTCGACCGGTGGTGGACTTTCGGTCGGCATCCCCGGAGGCGTCCGCAACTTGGCAGACCGCGCCCCCGACGTGCCTTGGAGAAGCTCAATCGGCTGCGGCGACATGGTGTTCGGGGACCCGACGCGGAACTTCATCCTGAACGCGGGCAATCCGAGCCAAGTCGCTCCCAACCGGCCGCAGGCGTGGTTGCCCCCGGGGGATTTCGTCGAGGGCAACGCGCCGGAGGTCGACCAAGAGACGCGGCAGTGTCCGAACATGAACGAGGACTTTTCCGTCGTCAAGCGGATTCCGCTCGCAACCGAAAAAATCAAGCTCCAAATCGGGGCTGATTGCTTCAATTGCCTGAACCGGCATCGCTGGATCGCAGGTCGCTTCGGCAACAACATCAACAGTTCGACATTCGGGAGAATCGTGCCAGAACAGCCCAAGGGCCCGAGGACGATCCAGTTGCGCATGCGCGTCGAGTGGTGACGGAACGGAAAAGCCGCCACGGAAGCGATTCGGCCCTCGCGTCCCGCTGTTGCGGGGGCCATTAACGCCATCTGGTCCGGCATAGGCCGGGCACAGGACGCGGCTCAGCCTTCGCTCGGACCAAACGCCTCGGTCCGAACGATCCCCTCGCCCTCCTTGACATGGATCAGCTGATCGCTCCCTATGTTTGCGATGGTCTCGGGCTCGCTGTTCGGCCAGTCCACCCGGATCGAGTCAACGCGGGTTGCCTGGCCCAGCCCGAAGTGGAGCCGGAAGTCGTTGACCGACAGATAGCTGTCTTGGCTGTGAAGTTCCTGCACCTGCAATAGCCGACCGGTACGAACATAGACACGTGCACCGATCGCCGTGCGATTTGACTTGGTGCCGACCAGCTTTACCTTCAGCCAGTGGTTGGCGGAGTTAACGTCGCACCGGATCAACGACGGCGGCTCGTTCATGTTCATCACTAGAATGTCCATGTCACCGTCGTTGTCGAAGTCGCCGAAGGCGCATCCACGGCTGGAGTGCGGTGCCGTCAGCCCGGGTCCGCACTGCTCGGTCACGTTCACGAACAGTCCGTTGCCGGCGTTCCGAAAGAGGAATCGCGGGCCGCGGTACGGGTAGTCCGGGTTGACTTCCTCAACTTCCGGATAGACGCTGCCCGCCACATAGAAGAGGTCGGGGCGACCGTCGTTGTCAAAGTCGACGAGCCCCGCTCCCCACTCCAAGTGCCTAGTGCTGGCTTGCAGCCCAGCGATGGACGACTCGTCCGAGAAATATCCTTGCCCGTCGTTGCGGTACAGTCCCGGGATGTCGTCGGCGAAGTGCGTCTTGAGAATGTCGAGTTTGCCATCGGCCGTATAGTCCCCAATCGCCAGTCCCATGCCCGCTTGGGCCACGCCGTCGGGGCTGTAGGCAAGTCCGCGCTCGGTCGCGATATCGCTGAATGTGCCGTCCCGGTTGTTGCGCAGCAGAATGCTCGCGCTTGAGTCGCAGGCAAGGTAGATGTCTTGCCAGCCGTCCTCGTTGTAGTCGGTGTTCATCGCCGTCAATCCGTAGCCGAGCACGTCGCGAATCTGCGCCTCTTCCGAAACGTCTGTGAACGTGCCGTCTCCGTTATTCCTATAAAGCACATGTGATCCCTTGGCCAAGCCTTGGGGACCGTAGGCGACCGGCACGCCCTTCCATGTAGTGCGGCCCTTTGGAGGCAGGTTTGCCAGACTCTCGTCGCCGATGTAGTTCGCGACGAATAGGTCCAAGTGACCGTCCCGGTTGTAGTCAAGGAAGGCGCAGCCGGTGCTCCAGTTCTGTGGCCCTCCCCCCACGCCCGCTGCGTCGGTCACGTCGGTGAACGTACCGTCTCCGTTGTTGCGATACAGGACGTTCTTCCCCCGGTACGTTATGAACAGGTCATCAAATCCGTCGTTGTCGTAGTCGCCGATACAGACACCGTTTGCCCAGCCGGTTCTCGTCAGTCCTGCTTCCCGAGTGACGTCCGTGAATGTCCCGTCCCGGTTGTTCTTGTAGAGGCGATTCGTGGCAATGTCGCCGTCGGGAATGCCGCTGCGGCGGGAACCGTTCAGCAGCAGGATGTCAAGCCAGCCGTCATTGTCGAAGTCGTAGAATGCAACGCCACATCCGTTAGCCTCGGAAATATAGTCGGAAGTGTCGACCTCGCCGTAGTAGATCGTGCGGTTGAGTCCCGCCTCCGGCGCGACGTCGCGAAAGCGAGCCCGGTACCCACTGGCGTTTCCGTCGGTTGTATATTCCCGTTCGGCTGTACCTGCGTCCTTTCTGCGCTGGCCCAGGGCTGCGGGAAGAACCACGCCCCATGGACACATTTTCAGGAGGCGTCGCCTTGTCACGGTCTGAAGGAAGGGCGCGGGACGGCCTTGCAATTTGACGCGATCCCGGGCGAGAATCTTGGCTTATCTTAACGGAGGGTCATACGCGTAGTCGCATCTGCAGGGGCGGCCTGTGCATGATAGCCGCCATTGTGGCGCTAGGGCACCTAGCGCCTTCATTCGCGCAACGGCGCCCAGTCGACGTGGCTCTCTTGAGAGCCTCGGAATCAGGGGACAGCACGAGCGTCCGCCGGTTGCTGGAGCAGGGCGCAGACATCGATGCCCGAAACGATCACGGAACGACGCCTCTGATGGTCGCCGCGCTGGAGGGCCATTCCGGAGTCGTAGGGACGCTGCTATCCGAAGGGGCGGACGTTGGGAGTACGGACGGCCGCGGCATGACTGCCTTGATGGCCGCTGCCTCGGAGGGGCGCGCGGAGATCGTCCAGCACCTGCTGGATGCAGGTGCCAATCCAGATGTACAGGATGACCAAGGCCGGACCGCGCTGATGCTGGCTGTCGCGGAAATTCGGCCGGGGGTAGTCCGCATTCTATTGGAATCCGCAGAAATCGATGCCCAGAACGACGCGGGCCAGACCGCTCTCCTAATCGCGGCGGCTACGGGTCACCGATTCATGACGGAGACTCTGATCGAAGCAGGTGCCGATGGGAACCTTTCGGACAACTCCGGGCAAACGCCGCTGATGGCGGCCGCATTTCGCGGGCATACCTCGTTGGTCGAAGCGCTGATTGAGGCTGGCGTGGATCTCGATGCCCGGGGCGCTGAAGGAGCGAGCGTCTCCTCCGGTGGCATCGAAATCCCGTTAGGGCGCGTGACCGCCCTTATGCTCGCGGCGGCCAAGGGGGCGACTCCGGTCGTTACGGCCCTGCTCGAGGCTGGGTCGACGGTGGGAACCGCTTCGATCGACGGTCGCACCGCTCTCATGCTAGCGGCATCGAACGGGAATGCGGAGAGCGTGCGGGCGCTGCTAGAGCACGGATCGCCCATCGACGCTGTCGACAATCTCAACGAGTCGGCCCTCGTCCAAGCGGCCCTAATGGGACGTGTCGCGGTCGTGAAAGAACTCAAGCGCCGGGGGGCGGCTTCGACGCCAAGCGAAGATCTTCTCTTGGCAGCGCGGGTCGGAAGGACCGCCGAAGCCGAGACCGCGCTGTCGAGAGGGGCTGATCCCGACGCCAGCGACAGCCGCGGGCTGACAGCGCTCATGAGCTCTGCCTTGTATGGCCACCTAGGCGTGGCCCGCCTGCTAATTGCCGGAGGTGCCGAAGTCAACCGGCAGAGCAAGGAGGGCGCACCCATAGCAGTGCAGAGCGGAACAGTAGAGGGGGGAGGGGTAACCGCTTTGATGCTGGCTTCCACGGAAGGCCACCTGACGGTTGTGGAGGCGCTCCTCCAAGCGGGTGCCGACACTGCCCTGGCCAGCCCTGTCGGCTGGACACCCTTGCTGATGGCCGCCTGGGAGGGCCAGACATCGGTGGTGGAGACGCTTCTGTCGGCGGGCGCCGATCCGAACGCCCGCGGAGAAGGCGGCAGGACGCCATTGATCCTTGCTGTGTCTAAGGGTCTGCCGACGATGGTTCGGATCCTGCTCGAAGCGGACGCGGACATCGACGCCCAGGCTGACGACGGCAGCACGGCGACGATGGTCGCCGTCTCGTCCGGGGATCGCTCGATGCTCCGCACGCTGTTAGGAGGCAGCACTGATTTAGGCCTTCGATCCGCTGACGGGCGCACCGCGTTGCTGCTCGCAGCTAGCAGGGGCGATGTGTCTGTGCTCGAAGTGCTCGCGACTGCGGGTGCCGACATTCATGCCAAGATGCGCGACGGCAGGACGGCCCTGATGCTCGCCGCTGCCAGCGGACAGACGGATGCGATCCGGTTCCTTCTCGAGGGCGGCGCGGCAGCTGACGAGACTGATGAGCGTGGCCGGACCGCTCTGGTGCATGCTGCCCTAGCCGGCCATGACGAAGCCGCATTGCTGCTGGAGAGTGCCGGGGCGGTCGAGGACCTCGATGAATTGCTCCGGATCGTAGCAGCCACGGGTCGTGCGGCTCGAATCGCGGCACTGGTGAACGCCGGAGCCCAAGTGGATGGTCGCGACGCCGAGCGGAACACCCCGCTGATGCTGGCCTCGGCTGCCGGTCATGCTGCTGCGGTGGCCGAACTGGTTGCTAGGGGCGCGGACGTGAACGCCGAGACGCCCGACGGCGGCACAGCACTAATGCTGGCGGCTGGCCAGAACCGGCGGGAAGCGGCAGAGGCCCTTCTGGAGAGCGGGGCCCGCCCGGACGCCCGGACGCCCGATGGTCGAACCGCATTGATGATGGCTTGCTTCGAAGGGTTTTCGACAGCGGTCCAGACCCTGTTGGATCATGGCGCGAGCCCCGATCTGGTGGACGCGAACGGAGGCTCGGCGCTGATGTTTGCCGCAGCGGAGGGGCACGCCGAAACGATTGAAGTGCTGCTGGCTGGCGGGGCTGACCCGAATCTTGGGAGACCCGATGGTGTCACACCGCTCATGCTGGCCTCCTCATCAGGCACGCTTGCCGGCGTACAGAAACTCTCGGAGGCCGGCGCCAACATTGGCTCTGCGGATTCGCGGGGCTTTACGCCATTGCTCGTTGCGGCGACTCGAGGGCAGACACTCGTCGTCGAGTACCTTCTTGACCGCGGTGCCGACCCCAACGTGCGGACTGCCGATGGCGCGACCGCGATTTCACTAGCGCAGGCAAAGGGATATCGCAGAATCGTAACCCTCCTCTCTGGCGGCCCCTGACTGTCTGTCCGGCGGGGAGAGGGGAGTCGGGAACGCCCCCGTCACAGCTTCTCCGAACGAACGATTCCGCTGCCCTCCTCGATGTGGAGCAGACGATCCGCAGGAAGATCCCGGAAAGTTTCGCGCTTTCCGTTCGGCCATCGAACACTGAGCTCATCCGCCTTGGAATTCGAGCCGAGGCCGAAGTGGAGGCGAAAGTCGTTGACCGAGTAATAGCTGGTTTGGCTGTGAACCTCCTGTGCTTGCGTCCTGCCCCCCGCCTGCACGTCGACCCGGGCTCCGATTGCCGTCCGGTTCGACTCGACGCCGAACAGCTTGACCTTCAGCCAGTGATTGCCCGTCGAGACATCCGCCCGTATCAGCGATGGCGGCTCGTTCATGTTCATGACCAAGATGTCCATGTCTCCGTCGTTGTCGAAGTCTCCGAAGGCGCAGCCGCGACTCGAATGGGGCGTGGTCAGCCCGCTGCCGCACTCGTTCGTGACGTTCGCGAAAGAGCCGTCTCGCATGTTGCGGAACAGGAACCGCGGCCCGCGGTACGGATAGCGGGGATTGAAGCGCTCCACCGTGGGGAACAGATTCCCAACCGAATAGAAGAGGTCCGGCCAGCTATCGTTATCGAAGTCCACCAGGCCGGTGCCCCACTGGATGTGCTGGGTCACGACGTGCAGACCCGCCGCGACGGACATGTCCGCGAAGGTCCCGTTGCCGAAGTTCCTGTACAGCGCGGGCATCTCGTCCGCGAACAGAGTCTTGACGATATCCAGCTTGCCGTCCCCGTCATAGTCGCCGGTTGCAAGGCCCATCCCGGCCTGCTCCCGCCCGTCCTCGCTGTAGGCAACGCCGCACTCGACCGCGATGTCGGTGAATGTCCCGTTCCGGTTGTTCCGATAGAGGATGCTCGGAGTGGAATCGCAGGCCACGTAGATGTCCGGCCAGCCATCCTCATTGACGTCCGTCACCAGCGCGGTCATGCCGTAGTAGCCGTGCGGATTATGCATCCCCGCCTGCTCGCTCACATCGGTGAAGGTGCCGTCGCCATTGTTGCGGTACAGATAGTTCTTCGTCCCCGGCATCCCTCGCGGTCCGCAAAAGACGGGAACCCCCTTCCACTCGCAGTTGTTGCCTTGGCCCGGCAATGGAACCCTTTCAAGGTCGATGTCTACGTAGTTCGAGACGAACAAGTCCAGGTGCCCGTCGCGGTCGTAGTCGATGAATGTCGCGCCGGCGTTCCAGCGGTCGGGGAAGCCGCCCAAGCCGGCCTCCTCGGTGACATCGCTGAAGGTGCCGTCGCCGTTGTTGCGGTATAGCACGTTCTGGCCCCAGTACGTGACGAAGAGATCGTCGTTGCCGTCGTTGTCAAAGTCTCCGATGCAGACGCTGTTCGCCCAGCCGGAACGGACCAAGCCGGCGTCCTCGGTGACATCGGTGAAGGTCCCGTCGCGGTTGTTCTTGTAGAGACGGTTCGTGGGCTTCGCCCCGAGCGGAAGCCCATCGAGGCGTGTTCCGTTCAAGACAAAGATGTCTGGCCATCCGTCATTGTCATAGTCGTAGAAGGCGACGCCACAACCGTTCGCCTCGACGATGTAGCGCACCTGTTCGCTACTTCCGTAGTAGACCGTGTCGGTCAGGCCGGCGTCCTTGGCAATGTCTGTGAACCGCACCCCATAGGGTTCGGCTGGAACGGCGTCCGGAGTCGCCCCCAGCAGGCCGCCGCTTCCGAGGGAGGCCCACTTGGCGGTTCCGGCGGCCGCGCCGAGTTGCAGGAATTGCCTTCGGGACAGGGGCACGATTACTCCGCCGGACTGCCGAGCGAGCGCGCCGTGATGCCCGCGCCTTCAGTGATTTCTAGGAATTGGCCGGACGCCAGCTCGCCGAAAATGTCACTGGAGGAGGGAGAGGGCCAGTCTACGACTACCTTTTGAACCCTGGCGCTGTCTCCCAGCCCGAAGTGCAGCCTCAGGTCATTGCTCGACATGAAGCTGGAACCCGACCGGACCTCTTGCACCAAGACCCTGTTGCCTGCATGCACGCTGACGCGAGCGCCGATCGCGCTTCGGTTGGACTTCGTTCCGACCAGCCGCAACGACAGGAACCCACCTGCCGGCTTGGAGTCGTTGCGGAGGAGGCTCGGACGCTCGTTCATGTTGTTCACGAACACGTCTGTATCGCCGTCATTGTCGTAGTCCCCGACGGCGACACCGCGGCTCGAGTGCTTGGCCAGCATGGAGGATCCGACAGGGGGCTGGATGGGCTCGAGACTCCGCCCGCCGACATTCCTGTAGAGCAGCCGCTTCTGCCGGTACGGATTGTTCGCAACGAGGCCTTCGATTTCCGGGTAGGTGTGCCCGTTCGCAACGAACAGGTCCGGCCAAGAATCTCGATCGAAATCGAGGGCGGCGACACCCCAGCCCATGTAGCCGACGCTGAGTCCCGCGCCCATGGCATGTACCTTGTCTTGAAATGCCGCGAGCGACGAATTGAGGTAGATGTTCGAGGTCTCCTCGATGAAATTGGTCTTGACAATGTCGAGCAGGCCGTCTCCGTCAACATCTACGGCGGCCGACCCCATGCCGGCCTGAACGTGCCCGTGCTCGTCAAACGCCACGCCGGCGAATACCGCTACATCCTCAAACGTGCCGTTGCCGTTGTTCTCCAGCAGGATGCTGGCCTGCGAGTCCACTGCCACAAACACGTCCGGCCAGCCGTCGAGATTGTAGTCGAGAGGCGTCACGGACAGCGAGTAGCGCTCGGTGCCGGTGTCCACCCCGGATGCTTCCGAGACCTCCTCAAACCGGCCGCCCCCGAGGTTGCGAAACAATTGGTTCGTCTCGCCGGGCAAGCCCCGCGGGCCGCAAAGCACGGCCTGTCCCTTCCATTGGCAGGTAGGGGCGCTGCCTTTCGAGGGAATCCGGTCTTTCTCGAATACTAGGTAGTTCGCGACGAATAGGTCGAGCTGCCCGTCAAGGTCATAGTCTAGGAATGCGCACCCGGTCGACCATCGCCTCTGCCCGCCAAGGCCCGATTCCGGAGTGACGTCGGCGAAGATCCCCTCCCGGCTGTTGCGGAACAGGCGGTTCTCTCCGTAGTACGTGACGAAGAGGTCATCGAAGCCGTCGTTGTCAATGTCGCCGACGCACGCTCCTTGGCCCCATCCGGCGCTTCGCAGCCCGGTCCTGTCCGTGACGTTCGCGAACGTGCCGTCACCGTTGTTGCGGTATAGCTGGTTGCTCGGAGCCTGGCCCGGAGCGAAGCCCTCAAACGTCGTGGCCGAGACGAAAAACGCGTCAAGGAACCCGTCGCGGTCGTAGTCCAGCAGGGCCACGCCGGACCCGATGGCCTCGAGGATGAAATCCTTGCGGTCGTCCCTGCCACAGTGGAAGACGTCTGTGAGCCCGACGTCAGGTGCGATATCTACGAACGCAGCCTGCCCGGCAGGGCAGGGGCTAGCCCACACTGCGGCCGCAGTGGCGAGAGCGATGGTCACACGCAGCCGAGGCACGGGGACCCTAGCGCGCACCTGGCTCAGATCCGGGTGCCTCCTTCTTGCGAAGCCGCTGGATTCTGGCAGTGCGCGTTTGCCTTGCCTCGTCTTCATTTCGCTTGAACAGCTGAAACTGCTGCTGTGCCAAGTCGTCCTTTCCGAGCTGGCGGTAAAGCCGCGCCAGCACGTAGTGGACTCGGTTCAGCGTGGGATCCAAATCCAGAGCGAGCAGGTACGCCGCCACCGCGTCGTCCCATCGCTGTAGGAGTTCGTAGGCCCTACCGAGGTCTGTCCGGACGTCCGCGTCCTCTGGATCCGCCTCAGCCGCGGTGGTCAAGTACGGCAGGGCGCTTTCTCCCTCGCGCAACTGCACGTGAATCCTGCCCAGCCGCTTCTTGGCGGCTCCCGAGTGGGGGTGAATCTCCAATTCGTCCAAGCAGGCTTGCCTGGCCTCCTCGTACTGCGAGTTCCAGAGGTAGTAGTCTGCCAGTTCGATGCGAATTTGGGTGTCGAGCGGGCAGGCCTTGATCGCCGCGAGGAACTCGCCTTCGGCCTCTGCCTTTTCCTGAGCGGAGAAGTTCATTGCCCTGACGAGCCGGGCCCTGCACGAGCCGGGGTGATCGCGCACCAGTGTCTCGAAGTACTCCAGCGAGACCTGCCGGAACACCTCTGCCCTCAAGGTCTGAACAGCCTGCAAGGGACTGCTCGACAGAGCGGCTTTGTCAGCCACGAGGGCTGCCGACTTGTAGTCGTCGAGCCAAACCAGCGCGGTCATTTTCAAGTAGTCCCGCAGCCATTCGTCGCCCGCGCCCTGGAGATTGTGGAGGGCCGCGAGAGCATCCTCGAAGTTCCCCTCGACTACCGCTTGAGTCACCTTTCCCCAACCGGTCGCGGCGGTGCCACGGAGACGCCCGGCGAGCTCGTCGTTGATCTCGGAGCCCACGATCGGCATCGGAGGCAGCCGTTCGGGGTCGACAGGCGGCAGTGACCGCAGGATGCCTTCGAATTCCACCTTCGTTCCGATCTCCGCGACCTGCTCCTTCGGCAGCATGCTCTTGTCGATCGGCATCCTCGGCACGGCAGGGAGCAGGCTCCAATAGCGTTCCAGCGCAAGCTGTGACGGAACATCCAATCCCAGAATGGCCAGCATGCGGGCTAGGGGGAAGAAGATTGACGCGTTGAACGGGTCCAGCTCCGCTGTTTCGAGGTACTTTATCGCTGCGACCTGAAACACCTGCTGGCTCTCGAACACCCGCGCGGCCGCGAGGTGTGTTTCCTTCGATTCGGGGTGGGAGACGGCCTGCTGGTTCGCGATCCTCTCGGCGAGATCAAGGTAGGCCTGCCCGATGGAATACAGCACATTGGGAAGCTCGTCTCTGGCTGACGGCAGCGCCTCACGGTAGGCGTGGACGGCTTCCCCGTAGCGGAGGTTGGCGGCGTACGCTTGGCCTAGGTGCAAGGCGCTCTCAAAGGTTGGCTGCAGCGCGTGCGTGGTCTCAAGATGCGGCAGGGCCCGATCCGGGAGCTCGACATTGAGGTACGAGACGCCCAAGAAGAGTCGGCTCCCGACCATCGCCCTGTCGAGTTCGAGACCGGCCTCGAAGGCGTCGATGGCGTTGAGGTAGTCGCGCTGGCGGTAGAAGACCAAGCCCAGGTTGTGATGGACCCGTGGCACAGCCGACGGGAATCGCTGTAGGATCGTGCGGTACTCGGAAGCCGCCTCGGCAAGCTGTCCGCTCTGTTCGAAAGTCTTGGCCGCGCGAAAGTGCGTCCCGATGAACTCGTAGTCAGCGGGAGCCAGAGGGGCCTGCTGGGCACTGGTCACCACTCCAGCGATCAGCAAGGCAATCGGGAGTCCCCACAAAGACCGAGAGGGCCATGGCGGGGCTATCGGCCTTAGCCGGGTGACGGTTGCGGAAGCCAAGGTGATTCCTACCTCACGACTCGGATCCAATGGTCGCTGAACAGCGAGTGGCGCATCACGCGTTCCTTTGGCATGTGGCAGCTCGCGCAATTCGCGGAAGCCTCAGGGCACACTGTCCCATGGTCCCGTGCTCCCGTGTCGTGGCACGCAAGGCAGGACTTGTCGAATGAATCTGCCTCGTCGGAAACGTCGCGGTGAGGATCGTGGCAGGTCGTGCATGCGAGTTCCGCGAATGTCTCGTTGAAACATCGGCTCAACACGATTCGCTGGCTCGGGAACCGGACACTGTGCGGGGTCCGTTCCAGCAGCGCCAAGGCATCGAAATCATTGTCCTGCGGCGGGACACCGTGGCAGCTTCCGCACATCCGGGCTTGCTCGAATCCGGAAAGCGCGCTCGGGTTGAAGATCGTCCCGTCCAGCGACTGGCCGTCGAGCGCGGCTTCGATATGCGCTTGGCCGGGGCCATGGCACCGTTCGCAGCGAATCCCCATTTCGTCTGCGGTGGGTGCCGACGTGCGTTCGTCGTATCCGGTCGTATGGCAGCCGAAGCAGTCAGTGACCTGCTGGGCGGTCAGGCCCCGGCCGAGGCTTTCGATGGCGTTCTGCGGATCGTACTTCGAGGCACCGGTTGTGAAGTCTATCGCACCGACGCTCTCGTACCATGTCAGCCGGCTCTCCACCCAGCCTCCCCTGTCCGTGCGGCCTATCGGCGTGATCCCTTTCGCCCCGCTGCCGAAGGCCCAGTCGAGCGTGGCCCCGCTCGATTCGGCGTCGTTGGCCGATTCGAGACGGACACGGCTTGCTGAGTTGGAGGAGAGGGCCAGCGTGTAGCCCGAAACGCGATCGAAGCGACTGAAGGGCAAGGCGCCTACAAGTTCGGGAACCAATTCGGCTTGGCGGAGGGACCGAGCGTGGTTGCTGGCACTCTGGCGCGAATAGATGTCAGCGTGGCACGACTTGCAGGCCTGCGAACCGGCGTATTCGGAGTCGTGTTGCCAGAATCGTGCGGGATCCTCTAGCCGCCCTGTCTGGCCTGTCCCGGCCTGTCCGGGCGCAGCTAGAAGCGTCAGCAACAATATGCAGTCGCGGGCGATCCGCGAGTAGCTGGATGGGACCGCCGTTCGCGCCCCTTGATCGTTTGCGCGAAACCAGTTCCGGGAGCGCTCGGACGACCTACCATGCGAAGCCACGCAGTGGTTCATGCCGACACGTGGGCCCTTATGCTCCGTCCGCAAGGATGAATGGCAGGTGGGGAGATTCGTTCCTCCCAGCGCCTTTGGACTCCACACCGGCCAGCTTGAGAGCCGTGGAGTAGATATGGCCGTGGTCCGGAATGACGAATCCATCCGACGGCTCGTGGAAGCCTTCCCGGAGATTGCCGTCGCGGTCGTAGCGCGGATCCAAGTCGCCGGTCGCTGGGTGAATGGGGATCGGCTGGAACGTCTTCTGACCGACCCATCCGAACTGCGTGCCACCGCGGGCGCGCGGGCCCAGGAACGCGCAGGAATTGACCGGGTTATGGGCGCTGATGTCCTGTGACAGAATCTGTTCTCTCTTTTCGGCTTCGTCTAGCTCCGAATTCGCGAGGATACTCTGGATGCTGCCACCCACGGTCCTTCCGAACTCGCTGCTCAGCACGATCGTCGTGAAGTCGTAATAGGAGTTCCCCGTGTCTCCGTACTCTGTTTCCTTGAGCTTGCGCACGAACGTCTTGAGCGGAGTCCAGAGTTCGGTCCGAATCATTTCCCGCTGGTCGAAAGGGTAGCCAGACAGGATCTTCTTGCGGGCCCAGTGATGATCGAATCCTCTGACCAAGCGGTTCTCGAGCCACCCGGCACAGCTCAGGCCCTTCGTCATCATTTCGAACATCATCATGGCCTGGACGTTGATGTTGGGCGTGTACTTGCTCCGCGGCAGGGTCTGGTTGATGAGTTCGAAGTGGATCTCCTCGTCGGCAGGATCGACCCGGAATTCTTCCCTCAGGTTCGGGTCGAGAAACATTGACCGAGTGTCGATGCTGTCATCGCCGCTCTCGGTGAGCCGCTTGTAGACGTCCAGGGCGGATGCGAAGCTCTGGAGTTCCGGGCTGTTGCGATCGGCCAGCAGGCTCCTGCGAGACTGCTCCAGGAACCGTTGCACCGAGTGGTTGCGCTCGTCCGTGCGCATCGAGAGCGTCTGCTGGATCAGCCCCCGCGTGAACTTTGGCGTCTGCGGGTAGATGATGTGCGCCCACGGCGGGCCCAGCGCATGGTAGATGCCCGTGCCCTCCGGATAGGCGGCGATGTCCAGCTCGCCATCGGACAGCCACCGGTGCCAGTTCAGGTTGGGCAGCAGGTACGGGCGGCCGGCCTCTTCGCAGAAGGCTTGCAGTACCGTGCGCTCGTCCGGCTCCCGCCTGGCCTTCATGTCTACGGTGTACTGGCCGTAATGCGCCTTGAAGCGGTCTCTGGTGTGCCCGGCTCCCGTGAGCGCGCTCGAGAGGATCGACATCTCCCCGAACAGGTCGCGGCCGTCTTCCGCCAGTGGGCCGTGGAAGATCTCCCCGTGACGGCGGAAGTCTTCCGGGGATAGATCCTTGGTTCGGTAGATGTGCTCCGAAATCACGCCCCAGTCATCGGGATCCCTGGGAAGGTCCGAGAAGCTGGCGTCGTTGCGGGTAGGAACCACGGGGCCGAACATGTCATAGCTCATCCAAGCCCCTTCCATGAACCAGTAGACGAGAAAGCGAGGCTGCGACACCTCTTTTGCGTGGTCCTTGACGGCACCGGCCAACTTCGGGCTCAGAGAGCCCAAGCCTCCGCTCAGCCAGTAGCTGAAGAAGTCCGTGGCCGCGAGTGCGCCGGCCGCACGGGCTCCGCTGGACAGGAATCTCCGGCGCTTCATCGTCCCTCCCGATCTCAACGACACTTCTCGTCGGTTCGATTATAGGCTGGGTTTTCCTCTCGCTCAAGCAAGGCGGGCTGATCGAGTGGCTTGGGAATTGCGTCGGAGGCTGCTCAATGTCATTCTCGCGGTTACGGCACGCGATCGGGCCAGCCTCGAGCTTCGACGGCCGCTTGAGAGGGCGATCATGGCTAGTCTGCCCGACTTCCGGACCTCATCAGAACCATCCGCTTGAGGAGCGGCCGTATGCGCAGATCGCTGGCGACGGCAAAGTCGTAGAGCTCCCTGTATTCGTCTCGCTGGTCGCGGTAAACCCGCAACGTGCGGTGGAACAGCATGTCGTGGTGATGGTTGACAAAAGTGCGCACGAAGCGTTCCTTGCGAATCACTTGGGACGCGAATGCGCTCAAGCCCGCCCCCTTGAATGGGTAGTCTGGAACAACGCCCCTGTCGCTGTCGTCAATCGGTTGGTGGTCATCGTCCACGCTGCGGTAGTGCCCGTGGACATCCCAACGCTCGCGCTGGTGGGCTAGCGGCGTTAGCAACTTGTGGCAGGAGTAGCAAATGCTGCTAGGGTCCGTCGTGCTGACTACCGTGTCGCGGGCCTCCTCGACCGCGTCTGACACCTCGAATTGGACCCCTAGGGCAAAGCTGAGCACCTGAGCCGGGTAGGTGAACTTTGGAAGGCCGGGCTTGCCTTCCATGTACCCCTTCATGGTCAGGAAGCCCGTGGGGCCGTGGACAGGGCGGCGGTCCACGCGTTCCCAGTCCGAGCCGACCGTGTAGTCGGCGGTGAAGAGCTCTCGATAGGACAGGTCGTTTGTCGCGATGTAGGTCCAGAGACGGGCAGGCTCGTCGCTCTCGGAAGTGCCGCGCGACCGGAAGACCCCGCGAGCTCGATGGAAGAAGAACTCCCGAAAATCGTCAGAGGACAGGTAAGCGTCGACTAAGGGCTCGATCTGCCCATCCTTAAGGAAACGCCGAAACTCATCGGTTGTTGGGATCCTTCCGACTAGGTCGAGCGCGACACGGACGAGCCTGCCGGCTGCCGATGCGTCCTGACTGTCGGGAGGCATCACGAACTCGGGACGCTGCAGCAATGCCTCGACGAGCCCGGCCCAACCCGGTCGGGGGGACTTGAGGGAAGGGACGGTGAAGCGAGGCGTCGATGTCGTTGCGCCCTCGAGGCGCAATCCAAGGTCGCCCGCGTCATGGCTCCAACGGAACGAGAGCCGTTCTCCCCCGGGATGATACGTGCCGGTGCCATTGAGGAACGCCGTCTCGCCGACGTTGAAGGCTGGGGCCGCCTCTGCGAAAGCCACGGGAGCGAAGGAACTCCCATGCACGTCGAACGGAACCCAGTCAGCATGGGTGTGCCCCCCGGGCGCCCAGACATGCACGCTGTACCACCCGGGCCGGAATTCGCCGTCCCGAACGGGCCGGTAACGGGCCCACACTCGCTTGTCCGGATCGACTTCCTGATCCTTGATGGGCTCCCCGCTCTTGGAGGGAGGGTAGTGCAAGATGTCCTCGCCGAACATCTTGCCGCGGCCGGGCAGGTTGCGCACTAGCTTGTCGGGAGCCCAGCCTTCGGATGCCTCGAAGGCGTCTGCCGAATCGTTGTCCACAACGATTTCCTGCCCCCCGCCTAGCGGCACGAATTTCACGGCGTCGGCAACGATGACCTTCGATGCCGAATCCACCCCTCTGTTGCTGACCTCGAGATAGTCGTCTGGCCCTTCCAGCAGCACCTCTCGCAGGATCATCTCCCACTGCGTCTCACCACTCTCGTCTAGGGTGCTCTCGGTCTGATCCAGATACGTAGTTGCAAAGCCCGTGGACCGTCGGCTGTCGTCGATGTCGGGGACGGCAGCTGTGTTTGCCGAATGGATTTCAACCAGCGCCGAGGTTGCCGCCCGCGGGATCCTCGGCCAGCTCAGGTACACGTTGTACTCGCCGTCTTCGGGAATTCGCAGGGCGACAGTTGCGGATCCCAGCCGGTTGTCGACGTCGCGCCGTTCGAGATGGTTGGTTCCGATCACATCGAGATCCATTTCGTACTTCTTCTTCGGGTCCCCCGCACGGCTGCGCTCGCCGTCCTTCGCCACGGGTTCCCACTCGCCGGAGAAGGTGCATTCGGGGTCGAGGTTGTCTAAAACGACTGACTGGCTCGATTCGTTACCGTCCCGAACGCGGACGAATCTAACCGCATCAAAGACCGTGACGTGGTTTCCCGGACGGGCTACCAAGCGAACGAAGTGATCAGGATTCGCGGACTCGAACCTGAACGGGCGATCGCCGATACGAACCCAGGGGCCGTCGTCCTGCCCTGTGGTCTGGTCAATCAGGTATCGAGACACGGAAGCCTTGGCGGCCTTCAGGGCAACGTCGACCTGCTGCGTATCCCGACGCCCGCCCGGATCCTTCACATCGAGAGTGAAGCGGACGGCCCTGAGATCCTCGGCCTGCGCCTGCAAGTCTCGCACCAAGCCCAAGGCCCGGTCGATTTCAGACCGGGAGGGCTCGGCGAACAGAATCCGCTCGTAGAGTGTCCGCACGTTGCGGGCGGCCGCCTTCCGGGAACGGTCAACAAAGATGTCTGGATTGAATCCTTCGAACAGGTGCTCCCTCGGTGCGGAAACGAAGCGCCGCGCCACCTCCCGCGCGATTTCTTGCAGAGCGGCGACATAGCTCGCAGTCATCGTGCGGGTCTGGTCGAAACTGCCGCGGAAGTCCGCTCCGCCAAGCGCTTGAGCCTTGTTGCTGAACGGATCACTGCCGGACGCGGCGAGCCATTCGGAGCCGAACAGGGTCTGAAAGGACCGCCTCAGCTGGAAATAGCTCATTCGCCGCTGCGCCCGGTCGGACTGCTCCTCACCGTCGTAGGGGAGCAGGAGACTGTCCGGGAACCGCTCGTCATGAGGATCTGTCAGATTGGACCCATCACCCCCAACGCTTGCAGCCAGATCAGTGGCGAATCGGGCGATATCTTCGATTTCGGAGCCTTCCAGCACACCTGTCTTCGGCATGCGCAAGTCTGGGTCTTGGCTCGTGAGGCGGCTCGGAATCGCCATCGGGTCGGTGGCGTCAAGCAGTCCCCGTTCCAGCAACAGGCTGAACGTAGCCCCGGGCGAATCGAGAACCTGAAACGCCTGCGAAGCCCGTGCGTTATGGCATGCCTGGCAGCCATTGGCGCTCCGAGCTAGCAAGGGGTAGACTTCCGCCCGAAAACGCTCAGAAAGTTGCGCGAGCGCGCTGGTACGGTCTATCGAGGCACTACTCTCGGCTTGCGCCGCCCCAAGGAGCGCCAACGCCCAAGCCCCGCCGAGGGCGAGCAACCGCGACCCAATCCGCATGTGTCAGTTACTGGCCGGAGCCAGCCTTGACTAGCGTATCCAGTTCCCACGCTGGCTGTCAGCGGAGTTCTTGCGCGCATGGGCGCGATAGCCAGGGAATTATCGCCCGCACGCAAGATTTCGACTACGCTAGAACGAAATGCATAGCTGGAATCGACACATGTTCTCGCGACGTGAAGCGCTTGGCTCGCTGGCTTTGCTGCCTTCCGTCGCGGTCGGCGGCACTCCGCGAGCGGGCGGCGGGGATCCGAGGCTCAAGACTGCGATCTGCGCCTATTCGTTCCGGAAGGCGCTCGGAGACGGGTCGCTGAGCTATTTGGACTTGGTCGACCTCGCGGTCGAGCACGGAATCGATGGCATCGATTCGACCGTGTACTGGTTTCCCCGCGAGGGCTTGTACGGGTTTCTCGCCGCGTTCCGCCGCAAGGCCTACCTTGCCGCGGTCGAACTGCCGAGCATCGCGATACGCACCGATCTCTGCCGCCCCGATGCGCGCGCCAAGGACAGGGAAGTGGCGTGGTTGCGGCACTGGGTGGATGTCTCGCACGAGCTCGGATCGAGCCATATTCGTGTCTTTGGCGGCAACGTGCCGCAGGGCAGTTCGGAGGATGAGGCCGCGAAGTGGGTGGTGGAAATCCTCAAGCTAGCCGGGGACTACGCAGCCGACAAGGGCGTGGTGCTCGGATTGGAGAATCACGGGGGCATCACCGCGCGGGCCGAGCGCATCATCCAGATCGTGCGCGCCACCGACCATCCGAACGTGGGCATCAATCTCGATACCGGGAATTTCCGCAGCGATCCGTACCGGCAGATCGAGATGTGCCTGCCCTACGCGGTGAATTCGCAATTCAAGGTCGACATCAGGGACGAGGACGGCAACCACACGCCCTCGAACTGGGATCGCATCGTCCGGATGTTTGCCGACGCGGGCTACCGCGGTTACTTGGCGCTGGAATACGAGGCGGCCGAGGATCCGTTCACGGCGGTGCCGCGCCATCTTGCCCGCTTGCGGGACCTGGTCGCGAAGTACGGGCAAGCCTGAACGGCCGCGCTAGTCGGGAAAGGGTCGCGACTGCACGGCTTCGAGAAAGGCCGGGTTCTGGCGTCGCAGCTTCAGCGACAGTTCCTTTTCTTCGCGCGCCTTGGCCCGATCGCGCAGCCGGAAGTGGACTTGCGAGAGCAGCAGGTGGGGCTGGGGATGGCGCGGTTCCAGTTGCACCGCGGCATCGAGTGCGTCGAGCGCTGCTTCCCAGTCCTTCAGTCCGATGTGGGCGCGGGCCAAGGCGATGCGGGCAGGCATGTAGTCGGCTCGAAGTTCGACAGCCCGTCGCAGCGGTGCGAGGGCGTCCGCGTAGCGTGCCTGCTTGACTAGCCAATCGCCGTAGAAGAAGTGCGGCTCCTCGTAGCTCGGATCGAGCTCCATAGCCCGGCGGATCAACGGCAGCGCCTCGTCAAAGCGACCGTCCTTTTGCATGTGCCACGCAAGCTCGAAATTGGCGCGCGCCGAGTCCGGGAATCGCTTGGCGGCCTGGGATGCCAGACCGAGCCCCTCGCTGAGGTTGCCGGATTCCCGCAGAGCGTGGATCGCCATGTAGTGCAAGTCTTCGATCCCGGGCTGTAGCCGCAACGCCCGGCCAGCGATCTCCGCCGCCTCGCGGTGGTAGCGGCCCTTGCCGTACTCCACCGCCATGATCTGCATGAGCTTGAAGTGGTCGGGTCTCAGGTCGAGCGCATTCCTCCAAGCACGCAGCGCTTCGTTGCCCTGTCCGAGCTTCTGTGCGACCACGCCGCGCAGGTAGTGGGCGTTGAAGTCGCCCGGGTTGGCCGCCGCCGCGCGCGCCAGCAATGGCGCGGCCTGTTCGAACTGGCCGGCCGAGAAGTGCATGTAGCCGAGATTGAACAACGCGGGAAAGTAGTCCGGCGACGCCTCTAGCGCTTGCCGCCAGAGCTTGGCCGCCTCCTGTGGCTGGCCGCCTTGAGCGAGGGCGAGGCCGCGGTCTGTGAGTGCGGCCGCGTCACTCGCTTGCGCCAGGGCGGCGACCGGAACGGCCGCTGCGAGAATCCCCGCTAGCACTGCAACCGAGTAGCGACGTGCTCTTCGGGGCAAGGCGGGTGTCATGGCTGAGCCTTGGCCGCGCCGGAGCCTTCGACGAGCAGCCAGTCGGCACCAGCCTCTACTCCCGGAAACGTCTCTTCTGCGCCTGTGGGCCAGCGCACGAGAATCGAGTCGACCGTGGCTGCTTGCCCCAGCCCGAAGTGAACGCGCAGATCGTTGTGGGAGACATAGCTCGACTGGCTCATCACGGCACGGCTTTGGCTGCTCTGCCCGGCCTTGATGGTGACGAGCGCGCCAATCGCCGAATGGTTGGAGCGAGTGCCTTGGAGCCTGAAGCGCACCCAGTGGTGCCCGGCGCTGAGGTCGTTGCGCAGCAACGAAACCGGCGCGGACATGTTCATGACGAGCACGTCGAGATCGCCGTCATTGTCGAAATCGCCGAAGGCGGCGCCTCGGCTGGACCGGATCTGGGCTAGCCCCGGGCCAGCGAGGGCCGTCACGTCCTCAAAGCGCTCCCCGGCAAGATTGCGGTACACCAGATTCGACTGCACGAACGTCTCGGAGATCTTGGTCTGGTGGTCGAGTTCCGGGTAGACATGCCCGTTGACTTGGAAGATGTCCTGCCAGCCGTCGTTGTCCAGATCGACGAATTCCACGCCCCATCCGACGTATTGCGGATTGGAGGCGAGCCCGGCGCGGACGCAGATGTCCTCGAAGTACAGGCCCTCGTTGTTGCGGTAAAGGTTGGGGTAGTCGTCGGCGAAATTCGTCTTCACCAGATCGAGCCAGCCGTCGCCGTCGAAATCGCCGACGCCCACGCCCATGCCGCCCTGCTCGAACCCGTGCTCGTTAAAGGCCACGCCGGCCTCGGTGGCATAGTCGGTGAAAGTGCCGTCGCCGTTGTTGAGGAACAGGATGCTGGGCGTGGAATCACAGGCGATGTAGATATCCTGCCAGCCGTCCCCGTCAAAGTCTGCCGCTGCCGCGGTGAAGGCGTAGTAGTCCCGCACATCGCGCACCCCGGACGACTCGCTGACGTCCTCGAACTGGCCGTCGCCGAGATTGCGGTAGAGAGTGACGTTGCCGAACGGCAGGCCGCGCGGCCCGCAGTAGACCGGCATCCCCTTCCACTCGCAGTTCGAAGTCTTGCCCGGCGGGGGGGCGGTCTCGAGGTCGAATTGCTGGTACTGCGTGACCAGCAAGTCGAGCAGCCCGTCGCGGTCGTAGTCCACGAAGGTGCAACCCGAACTCCACTGCTGCGGCAGCCCCGCCACGCCCGCTTCGGCCGCGATCTCCGAGAAGGTGCCGTCGCCATTGTTGCGGTACAGGGCGTCGGACCCCCAATAGGCCACGAACAGATCGGTCGTCCCGCTGTTGTCAAAATCGCCGGCACACACCGCGCTGCCCCAGCCCGAGCGCCCCAGCCCGCTAGAAACGGTCACGTCTTCGAAGCCATCCTCTCCGGCATTGCGATAGAGGCGGTTCGACGGGGCGTTCCCATCGGAGAACCCCTCCAAGCGCGAGCCGTTGACCAAGAAGGCGTCCAGTCTCGAGTCGCCGTCGTAGTCGACGAGTGCCAGCCCGGAGCCGTTGGACTCGATGATGTAGCGCTTCGCCTGGGTTCCGCCGTAGGTGAACTCCAGATCGAGGCCCAGTTCTCCGGCCACGTCGTTGAAGCTCGCGTGCCAAGGCAGCCCGGAAGCTTGCGGCGCCTTTACGGGCTGGGCGTTGGAGCTGGCGACGCCTTGGGCGCGGAGCGTTCCGGGCAGCAGGGCCGCCAAGCAAAGCGGCAGCAACGACAGGCCTCGCATAGCGCAAGCGGAAACGGCTCGAATCCTGAGTATGGCACAGCTGCCAGACATCAACATCCGCAGCAAAGCGGCGGCGCTTCCCCGGCTTCAGTCCCCTGCCGGGGGTCCGGCCGACTGCGCTGATGGCGCTCGCCGTGCCGCCCCGGCGCGGTCAAGCGTTCGTGGCTCGCGATTCGATCAGCGGGCGGACGTCGGCGAGGAATTCGGCAGCAGTGCGAGTGCCGGTGTCGCCCTTGCGTCGGTGACGCACTGCCACTTGTCCGCTGTCGGCCTCGCGCTGGCCAACGACCAGCATGTAAGGGACCTTCTGCAATTGGGCCTCGCGGATCTTGAAGCCGATCTTCTCGCTGCGACGATCGACGTCGATGCGGAGGCCCCCGCTCCGCAACTCGTCGGCCACCGCATCTGCGTAGGCGATCTGGTTATCAGTGATCGGCAAGACGATGGCCTGTACCGGCGCCAGCCATAGCGGGAACGCGCCGGCGTAGTGTTCGATCAACACCCCGAAGAAACGCTCGACCGAGCCCCACAGCGCGCGATGCACCATCATGGGCTGGTGGGTCTGCCCGTCAGGGCCGACGTATTCCAGTTCGAAGCGGCGCGGCAGGTTGAAGTCGAACTGGATGGTGGACAGCTGCCACGAGCGCCCGATCGCATCCACCATCTTGATGTCGATCTTCGGACCGTAGAAGGCGGCCTCGTCCGGCATCACTTTCGCCTCGATCTCGCGCTTGCGCAGCGCTTCGAAGAGGCTGTCTTCTGCCAGCTTCCATTCGCCGGGCGTGCCGGCGTACTTCTTGCTGATGCCGCCGTCCCAGGTTGACAGCTCGACGGTGAAGTCGGCAAAGCCGAAGACGCGCAGAACCTCCATGGCCAGGTCCACGCAGCCGATCACCTCGGCCTCGACTTGGTCCGGAGTGCAGAAGATGTGCGCGTCGTCCTGTGTGAAGCCGCGCACGCGCAGCAGGCCGTGCATCACGCCTGAGCGCTCGTACCGGTAAACGGTCCCCATCTCCGCCAGCCTCACCGGCAGGTCTCGGTAGCTGCGCAGCGCGTTCTTGTAGATCAGGATGTGGAACGGACAGTTCATCGGCTTGAGCTGGTAGAGAGAGTCGTCCAGCTCCATGGGCTTGAACATGTCGTCCTGATAGAACTCGGAGTGCCCCGACGTCTCCCACAAGCCGTGGCGCGCGACGTGCGGCGTCGACACGAGCCCGTATCCGCGCGCGACGAGCTGGTCCCGCAGCCAGTCTTCCATCACCCTCCGGATCGTGCCGCCCTTGGGATGCCAGAAGATCAGGCCCGGCCCGGCGAGATCTTGGATGCTGAACAGGTCCAGCTCCTTGCCCAGCTTGCGGTGGTCCCGCCGCTTGGCTTCCTCAAGCCGGTTCAGGTGGGCTGAGAGCGCCTTCTTGGAAAAGAACGCCGTGCCGTAGACGCGCTGCAGGCGCTCGCGCTTCTCGTCGCCCTTCCAGTACGCCCCGGCGACCGACAGCAGCTTGAACGCCTTGATCCGGCCCATGGACGGGATGTGGGGGCCGCGGCAGAAGTCGGAGAACAGGTCTCCGGTCCTGTAAACGGAAACGCGGGGCTCGTCGGTCTTGTCCTCGATCAGCTCGCATTTCATGAACTCGCCTTGCTTCTCGTACTCGGCGAGGGCTTCGTCGCGCGGAATCCAGACGCGTTCGTTCTTGGGATTCCGCTTGACGATGTCGCCCATGCGGGCCTCGATCTTTTCGAGGTCGTCGGGAGTGAACGGCGTCTCCCGATACATGTCGTAGAAGAAGCCTTGGTCGGTTGGCGGGCCGACGCCCAGCTTGGTCTCCGGGTAGAGTTCCAAGGTTGCCGCCGCCAGCAGGTGCGCCGCCGAATGGCGGTACACTTGCAGCGCCTCGTCGTCGCGATCCGTCAGGAAGCGGACCGCGGAGTCTTGCTGTAGCGCGGTGCTCAGGTCTGCCAGTTCGCCATCGATCTCGGCGACCAGCGCGGCGCGCGCCAGTCCCGGGCTGATCTGCTCGGCTACCGCGAGAGTGGTCGTGCCCGCCGCGACCTGCATTTGATTGCCGTCGGGCAGGGTGACTGCGATGTTTGACATGGGTTCGGGAACGCGGCCCGTGGCCGGGCTAGGGGTGCAAAGTACTCATTGTAGAACGGTTTGCTTTGATACGACACGACTGGGGGGGCGACCGGCCGCGCGCCCCGGAGGGGCAACTGACTGCCCTTCGGCTCAGTACCGCTCGTACACTTGTTGCTCGTCCGGAATGCCTGCCTCGGTCAGGACCTCGCGGAGCTGCGCAACCAACTCGCGCTGGCCGCAGAAATAGGCATCTGGGCTGCTCAGGCCTGCCATGGCCTCGTCGATGTGGGCCGCCACGCGCCCGCGCCTGCCGTCCCAGCTGCCGTCGTTGCCACTGACAGTAGGCAGGAAGCGGAAGCCAGCGTGCCGAGCTGCCAGCGCCTCGAATTCGTCTCGGTAGAGCAACTCGGACGAGTGCCGGGCGCCGAGCAGCAAGATTGCTTCAGCCGCGGGGTTGGCCTTTAGTTGCGCCAGCAGGATGGCGCGCATCGGGGACACGCCGGTACCGGCGGCAAAGTAGACGGCGGGCCTTGCCGCAGCTAGCAGGCGCATCATTCCGCCGGGCTCGCTGCAGTCCATTCGATCGCCTCGCCGCAAGCTTCGCAGATGGCTCCCGAACGTGCCGTCGTGTTGAACGCACAACTCGATCTCTCCGCTCGGATCGGGCGGCGAGGCGATGGAGTAGTAGCGCGTCTGGCGCGTGCCGCCGACCTGGGTGCTGAGGGCGACATACTGGCCGGCTTCGTGTCGGAAGGGGGCTTGGAAGACGAACCTGCTGACCCGAGGCGTCATCAGGGAATGCTCGAGCAGTTCTATGGCGGGCATCGGAGGTCCATTGTCCCAGCCAGCGAGCCAGCCATTCGGCTAGGGTTGCTCGTCGTCAGCTAGCAAGGCCCGGGCGCGCGCGGCCAGTATTGCCGCGAGTTCGGGATGGCCGTCCAGCGGCGGTGACGCTTGCAGCGTCAACTCAGGGTGCTGCGGGCGGATCTGGTCGATCAGCCGCGGAAGGTCCTCCGTCAGGTGGCGGCCCATGGTCAGGAAGTAGGGTGTGATCAGAATTCGTCGCGCGCCTTGTCGAGCGAGTTGCTCGACTGCCTCGCCAAGGCTCGGATGGGCGAGTTCTAGGAACGCTGCCCGGAAATCGGCGATCTGGGCGCGCCGCGCGGCCTCCACCGCCACTGCCTCCACGGCCTCGTTGGCGGCGGCAACCCGGGAGCCGTGGGCGAACACGATCAGCCCGATAGTGTTGGGCACGCTCAAGGTATACTCTCGGTTCCGATGGATGCCTTCATTATCACTCTGTACTTCGCGGCGGTCTTCGGAGTGGGCTTCTACCACTCGCGGAACAAGAACACCACGACCGAGTACTTTCTAGCTGGCAAGCACATCGGCTGGTTCGCGGTAGGCGCGACGCTGTTCTCCACCAACATCGGCAGCGAGCACGTGATCGGCCTCGCGGGCTCCGGTGCGTCCAGTGGCCTGGCGGTCGGCACCTATGAATGGTCGGCCAGTTTCTGCTTGCTGCTGCTGGCTTGGATCTTCATCCCCCAATACTTGCGCAGCCGGATCTTCACGATGCCCGAGTTCCTCGAGAAGCGCTTCAGTCCGGGCTGCCGCTGGTATCTCACGACCGTGTCGCTGCTGGCCTACGTGCTGACAAAGATCTCGGTGGCGCTGTTCGCGGCGGGGATCCTGGCGCGGGAGATCTTCGGCTGGGACTACATGACAACCGCCGTGCTGCTGGTGATTGCGACCGGGATCTACACCATTACGGGCGGGCTGGCGGCGGTGATCTACACGGACCTGTTGCAGGCCTTCATCATGGTCGGCGGCTCGGCCTACCTGACCTGGCTGGGCCTGAGCGAGGCCGGCGGATTCGGGGCGTTGCGGGAAGCGCTGCCCGAGGACTTCTTCCACATCGTCAAAGACATCGACCATCCCGAATACCCTTGGTTAGGAACCACCCTGGGCACGATGATCCTCGGCACCTGGTATTGGTGCACCGATCAGGTCATCGTCCAGAAGACGCTGAGCGCTCGCAGCCTGCCGCACGCTCGAGGCGGCGCCATCTTCGCCTCGGCGCTGAAGATCACCCCGGTCTTCATCCTGGTGCTGCCCGGCCTGATCGCGAGGGCGCTTTGGCCCGCCGAGGCTACGGGCGACACTGCGTTCCCGCTGCTGGTCGAGCGGCTGCTGCCGCCGGGCTTGTCGGGCCTGATGATTGCCGCGCTACTGGCAGCCCTGATGTCATCGCTGAGCAGCGTGTTGAACTCCTGCTCCACTCTCGTCACGATGGACATCTACAAGAAGATTCATCCCGAGGCGAGCGAGAAGCGTCTGGTCTACGTCGGTCGCCTGATCACGGGCGTGGTCGTGCTCGTGAGTATCTTGTGGATTCCGATGATCCGCTATCTGAGCGGGGAGGTCTACCAATACCTGCAGAGCGTGCAGGCATATATCGGCGCGCCGATCACCGCGACGTTCCTGCTCGGGATTCTGTGGAAGGGCGGCACGTCGCGGGCGGCGATCTCAACGCTGATCTTCGGCGGAGTGGCCGGCGCCGGGCGCTTTGCCTTGGACATCTTGTACAAGGCGTACGGCTTTAGCCTGGGGCCGCTCGAGCCGTTGGTGCAGATTTCATTCCTGAACTACAGCGTCGGGGTGTTCGCCGCCTGCTTGGCGCTGTTCTGGGTTGTGAGCAAGCTCGACGAAAAGCCTGTCGCGGCGCGGATCGCCGGTCTGACATTCGATTGGCAGCGGCGCTCGAGCGAGGGCGCGGGCGCTGGTACTGAGAGGCTCCTCCACGTGATGACCGCGCTCGTCGGCCTGGCCGTGCTGATGCTGTGGTTTCACTTCCGGTAGTCGACGGCGTTCCACTGGCGCGCGTCGCCCTCGCGGCGGTGTTCCTGGCCGCGGCACTTGCCGGCTGTTGGTCCGGGGACGGCGGTGCCATGCCGGCAGTCCCGGAGCTGGCGGCCGAATCGTTTCCTGAACCGGTCAGACCGAAGGCCCGAAGCCTCATCGACGGTGTGGCCGAGAGGCCGTCCGATCCGTGGGCAAACGGCGATCTGGCGATGTTGCTGCACGCCCACGAGCGGCTGTCGGCGGCGCAGGATCTCTATCGGCGCGCGGCGACGCTATCCGGCGGAGAGTTTCGCTGGACGTACCTGCTGGGCATCGCGCAACACCAGGGCGGGCAGCATGCGCAGGCGGCGAGTTCATTGCGGACGGCCCTGGATATCCGCCCCTACGGTCCGGCGTGGATTCGCTTGGGAGAGGCGCTGTCGGCCGGGGGACAGGTGGAATCAGCTAGAGGTGCGCTGCGCGCTGCGTCGAACATGGACGGCAATGCTGGGTACGTGTCCTATGCCTTGGGCAAGGTGTTGCTGGAACTTGGCGAGACTGCCGAAGCGCTTGCATTGCTGGAACGAGCGCTCGCGCTCGCGCCAGACTCCGGTGCTGTCCGCCGCAGCCTGGGCATGGCCTATCGCTCAGCGGGCGAGCAAGAGCTCGCGCAGCGCACTCTCGCCCAGAACGGGGCGGCTGCTGACCAGCAGCCGAGGTTGGAGGACGCCCTTTACGAGAGCGTGGCCGGCCTTGCGGCGGATGCGCGTCACTTCCTGGATCAGGGCCGGAGCCTCGACGCTGCGGGCCGGACAGCCGACGCCATTGAAGCGTATCGGCGAGCGATCGAACTCGACCCAAGCATGGCGCAGGCGCATGCCAACCTAGTCGGCTCGTTCGGGCGAACTGGCGAAATCGACCGGGCCGAGGAGCACTATGCTACGGCACTGGCGCTGAATCCGAACCTTGAGGAGCTTCACAACAATTGGGGAGTCGTGCAGGCATCTCGAGGCGATCCCGCCGCCGCCGCCGCCGCATTTCGCAGGGCCTTGGAACTGAATCCGAACTCGGCGCGTGCCAATGCCAATCTCGGTGTGGCCCTGCTCGAGGCCGGGCAGTTGGACGAGGCTGTGCGGCGCTTCCGAGAGGCCGTCAAGAGCGATCCGACGAACCGTCCTGCGCGCATGAACCTTGGCACGCTGGCCTTGGAGGGGGCCCGTCCGACTGAGGCGGTCGAGCACCTGGAAGCCGCGTTGAGGGGCGACGAGGACGGCAGCGAGCCGTTCGTGCGCTATGCCCTCGGGCATGCCTACCAGCGCATCGGGCGCGTGGCCGATGCGCGGCGGTCCTTCGAGCGGGCCCTGCAGGCGGCAGAGAATCGCGGCCCCGCCGACTTGGCGGCTCAAATTCGCGCCGACCTCGAAGCGCTGCTGCAATAGCCGGGATCAGCTGTTGCGGTAGTCTTGTTCGCAGAACGGCGCCGAAATCGCAACGAACAACGGCGACTGGCAGGATATTCTGGACAGCGGGGGAGGTCCGATTGACATGCATTCTGCGCGATCCAAAGCTGTTGTTGCTCTAGGCCTGCTAGGGCTTCTGATTTGGGGCTTGGCGGCCCAAGATACTGGGGCGCGTCGTGCGGACTACTTGACGCCGGAACTTCGCGAGCGCGTCGAAGCGCTCAAGCTTGACGCCCCGCAGCATTCGACCGATGTCAGCGTGCTCGAGCAGCGGCTGGATACGCTCTGGAAGTGGGCCAACGCGTACTCGCTGACCGGCGGGCCGGTGCCGGGTGGTTTCCCGCAGCTCGCGGCGAACGCCAACCGGGCGCTGCGGAGGCTGCCGAACGGCGGCGCCCAGCTTCCATTGGCCGCCATCTCGGGCTTCATCGAACAGTTCACGCGCGAGTTCCAGATCAAGGACGAGCTCCCGGCGGCCTTGGGTCTGCTCGAACTCTCGTCGCAAGGACCCTATCGTGCGGGCGAGTTCGTCACCGTTCGCGAGACGTACACGGTCGGGGACATACCCATGGCGGTTGGCGGCGGAATCGCCGTGGGCCAGGGCCGGGGCCGCGGACTGCAAACCGATAATCCCGCTGCTGCGGGCTATGTCACCGTGACGAGCTCCAATCCCGATGCCGTCTTGGCCCCGGCCGAGGCTTGGGGCCCTCGGCTGAGCTTCGAGACTCGCTCGGCGATCGCCTTCCGCCTCAGCGGCGCGGAACTGCGCAAGGGCGACACCGTGACGCTCACGTTCGGCGATCGCGGCGGTGGGGGCCCCGGCTTGCAGGTCCAGAATTGGTCAAACGACGAATTCGTGTTCAAGACCTTCGTGGATCTGGAGGGCAAGGGGTGGCTGCTCAGCCCGCGCTGGCCTGCGATCGAGGTGATCGGCGAAGACCGCGTGCAGTTCGTGAACGCCGTCGCACCGTCAGTGGTGGAGCCGGGAGAGAAGTTCTTGCTGGCGGTGAGATCCGAAGATCGGTTCAGGAACCTGGCTTCAGGCGGCACTCCGGCCTACGCAGTGCTGCTGAACGGCCGCAGACTGCGGGAAATTCCGGCCGGGGCCGAGGCGTTGCGGGAACTGGACGGCATCGAACTCGACACGCCGGGTGTGTACCGCTTCGAGGTGCGGTCCGAGGACGGGGCCATTCGGGGAACGAGCAATCCAGTGCGAGTCGAAGCGTCGCCGCGAAGCAGGATTTTCTGGGGCGAGACCCACGGACACACCGGCTACGCCGAGGGCCAGGGGTCTCCGGACGGCTATTTCCAGTTCGGCCGGGATGTCGCCCGCTTGGACTTCTTGAGCCTCTCCGAGCATGACATTTGGATGGATGACTTCGAATGGAAGACGCTCCAAGAGATGGTCCACAAGTATCGCGTGCCAGGACGGTTCACTACGATCCTTGGATTCGAATGGACCAGCCGCCTGCTATACGGCGGCCACCACAACGTCTTCTTCCGCAATACCGCGGGGCGCTCGCGCGTGCCGAACCAAAAGGCGCCGTTGCTGGACGAACTGTACGAGGGGCTCAAGCAGGGCAACGACGCGGACGACGTGCTGGTCATACCCCACGCCCACCAGCCCGGAGACTGGACCAACAGCGATGGCTCGATGGAACGCCTGGTCGAGATTCAGTCCGGGCACGGCACCTTCGATTGGTTTGGCGACAAGTACTTGCGAAACGGCTACCGAGTCGGATTCGTGGGGGCTTCGGACAACCACACCGGCCATCCCGGCTACAGCGGCATGACCAACCGCCAGCTCGGCGGGCTGGCCGCCGTGCTGGCGGCCGAGAACACGCCCGACGCGATCTTTGATGGACTGCGCGCCCGTGCGACGTATGCGACGACTGGCGAGCGAATCATACTGGATGCCACCCTGAACGGCGTGGGGATCGGGCAGGAACAGGCCAGCGCCGGCGAGAGGAAGATCAGTTGTACGGTTAACGGGACCGCGGCGATTGACTCGATCGACGTGGTCAAGAACGGGACCGTGGTCTACACGCAGCGCTACCTGCGGTCAGAGGTGGGTCCCGAGACCCACGTGCAGGTGAGCTTCGAAGCCTCGACGGACGTGCCGGGCGAGCGCAGCGTTCCGCGCGGGGATCGCCCTTGGAAGGGCGTCATCCGTGTCGAAGGGGCAGAGCTGGCGGGGTACACGGAGCCCTGGTTCGTGCATCCGAGCACCTACAAGAGCCAGATGGACGGGGGGCAGCTCCACTTCGAGATGCACACGCGCGGACGCAGCACCGGTCTCGTGCTGCGCTTGCGGAACGCGAGCGCCAACACAAAGGTCATCGTAGGCATGGAGGCAAGGCGGGAGCGTCTGGGATCCGGCGGCTACCAGCGAACGCCGCAACGCTTGCCTGCGAAGACCGAAGCGTTCCGGCTCGGTGACCTCGGCGGAGAGGTTGACCGCCGGGAGTATCAGGTGCTCGAGCATACGGATGCCTTGTCTGTCCAGCTGGTGCCGTCAGACGGTGCTTTGGACCGGCACTTCACGTACACGGACAAGGATTCCCCAGCAGCCGATGACTACTACTATCTGCGCGTGCGGCAGGTCGATGGAGCCGTGGCGTGGTCTAGCCCGTTTTGGGTCGGTCCGGAAACCGAGTCGCCTTAGTCTGCGGGCGCCACCATCGCTGGGATAGCACGCGCGCTCTCGAGGCGAGCGTCGCGGCTGCGACCGCCGAGTTTGCTAGTCTCCCGCCAAGGGAGAATCACCCTGCGCGGACGGAACCCCTTGCAGACCGCCGGGCCTGTCCCCCGCGAAGAGCCGTCGCAACCCGCCTCGAATATCGTCGAAGATCAGATATTGGGCCGGCACCAAGACCAAGGTCACAACCGTGGCGAAGAGGACGCCCGAAGCTAGGGCCAGCGCCATCGGAATCAAGAACTGTGCTTGGAGGCTCGTCTCGAGCAGCAGCGGCGTCAATCCCGCCACCGTGGTGAGGGAAGTCAGCAGGATCGCGCGGAATCGCGCCTCTCCCGCAAGCCGCACCGCTTTCTTGACGGAGCCCTGCTTGCGGGAGTAATTGCGGATGAACGTGACCAGCACCAAGCCGTCATTGACCACGATTCCCGCCAGCGCTGCGATTCCGCACACGGAGACGAAGCTGAGTTCAATGCCGGCAATCCAATGCCCCCAGATCGCCCCGACCATTCCAAGGGGGACGGAAGTCAGGATGATTGCTGGCAGGACATAGCTCTTCATGGGAATTGCCAGCATCGCGAACATCACGAACATCGCGACGAGGAAGCCTTGGGCAAGCCCTCCCATGGACTCGGCGAAGTCTGCCTCGTCGCCTTCGAGCGAGTAGCTCAAGCCCGGATGCCGAGCCAGCAGCTGCGGCAGAAAGTCCGACCTGAGGGCACTGATGATCTCGCCGCCGGTTGCGATCGTCTCGTCGACCTCGGCCTGGACGTTGATGGTCCGGTTGCGGTCCACGCGCGTGATCGAAGCGGGACCGCGTCCGAGGGACGCGACAGCCACGGTCGAGAACGGCACTTCGTCACCCGCAGGAGTGCGAATCCGCATGCGCTCCACGTCTCCGAGCGAGCGGCGGTCCTGGCGCGGATAGCGCACCATCACCCTGAGGTCGTCGCGTCCGCGCTGAATGCGCTGGGCCTCCTCGCCGAAGAAGCCCTGTCGGACCTGTCGGCCGAGATTCTCCAGCGTCAGCCCGTAGGCCCTGCCCTCGGAGGTCAGTGCCAACTCTACCTCCGGCTTGCCTCCCCGGTAGGAATCGGTCACCTCGATGACGCCCGGATACTGCGACAGGCGGGCCTTCGTCATCTCCGCCGCTTCCAGGATGGTGGCAATGTCCAAGGCGGTGAATTGCAGGTCGATCGCCTTGCCGCCCCCGATCAGGTCGTGGGTGATCGTCAGTTCCACGGCTCCGGGAATCTGGCCTACTTTCTCGCGCCAGCGGCTGGCGATCTCCTCCGAGCTCATGGCTCGGTCCTCCGAGGGAATCAGCTCGATATTGACCTCCCCGAGGTTCTCGCCTTGGAATTCGCCCTCCAGGGCCGTGCCGCGGCTCTGCAGCTCGCGGAACGGATGTTCTCCCACCGAACTCAGCATGCGTCGAAACGGGTCCTGACCGAGTTCGGCGGTCAGCTCCTCGCGCAGTTCCAGGGCGCTTCGCTCGATTCGTGCCACGCTCGCGGCTGTCACCCCGGCCGGGGATTCTTGCGGCATCGTCAGCAGCGCCACCACGTCCTCCGAATCGACGGTGGGAAACAGGATCACCTTGACGTGGCCGGCCGCGACCATGCCGGCCGTGAGCAAGACGCCGACCGCGGCGAGCGCTACAGTTGCGTACCGCCATTCCAAGGCGGTTCGCAGAACCGGCCTGTAGGCTCGTCGAATGAACCAGGACACCGCATTCGAGAACGCATCGAAGAAGGCGTTCGAGGCGCGGGCAAGGGCGTTCGGGGAACCGCGCTCCTTTGGCTTCTTGTAGTGCGACAGGTGGTAGGGAAGGATCAGGTTCGATTCGACGAGGGAGAAGAGCAGCGTCGGGATGACGATCAGGGGAAACGCAATGATCATCTTGCCCAGCGCGCCGGGCACGAAGAGCATGGGAGCGAACGCGGCCATCGTGGTCAGCACGCCGAATGTCACCGGCACTAGAACCTCGCGCGTTCCCTTGATCGCTCCGCTGGTACCCTTTCCGGTCCGCACTTGCGTGGCGTGAATGTTCTCGCCGACCACGATCGCGTCGTCGACCACGATCCCGAGCACGAGGATGAACGAGTACAGCGAGATCATGTTGATCGACGTACCGTGCAGGGGCATGACAGCGATCGAGCCTAGGAAGGCAACCGGAATGCCGAGCGTGACCCAGAACGCCAGCCGCAGCCGCAGGAACAGCGTCAGCACGACGAAGACGAGCAGCAGGCCCAGCAGCGCGTTCTCGGCGAGGAGGTCAAGGCGGCTCCCCAGCAGGCGGGCATTGTCCCGCCAAGTCACCATCTCGATGCCGTCGGGCAGGGTGGGCGCCGTGGCCGCGACATAGCCATGGACCACGTCGGCTACCGAATCAGCGCTCTGGTCGCCGATCCGGTATACCTGGACCACGACCGCGGGTTTGCCGTCAAGCATCGCGGAAATCGAGACTTCTTCGAATCCGTCAACGACGGTCGCGACGTCGCTGAGGAAGATCTTGGTGCCGTCGGGACGGACCAGCAGGGGAAGACTCTCGTACTGCTCGCCCGAATACGCTTGTCCCTCCGTCCGCAGCAGGACTTCCCCGAGATCTGTCTTGATCGAGCCCCCCGGCAGGTCGACCGAGAACTGGCGGACGGCAGCGGCGACATCGTCGAACGTCAGGCTCCAGCGGCGCAATGCCTCCTCCGACACCTCGATCGAAATCTCGTAGGGTGGGGCGTTCCGCAGATCCGCCTGGGAGATATCGGGCAAGGCGGTGAGTTCGTCTCTGACGCGCTCGCCCAGCCGTTTCAGCGTCCCGAGATCGGTTTCCCCGGCGATCGAGACATTGATCGCCTGAAACCGCCGCATCATTTCTCGGATAATCGGCTTGTCCACCTGTTCGGGGAACGTGTCGATCGCATCGACCTTGGTCTTCACATCCTCCAGAAGCTCGCGCACGTCGTATCCGGACTGGATCTCGAGCGCCATCGAGCCGCGACCCTCGCTGGCTGTCGACTTGATCCGCTTGATCCCTTCGATCCCCTGCACAGCCTCTTCGAGCCGGACGCAGATCGCTTCTTCCACGTCTTCGGGGCCGGCACCGCGATAGTCGACCGAGACCGTTATCACGTCCAGCGCGAATTCCGCGTAGACTTCCCGCTTGAGATTCGCTAGGGCGTAGACCCCGCTTCCGACAATCACGAGAAGCAGCAGGTTCGCGACGACGCCGTTGCGGGCGAACCATGCAATCGGTCCCCTCACGAAGACCCTCCCCGTCCGACGCCCCTCGCCGTGGCCTCCCGGCTCGTGCCCGCCGCTGCCCGCATCGGCAACCTAGACGAATCCGCGCCGCGAGCGTGGCGCTTGTCCGCTACACGGCACTGCGCTGGTGCCGCCTTCACATGCCTCGGTCCGAGTTTCTTTCCCATGCCTGGCGTCGCTTGGCTAGGCGTGGGGAAGCATTGGGGGCTCTGCTCGCTGCCGATCCTGCGCATCGGGCTAGTTCAAGATATCCCATATGAGGGTGTCGAGCATTCAGGAACAGTTCTCGTTGTCGAATCTGCTCCCGCTTCCGGGCAGAGGAGGTGAGGCAGCGCAGCCTGTGTGGCGAGGTCTCCGGCCAGACGACGGCATTGACGGCGCCACGGGGGATGCGCCTCGGAACACGACATGCGCTTTCGGCGCGACAAATGCGCGTCAGGCCCGCCGAGGCCTTAGGGGGAGGGCCGCTAGCTGAATGCCCCCGGCCGACAGCTAGCCGAATTCCACGGCCCGCCGGCTTGCTAATCGATGCCTGGCTGTTTCAGGCTGGAGCTGTTGGATGTTCGTCTCGGTGCCGCTTGGAACACCTGCTTCCAGACGGAACCGCAGCCACTCTCACGGGACTGTAATCACTTTCCCTTCGCGGATCGCCCTGTTCACCCAGTGCGACGTTGCGGCGGATTCGACGCCGGCTCGGATGTGCGCGTTCGGAGCGGCCCTGCTTCGGACGCAGGCCAGCCAATCCCGCAGGTTGTCAAGGGTGCCGGTTCCATCGACTCGCTCGTTCCACGACGAGCTCTCGGACCTCCGGTGCTCGTAGCTCGGTTCGGGCAGGCCCACCGCTTCCAGCGGCATCGTGCCCTCTTCATATATCGCGTAGCCGTCGCGGTTCAGGATCATCATGGCCTTGTCCCCACGAAACTCGATCCCGCATCCGAGCAGCCCGAAGGTCATGTTGCCCTCGAAGACAGCGGTGTAACCCTCGGGGAAGGCCATTGTGGCGACGACCGTGTCCGGCGCCTCGAGCCAGTGGTTGGTGTATGTCGTGCCGAAAGCGCGGACTTCGCTGACCTGCGCGCTTCCCATGTACCACTGGATGACATCGATCCAATGCGTCATCAGGTCGGTGACGCTCCCGCCGCCGAAGTCCCAGAAGAACCGCCAGAAATGGAAGCGCGTCGCGTCGAAGGGCTGCTTCGGGGCAGGCCCGAGCCATCCGTCCCAGTCCAGTTGATTCAGGTCGACCTGTTCGATTGCCTGCGCCCGGAACCCGACGTAGCTTTGTGACCAGTGGCAGCGGACGAACGTGATCTTGCCCAACGCCCCTTGGGCTACGAGCTCCTTGGCCTCTAGGAAGTGGCCCCAACTCCGCTGCTGGGTCCCCGTCGCCACGACGCGATGGGACGACTCGACGGCTTCGAGCAGTGCTTCGCCCTCATTCTGGCTGTGCGTGACCGGCTTTTCGACATAGATGTCCTTGCCAGCCTGCAGCGCTTGCAGCGTCATTGGCACGTGCCAGTGATCTGGAGTTGCGACGATGACGGCGTCTACCTCCCGGCTGTCCAAGGCGCGGCGGTAGTCCGCCCATGCCTGCACCCGCGCATCCCCCGGCGGAATGGCTTGCTGCATGCGAAGTCTGTACACGTCCGACACGGCGCGCAGTTCGGTGCCTTCGAGTTGACTCAGATGAGCCGCCAGCCCGCGACCGCGTGCCCCGCAGCCGATCAATGCGATGCCAATGCGGTCATTGGCTCCCAGCACTCCCCGCGCGGCTATGGCGGTCTGGGTAGGTGAGGTGGGGAGGATGTCCGCGCGCATGCTGGGAATCCTGGCCGAGCAAGCCCGCTCCCGATTGTAGTTGTGTCAGCTGCGGCGGTGGCGCTCTACAGCCGCATTAGAGTGCCTGCGACAAACACGGCGTGCATGTCGCGCAAGTGGTGGATGTTGTCGAGCGGGTTTGCGTTGAGAATTACCACGTCAGCCACTCGGCCCGGCAGGATTACGCCGAATTCACGGTCGATACCCAACGCTGCCGCACTGCCGCCGGAAAACGCCTTGATCACTTCCAGCGGCGACAGGCCCGCCTCGGTCATTAGCACGGCCTCGCGATACTCCCCGTAACCCTCGAAGGTCAGCGGAAAGCCGGATCCGCTGGCTAGTGCGATGGTCACTCCGGCCTCCGCCAGCTTGCGCAGGTTGCGGCGCGCGATATCAAACCGCCGAGACTTGAGCGCCCGGTCCGGGTCGAGGGCCTGCATTACTTGAACCGGCCCGCGTAGCTGGCCGGAAATCCCCGGAGGGAGCGAGCGTCTAAGATAGCGGTCGTCAATCCACGCCGGACGGTCTTCATATGCGAAACCGGTGGACTCGGCAAATAGGGCGGGTGCGTAGATCGCGCCCAGCGACGCGAATTCACTGACCAGTTCCGCCCCCACCTCCAAGTCGTTGACGCTTGCCGAGATTACCCTCGCACCGGCGCGAAGGGCGGCGCGGGCGAGCTGCGCACGATGGGTGACGATGGCCGCTGGGAGCCTCCTTCGTTTGGCGCGGTCGACCGTTGCGACGGCCAGTCGCGTGTTCCTGTCGTCCGGGCCGGGAGTGTCCGTGTCGCGGAATTCGATGAATTCCGCCCCTGCTTTCACTAGGTCATCCACTGCCCGCCTCGCTGCTTTGGGGGTGCGGACCGTCTCGAACGCCGATTGGAGGACGTTGCCAAGGAACGTTGCAGGGATAGCGCCACAGATCGTGCGGACCGGGGTCACGACCCGTGCGGTCCTGGCCGCAGATTGCGCCGCCCGTAGCTGGGTCGGCCGGGGCGCCAAAGTTGCTGTTGTCGTTACGCCGTACGACACATAGCTGGCAAGGTGGCGCAGGATCGAGCCTTGGCTGAAGTGGTCTTGGGGCAGTTCCGGGCTGCGCACCAGGCCGGCTAGCCCGCGAACGTTGATGATTCCGGGGATCACGGTCTTGCCGGAAGCGTCAACCACCAGCGCGCCTTCGGGTGTTGTGGCCGAGCCGGTCCGGGTGACGCTGGCGATGTGGCCGTCCCGGATGAGGATGTCGCTGTGAGGCTGAGGCGCCCGGCCCGTGCCGTCGATCAGCAACGCGTCCCGGATCAGGGTGGCGCCTTCGGCTTGCAGGTTCGGGCTGTACGCGAGTAGCGCCGCTGCCGCCACGCAGCAAACGGTTCGCCAGGGCTGCCAGGAGCGCGGGCCGCTTGCAGCTGTCCCGCCGAATGCCCCGCTAGCGGCCAGTCTGCGGCATGCGCGCTCCACTCGCTGATGTTAGCTTGCCGAGACCTTCAAGGCAGCCGCGGCTCGCGGGACGTTAGTCTTGTCGGTGGGGTTGGAGCAGGTCCCAGCGCAGTTCGACTCCGTGCCCCGGGCGGTCCGACGCCGTTGCGCAGCCTAGGGACACTTGCAGCGGATTCTCGAGAAACGGGTCGAGTCCGAAACCGTGGACTTCTAGGAACGATGCGTTCGGCACAGCGGCCAACAGGCTCACGTGCAGGTCATGCACTCCGTGCGAGGTGACCGGCAGGTGGTGAGCCTCGGCCAGGTGGGCGACCTTCATCCAGGCCGTGACTCCCCCGCAGTTCGTCAGATCCGGCTCCGGGAATGCTACCGCTCCTGCCGAGATCATGGCTTCGAATTCGGCCAGTGTGTGCAGGTTCTCGCCTGCGGCGACGGGAAGCGGGCCTTCGCGCTGAATGCGCACATGACCGTCCACGTCTGCTGGGTCGGTAGGCTCCTCGAGCCAGTAGACGTCAAAGTCTGCCAGCGCCCGCGATGCCCGGATCGCTTCGGACACGCCCCACTTCATGTTCGCGTCCACCATCAGCGGGCCGTCCGGGCCCAGGACACCCCGGAGAGCCTCGACTCGTTCGAGGTCGTCCCTCAGGCGCTCTGCCCCGACCTTCACCTTCAGCGCTCCGAACCCCCGTCTCAGGTTCCCTCTGGCTTGGTCCACCAGTTGGTCCAGCGAGAATCGCAGATCGATTCCCCCGGCGTAGGCGCGGACTGTCGGAGAACTTCCGCCAAGCAGTCTCCAGAGTGGCTCGGAACACCATTTGGCCTTCGCGTCCCACAAGGCCGTGTCCACGGCCGAGATAGCGAAGCTGGCGGGACCACCCCTGCCGACATAGTGCGTCGCCTGCCACATGTCGGCCCAGATGGCCTCGGTGCAGCGCAGGTCCCTGCCCGCCAGCAGCGGCGCTAGGTCATGCTTGATCATCGACTCGATGGCGGCCGCGCCGGCGTTGCCGACCGTGTACGTGTAGCCGAGACCCTCCAGGCCCTTGCGGATCCGAACCTGCACGGTGACAAGTCCGAACTCGCGAATCTCGCCGTGAGTGGCATCGCTGAGGACGTGCGGCAATGGCACGGAGTACCGAGCGACTTCCAACTGATCGAGTCTCATGGCAGTTGTAAAAAAACTATTACAACTTGCGCGGAGCGGGGCTGTCAATCGGTGAAGCGAATCTTTCGCTCTTCGGGCCCCTCGAGAGTCCAACTGGGCTCGGGCAGCGGCTGCTAGCTCGGGGCCGGGCCCTGCGATCATCGACGCGACTGGTCGAGCAGCCTAGCTGTGGCACCGAAGGCGCGCAATACTGCGCGGCGACGGCCAGAGCGCAATCGCTTCCGGGGCTGCTTGTACAATGGGGCTTCGTCGTGAGCGCTGCGGAAGTCAAGCTGGCACCGCTGGCCCGCCAGGCGTCCGGGCGCATCGAGCGCGCCTTCACGGCCCTGCAGGCCCGCGCGTCGCGGGCGCTGATCGCCTATGTCACGGCTGGGGACCCGTCGCCAGACAAGACCGTCGGCCTGGTCAAGGCGCTCGAGCGGGGCGGCGTGGATATTCTGGAGCTGGGAGTGCCTTTCTCCGACCCGATCGCGGACGGTCCGGTCATCCAACGAGCCAGCGAGCGCGCGCTTGCAGCGGGCACGAGCGTGGCAACGGTGCTGGCGCTGGTCCGGCAGCTGCGCCGAGATTCAGAAATCCCCTTGGTCGTGTTTAGCTACCTCAATCCCATCCTGCGCTACGGCTTCGAGCGCTTTGCCGACGAGGCCGCCGAGGCGGGTGTGGACGGCGCATTGCTGACTGACCTGACCATCGAGGAGGCGGACGGGTATGTGGAGGCGATGCGCCAGCGAGGCCTTTGTTGTGTTTTCTTGGTCACTCAGACCACTCCCAATGCCCGCATCGCGGAGATCGTCAAGCGCTGCAGCGGATTCGTGTATCTGGTTGCTCGAGCCGGCGTCACTGGCGTGAGCGCCAGCGTTTCCAGCGAGGCCGTACCCCTGCTGGAGCGGACGCGCGAGCGGACCGATCTGCCCTTGGCTCTTGGATTTGGCCTGTCAACGCGCGAGCAGATGCAGCAGATCGCTCCGCATGCCGACGCCGCCGTCGTCGGCAGCGCCTTCGTGCGCCTGATCGCCGAGCATGCGGACGGTGTGCGATTGGAGGGGAAGCTGGAGGCTCTTGCCAGGGACTTCAAGCGGGGCCTGAAACTGCCCGAGGAGGCGACGAGGATGGCGGCGGTGTAGTGATGAAGAGCTTGAGCGAGTTGCGAGATGAGATCGACAGTTTGGACCGGGAGGCGGTCCGACTGCTCAACCGCCGGGCGGAGTGCGTGCTGGCCTTGGCGCCGCTGAAGCGGCAGCAAGGTCGGCCGGTCCACGAGCCGATGCGCGAGCAAATGGTGCTCGGCAATATCTTGGCGTCTAACGTTGGCCCGCTGAAGAACGATTCGCTGGAACGCATCTTCGAGGCTGTGATCAAGGAGATGCGGGAAATGCAGCGGGAGCGGGACAGCTAGGCCCGTGTCCTCGATCGCCACGGTAACCGTCGCCGGCGTCGGCCTGATCGGCGGCTCCTTTGCCCTGGCATTGCGCCGCATCGGCTACAGCGGGCGGATTCTGGGCGTGAGCTCGCCCGAGACCTTGGAGGTCGCTGCAGGGCTCGGCGTAATCGACGATGGCTGCGGGCTCGAGACTGCGCTGCCGCAGTCAGACTTGGTCTACATGGCCCAACCTGTCGAGCGGATCATCGACCAGCTCGATCAGGTGCGGAAGCTCGTTCCGAAGCATGCCTTGGTCACCGATGCCGGAAGTACCAAGGGCGCGATCATGGAGCGCGCTCGGACCCTGTTCGAGGATGGGCCGCACTTCGTGGGCGGCCATCCCATGGCGGGCAAGGAGGGCCGGGGAGTGCGCGTCGCAGAGGCGGAGTTGTTTCAGGGCGCCCTATACGCACTGGTGCCGACCGGCGAGGCGCTGCCCGAGTCGCCGGTCGTGGAGGAGTTCTGCGGGTGGCTGGACGCCATGGAATGTCGGCGGCGGGTCATGCAGGCCAGCCAGCATGACAGGGTTGTTGCTTGGACATCACATCTGCCGCAACTGGTTTCCACAGCGCTCGCGGCTGCTATCGGCACGCAGCTGCAGGACGGGCGCGAATTGGAGATTGCCGGCGACGGCTTGCGCGACATGACCCGGCTGGCCGCCAGCCCCCATGCCGTCTGGTCGGGAATCCTGAAGACGAACCCTGGGCCGATTGACGAGGCGCTGGCCGCGGTCGTCCAGGAATTAGAGGGCTTGCGAGACGCGCTCAACGACGGTTCGGCCGAAGAGCCCTTCCAGCGCGGCCAGCGCTTGCAGGGCCGGATCTCCAACCGCTAGCGCGCCAGCCGCTCAGGCTGCCACTGGAATCGGAAGCTTCGGAGCCGCCTTCCACAGCCGTTCCAAGTCGTAGTAGTAGCGCTTGTCACGCGAGAACACGTGGACCACGAAGTCCCCGTAGTCGAGCAGGATCCATTCGGCGTTCTGGTAGCCCTCGATGCGCAGCGGCCTGCGGCCTTGGGCCTTGACGCTCCTCTCTACCGAGTCCGCGATCGCTTGGATCTGTCGCGAGTTTGTGCCGTGGCAGATGACGAACTGTTCGGTGAAGGTGCTGACTTGGCCAATATTGAGCACTATCGTGTCCAAGGCTCTGCGCTCTTGAGCGGCTTGTACGGCAACTTCCCAATCTTCCATAAAGGTCCGTTGGCCCGGGTGCGACCAAGCGGCTACCTATTATGACTAGATTTGTCGTCGCGGGCGAGAGGCGGCGTTTCGCGGATCTGCCGCCACTGGGTTGCGAAGGCAGCTTGGCCGGGACTCCTCGGGCTGTGGGGACGCGCCCACGCCGCAAAGCTGGAGTTCCCGGCACTTAGAATATTGGATATGCGGGCGTGTGCTTGGATTGTCGGCGCCGCAATCGGCCTGGCATCAGTGCCCGCGGCGAACGCCCAGGCTGATCCGGAACTGGAGCGGGTGGAGAACCTGGTCCGGGCCGGAGCCCTTCCGAGGCGGGCCCTTGTCGAAGCGCAGACAGAGCGGCTCAAGCGCGGCTATCGAGAGACGTTGAACCGCACGCTGCTCAGCGAAACCCTCGGGAAGGGCGAGCTCAAGCTGATGCTCGACGCCGCAGACGGATTGGTGCGGATTGCCCGCGAGAACCTCGATCTCGCCCTGGCGCGGGTCGAGGCCGGCGTGATCCCGGCGCGGAGCCTCCAAGAGGCCAAGGATGAGCTAGCCGGTGCCGAGCGGCAAGCCGAGTTGGCCAACACGCGGGCCGACCTGATCCGGCAGATGGAGCGCATGGTGGCTGCCGAGACCTACTTGGAAGAGCTCGAGGGCGAGGACTTGGCGTATCGCTTCGAGGGCTTTGACGACTACGAGCTTGCGATGCTCGAAGAGGTCGGCGACATGTACCGCTACACCTTCGGCAGCAGCCCCCCGGTCAGCGCCGATGGCGACACGCACCTGCACCGTTCGATGGGCCTGGACCACACCGGGAGGATCGACGTGGCGCTGCATCCGGACTCGGACGAGGGGATGTTTCTGATCTACATGCTGGAAAGCTTGGGGATTCCCTATATCGCGTTCCGCAGCGCCGTGCCCGGCCAGTCGACAGGGCCGCACATTCACGTCGGCCCGCCCAGCGACCGGATCCAGCCGGACGAAACCGTGGCGGTCGGCTACTGAGGCCGCGCGGCCGATCGGCCCGCGTGCGTATAATCAAGGTTCATGCCGCGAGGGTACATTCCCATCATGATCTTCATCGGAATCGCCGCGGCGTTTCCGATCGTGACGCTGATCGCCGCCAAGTTGATCCGGCCCAGCGTCCCGGAACAGACCAAGCTCGAGCCCTACGAATGTGGCATAGCGCCCGAGGACGACACGCGCGGCCGCTACTCGATCCGCTTCTATCTCGTGGCGATCCTGTTCGTAATCTTCGATGTCGAGACCATTTTCCTCTTGCCATGGGCGATTCAGTATGACGTGCTCGGCCTCTTCGGCTTGATCGAGATGCTGGTCTTCTTGGCCATCCTGATCGCCGGCTATATCTGGCTGTTCCGCCAGCGCGCGCTGAAGTGGGCCTGACTGCCCGCGCGAGAGGGCTTGCCTACCGTCGCCGCGCCATCCCGGCGCCTATAGCATGTTGAGGAAGATCGGAGCGCCCGCCTTGTTGTCGCGCTTCGGCAAGAAACTCGCGGTGTCGTACATCGCGCCTACGTCGACGCTGCGGGACTTGCCGCCCGGACCGGGGATCTCGGCGTCCACGTAGCACCCCTTCTGCAGCGCCATCATGCGGCCAGAGCCGCCGTCGGCGATGCACTCCACGGCCATTGCCGCGAAGGTCGTCGCCACCAGACGGTCGATGAAATCGGGCGGCCCGCCACGCAGGTCATAGGTCAGGTCGCTGACCACGGTCTCTTCCTTGAGCCGCTTCTTGACCTCTTGGCTCAGCGCCTCGCCGACGCTCATCTTCTTGCGATGCCCGTAGGCATCGGCATCGCCGTATTCCTGCACGGTCCGGCCTTCCCAAGTGGCCCCTTCGGACAGCACGACCAGGGTGTAGTTGCTCGGGTTCTCGCGCTTGTCCTGCATGATCAGCGCCAGCAGCCGATCCAAGTCGAAGACATGTTCCGGAATGCAGCAGCGGATGCCGGTGACATAGGCCGTGTACAGGGCCGTGAAGCCTGCGTCGCGCCCAAAAACCCGAAAGATCCCGACGCGCTCGTGCGAGCCGACCGTGGTGCGCTGGCGGCTGATGTTGTCAACCGCCCGCGTGATCGCCGTCGAAAAACCGATGCAGTACTCGGTATTCGGCACGTCGTTGTCCATCGTCTTCGGCAGGCAGACCACGGGGAAGCCCTCTTCGTGCAGGCGGCGGGCATAGCTGAGTGTGTCGTCGCCGCCGATCGCGATGAGCGAGTCCAGCTGCAGCCGTTCCAAGTTTTCGAGCACGATTGGCGTGAAGTCCACGATGCCTGGGCTGACTTCGGCCAGCGCCCCGAGCCGGTCTTGCAGGTGCCCGGGGCTGTCGCCAACCTTCATGCGCGAAGGCTGCGTGCGGGTCGAGTGCAGGAAGGTGCCGCCCATCCGGTCGACCGTGCGAGTGTTGGCACGGTCTAGCGGCAGCAGGTACTCAGGGTCGGCCCCGTCCACGGGGTTGACGTGAGTGAGCCCTTTCCAGCCCCGCCGAATGCCGAGGATCTCCATGCCGCGGTCGCGGGCGTCGTAGACCGCTGCCCTGATCGCAGCGTTGAGGCCCGGCACGTCACCTCCGCCGGTCAAGATGCCAATGCGTTTTCCAGTCATGTCAGAGTCTCGCTCGGGTGTGGCCGTCGGGTGGCGAGTCCGGTCCTGCGCGGATTCTAGCCAGCGGCTGCGGGAACTTCGTCCGGCTCCAGGTACGGCGAGGCCAGCGCTTCCAGCTCCCATCCGAGATGGTTGATGTAATGCAGCACTAGATCCGGGTCAAAGCGGTCCTTGCAGTGCTCGAAGACCCGCTGTTCCCAGCCATCGGAAAGCTGGCTCGAGTAGTCGCTGTCCTTGTCGAAAAACCCGTTGTCATCGTGCTCGATCTCCAGCAGGTCCAGCACCTCGACGATCAGCGGAATGTTGGAGACCAGTACGGCTTGCGAGAGGTCCTTGGCGAGATCGGCGTCGCCGTCCTTGATCTGCTCCCACATTCGCGGCGCGGCGGCGCGCAACTTCTGACGGTTCAGGGTTCGCAACCGGGAGCGGACCTTGATCGCTTCGTACACGCCGTAGGTCCGCAGCGCCCCGAGCGACACGGACCGGACCAGCCTGCTGGTGCGGTCGCTTCCGAACGCCTCGTAGACCTCCGTCAGTTCCACTTTTCGGAGAATACCACAGGGCTATTTCAGGGCTTCGAGCTCGAAGACCAACACCTTCCCGCGCACCAGGAAGCACAGGTAGTACTCCCAAAACTTGCGAAACACCCGCCAGTGGTTGACTGCGAACTCGAAGCCCAGCAGCCTCCAGAATCGCAACAGCTTGACCTTCGTCCTCACTTCCCGGAAGCGGCATTGCGAATAGTAGGCGAAGCCGCCAGCCTCCGTGAAGTACCGGAACGAGAAGGAATTGAGGTGCCAGCGGTGCGTGGGGTCCGTGAAAGAGCTCGCGTCCGAATAGTGCGGCGTCTCGATATGCAAGCGCCCGCCGGGTCGGAGCACGCGGTGCGCCTCTTCCACGGCATGCACGACATCGTCAACGTGCTCGATGACGTGGACGATGCTGACGGTGCTGAACGTCGCCTCCAGGAAGGGCAGGCCCTGATCGATGTCGGCCAGCACGTCCGCGGCGGTGTCGGCGATGCGATCGATTCCTATCGCGCCTTGCCGTTTGTTCTGGCCACAGCCGATGTCGAGACTGGGTGCCTCAGTCACCAACCGAACGATTGTAACCAGCGGCTGCGCGCCGCGCTGGGAGCGCCCGGGCGTATGATGGTTCGGCCAAGGCGCCTGTGCAACTCCCGCTCACACCTGCCCAGCGTGATCGCTACCACGAGACGGGTTACGTCTGTCCCGTCGACGCCTTGGAGGCACCCGAGGCGGAACGCTTCCGCAAAGCGTATTTCGGAGTGGCTGCCGCTTTCGGCGGAGCCCCGAAGGCGGTGCAGATGAGCCAGATCCACCGCTTCTACGGGTGGGCATGGGAATTGGCGACACACCCCAAGGTGCTCGCTGCGGCAGAGAGCGTGCTCGGCGCGGACATCTTGCTTTGGTCCGCATCCGTCTTTCCGAAACCGGCGCGCGATTGCGGCTATGTCAGCATGCACCAGGACGGCACTTACTGGGGCTTGGACGGCGGAGCGGTCACTACCGCTTGGATAGCTCTCACCGACAGCACGCGGGCGAACGGCTGCATGCGCGTTCTCCCGGGCTCGCACCTGATGGAGATCCAGCCGCACACCGACACCTATGCCGAGGACAACCTGCTCACGCGAGGCCAAGAGATCCAAGTTGAGTACGACGAGAGCGACGTGGTGGATATCGAACTGCGAGCAGGCCAGCTGTCGCTGCACCACGTGCGGGCGATCCACGGCTCGCATGCGAACAGTTCCGACGGGCCGCGGATCGGATTCGCGGCCCGCTACGTCACGCCCGACGCCAAGCCGCTGCTGCCGGACCAATGGGCGGTCCTGGTCCGGGGCCGCGACCGCTTCGGCCATTGGGACCTGCGCAACGACCCGCCGGACTATCCGTCCATGGAGAGCGCCGTGCTGGCGCATCGGGCAGAGGCGGCCAAGTTCGTCGCGGCGCTGACCGCCGACTAGGACAGCGCTAACCGCCGCTCGCATGACACTGGTCGGCTGGATCCTGGCACTGGGGATAAACGCCGCCATGGTCGCGGCCGGCTGGCTGCGCTCGCGGCGCCCGCGTAGCGTCGCGGACTGGCAGCTCGCTTCTCGCAGCTTGGCCTGGCCGGCCATCGGCCTGTCCCTCTTTGCGACCGCGGTGGACAGCGGGGATTTTGTTGCGGTGGTCGGCGGCGCCTATCAGTACGGCATCGCCTACCTGTCCACATGGTGGCTGGGTATCCCCATCGGCTGGCTGCTGGCGACGTGCGTCGTGCTGGTGCCGGTCTACCGGGCTGGCTTCTTCACCAACGCCGAGTATCTCGAGGCGCGGTTCGGCCCGGCCATGCGCTTGTTCGGAGCTCTGGTCCAGATCCAGCAGCGCACCAACGTGATGGGCAACATGGCCTTCTCCCTGTTCCTTCTGCTGGGCGCGCTCACGGGCTGGGGCGGCGGCGCCTGGTGGCTCGTGGTCGGCTTGGCAGCGTTGGCGGCGATTTACACGGCCAGCGGCGGCTTGCGAACGGTGGTAGCGACCGACTCGCTGCAAACGGTCATGATCATGATCGCGTCGGGCCTTCTGTGGGTCGTGGTCTGGCGGGCGATCGGCGGTTGGGAGGAACTTCGGGTCCGCCTGGCCGAGGTCGATCCGGAACTGCCGGCACAGGTGATGTCCTACGGCGGGCTCTCCGGTCCCGAGACTCCGGTTGTGTTGGTGTTGTTCGGCTGGATCGCGGTGCATGCGGCCTACTGCATCGTCAACCATTCCCAGTCGATGCGCCTGCTGGGCGCGCGGAGCGAATGGGACATGCGGGCCGCGGTCGTGATCGCCTCGGCGGCGCTGATCGCGGTCATGTGGTGCAACGTCTCGCTAGGCATCATGAGCCGCGCGCTCTATCCCGACCTCGGTCAGGTTGACGCCGCGTTCCCGCAGGTCTTCGTCGACTTTCTGGAGGGCCCGCTTGCGGGCTTGGTGCTGGCTGGCGTGCTGGCCGCCTGCATCTCGACCTACGATTCGATCGGGTCAGCTCTCGGCGCTGTTTTCACGCGGGACGTGTACTGCCGATTCTTGGCCCCGAACGCGCAGGAGCGCAGCAGCCTGGCCGTCACGCGAATCGCCGCGGTGGCTTGCGTGGCGCTGTCGTTCCTGTATGTTCCGTTCCTCGGCCAAGGCATGGTGGCGTTCTACCTGCGGCTGTCCAGCGTTGCCGTGGTGCCGCTAGCCACTGTGTTCGCGGTCGGGGCCTGGACTCGGGCACACCCTCGTTCAGGGATCGTCGGCATGCTCGCTGGGATTTTCTGCGGACTGGTTTCCATGCTGGGAGACCGCATGGCGTGGCCGTTGCCCGAGCAGCTGACCAGCGTCTGGTGGAGCTACTGGTGGGCGGTAGCCGTGACGGGCGGGGCCATGGCTGTCTGCTCGGCGCTGCTCGGCCCGGCGGACGCCACAGTGCTGCGCGGGCTCACCTTTGCCAGCTGCCGGCGCGGCGAGCGCTACGGTGGTGCCGGCGACGGCTGGCTCGAGCGGTCCCGCGCGGCGGTCGCGAAGGAGACTGGGGCGGCCGAGCCGGAATCGAGGCGCTGGCGCCCCGAACGGACCACGCTGCTTTTGATCAGCGCCGCGGCTGCGGTCTTCCTTGTCGCATTTCGTTGATCCGCTTGCACTTATCGTTCAGAGTCGGCATTCGGCGGTTCGACGGCACGCGTGGTCGCCTTGAGTCGCTGGGCTATAATCGCGGCTTATGAGCGCGCTGACCGAGGTTCGCGTGCCGGCCTCAAGCGCGAATCTGGGACCCGGCTTCGACACGCTAGGGCTGGCCTTAGGCGTCTATCTGTACTGTCGGTTTCGCATCGCGGCCGAGGACACGGTGCGCGTCAGCGGCCGCGATAGCGCGCGCATCCCGGCCGAATCGGAGAACCTCATCCTCAAGACCGCGCGCGACGTGGCCGAGGCGCAGGGCCGTGCACTGCCTCCGGTCTACTTGGAGATCGAGAACGAGATCCCGGTCGGGAAGGGGCTGGGCTCCAGCGCCGCCGCGCTCGTGGTTGGGGTCGTGCTGGCGGATCGCGTGCTTGACATGGGTTGGGACGAGCACCGCTTGCTGGACGAGGCGGCTCGCATCGAGGGCCATCCCGACAATGTGTCCGCCGCCGTCCTCGGGTCGGTGACCACTGCGGCCATCGGCGCGGACGGAGTCACGCGGGCAGTGCGGCTAGAGGTGCCCAGGGCGTTCTCGGTGGCTGTGGTCTGTCCGGACTATGAGCTGTCCACGCTCAAGATGCGCGCCGCGTTGCCGGACCACTGCTCCCGCGAAGACGCTGTGTTCAACATCCAGCGCGCCACGCTTCTGGTGGCGGCGCTGCTGAAGGGCAATCGCGAAGCCTTCCCGGTCGCTTTCGAGGATCGCTTGCACCAGCCCTACCGGTGCCCGCACGTGCCGGGCTTGGATGCGATCCTCAAGCTGCGCGTGCCCGGGCTGCTGGGCTGCGCACTGAGCGGAGCCGGTCCGGCCGTGCTGGTGCTGTACGAGACCGGCCGCGAAGACGCCGTCCACGCCGTCGCCCGGGAGTTCGAGAAAGCAGGCTGCCAGAGCGAGGTGATATTCCCGCACCTTGACCGCACGGGGCTGGTAGTGAAGAATGTGTCGCAGCAGTGATGAGAAGAACAAGGGAGTCGCTGGCTAGCCTGGGATTGCCCGCGGATGACCCGACGCCGCCGCCGGACTCGGCAAAGCGTTTCGAAGACGGCGCTCAGTATCGGATCGAGATTCCCAGCACAGAGGGCCCGGCTGCGCTGGCGGCGGTGATTTCCGAAGCGGATGCGCGGGGCGTGCCGCTGCATCGGGTGAGCCAGGGCAGCGGGATCATGCTGCTTACCGACGACGAGATCCGCGCGATGGTCTCGATGGGCGAGCGCCGAGGCATCGAGGTCAATCTCTTCGTGGGACCGCGAGCCACGTTCGACATCGGAGCGCAGGCCTACGCCGCAGCCGGCAAGGCGCTGGGCCTGAGCCTGCGCGGCAGCGACCAGCTGGTGTACGCCGTGGAGGACGTGCGTCGGGCGGTGCGGCTCGGCATTCACAGCGTCTTGGTCTCGGACATCGGCCTGTTGCAGATCTTGGGACGGCTGAAGCGCTCGGGGGACTTGCCGCACGATCTGATCCTGAAGACATCGGTCATGATGGCTCCCGCCAATCCGGCATCGGCGCGCGTCCTCGAAGATCTCGGGGCGACCACCATCAACGTGCCGTCTGATCTGACGCTGTCGCAGCTGGCCGCCGTTCGCGCCGCCATTGATGCCCCGATCGATCTCTACGTCGAAGCGCCGGACAACATCGGAGGCTTCGTGCGCCATTACGAAGTGCCCGACTTCATTCGCGTCGGCGCGCCGCTCTACGTGAAGCTGGGGTTGCGCAACGCGCCCGATATCTACCCCAGCGGCACCCACATCGAGCACACGGCGGTCGCGCTCTCGAAGGAGCGCGTCCGGCGGGCCCAGCTGGTATTGGATCGCATCGCGCAATACGCCCCGGAGCTGGTAATGTCCGCCGCGTCGCCGTCGAACCATTCTGGGGAGGACTGAGGTTCTGGCACTTCCCTGGCGCACCGATGGCGAGCTGTTCGAACTTGCTTCGAAGGAGCTGTTCTCGGCGGTTGTCGGCGACGTGATGGACGAGATCGGGCTGGTCCACCAGTTCCTCCCGCCGGAAATCCGGCCCTTGGGTCCAAGCATGCGCCTGGTCGGCCGGGCGATGCCCGTGCAGGTGGCGGACATAGACGATAGCGCCCGCGGGAGCGAGTCTCTGTCGCCGTTCGGGAGAATGCTGGAAGCGCTCGATGACCTGCGCGAAGGCGAGGTTTATATTTGCGGCGGCGGATGTCCGGACTACGCGCTGTGGGGCGAGCTGATGACGACCCGGGCGCAGGTCCTAGGTGCGGCCGGAGCGGTGCTGGACGGGTACTATCGGGACACGGACGGGATCGCCTCGCTGGGATTTCCGACCTTCGGCTATGGCTCCTACGCCCAAGACCAGCGGCTGCGCGGTCATGTGGTCGATTTCCGGGCGCCAATCCAGATCGGGCAGGTGCTGGTCGAGCCCGGCGATATCGTGATCGGTGACCGCGATGGCGTCTGCATCGCTCCCCGCCGCCACGAAGACGCGATATTCGTCAAGGCGCTGGAAAAGGTACGTGCTGAAAAGGTTGTCCAGCGCGAGATCGAAGCGGGGATGCCGAGCCAAGAGGCCTTCGCGAAGTACGGCGTGATGTAGTGGTGGCGCTCAGAAGTGGATCCCGAAGATCTCGCCGTCAGGGCCATCCTGTTTTGAGAGCTTGCGGTAAGAGATCTTGACCACATAGCCCCGCGTGTTGCACGGAACGGCCTTAGCCCGGAACGGCCGATTGATCAGCACGGGAGGCCGCTTCGGGTCTTCGCGCAGCACGTAGCGCTTGTAAGGCGAGTGTAGGATTACGGTCCTGGCGTTATTCGAACAGTCCACCCAGGCGATTCTGCCGTGAGCGATCCACGCCCCGTGAGGAGCCCAGGGGTACGGCTGCGGCAGAGGGTTCGGCGTTGCGCTGGGAGGTGTCCACGGACCCGGCTTTCCCTCCAGAACCGGCATGCGAGCGAGCAAGCCTTGGATTGGCCCCGGTTCTGGGGCGAGGTCGGGGGACGGCGCCGAGCCGATCGATTGCACCTTGCGGCGAACGACCTCGGCCGCTTCCTTGGCGGCCCGGTCCGCCCACCCGGCGAACCGCGAAAGCTTGCGCAACTCGGCGAATGCGCCGTTCCAGTCTCGAAGCAACATTCGCGCGTGAGCGACGGCCAGCTGGTGGAGGGGTTCAGACGGGTTCGCTGCGAGGGCTCGCGTGGCGGCACGCAGCGCCGCTTCTGCCCGGATTCGGGGCGTTTCTCCGGGACGCATCAGCAGCAGCGCATAGCGATAGGATGTCCGCGACCGGGCGTCACCCAGGTCGATTGCCGTGCGGAAATATCTCTCGGCCGAACCAAGCTCGCCTCGGATCAGCAGCATGCTGGCATAGGCGGCTTGGGCCCGGGCGGCGCTTGGGAAGCGCTGGGCGATGGAGCGCAACGTTCGCTCCGCGGCGTCGTGGAATCGCAGCTCTCGTTCGATCTCGGCCCGCAAGAGGGGCACTTCCCAGTCCGCCGCCACTCTCGTTTTGGCTTCGAAGTCAGTCGGGGGCAGGGTGGCGAGTTCCTCGTGAGATCCTTGGTTCACGGTTGCAAGATGCTCGCGCAGCGCGGCCGTGAGTTGGTCCGGGCCCAGTTCTGTTAGCGCCGTGCTGCCATGATCGGGCGTCAGGCGTGTCAGCGGTACGCGCTGCGCTGCCAGCCACTGGACGAGCAGCCACGACTGTGCCTGAAACAGCTCGTCATGGACAATGGCGCTGTCACGCTCGGCCTGGATCAGAGCGCGCCAGTCAAGCCATTCGGAGCGCTCCAGCATCGTGGCCAAGGGTATGCGCGTGTCCTGTCCGGACAGCGAGGCGGTCCGGCGGGCGAGGTACACGGCCCTGCCTTCGCGAAACCAGATCGGCCAGCGGGGGCCGTCGAGTTGATGCGCATATTCGTGCGCGAGGGTGATCTGCGGGCCGGGGACCTCGTGCCACGGCACCACCACGTAGTCTCGGTCGAGCCCGCCCACTGTAATGCCGCGCGTCCGTGAATCGGGTCCTTCGCGGAGCAACTCGTGCAGTTCGAGCTTGTTGGGCACGACAAGCACTTCCAAGGGACCGTCGGCCCGCTCGGGCAGGCCGGCACCGAAGAGGCGGAACTGCTGACGAATCTGCTCGAGGACGGTCGCGGCGAATCCAGCGGTAGCCGCATCGATGCCCGGAGCCTCGACTGCAAGCACCCGAAAGTGCGGAGTTTCCGCCACCCATCCCGACTGGGCGCACAGACTGTGTGCAAAGGCGAGAGCGGCAGCGATCCGTAGCGACGCGGTAACGCCGAGGGCAAATCCACTACCGCGATGCGGGCGCATGTTCGTCACCTGATTATCCGGCAATTCCGGCCAAGGTTGGGAGCAGCGGAGGGGCGCGCGCGACGATACGGGCGCAACGGACTCCGGCAATGCGTGCGAACCGAAGTGTTGAGCGCCGGAGTACACTGAAGGCATCCCCTGATGAGCGCCCTGCCTCTCCTCGGTTCGAAACGGCGCATCCCCAAGTGGTCCAAGCTCGCCCTCGGCGCGGTCCTTTCTGTTCTACTGCTCGGTTCGCTTTTCGGGCAGCAGCCGCTTCCGGAGCCGAGCGGTTTCATCAACGACTACGCGGGGGTGCTCGATCAGCGAATACGAGCCAGCCTCGAGGCCCTGGCCCAAGACTTGCAGGCCAAGACGGGCGCTGAAGTCGCGGTGGCCGTGCTGCAGTCCCTGGGCGGTGAATCGCTTGAGGACTACACTAACCGCGTCGCTGAGCACTGGGGCGTCGGCGATCAAGCCGACCGGGGCGTCCTGCTGCTGCTGGCCATCGAAGAACGCCGCTTGAGGATCGAGGTCGGGTACGGCTTGGAGGGCGTCATCCCCGACGGTGTCGCGGGAGAGATCCGCGATGGCATGACTCCCTACCTGCGGCAAGGCAACTACAACGGTGCCGTCGCGTTCGGCGTCAGCGCGGTCGCCACCGTCGTCGCAAGGGATTCGGGCGCTACGCTTTCCGTTTCCGGCCAGCCCGTGCGCTCTTCCAGCCGACGGCGCAGCCGCGGCCCCGGCGGCTTGCTGCCCCTGCTCATATTCGCGCCGCTGTTGCTCACGCGTCGACGCCGAGTCGGGGGCGCATGGCGCGGCGGACCGATGACTACCGCCTGGATGCTGGCCGGGATGTCCGGGGGAATGGCGGGCGGATATGCTGGAAGA
>VXRL01000013.1 GCA_009838515.1 Terriglobia bacterium | reverse complement strand
CAAGACCCCAGAATCCGATCCTCACCAAAGTTGGTGATTTATGCGGGCTAGCGCTCCACGCGGCCCGAGCCGCCGCCCTGCATCAGCGCCAGCACCTCCTTGGCCGAGAAGCGGTTGAAATCGCCCGGCACGGAGTGCTTGAGGCAGGAGGCCGCGACCGCAAACTCCAGAGCCTGTGACTTGTCGTCGGGAAACAGGTGCAGCCCGCCGATCAGTCCGCCCGAAAACGAATCCCCGCCGCCGACGCGGTCTACGATGTGGGTGATCTCGTACTTGCGGCTGAGGTAAAACCTGTCTCCGTCGTACAGGCACGCGGACCAGCCGTTGTGCGAGGCTGACACAGATTCCCTCAGTGTGATGGCCTGCATCTTTAGGTTCGGGAAACGCTCGAGCATTAGCCTTGCCAGCTGTTCGTAGCGTTCGACATTCAAGCTGCCCGATTCGACATCGACATCTTCCACCGAGATGCCGAGCGACTTCTGGCAGTCCTCTTCGTTGGCGATGCCGACGTCCACGTGCCGCACGACGTCCTGCATGACCTCGGGAGCGGTCTTGCCGTACTTCCAGAGCTTCTTGCGGAAGTTGTAATCGCAGGAAACCGTCAGGCCCTTGTCCTTGGCTGCCTGAACTGCTTCCAGCGACAAGTCTGCACAGCCTTGGCTCAGCGCAGGCGTGATACCGGTGATGTGGAACCAGGTGGCCCCCGCCAAGATCGCGTCCCAGTCGAAGTCCCCGGGACCGGCCTGCGCGATCGAACTGTCCGCACGGTCATAGAGCACCTTCGAGGGACGCTGGTTCGCGCCGGTCTCCAGAAAGTAGACGCCGACCCGTCCGGGCTTGCGCACGATGTCGCCGCATTCGACGCCGAGACCCCGGAGTTGCGCTATGCAGCTGTCAGCGAGGAAGTTGTCGTCCGGAAACGCAGTAACGAACGAGCTCGGGATTCCGTAATTCGCGACTGACACTGCGACGTTCGCCTCGCCGCCGCCGAACGTCGCCACAAAGCCGGGGGACTGGAAGGGGCGCTCTAGGTAGGGCGGCGCGAGACGCAGCATGATCTCGCCGAACGTGACGACTTTGGCCATAGTTCGATCTTAGCCTGCAAGGGATTGCGGGCCGCGCGGGTCGGGCCGCCTGTTGCGGAACCCTCAGTTGGGGCGTCTGCGGGCGGTGCAGATCGGTAGAATCTAGCCAATGCCGTTGATCCTCGCCTGGGCCTTGGGCCTGCTTCCCGCGCTAGCGTTCGCAGCGCCGAACATCATCTTCGTAATGAGCGACGACCATGCCGTCCCGGCGCTGAGCGCATACGACAGCAAGCTGATTTCGACGCCGAATCTCGACCGGCTCGCCAACGAGGGCGCGCGCTTCGATGCGGCGTTCGTGACGAACTCGATCTGCACTCCCAGCCGGGCTGTGATCTTGACCGGCAAGCATAGCCACAAGAACGGCGTCCTGACTCTGTCGGATACCTTCGATGGTTCGCAGCAGACGCTGGGCAAGCTCTTGCAGTCAGCCGGCTACTACACCGGCATGATTGGCAAGTGGCACCTCAAGAGTGAACCGACCGGCTTTGACGAATATGCGGTACTGCCCGGTCAGGGGCTCTACTACGATCCGTTCCTCCGCAAGACGGGCAAGTGGCCCGAACAAGAGCGGAGCGAAGGCTATGTGACTGATGTGATCACGGACGAGGCGCTGAAATTCCTAGAAGGGCGTCCGGAGGCCAAGCCCTTCTTCCTGATGTACCACCACAAGGCCCCGCATGACGTGTTCGTGCCGAAGCGCCAGCACGAGGACATGTTCGCGGACCCCATCCACGAGCCGCCAACGCTGAACGAGGACGTGTCCGAGCGAATCGCGCTGCGGGAAACGCTTGAAACGATCGGGTACCGGCACACCTCCTATGGCGTGCCGGAGTGGGCATGGTATCTCAGGCGCGTGCGCTACGAGCCGGAGGATGTGGAGCGATGGATGCGTGAGCTTGCAGGGCTGCGAGGCGCGGCTCTTCGCAAGGCTCAGTACCAGATCTACATGCGGCGCTACCTGCAGTGCGTGTACTCGATTGACGAGAACATGGGCAGGCTCCTTGAGTATCTCGACCGAAACGGCCTGGCCGAGAACACGCTGGTCGTGTACACCTCCGATCAGGGCTTCTTCCTTGGCGAGCACGGCCTGTACGACAAGCGCCTCATGTATGAGCCGGCCTTCCGGATCCCGCTTCTGATTCGCTGGCCGGAGAAGATCCCCGCCGGCACTGTCGCAACAGAGCTAGTCCAGAATCTCGATTTCGCCCCGACTCTCCTTGAGGCAGCTGGGCAGGCGGTGCCCGCCGACATGCAGGGGCGGAGCTTCCTCGGGCTCGCCAGGGGTTCGGCCCCGTCGGACTGGCGTGAGGCCGTTTACTACCGCTACTGGATGAACCGCGCGCACTTCAACATCCCCGCGCACTTGGGAGTCCGGACGCAGCGCTACAAGCTGATCTATTTCTATGACAACGATGTCGGTCCGGATGGCAAGACAGTCGTCAAGGGAGCGCGCGCGAATGTGCGGGACCCGTTCTGGGAGTTCTACGACCTAGAATCCGACCCGCTCGAGGTGAGCAACATCTACGATGATCCGTCCCAGCAGGGACGAATCAAGGCGCTCAAGCGAACGATACACGAGTTGCGGAGTCGATACGGTGACGATCGTGATGGATTGAAGTTCACTGATTGATTCAGAGGCCAGGCTAGATTTCATCCGAGACGGCTTGTAGGGAACAGTCAGGCGGGCCGATGCAATGTGCCGCTTGGGAGATCTCAGTGCAGGACGCAGTTTGACGGTCACGTGGACTCGGTGTGGCACCATACGGTTGGTATGCGTCGAAGAACGATCATGCTGCCCTTGCTAGCGTTGCTGGTCTGCTTGGCCCCCCAGACTGCATTAGCGGAGAGTGTTGCGGGGAAGTGGAACCTGACTTGGGACACCCAGGGCGGCATCCGCCACATGGTGTGGGAGGTCAAGCTAGACGGCGAAGCGCTGTCTGTGATGGCGGATGGCCAAAAGCTCGAAGGCACCTTCAAGGACGGGCGCCTCGAAGTCAGCGGCAAGATCCACGCCGCCCGAGCCGGCTACAGTTCGGAGCTGAGAGCCGAAGGGACACTCGTTAACGGGAAACTGAAGGGCAAGGGAAGCTGGGGTGGGTATTCCATGTCCTTCGTGGGGGAGCGGGACAAGTAGCTCGTTGTGGCCGCCTCGGGTGCTGCTACGCGGGTGAGGGGATGATTCTCGTAGCTCGCTGCGCGCCCCCAGTGCGGATGGCTTCGAGCCGAGCGGCTTCAGGCGGAAGGACCGGTCGGGCACACCCATGCCCGGCTGGTTGACGCCAAGGACGTCGTGGACTGTGCGTTCGCACACCTCGAGCGTGACCCGACGCTCTTTCTCCACGAACAAGGGTCTGGCTGCGGAGAATGTGACGAAGCTTGGCAAAGCCTGCCGTAGCCGGTCCCTCGTGTCCGGCGGTCGCGAGTTTCCTCCTTTGGCCACGAAGGGCTGGCTCGGCCGCTGTGCAGACGCGCTGCGGTACCATCTCAGTGAAATGCGTCTCACAGCGAACTTACTCACGGCGCTAGCGTTGCTGGTCTGCTTGGCCCCGCAGAGTGCACTCGCGGAGAGCGTCGCGGGGAAGTGGAACCTGACTTGGGACACCGAAGGTGGCATCCGACACACAGTGTGGGAAGTCGAGCAAGACGGCGACGCGGTGTCTGTGACGACCGATGGCCAAGACCTCGAAGGCACCTTCAAGGACGGGCGCCTCGAACTCAGTGGCAAATTCCATTCGTCAGAAGCCGGATACAGCGCCGAGTTGAAGGTCGAAGGGACGCTAGAGAGCGGCCAGCTCAAGGGCAGGGGCAGCTGGGATGCGTACGGGATGACCTTCTCAGGCGAGCGAGCCGAGTAGCTTGTAACGCTTCTGCCGCCTATTGGATCACCCGGAGCCCGAACCAGCCCAGTCCGCCAACGAGGAGCAAGATCGCGCCGAGCTGCTCCGTGCGCGAACCGATGTAGCGCAGTCGAACGCTTCCCAGCAAGGCTAGCGCCAAGCCCTCGCCGGCAAGCGCTCCCGGCAAGAAGTAGGCTGGGCTCATTTGAGCTGACCCCAACAGCGTCGCGAAGAACAGGCCGTGGAAGGTCCCCATCGCACCGCACGCCAGCCAGCGCATGCTCGCGTCGGGCAGGAACAAGATCTCTGCTGCTAGGTACGCCACGGTAAGGGCGGCTGCCGCTTCTAGGAACCGCACAGGCGGTGCTAGCCCGATCATGCCGCCGACCACGGCGACGAGCGCTTGGGCCGCCAGGAACCCTCCGGCGCACGCCGAGAATTCCTGCTTCGAGCGCCCAGCTAGTGCTAGCGCAAGCAGGAACAGCAGCAGCTCCGGGCTGGTCAGCGCTCTTCGGAACCCCGCGCCAGACTCGGTAGCCACGGTTTCGCGCCAGGTCGGGGGAGTGAATCGGATCTCCGCTTCTGTATAGGTGATGTCGAACACAGTTTGACGCACCATCTCGCCTTCACCAGACCGCAGCACGTGCACATGCTGCGGCACCGTCACGGCAGGGAACTCGCAGCGCACGGCGACCGCCTTGGGCGGCTCGGGAAACCGATAGGTCGCTGTACAGAGGAATAGACCTTGGCCCGCGTCTTCGTTGCACTTCCCATCGACTCGCTCCCCCGGCTGGTCGCCATCGAGGACGAGAAAGGCGCCTAGCAGAATCCGCGCTCGATCATCGTCATCGGGAACCTCCGACAGGGGCATGCGGAGCTCATAGAGCAAGTCGTTGCCGTCCTGCAGCAGGGAGCCGTGGCTGACGCTGAGCACGTGGCCGGTTGCCGGAAGCGAGGCTGCGGCCCCGAACAGCGCCGCTTTGGCCAGCAGTTGTGCCAGACGACTCCGGCCGGGCGTGACGGCGAGCTTCATTGCAAGCCGAAGCTGTACATGGCTTGCAGGGTGCGGACGTAGATTCGTCCGTCAACGATCGCAGGTGTCGCGAAGCACGTCCCATCCAGCGTACTCGTTGCGAGCACTTCCCACTCCGCCCCGGGAGCAATCGCGCTGATCATGCAGCCCTCGCTGACGGTGTAGATCTTGCCATCGCCGACCACGGGCGAGGCCCAGTACTTGTCGATCGCGTCCCGCAGTCGGTCTACCTTGTTGGCGCTGCCCTTGGCGGGGTCGACGCTGCTGAAGATGCCGCCGTCCTTGACGAGATAGATCGTGCCTTCGTAGAGGAGCGGAGAAGGGGTGTTCGGCAGTGACTTGGTGTAGCGCCACAGCACTCCGGACTGCGTGATGTCACCGCGGAGCGACCTAGGGCGTATTGCCACCAGATTGTTCACCGGGGCACGGCGGGCGGCATAGAAATACCAGTCGCGATCGTCCAGCTTGCCATCGCCGCCTAGATCGGCTTCCGACCACGGATGGGCCTGCTTGAGCCGTTCCTCCGGGGCTTCGTCCTGAGACAGCGCGCCATCACCGTCCTTGTCGTGCTTTGCGAGCACCTCGGGGAACGAGAGCGTTTGCTGCTGTTGCCCTGGATCTCCGCCGATCTCCCATCCGTTGATGTAGACGATATCGCCGTCGAACAGGGGGACGCTCTTTAGCTGCCATGAGAATCCGTCCACCCACCACAGCTCTTCGCCGGATTCCAGCGAGTATGCCGAGACGCGGTAGGCACCCGGCACTACCACCTGCGGCTCGCCGTCCGGCGTCCGGAACACTCCCGCCGTGCCGTAGCCCCGCGTACTGGCGGGGCGCTCGGTCTTCCACACCCTCTCGCCCGTCTCAGCGTCGAGGGCAAGCAAGTAGGATCCGACCTGTTGGTCGCAGACGATCAACAGCTTTCCGTCGGCCAGAATGGGCGAGGATCCGTGACCGTTCTGGTTGATAAACGGACCGAGAGGGTGCCGCCAGCGCTCGTTGCCGTCCGAATCGTAGGAAATTGCCCCGAAATCGCCGAAGAACCCGTATACGTTCGCGCCGTCAGTCACCGGTGACGGTGATGCCGGCCCGTGTGTGCGCTGGAACGGCTCCCGGCGCGGCCGAGGCACTTCGCGGATCCACAGCATTTCGCCCGAGTCTCGGGCGACGGCCAGGACCAGCAGCTTGTCGCCCTCGAACGCTGTCAGATAGATCTTGTCTCCAGCAATCACCGGCGAGGAATGGCCGCTTGGCATCGCGGTCTTCCATACCAGATTCGTGTCTTCCCCGAAGTGCGTCGGCAGCGGCCCGCCCTGTGCGATACCAGTGCCTTCCGGCCCTCGGAACTGCGGCCAGTCAGCGCCCTGCAGCACCCCTGTCAACAAGGCCAGTGACACCGGCACGAACCAGAACATGCCCACACTATAGCGCGGGCCCAAGCGGGTACATGCGCCCAGTGCCGATGCGCCCTCAGCGTGATACAGTGGCAGCATACGTAGCCCGTGGATGAAACAGATCGGACGGTACAGGATTGTCTCCGAGCTGGGCCGCGGGGCGATGGGCGTCGTATATCGAGCGCACGACCCCCAGATTGATCGCGAAGTTGCGCTGAAGACCATCCGCCTAGCCGCGCACGCAGACCCGAGCGAGATCGAGGGCATGCGCGACAGGCTGATCCGCGAGGCCCGGTCAGCGGGTCGGCTCTCCCACCCCGGGATCGTCACAATCTTCGACGCTGGCGAGCAGGATGGTCTTGCTTACGTCGCGATGGAACTGGTGGAAGGGCGCAGCCTCGCCGACATACTGGCCGGGCCCGTCGTGCCGGACCGCAAGCTGGAATTCTTGGTGGCGTTGCTGGAAAAGGCGGGTTCGGCTCTCGACTATGCCAGCGCCAACGGGGTTGTGCATCGCGACGTCAAGCCGGCCAACATCATGATGTCCGGCCGGAGGGTGAAGCTCCTTGACTTTGGCGTTGCGCGAGTTGCCTCCGGGCAGGCGACGCGGGCGGGCACTGTATTTGGCACTCCGAACTATATGTCTCCGGAACAAGTGCAGGGGGGGCAAGTGGATGGGCACGCCGACCAGTTCTCTCTAGCCGTGATCTCCTACGAGGTGCTCTGCGGTGTCAAGCCGTTCGAGGCCTCGTCTGTCCCGGCCACGCTGTTCAAGATCGTTCACGACGATCCGGAGCCCTTGCGCACGTATGTGCCGTACATGCCGGCGTCTCTCGAGAGGGTCGTTCTCAGGGCGTTGCGAAAGTCCCCGCAAGACCGATTCAGCAGTTGTGAGGAGTTCGCGCGGGCGTTCGCCGACGCCGCGCAGGGGATATCGGGGCTGGCGGCTCCTATCGGCCCGGAGCGAGGCCGAGGTCAGGCTGGCCTCGAGTGGACTTCCGACAGTAGTGCAGATCCCGATGCGGAGTCGACCGGCGGCGAAGCCCGCTTGCCGCGTCCCATCGGCACAGGATTGCCGGTTCAAGGGGACGCAACGTTGCCGCAGCCGCGGCAACTGCCTACCGGGGGGGCCTTGGCGGGACCGGAAACTGGCGCGAGCGAGCCCATACTACCTGTTGCAGAGCCCGTCGCAGAGGTCGATGACCTGATTGCCGAGCCGAGACCACGTTGGCCGAACCTGATCATCGCCCTGCTCGTCGTCGCTATCGGTGCGTTGGCGCTCTTGCTGGTGCGCTACCCGGGCTTGCTCGAAGACCCCCGCTCGTTGTTGGACGCGATTCTCGGAAACTCGCCGACTGTTGGGAACGAGCCCAGCGCAGGCGCAGTTGCTCCAGCGGTTCCAGAGGCGCGGGTGGCCGGCCAGGCAGAGGGTCAGTCAGAGGAGTTCTCGGAGCCGGCGAGCGGCCCGACGATTGCATCGGCGGACGCGCCGCAAGCATTGAATGATCAGGCCGAGCAGCTGCCCGCCGGCCAGGGCATGACCGGCCTCACCTCTGGCGTTCCGCCGCGCCAAGACGGTCTCTCGTTGCCGTCGGCGGCCGTGGCGGGGGATTCCCCTGGAGGCGGATCTCCGATGACCGAGCGGGGCGGGATCGTGTCCTTCCGAAGCCCTGTGGCTGGAGTCGTCGTGACGCTGGATGGGAATCAGGATTGGCAGTGCAGCACCCCGTGTCAGCTTGGCGGTCTCCCGCTGGGAGAGCGTAGACTGATCGCCCGCCGAGATGGCTACAGCGAGTTGCATCGGACGGTCGAGGTATCGGAGTCAGCGCTGACCGTGAATCTGCCGATGGAGCGGATTGGCGCAGTTCTGCTCGTTAGCAGCGAGCCGCCAGAAGCGCGCATCATTCTCGATGGGCGCGACACCGGACTGACGACCAATGCACGCTTGGCGGTCAGTCCGGGCAAACACACGGTCCGCTTGGTACGGGGTCAGCTCTCGTCCGAGCGTTCCATCGAAGTCGCCAAGGGCGAGACCAGATACCTGCAGTTTCGCTTGGGGTCGCAGTAGGCGGGTTCGTTTGCATGATGGATGCGATCGAAGTTCGCGGTGCACGCCAGCACAACTTGCAGGACATCACGCTGAGCATCCCGCGCAATTCGCTCACCGTTGTCACGGGCCTCAGCGGCTCGGGTAAGTCTTCGCTGGCGTTTGACACCATCTACGCCGAGGGCCAGCGCCGCTATGTCGAGACCCTGTCACCGTATGCCCGCCAGTTCTTGGAGCAGCTTGAGCGCCCCGACGTCGATGCGATTGACGGACTGAGCCCTGCCCTGTCCATCGAACAAAAGACCTCGAGCCGCAATCCGCGTTCGACGGTTGGCACGGTCACGGAGGTCTACGACTATCTGCGGCTGCTGTTCTCCTCGATTGGCACTCCGTACTGCGTGGACTGTGACCTGCCCATCGAGAGGCAACCCTCGGAACAGGTTGCGGCACGCATCCTCGAACAGAACAGAGGCGAGAACATCATGATCTTGGCCCCTTGCGTGCGCGGCCGCAAGGGGCACTACAGCAGGGAGCTGCAAAGCTATGCTCGCAAGGGCTTCGTCACCGCCCGCATCGACGGCGAGATGGAGCGCTTGGACGAATTCCCCCTCGCCGTCAAGCTCAGGCGCAACGTCGAGCACACCATCGAAGTCGTGGTGGACCGTGTCGAGGTCAAGCCCGAGAGTGAAAACCGGATCCGGGAATCTATCCGCACCGCTTCGGGCTTGGCGGATGGCCTGGTCTTGATCGTCGCCAACGATGGCACCGAGACGCTGTTTTCTGAAAGCATGGTGTGCACTCAGTGCGGTGCCAGCCGGCCCGACCTGGAGCCGCGCTCGTTCTCGTTCAACAGCCGCTTCGGGGCGTGCGAGGGCTGTCGCGGAGTTGGCCGGTCGTGGGAGCTCGATCCGAAGCGACTCGTTCCGCACGGCACGAAGCCCCTGTTCAGCGGAAACTGGCCGGAGACGACCGACTGGCGAGAGCCGGTTTCCTTGGCGAGGGGGGTTGCTCGACGGGCGAAGATCAAGCTGAGTACTCCCTGGCAGGATCTCACCGCCGATCAGCGGGAATGGCTGCTCTACGGCCACCAGGGGAAATTGAGCAAGCAGAGCAGCCTGCGCAAGGTTCGCTTCGCGGGCCTGATCCCGTTCATGAACAGGCGCCTCCGGATTGGACCGGGCTACCACCCGGCTCAGACGCTCCAGCAGTACATGTCCAACATCCCTTGCCGCGAGTGCTCTGGCCACCGATTGCGCCCGGAGTCGGTTGCCGTGCGGATCGCAGGCGATTCCATCGTCGACATGTCCGGCTGGCCACTGCGCCACTTGTCCAATCACATGCGCCAGCTAAAGCTCGACAGCCGCAAGCAGCTCGTGGCTGAACGCATCCTGGGAGAGATTCGCGAGCGGCTTGAGTTCCTCTGTAATGTCGGCTTGGGCTACCTGTCGCTGGACCGCTCCGCCGTGACCCTGTCGGGCGGCGAGGCCCAGCGAGTGCGTCTGGCGACTCAGATCGGAACCCGCCTGAAGGGTGTCCTTTACGTCTTGGACGAGCCTTCGATCGGGCTGCATTCACGCGATCACGGGCACCTCTTGGATACGCTGTTCGGCCTCCGTGACCTCGGCAACACCGTCGTCGTTGTCGAGCACGACCAAGCCACCATCGAGCGCGCCGACCACGTTGTCGACCTAGGCCCCGGGGCCGGCCGGCTCGGTGGCAAGGTGACGGCTGTGGGCACTCCGGCGCAAATCCGCGGCAGTGCCGGATCACTCACGGGCGATTACTTGGCCGGACGCAAGGTGGCGCACGTGCCGCACGCGGGATCGCCGCCAAACGGCCGAAGGGTGATCGTCCGAGGCGCCCGCCAGCACAATCTCAAGAACATCGATGTGGAGTTTCCGCTCGGCAACTTGTGCGTTGTAACGGGGGTCTCAGGCAGTGGCAAGTCCACGCTGGTCAACTCGATCCTCTACCCGGCCTTGGCCAAGCAAGCTGACCTGAATTCCATTGAGGCAGGGGACCACGATCGTATTGACGGCATCGATTTAGTCGACAAGGTGGTGCGCATCGACCAGACTCCTATCGGACGGACGCCCCGCTCCAATCCCGCCACCTACACCGGAGCATTCACGCCGATCCGCGAGTTCTACTCTCTGTTGCCGGAATCACGCGCGCGCGGCTTCGCTCCGGGCCGTTTTAGCTTCAACGTGGCCGGTGGGCGCTGCGACGACTGCTCCGGAGACGGGCTCAAGCGAATCGAGATGAATTTCCTGCCCGACGTGTTCGTGGAATGTGAGACCTGTCGCGGGCTTCGCTACAACCAGGAGACGCTGGAGGTTCGCTACAAGGGGTATTCGATCGCAGACCTGCTGGCGGCGACGGTCGACGAGGTCTTGAGTGTGATGACCAACTTGACGGCGGTTCGCAGAAAGCTCTCCACGCTCGTCGATGTCGGACTGGGGTACATCCAGCTCGGCCAGTCCTCGACGACGATCTCCGGCGGCGAGGCCCAGCGCATGAAGCTTGCCCGCGAACTCAGCAAGCGAAAGACCGGCCAGACTGTATACGTATTGGACGAGCCTACGACTGGACTGCATTTCGATGACGTGCGGAAACTCCTGCTGGTGTTACGGCGGCTGGTCGAGAACGGCAACACGGTGATCGTGATCGAGCACCAACTCGACGTGATCCGCTCCGCCGACTGGATAGTCGACCTCGGCCCGGAGGGCGGGCAGGAGGGTGGCAGGGTGGTTTGCTGCGGGCCGCCGTCCGACATCGCGGCGGCCGCGGACAGTCACACAGGCAAGGCTTTGCGCGGAATCGGATTGTAGTGGGCGACGAATTCCAGTTCCGGATTGAATCGGAGACGGGCCATGAGGCCACGCCCGGAAGCCCGCCCCGCCAGCAAGCGCCTTGGGGCTATCGCGAAATTCTGTTGCTGGTGGCCGTGGCCCTGCTGGCGCAGCTGCTGGTCACTGCGGCGGCGGTCGCATTCGTCGGACGGGGCGGGGACTTCGAGCCCTACGAGGTGATGGAACGGCTGAGGGTGTCGCCGCACGTCGTCGTGCCGCTCCAAATGTTGACTTGGCTGCCAGTGCTGGCCTGTCTCTGGTACATGGTGGCGGTTCGCCATGGGCTGCCGCTGCGCACAGGGCTGGCTTGGAAACCGCTGCCGCGCTCGGCTAGGACCTATTTCCGAACGGGCGCGCTGCTAGCGTTCGGTTCTGCGCTGCTGAGTATCGCCATCGGAGACCGGACTGCGTCCAACCCCATGACCGAGTTGCTCTCCGATCCCGCCGCGCTGTGGCTAATCGGTCTCTTCGGGGTCTTCGTAGCCCCTTGCATCGAAGAGCTGGTGTTTCGCGGGTTCCTGTTCGGTGCCTTGGAACGGATGCACGGAACGGGTGCCGCGCTCTTGATCAGCAGTGCGGTCTTCACGGCCCTTCACGGCTCCCAGTACGGCTGGCAGTGGCCACAGCTCGTCGTGTTGGGCTTGGTCGGCATCGCCTTCGGCGCTGTCCGCATCCGCAGCGGTTCCACCATGGCGAGCACCATCGTGCATGCCGCCTACAACGGCATGCTCCTAGTCGCATTGATCGGCATGGGGCGGTGGCTTAGCTAGACTTGGAGCTACGCGGGCGGGCACGCGTTGCCCTCACGCTACGCAGGCATGGTCAACACAATCGAATGGACACCTGAAGGCGTGGTCATGATCGATCAGACCAAGCTGCCTTCGGAGGAGACGTTTCTCGTCTGCCGGGACTACGTCGAAGTCGCGGACGCGATTCGTCGAATGGTGATCCGGGGTGCACCGGCGATCGGCTGCGCTGCGGCCATGGGCGTGGCCATCGGTGTGCTCAACGCCGACGATTCCGACTTGGATGCCAGCTTCGAGGAGATCTGCGACACGCTCGCGGCGACTCGTCCCACGGCGGTGAATCTCTTCTGGGCGATTGACCGCATGCGAGGGGTTTACAACGCCCTTCGCGCCCGTGGAGCGGATCTGTCCGAGATCCGCCAAGCCCTGGTGGATGAGGCGCGTCGAGTCCTCGAAGAGGACATCGAGAGCAACCGTGCCCTGGGACGACACGGCGCGGACTTGCTGCCTGCCAGCGGCACGGTGATGACGCACTGCAATGCCGGCGCCCTGGCGACGGGGGGGTATGGCACGGCGCTGGGCGTGATCCGCGCGGCGGTCGAGGCAGGCAACAGCCTAGCCGTGCTGGCCAATGAGACCAGGCCGTTCATGCAAGGATCGCGGCTGACAGTCTGGGAATTGCAGCAGGACGGCATTCCAGTGACGCTTCTGACCGACAACATGGCGGGTCACTTGATGCAGCGCGGCCGCGTGCAGGCCATCGTGGTGGGAGCGGACCGCATTGCCGCCAACGGCGACGTGGCCAACAAGATCGGCACCTATTCCCTGGCGGTCCTGGCCAAGGAGAACGGGATTCCCTTCTACGTCGCCGCGCCGACCACCACCGTAGACCTCCAGCTCGGCTCGGGGGAGGAAATCCCCATCGAAGAGCGTTCCGCGGACGAAGTCACGCAGATCCGCGGGCAGCAGATCGCGCCGGCGGCCACCCAAGTCTGCAATCCTGCCTTTGACGTGACCCCCAATCGCTACGTGACCGCCATCATCACCGAGAAGGGCGTGGCAAGCGCGCCGTACGTAGCGGCCTTGAAGGCCCTGTGCGAAGCGCAGCCATTGGCCGTCGAAGCCTGAAGGTGCTGCGGTGAAATTCTCCGACCTGCTGACCGACACGGTTCGCAATGCAGAGATTCCCTTGCGTTTCGAACCCGGAGCAGAGGAGGCTATCGTCGAGCCGGTGACCGACTTGCTCAGGCGGTGGGTGGCGATTCACGATCCTGACGACCCCAAGGGTGACTTCGAGTACGGCCAGCGGGCTCTGGTGCTGCGTTTGCTAGAAGAGCTGGACGACCAGCACGAACTCCCGGTGTCGGACGAGCGCGCCGGCTGAGCGCGGTAGCGCGGGTGCCGGTGCCAACGGTGCGAAGATAGTGACAACCGGGCATGCCGCGGACGCGGAATTCCGCCTTTGCTACGGCGATACCGCAGGGAAATCTCATGGAACGCAGAACTTTTGTCGCGGCCTCGGCCGCGCTCGCCGCCGCTGGCTCCGCTCGCGGGGACAACCACGGTGACAAGATCCGGCTGGGCGTGATCGGCTGCGGCCGCCGCGGCCGCAACAACTTGCGCAGCGTCCTCAGGCTGACGGACGACATCCAAGTTGTCGCCCTTAGCGAGGTGTTCAAGCCGAACCTCGAAGAGACCCTGAAGATGGTGCCAGACGCGAAGATCTACCCGGACTTTCGGGATCTGATCGCGGACAAGGACATCGATGCGGTGCTGATCGCCACGCCCGACCACTGGCACGCGTATATGAGCGTGGAAGCGTGCAAGGCTGGCAAGGACGTCTACGTCGAGAAGCCGATCTCGGTGACTGTCCACGAGGGCCAGATGATGGTCAAGGCGGCCCGCAAGTACGACCGCGTCGTGCAGGTGGGCACCCAGCAGCGCTCGGGCAAGCACTTCGCGGAAGCCAAGGACATCGTGCAGAGCGGCCGCTTGGGCACGATCAGCTTCGCGCGCACATGGAACTACTCCAATCTCTTTCCGGAGGGGATCGGCGTGCCACCGGACACTGATCCGCCCGCAGGCCTGGATTGGGACATGTGGCTGGGGCCCGCCCCGGAACGCCCCTTCAACAAGAACCGGTTCGGTGTCAACCCCTACCAGTACGCCCACTTCCGCTGGTTCTGGGACTACGCCGGCGGCATGATGACGGATTGGGGGATTCACCTTCTCGACATCGTGCTGTGGGCTATGGCCGAGCCCGGACCGCGGTCGATCTGCACCTATGGCGGCAAGTACGCGCTGACCGACAACCGCGAGACTCCCGACACGATTCAGGCCACCTACGAGTTCCCGACCTTCGTTTGCACTTACGAGAACCGCGTCGCGAACGCCTTCAGTGGCGGGCAGCCTGGGTATGGCATACAATTCCACGGCACTGAGGGCACGCTCTATGTGAATCGTTCGTTTTGGGAGATCACTCCCGAGGTGCGCCGCTACCGCGAGCCCGAGCCGCGCGTGGAGCGGCGCATGGAAGCAGCGCGTGGCGAGTCGGCAAACCACAGCACAGACGACCACTGGCGCGACTTCATCGCCGCCGTGCGCAACCGCGATCGGCCCGTCTGCGACATAGAGATCGGGCATAAGTCGACCTCGATGGCGCTGCTCGGCAACGTTTCGTTGCGCAGCCGACAGCGGGTCGACTGGGATCCGGTCAACGAGACGACCGAAAACAAGGAAGCCCAGACCTACCTGAGAACCGACTATCGCGAGCCTTGGAAGCTGGAACTGTAGCAGCACCCGGCGTTGGACGGGCGGGCCGCCCGCCCGTCTGAAAGCACTTCCGATACTTGCGGCTCTTCTTGTTTCGGTCCGGGAGCCGCTTCTCTTACGTTTGCAAGCCTCCGACTTCTTCGTCGGAAAAGTACTTCGACAAGAGTGCGGCTGGCTCCGGTTGGCCGGCCCTCGAGGCTACGACACACGCCGCCGCGCTAGCGGCCAGCGACCAAACGAACGGATCCAGTCCGAGGAAGCTTCGTGTGCCGAACAGCGCGTATTGGAACAGGAATGAGAGGAAGCCCGTTAGGATTCCGGCGATGCAGCCAGTGCGGTTCATGCGCGTCCAGTACACCGCCAGCAGGGTGGGGAAGAGGAAAGTAGCCGCCAGGCCTGTCCCGGAGAAGACCACGATGTACTGCAGGTAGTCGGGCGGGCGGAGCGCGAACACTCCCGCCACGATGCCGGTGAGCGCGATGGAGAGATGCGTGGCAGTCTTGGTGCGTTTCTCGCTGACTGGTGTACGCGCATTGCGCTGGTACAGGTCGCGTGCCACCGCGCCTGCAGCCACGAGGAGGAACGAACTGATCGTGGACATGATGGCTGCCATCGGGGCGGCCAGCACCAGGCCCGCTAGCGCCGACGGCACCGCGGCGACGATCGTCGCCGGCATGGCGTGATCGCTCGCGGCGAGTTCCGGCACTAGGACGCGGCCTACGATGCCGACGAAGATCACCGCCGGATACAGCAGCAAGACATAGCAGCCAATCAAGAGCGAAGCCCGGCGTAGCGAGGCAGCGTCCTTGCACGCTAGGAATCGCGTGATCAGCGATGGCTGGCCGGCAACTGCGAGCGGCCAGACGAAGAAGAACGACACAGCAGCCGACAGCGGCAGGAATCCTTCGGGCCCGGTGGGCGTGAGCAAGTCCGGCGACTGCGCCGCCAAGCCGTCGTAAACGGCTTGCATGCCGCCGACCTTGTAGAGCCCGAATCCGGCCGTGAGAAGGACTCCGACAAGCATGACGATGGCTTGAAAGCTGTCTGTCCAGGCCACTGCCCGGAAGCCGCCGTACGCCGTGTATAGCCCGACGATCACCGCGAAGCCGGCCACACCCCAGGCGTAAGGCACGCCTAGAGCCGCTTCCAGAACGCGGGCCCCGGCGATGTACTGAGCGACGATGAAGCTCGTGTGCAGGATCAGCATCGCGACACCGGAGATCGCCCCGATCGCCTTGCTCTGGAAACGGTCGCGCAGCAGGTCCGGGAAGGTCAGCGCTCCCGTTCTCTCGCCCAGTTCGGCGATGCGCCTGCCGAGCAATCCGAACCCGGTGGTGGCGACCACGATGTAGCCGGAGATCCACAGCATCACCGACCAGCCGTAGGAGTGGCCGAGAGAAGGCGCGCCGATGAACGTCCCGCCACTGGCCGACGTTGCGATCCAAGTAAGGCCGAGCACCCAGGGCCCGATTGTCCGGCCCCCGACGAAGAACTCGCGCAGGAAGCCGCTCCCGCTAGACTGGCGGCGGGCAAGATAGGCCAGCAGGAAGGTCAGCGCGATGTAGACCGCGAACGCGACTCGCGCCGATGGCGCTGCCTCGTACATCAGTCGTCTGCCCCGATACCGTTTCAGCTGCGCCTGCGGCAGAAGCGGAGGTGCAGCAAGAAGAACAGCAGCCAAGGGCCGAACACGCCGTAGGCTGTCCAGCGTGGCACGCCGCCGACCGAGTCCGGATCCGCTGATCCCAGCCAGGACGACAGGCCCACGGTCGTGACAAGGGCCAGCGCCCAAAGCAGCCCGGCTTCGAGGGCTTCTCGGCGCGCGGGCCTCGAATCAGGACCGCCCGTCTCGCTAATAGGCATTGGCGCTTTCGGTTCCGCCCGCAGAGCTGCCTATTCTTCGAACGCTGCGTCGAAGGCGACCGTGGACGGCTGGAAGTCGACGCTCTTGGTGAACTCGCACGCCTCGGCCGCGCCGGCTTCCCGCTCCATGCCGCTGTCCTCCCACTCGATGGACAGGGGTCCGTCGTAGCCGATGTGGTTCAGCGCGCGGATGATTTCCTCGAAGTCGACCCCGCCCCGGCCGAGTGATCGGAAGTCCCAGCCGCGGTCCTGGTGCCCGAAGTTCAGATGCGACGCCAGGATGCCGGACTTGCCGTCGAGCTGGAGGGCCGCGTCCTTCATGTGGACGTGGTAGATCCGGTCCTTGAACTCGCGGATGAAGATCACCGGGTCCACCTGCTGCCAGTGCAGGTGGCTGGGGTCGAAATTGAAGCCGAATGCCTCGCGATGGCCGACTGCCTCCAAGGCGCGGTGCGCCGTGTAGATGTCGAAGGCGATCTCGGTCGGGTGCACTTCCAAGCCGAATCTGACGCCGACCTCGTCGAAGACATCTAGGATCGGGTTGAACATCTCGGCAAAGTAGGCGAATCCGGCATCGATCATCTCGTCGGACACCGGCGGGAAGCTGTACAGCATATGCCAGATCGATGAACCGGTGAAGCCGTTGGCGACCTTGAGGCCTAGGTTGCTGGCGCATCGGGCAGTGTCTTTCATTGCCTGCACCGCCCATTGGCGCTTGCCCTCAGGATCGCCCGCGACTTCGTCCGGAGCGAACAGGTCGGAGCGCTCGTCGTCGTTGGGATCGCACACGAGCTGCCCCGCCAAGTGGTTCGAGATCGCGAACAGTTGCAGTCCGTTGTCCTCGAGGATGGCCCTCTGCTTGGCACAGTAGTCTAGGTCCGTGGCAGCCTTGGAGACGTCCATGTGGTCGCCCCAGCATGCGAGTTCGAGGCCATCGTAGCCCCATGACTTCGCCTTCGGCGCGAGCACCTCAAGCGGGAGGTCGGCCCATTGGCCGGTGAACAGGGTGACGGGTCTAGCCATGAAGTGTGAGAGTCTCCTTGTAATGGGAACGCGAGAAATCGAAGTTTAGCAAACCGCTGTCCGGGCTTGCCGCCGCGCCCCGGCTACCATCGCGCCAGCCAGAGCGCTGTCTCCGTGGTACTATCACCAAGTCTCTAGTCTTCCCCGAATCGGCATGAGGCTGACGTCGTACTTCAGCTGTCCGGTGCTGGCCGGACTGCTCTTGCTGTTCGCTGTGCCCGTAGCTGCGATCGAAATCGCCACGGGGTCGATGCTCGGGCCACGCTATGGAGCGGATCGCTTCTATGTGCGTGGCGGCCCGGCCGCAGACTGGAGCCCGACGTATGCGGGCGGGCGCTTCCGGGGCAAGGTCAGGGGTAGCCTCGCGCTTGTTCGCGTAACCCAAGCCATCTTCGATGACGAGTGGCTCAACGAGCGGCCGTTCGATCCTGGCGCGAACACCGATCGCGTGATCGAGCGCCTAGATGTCTACAAGCAGCACGGCGTGGCCGGCATCGTGGTCGGCCTGCAAGGCGGAAATCCCCGCTACGAGGGCGAGTCCAACGGCGTTCGGAGGGGCGTAAGCGCCGATCTTGGGGAGAAGGCCGGAGCCTTGGTCAGCGCCTACAATCCCGACGGATCGTTGAAGCCGGAGTGGACGGCCCGGCTGGACAAACTGCTCGAGGCGGCCGACCAACGCGGTCTAATCGTGTGCTTGGTCCTCTTCCAGCAAGACCAAGACGAGGTTCTGGAGTCGCCCGAGGCCATCGTCGCCGCAGCTGGCAACGTCGCCCGGCACCTCATCGAACGCGACGCCCGCAATGTCATCGTCGACGTCGCCGATGCATGGGACGAGCCCGAGGGTCGCTGGGACCATCGCCGCTTCGTCCCGCGCTATGTAGAGCTTTTGATTCGCGCCGTCCGGGAGCAGTTTCAGCACGCCTCGTTCAGCTTGCCGATTGGCGCTTCCAGCGGTTCTGGGATGCTCTACCCGATGTCCCTCGCGCGCCTGTGCGACCTGGTCCTGCTGCAGGGTGATGGCCGCACGCCTTCGGAGAAGCTGGCGCGTTCCAAGCAATTCAAGCAATACGGGCGGCCGGTATTGATGGTGAGTGACAGCAGTGGCGCCGCCGCGACCAATGCTGAGCTGGCACGCGAGTCGTCGATTGCGCAAGCCTACTTGGAAGGGGCCGCCGGTTGGAGTTTCGTGCCGGCCTTGACGGCGAATCGGTTTCCGTTCGACTACGAGCTGGCGGACAGCGCAGTGTTCGAAGACTCATGGCCTGCCGACACGCGGCGTCGGGCGTATTTCCGGGCCATGCTGGAGGGAATCGCGAGGATCGTGTTAAGGCGACCGCCATCTACCTCTGGGAGGGGCAAGAAGAGATAGGGAATCATAGTGCGCCAGGACAAGCCTTCGCGCACCATGGCTCCTCCCGGAAGCCGCTGCCGGGCCCATGCACGACCGCGTCCCGAGCGAATCTGACCGACTGACGGGGCTCCGAGAGAGGCCTTGGCCCGGCCGAGGGTGCGCGTGCTCCGCTACATGATGCCTCGGGAGTGCTCCCGCAAGCCGCGGTTGAGCGGCGAGGCGCCCTGCGCGTCGTCGTAAGTACGCGGCGGCCCGGCGTTCCCCTTTTCGAGTCGCAACGTGCGCCGTGATATTCTCGGCTAACGGCGATGATCGAGTGGAATCGCAGCTTTCAACGAAGCTGCGTTCGGTTGCGAACCGTGGCAACAAGCGCAGCACAATTGGACGAAATCTCGCCGCATTCAATCAGGATCGGCAGACGCTGCGTCCGCGCCCGGTCCTTTGAAGGCGTTTCCGAGGCGTGCAGCGAATGAGGCTCGAGCCGACAGCCAGCGGAGGAGCTCGGTGAACGGCCCAGTCGCATGGTGCGCGCGGAACGGCGTCGTCGGCAACCTGTTGCTATTTGTCATCGTTGCAGCGGGCGGACTCTCCATCGCCGGTCTGAACTCGACCCTGTTCCCCGATGTCACTCTTGACGTCGTAACGGTATCGGTTCCCTATCGAGGCGCCTCTCCCCCAGATGTGGAGGAATCGATATGCGTTCTGGTCGAGGAAGCGCTTCAGGGAATCGAGGGAGTCAACAAGATCACGTCGACGGCTGACGAGGGAGTGGGCGTCGCTGTAGTTGAGGTTCGGTCTGGATACGACATCGATGAGATTCGTGAAGAAATTAAATCCAAGGTCGACGGCATAGAGGCCTTTCCCGAAGATGCGGGGAGACCCGTAGTCCGCTCGATTCCGCTACGAGTTGAAGTAATCGGCGTGGTCATGTACGGGGCTGCGGACTTGCCCACGCTCAAGAGAATCGGAGAGCAGGCCCGGCGGGATCTCGAGGCTCTCCCCGAGATTTCTCAGGTCGAGATGGCCAATGTTCCCCCTTACGAGATCTCGATCGAGGTTTCAGAACAGGCAATGCGGCGCTGGGGCCTGACGTTCGACGACGTCGCAGCCGCCGTCCGTCGGTCTTCGGTCGATTTGCCCGGAGGATCTGTCAAGACCCCTGGTGGCGAGATCATGCTCCGGACGAGCGGACGGGCCGACACCGGAGTTCAGTTCGAAGCGCTGCCCGTCGTCAGACGGCCTGACGGAACCATGATTCGCGTGGGCGATGTGGCACAGGTGGTCGACGGATTGGAAGAGATCGCGAGGTCGACCGCGCTCGACGGAACGCCAGCCGTAGTTCTCAATGTCTACCGGGTAGGGAACGAAAGCGCAACCGATATCGCGGACGCTGTCTATGCGTATGTGCAGGGCGCGACCGCCAGGCTGCCGGACGGTATCAAGATGGCTGCGTGGCAAGACTGGGCCTATACCCTTCGGAGCCGGACCCGCCTGCTCGTCGAAAACGCATTGTCAGGACTGGCCCTGGTGTTCGTCGTCTTGGCCTTGTTCATGCGCCTGAGACTCGCGTTGTGGGTTGCGATCGGCATTCCAGTTTCGTTCATGGGGGCTTTCGCGCTGATGCCCGCGTTCGATGTGACGATCAACATGATCTCGCTGCTGGCATTCATCTTAGTGCTGGGCATCGTGGTCGATGATGCCATCGTCGTCGCCGAAAACATCGACAGCAAGCAAGCCCAGTTCAAGCAAGGCGTGAGAGGGGCCATCGAGGGGACGCGGGAGGTGTGCGTACCCGTGGTGTTCGGAGTACTCACCACAATGGTCTCCTTTGCGCCCATGTTCTTCGTTCCGGGAACTAATGGGAAGTTGATGGTGGTGATCCCGTTGATCGTCATACCAGTCCTGTTCTTCTCGCTCGTTGAATCGGTCTTTGTCCTGCCCGGCCACTTGGCTCACCGCCCGTCCGGCAATGGCGGCTCGAGCGGCTGGGCTGTCCGTGCTTGGGATCGCTTGAGCGACCGGTTTTCGAAGTCCCTCGAATGGATCGCCAATAAACTCTACAGGCCTGTACTTGGGGCCGCGCTCCGCTGGAGGTACTTGACTCTCGCGATCGCCCTGACCTGCATGGTCTTGACCGGTGCCTTCGTTGCCAGCGGGCACATCAAGGTGATCCTGCTGCCTACCGACGAGTCCGACAAGGTCGTCGCCTTTGTGACGATGCCGCAGGAAGCTCCGGTTGACGCAACCAGGGCCGCCGTCGGGCGGGTGGAGCAGGCCGCGTTTGCACTTCGCGAAGAGATCGCCCGCGAGGAGGGCAGCGACCAGTTCCGGCACATCCTCAGTTCGATCGGGGAGCAGCCGTACCAGCTTGTGCTTGGCGGTCCCACCGCTCGGATCAACCCGCCCAAGGGCGAGCACTTGGCAGAAGTGAACATCGAGTTGAAGCGAGCTGAAACCCGGACGATCCGAGCCGAGCAGATCGCCCAGCGGCTCCGGGAGAAGATCGGCCGGATTCCTGGGGCCAGCGAACTCTCGATCACACACGCGTTGTTTGGAGGAGGGAAGGCGATCGACATCCAGTTCAGCGGCGCGGACCTGGAAGAGATGCAGGCGGTGGTGAACAAGACCAAGGAGCGGCTTGAGCAGTATCCGGGAGTCTTCGATGTTACCGATACTTCTCGCGGCGCGAAGCCCGAAATCCAGCTCTCACTCGCTCCCGAAGGCGAGACCATGGGCCTTTCGCTGATAGAAATCGGACGACAGGTGAGACAGGGATTCTTCGGGGAGGAAGTCCAGCGAATCCAGCGAGGCCGGGAGGACGTTCGCGTCATGGTGCGCTACCCAGAGACGGAGCGGCGTTCCGTCGGCGACCTCGAGGGCATGCGATTTCGTGTTCCGGGCGGGGACGAGATTCCGTTCTCAACGGTGGCGGAAGCAACGCTCGGCCGCGGACCGGCGTCGATCACTCGAGTGGACCGGAATCGGTCGATCAATGTCTTGGCGGCGGTCGATACGTCGGTGACCACCAGCCAGCAGGTGCTAGCGGACCTCGACACGAGCTTTCTTCCTGCAATTCTGGAAGACCACGATTCGGTGCGATACGCATTCCTTGGCGATCAAGCCGAGTTGATCGAGGCCACCGAGGCTCTGGCAGTAGCGCTGGCGATCGCTCTCTGCGTGATGTTCGTGACTCTTGCGGTTCCCCTGAAGAGCTATGTCGCACCGGTCATCGTGCTCTCTGCCGTGCCATTCGGGGCTATCGGGGCGATATGGGGCCACGTGATCATGGGAATCCCACTGACGTTCATTTCTACGTGCGGTGTGGTGGCGCTGGCCGGAGTGGTTGTGAATGACTCGCTAGTCCTTGTGAGCTTCGTCCAAGAACATGCCCGAACGATAGGTTCGCGCTTCGAGGCCGTTCGCGTAGCGGGCGAATCGCGCTTCAGGGCAATCATCCTGACCTCCTTGACCACAACTGCCGGTGTATCTCCGCTGATGTTCGAGAGCGATCTGCAAGCACAGTTCCTGATTCCGATGGCAGTCGCGCTGGCCTACGGGGTGTTGTTCGCAACGCTCGTGACATTGCTGCTGGTGCCAGCTCTCTATCTGATCCTTGACGACTGCCGACGTGCAGCCCGCTGGTTCCTGCACGGCAGTGTCGAAAAGGACCCGACCAACGAGTCATCACGCACGGTTCCCGAATAGCTCGCGGGCAGGCCTTCCCCCGTTCCACGCACGAGGCGGAAACTGCCGCAGCCCGCCCTCTCGACTGCGCCCAGCTGAAGCGTCCAACACCCGCGCCGCCGAGATGTTTTCCGGTCCACCGGCTGGCGGCGGTTTCTGGCGTCGCGTCCTCTCGCCACAGACACCGTCGGTAGACTCGACCGCGGTGTAGCAGGATTCTGCAGTCCCTGCCTAGCGCCCGCAGTTCGTCCCCCAGTCCAACCTTTTTCTTGGAGGACACCCGGAGACCGCCATGCTACTAGCGATGTTCGCGACTGGCGGGTCGGTCAGGCTGGGCGATCCTAGTCGGGTCGGGTCCAGTCGAAGCGAACCAGGGCTCTAACTACAGGCTGGAAGAGAAACGTTGTGATAGAATCATGCCACTTGGATTTCCCTTTCGTGTCTTTCGTGTCGCGCACGCGTGGACCCCGCCCAGAAGCACAGCGGCAAGAGCCATCGCCGTGAGTTCCAGACGTTTCAAGAAGAGCATTCTTCTGACAGGGGCTCAGTCACGTTGGGAGCATACTCCGGATGAGGGCCACATGCGGGAATCGAGTCGACTGAGTTGCTCTGCTCGCGCTACCGCGGTCGACGTAGCACTCCACAGAAACGCTATACCAGTTGGCATTGAGCAGTCCCTCAGGATCCGCATCGAAGAGCGAGGCCTTCCTCCGGCGATAGGTCGGGTGGGAGCGCAATCCGGAGGGTTCGGTAGGCAACGCGAAGGCCTCTCGCCTCTGCTGTTCCGGCAGGCGGGTCGGCACAGAGTCATCAGGGATCCGGAAGTGGCTTGACATGAGCATGCCCTCCGAGCCGAATCACATGCCGACGTGTTACGTCGAAGGGTTTCAGGAAGCATGCAAAATCGATCCAGATATCGCTGCCAATTACATCACACACACTACAGTTGAGGATCCCGAAGCCGACGCCGTGATCGAAGCGTTGGCGACACTCGATCCGACTCTCTCGGCACGATACATCAATGCTGCGATGGATCGAGACGAAGAGCATCTAGTTGATGCCCCGTCTATTTTGAAGGACTTTTTTGAGAGGATATCTTCTGTCCCAAACTGGGTTGATTTTGAATCGTTTATTCCCGGAATAAAGATGTTTCATCGGAATTCAAAGATCGTTCTGGCCGGATTTGTGGGAGGCGTGTTGGTTGAAGGGTTCTCGACAAACATTAGCAAGTCATTCTTTATTACTGGACGGGTTCGTGACACAGGAGTTCGACGATTAAAGCAAAACAACCGGCACATGATCGAGATTTTCATGCCTGGTGGGCTGTTACGGGATGGGGACGGATGGAAACTCTCCGTTCGCGTGCGGCTGGTCCATGCACAAGTTAGGCACCTCCTGAAGCACTCTGATGACTGGGAAACTCAGTCGTGGGGCGCACCCATCAGTTCGGCACATGTGGGCTATTCGATTACAGCGTTTTCGGCGCGGTTGCTGGAACACATGAAGAGCCTCGGAGCAAGATTCACAGAGGAGGAAGCACAGAGTTTCTTGCAAATTTGGCGCTACTCAGGCTTACTGATGGGTATACCTGAGACTATTCTATTTCGGGATAAGGACGAAGCGCTAAAGATCTTCAAGATTGGATATCTCTGTGAACCGGAGGTCGATGAGGACTCAATTTCAATGGCTAATTCTCTTATCAATTCTGCTCCTTTAGTTGCCGGAATAACGGACCCGAAATCTCGCCGTGATTTGTCGACATACGTTTACAGCGTCTCTCGTGCACTCATCGGTAACGAGCTCGCTGACGCTTTGAAGTACCCGTCCCAATCGACCTTCGGCGTGTTGCCGTGGTTTCGCATACAGGGCTACTACAACCGGCTCATGGGCAAGCTCTTCCCCGGACTCGCCCGGCAGAACAACTACACCAACTTCACTGGTCTGATGGAGGTGTCAGAGTTCGACGAGGAAGGCATCAGCTACAGACTGCCCGACCATGTCCATGCGGAACGCTCGACCCCGTGGTGAGACCGTATCGGCGATGGACGGAAATGCGGCTCGTGCTGAGCGTACGTGTGGTCGTGACCGCAGTCCGGCTGGTAACAACCCATGCAAGAAGATCACTCCTCCGGCGCCTATCTTCCGCCAGTTTGACCCACAGCAGTGAAGCTACAATCCCCAAGAGATAGGGTGAGCCGCCACGTTTCGGACACGCCGGTCCTGCTGATAGGGGCGGGCATGATCGCTCACGACCAGATCCTGCCCGCGCTGCTGCAGATGCGGCGGGAAGGTGCGGTCGGTGAAGTCACTGTCTGTTCCCGGCGCAACAGCTCGGTCGAGGCTCTCGCGCGGGCCCCCACGCTCCAGCGCGCCTTTCCGGACGTCGGTTTTCGGGCAGCGCTAGATCCGACAGCCTCGTCGGACGAGCCACGACCTGAACACTACCGGTCTCTGCTCGCCGAGCTGCCTGAGCGCAGCGTGGTCGTGGTGGCAGTGCCGGATCAGCTACATCGAAGAGTGGTGCTTGACGCACTGCGCGCGAGCCAGCATGTCTGCTGCGTAAAGCCGCTCGTGCTGCGGGTCGCGGACTCGCTTGAGATCGAGCGCGAAGCCCGCGCACGGGGATTGTTCGTGGGCGTGGAATACCACAAGCGCATCGATCCAAGGAGCATCATGGCGCGAGACCGCTATCGCAGCGGCCAGTTCGGCGAGTTCAAGCTTGGGACGGCGCGCCTGATGGAGAAATGGCATTACCGTGACTCGAATTTTCAGAACTGGTTCGCCGCCGACGCCACCGATTCCTTCGTGTACATCGGCTGCCATTACGTGGACTTGGTGCATTTTGTCACCGGATTGTTGCCCACAGCTGTCTCGGTCTATGGAATTCTCGACGATCTGCCGAACGGCGACCAAGGGTACTTGTGGACCGACGCGCGCGTGTTGTGGGAGAACGGCGCCTGCTTAAATGTCCAGAACTCGTTGAGCTTTCCCGATGCCGCGCCGGGGCCGAACACGCAGGGAATGACCCTGTATTGCACCGGAAGCGGCAGGGGGGCCCTGCTAGAGCACTCGGACCAGTATCGAGGCATCGCTTACAGCTTTGGCGAATTGGCCCCCGGACCTGGCGGGACGCAGTACGCCGAGCCCAGCCCGGACTACTTCCTGTATCAGGATCTTGGCGGGCCGGGGCTTGTGCCAACCGGCTACGGGGTGCGTTCGGTCAGGCACATTGTGGAAGAAGCCATACGCGTTGAACGCGAGGCCGATTCAGAAGACGAGCGGAGGGCTGTCATTGCTGAGATCGAATCTGCGGGGATCGTAGCCACGCCTTCGAATAGCAGGTACAACGAAGCAGTCTGCGAGGCTGCGCGGGAGTCGATCGCGAACGGCGGTCGCCTTGTCACAGTCCCGCAATCGGAATGAGGGAAATGATCCGCTCGGACCTAGAAGGCGCGCCGCTCGTGATCCGCCAAGCAAGAACTCTGCCGGACGATTCGAAGCGACAGGGACCCCGTCCCGGACTATTCGGATCCCGTGACCGGTAGCTCTTCCGGGACCAGCCACCAATCCTGCAGGGCTTTGCGGAGTTCCGCCACCAGTTCCGGGTGTTCGGCGGCCAAGTCATTCGTCTCGTGCGGATCCTCGAGCACGTTGTAGAGTTCTGGCTCGAATCGCATCCAGTCGGCAATCTGCCCCCGGGCCATGTGCATCACGTCCCGGTTCAGCGCGTAGGGCAGAACAAGCTTCCAGCCGTCTTCCCGAACGACGGTGCGGTACTTGAGGTTGGCGACCGTATCCAAGACGTTCACTGCCGTGTGCGCGAATGTAGCCCCGAAGACTTGCTTCCGCTGTTGAAGTGCTTCACCGTCCAGGAGGCTGATTCCCGGCAGGTTCGCCGAGGGCTCGATGCCGGCAGCCTGAAGCATCGTCGGGACGAGGTCGATGCTGCTGACCAGTGTCCGGTCGTCGCGGCCGGGCTCAACCTTTCCCGGCCAGCGGACCATGATTGGCGTACGGACACCCATTTCGTAGGGGGACATCTTCGCTCGTGCCGTGGCCTGATCGGCGCGGTCTTCAGTCGTGATCCAGCCGTTATCGGCCACGTAGAGAACCACAGTATTCGAGAGGTTCTTCTTGTCCAGAAAATCCAAGAGCTCTCCGACGGTTTCGTCGAGCCACTCCACCATGGCGTAGTACTTGGCGATCCGCTCGGGCCGGTCCGGGGTCAGATACTTTCCCAACAGCCGCTCGGGAGGGTTGTGCGGCGTGTGGGGCAAGAACACGCCGTACCAGATGAAGAAAGGGGTATCGACGGGCTCGACGAACCACTGGCCCGGGTACTTGGCCTCCTTCCACTCAGCGGTGGTCGAATCTATGAAGTCGAAGATCGGGCCCATTCCTTCGCGTCCGATTGTCAGCCCGTCGTCGCCGTGGCGCCCGCCTCGGGTGACGTCACCGTGCGTCATCGCCTCAGTGAACCCGTGATCGAGAGGATTGCCCTCCCACCACTTCCCCGACTGGTGACTCACGTAACCGGAACGCCTAAGCAGCTCCATGACGTTCTCGTTCCGCGAGTAGACCCGCTCCATCGAAGCCCGGCGCTCGACATCGCGCGCGCTTGCTGGCCTTTCGCTAGGTGGATCGTTGCCGGTGATCTTGTGCTGGTGCGGGTACAGGCCAGTCGCGAGCGTCGCCAGGCTCGGGCGGCACAGCGGAGCCGGCACATAGCCCCTCGTATAGACCATTGACTCCGACGCGAGGCGATCCAGATTCGGAGTGTGGATCACGGGATGGCCCATGAAGCCGTAGTCGGGCCAGCCGTGGTCGTCGGAGATGATCAGGACGATATTCGGCGGAGGTTCAGCAACGTCGCTTGAGGCTTCAGCAGCATCACCTGAAGAGCAAACAAAGCAAAACAGAAGAGCGCCGAACCCGAGCAGGGAGAGCCTCACAGGCATCATTCTCGCACCGCAGGGCCCAAAGTGCGATCGAATCTCTCTCTGCGTCAAGTGCCGGCAGGACTTCGTGTTACGCTGCCGCTGAAGCTCGGCCAGCCGAACACATTCATTGAAAACTGGTTTGTGTAGCGGTGGCGGGGAGGCATTTCGAATGAGAGACTCAGTCATCACGAAGATCGTTCTATCGGTAGCGCTCTGGGGTGTCACAGCTTCGTCAGCGGAGCTCCCGGCAGAGTTTGAGAGGGTCGCTAGGACCGTCGCAGCGGCCCACCGCGTGGAAATCACAGCCCCGGTCTTGACCGGCACGGAAGGCCTTGACGTCGATGGTGTGCGGCAACTGTTCGGCGTGCGCGGAGAGCTGGCGATTCCCGGGTTCGAGACGGCTCAGGGAATCTTGGACAGCATCGCCGGAACTTCGACGGGGGCTTCGAGACTGACGTCGCTCGAGATTGGCGTGGCAGCCCTTGAGTACAACTGGTTCGTAGCTACCTTAGTCGGAGACCAACCGCTGTCGAGCGAGCTCGCAGCCGAGATCCGCTCTCTAGTAGCGGTCTACGACACGATGGCTGACGACCTCGTGACGCCTACCATCCTGCCCGCGTTTGCAAGCGTGTTCTACCCGAGGATCGAAGCCGGCCAGCTCGTGATGTCGCTCAGGAGGATGGCCGGATCTGCCATATTTCGCATGCACATTCCGCAGATTGTCGATCCCGAGGGCTACCTGCGACAGCGAATGAACGCAACCTATGCCAGGCTCACGAACACCGCGGACCTGATCATGGATGCTGCGGAGGCGTACAGCCTCTATTAGCTAGTATCAGATGCATGCGCACCACCATCAATCTCGACGATGACGTGCTCCTCGCGGCCAGAGACCTTGCGCGTCGCAACGGGACCACTATCGGAGCAGTGGTCTCGGAACTGGCCCGGAAGGGATTGAACGGTGATCCGCACAGTGACGCGGAAGATGCGGATGTCAATTTCTACGGCATCCGCCCGCTCCCGAAACGCGGAAGGCCCGTTACTGACGACTTGATCGATCAGCTTCGTGACGAGGGCCCGTACTAGTCCGGCGTGATCTCTCCGTGCGTGCGTTGCTAGATTCGGCTCATCATGGCCGGCATCTTGTCACCCTTGCAAACGATTGCTCTGTCGGTGTTCAGACGGCGGGCGAGGAACGCCGTACTACTGTGAGAAGCGTTTGCTGGCGATAGGCCTGTAGGTCGGTCGTAGCAGGGTCCTCGCTTGAAGAGGCTGGCCGCGCTGCACTTGCGATACGGCTACTGCCGGCGCCCGGCATTCTCGTCTCGACGGAGCCTACCCGTCCCGGTCTCGTGGTCGCCCGGGACGGATTCCTCCCGAGAGCCTCGGCCAATCGGACAAGTTTCTGCCAGTTTCGGCTTGCCACTCGGCCTGTGCGTCGTTACACTGCCAATGCCGCAGTGGTTGCTGTCTAGGCCCGCATGGCTGGTGGCAGCGCCCATTACTGACTGGGGAGGGCGAATCCTATGAAAGATTTCGTTAGCAGGGTTGACCGGCGCACCTTGCTCAAGACCATGAGCGCCGCTGGTGCCACCGCGACCGTAATCACGGCCTGCGGAGAGCAGTCCGCAAGCGCGCGGGGAGTAACGGGTGCCGAGTTCGACAAGACGGTTCGCCTCGCCACGGCCGGTCCCGGCGGAAGCAACGCCTGGAAGCCAGGCTACGCATTGGACTTCTTGCCGCCCGAGGACATGCCCACGCGAGGCGAGGACTCGTCCGTCCTGGCGAGTGAGCCTAAGGAGAAGCTGCTCGAGTTCTATCGCCTGATGAGCACGAGCCGAAAGTGGGAGACCACCATGAAGGACCTCTTCCTTGCAGGCGAGGACGGGCTCTATGGAGCCTTTCACACCTACGTTGGGGAGGAGGCCGTTGCGGTTGGCGTAATCGGGGCGCTGAATGAGGACGACTACATCGCCAGCACCCATCGCGGGCACGGGCACCTGATCGCCAAAGGGGGCGACCTGAATCGGATGTCGGCCGAGATCTTCTTCAAGGAGTCCGGCTACAACAAGGGCTATGGCGGCTCGATGCACATCACCGACATGTCCAAGGGGATCATGGGCATGAACGGAATCGTCGGGGCCAGCTTCTACATGGCTGCGGGGGCCGCCTTGCGCGGCATGATTCGCGGTACCAAGCAGGTCGCGGTTGCGTTCTTCGGGGACGGCGCGGCGGCTTCTCCGTACTACTTCAGCGCAGTGCGGAGTTGCAAGAATCTCGACATTCCTGTGATCTTTGTCAACGAGAACAACTTTCAGTACATGGCCATCCCGGTGGCCGACACCGCGCCGACGAAGTATATCTCCGACTACACGAAGGGCCTCGACCTGCCGCACCATCTAGTGGACGGCAATAGCGTCGCGGCGGTCTATAACGCCACCAAGAAGGCCGTCGAATGGGCGCAAGCCGGCAAGGGTCCCAGCGTGATCGAGGCGTTGACCTACCGCTGGTACGACCATAGCGGCTTCGCTGGGGCGCGGATCGACCAAGAAGGCGCGATCGGCCTTCCGTATCGCACGGACGACGAAGTGCGCGGCTGGATGACGCGCGATCCGCTCCCGCGTTACAAGCGCTGGCTGCTGGCCAAGGGCCTTGCAGAGGAAGGCGAACTCACCAAGATCGAGGAGGAGGCGCAGTCGGCCGTGGACGCCTCGGTGGAATTTGCGCGCAACGGTGCCGATCCAGATCCGGCCGCCGGCGTGCTCAACACACACGCAGAAGGGGCTGTCCTCGCCAGCCAGTTCTACAACCGCAAGGGTGCGGTCGCGACCTAGCGAAGAGGAGGAAGCACCATGGCCAAGAAGTCGTACTACTACGCCCAGCTCGAGGCGGTTGCACAAGAAATGCGGGCAGATCCGGACATGGTCTACTACTACGAGTACCAAAAGCCCACCACGATCGGTCCGGATGGAAAAGTCTTCGATCTGGTCGGCGAGTTCGGCGACCTGCGGACCTCCGGCCGCGGCTGGCCGATCGACGAATCGTGGATCGCTGGCGTCGCCATCGGTATCGCCGCGGCGGGATCGAAGGCCATTGCCCGGCTGCCCTCGATGGCGCAGATCTTCGCGATCGAGTATGTGTACAACCAAGCCGGCAAGCTGCGCTCGATGACGGGCGGCCAGGCGAGCATGCCGTTCGTTCTCTGGGTGGACGGCGCGGGGCGCCGGCGCGGCAGCGCCGGGCAGCACACCGATGTCGGGGCGGAGGCGATGTTCGCCAACCTGCCGGGAGTCAAGGTCGTAGCACCGAGCAATGCCTACGACGCCAAGGGATTGTTGATCTCGGCCATCCGGGATCCGGATCCCGTCGTCTACCTGGACTACCCGGAAGTCAAGTCCGGCAGCCAGCCTGATGTTCCTGACGAAGCCTACGAGCTGCCGCTCGGCAAGGCTGCCGTCCGTCGCAAGGGCAGTCATCTGACCTTAGTCGCGTGGGCGCCCGCGACCGTGGACGCCGGACGTGCGGTTGCCGAGCTGGCCAAGACGGGGATCAGCGTCGAGTTCATCGATCCTCGATCTCTGAAGCCTCTGGACGTGGACACCATCGTGACCTCGGCCCGCAAGACGAGACGCCTGCTGGTGGTCGAGCACGGGCACTACACGGCGGGATTCAGCGCCCATGTCGTTGCCGAAGTGGCGCAGGCCCTGCCCGGTGTCAAGACCAGCCGAATAGCGTTTCCCGACGTGCCGGGGCCCGGCGCGGCTGGCATGATGTCGTGGCTGCGTCCCGATACGCCCAAGATCGTCGATGCTGCGAAGCAACTGATGCGGGCCTGAATCCGGACGGGGTAGTGCGGGCGCCGAGATCTCCGGCAAGCGCTATGCTCTTGATTCGGCAGAGCAACGCGGCTCGTGCCATCGGATTCGGGGCCAGTCTTGCCAGAAGAAGCGAAAGCCGACGTCGCTTGCCCGCGCTGTCAGGTCGCCATGGTCGCCAAAACCATGCGAACCGCGATCTGGCAGGGAGACCGCGTGGCGATCGTGGAAGATGTCCCAGCTCTCGTGTGCGGCAACTGCAACGAGCAGTTCTACGACGAGCCAGTCAGCGACGCCCTTCGGCGGCTTGCGGAGGATGGCTTTCCGGCCGACGCCGCGACTTCCGAGATGGTGGTGCCGGTCTTTTCTCTCAAAGAACGAATCCGGGAGCCCAAGCAGATGCCGGAGGACGTGTATCTTGACTGACTCGAAAGCGCTAGCGGGGCTGGTTGTTCCGATCGCCCTGTTCATTGCCGGGTGTAACGGCACGTCTGGACCGGCTGAGCAACAGTCCGATCAGGCACCGGAGCCCCCTGTCGTAGCCGCGCAACCGGCCTCGCTGGCGGACATATTCCCGGAAGGCTTGGGGCGACCTATGGTGCTGGACAGCTGCGGGGCTTGCCACGCCGCGGCATGCGCTGCGATCGGCCAGCGGACTCAGGCTCGCTGGGAAAGCCTCAAGCAGGATCACCGCGACAAACTGTCCGACATGGATGACGCCGACTATGCCGTCCTCTTCGCGTACCTGAGCGAGAACTTCAACGACTCCCGTCCCGAGCCGGTTGTGCCGCCTCAGTTCCTTGAAGGGGGATGCACGCCGTTCTGATGGCCGGCCGGTATTCGAACCAAGCGGGGACCCGGCCGCAGAGGTTCGTTGACAGGTCCCGGATCGCGGCGTCGCTGGCCGTACTCGCGCTGGGGGCGTGGATCGCATTCTCCGCCTGCAATCAGATTCAGCCCAGCCCGCCGGAGACCGGTTCCGGCAAAGTGGAGGCCGAGGACTGGTCCGCGTTCAACATCAACGATGTCTTTCCCGAAGGAGCCGGGCGGCAGCTGGTGCTAGACAACTGCCAGAGCTGCCATGTGCTTGTGCCGATCTTAGTGCTGCCGCTTGACGATGCAGCTTGGTACCGCAGCAGTCTGGAGCATAGAGAGCGGGTTGAGGGGCTGACAGACACTGAGTTCGAGGCGCTCTACGAGTATCTCGCCTCGAATTTCACTCCCGACAAAGAGCCCCCGAAGCTTCCTCCCGCTCTGTTGGATTCTTGGACTACCTACTAGCGCCCGAGCGCTGCCCCGGATGGGTGCGGCCCGATCTGTGGTCAACCGCAGGGCGACGGATACTGCCCGCCGAGCAGCCCGAGCCTTGGCCATCAGGTCCGCGCACGCCTGTGAAGCCGCCAGATCGAAAGCCAAGATCCTGCCCGCGAGAATCGACAGGATCCGCCGCTCCAAACCGTCGTGAAGGCGGCTGCGGCGGTGGCCGACCGGCCCGACACTCGAGGATCCCACTGTCGGACGACGATCTGCGAAGATGGGGCGGCTGCCCGCAGACAGCGCCGGGAAACGCACTTTCTCACGATTCCGGGATTCAGAAACAACTGGCTGACACTGCGCGAATAGCGGCGGAGCGGAACCCGGCAGGGCAGTGCAATGAAGTTGATCACAAAGATCTATGTTGCTGTGAGCGCAATTCTGGAGGAACGGTCCGGCCCGTCCGCCACGATCCTCAAGGTGGGCGATGAGGCACCCGACTTCACCCTTCCCGGCTCAGACGGGAAGGAGACCACGCTGTCGACCTTCAAGGGCAAACGGAATGTGGTGCTGGCGTTCTTCAAGGAGGCGCTCACCGGCGGTTGAACTCTTGAGATGAAGGAATATCAGGCTGGTATCGAGGCGTTCGCGACCACCGACTCGGTTGTGTTTGGAGTGAGCACCGATTCCCCAGAGACCAACAGGAGATTCGCGGAGTCGCTGCGCCTCGAGTTTGCAATCCTCAGTGACGTGGAAGGCACGGTTTCCAAGAAGTACGATGTTCTGAACGATGAGATGGTGTCCAATCGCACGACGTTCGTCATAGGTAAGGACGGGTTGATCAAGTACGTCGAGTGTGGAAGCAGCGCGCTGGAACCGGCTGGAGCCGCGAAGGCTTGCAGCCTCCTCTAGCCCGGAGTTGGTTGTTTCTCCGGCCAACGCGTCGCATCGGGCAGGCCGCGCCTGAGACTCCTTCCAAGAGCCATCGATCAATCCTCGTCCGCTGGAACCACCGGTGCAGGGCACAACGGCAGGCATCTTCTTGCGTTGCCGCTTTCCGATTCCTAAGGTGGCGACAATGCCTGACCCGCGCATTCCCGAGGTATCCCGCGGAGACGGATGCTCCGTTGACGAGGAAACGCGCGCGACCGGCTAACATCGCTCCGCAGCAAGCCAGCAGCCTTCAGTCGAGTGAAGCCCTCACCTTGTAATTCGAATATGCTCAAGGGTTTACTGCTGCAGTCCAACGCGACCCGGAACCGGACACGAAGACAATGCGTCCCAGCCCGCCGCTCGGGTTCAATTCGGTTCTGCCATGTTTACTGCGGTCCGAGCAGCCCGGCAACAACTGGAAGCCGAAACGCAACTCTGCGCCCGTAATCGCGGGCAGGTACAGCGTCTCCAGCGCCTGATAGTCGAACCACTCGGCGACCTGCGGATCCGGAACCGTGGGCACCGGTTCCGAAATCACGTTGGTATCTATCAGCATCATTCAAGATCGATCGGTTGGGCCGGAGCCATGTCGCGTTGACCGAAGGCTGCGAACTCTTCATCCGATAACGCTGCGCGCCTGCCGATGGCAGTCAGCAGTGACCCTAGGCGGACCCGCCCTTCCGGCAAGACCGTTTCTTCCAAGATGGCGCGCACCTCGGCTTCGGTGCTGCGGCCGCTCCGGGCCGCCCGCACGCGCAAGGCACGATGCACCTCCTCGGGCAGGTTGCGTACAGTCAGCACGGTCATAGTCAATTACCTATCATGCCTTCGTTGCATGTATCGCACGCTAATGCAGGCCAGCGGGCGATCTGACACTGCGGTTTCCGATCCAACGCCGGTTCCTGGAGCTAGCTTGCCGAGATCAATCTGCGACTCGCGACCGGACGCGCGTAGCAAAGCTGCCTGAGACAGCGGCCTTGACACCTCAAAACGGAGCGCGAATTCGTGTGCGGCCTGCAGCCCACACGAGCACCGTTCCATCGCAAAGCACTGCAACAGTTCCCATCGATTCCGCAGCTTGAGACGCCGAACTCGCTGATTCTTGCGCTTACGCCGCGAGCCTGTGGTCGAATCAGAGGGATCGAGTCTTCAAGAGCGCAATACCCCGGCTTGGATCACCATCGCTGCTGGCCCCACGCCCGATCCAATCGCGGACTGCTTTACGCTGGATGTTTATGGCCGACGACAAGGACTATCGCATTGAAATCGATTCGATGGGGGAGGTGCACGTGCCGCGCGCTGCCCTCTACAAGGCGCAGACACAGCGCGCGGTAGAGAATTTTCCCATCAGCGGGACACGCTTTTCGCGTACTTTCATCCGCGCCTTGGGCTTGGTCAAGTCCGCGGCCGCGGCGGTGAACCACGACTTGGAACTCATGCCTGCGGACATGGCGCAAGCCATCCAAGCGGCCGCGAATGAAGTGGCGGACGGCGAGCACGATGAACAGTTTCCGATCGATATCTTCCAGACCGGCTCTGGCACGTCGACCAACATGAACGCCAACGAGGTCATCGCTACGCTGGCCAGCGCGAAGCTGGGCCAGCCCGTGCATCCGAACGATCACGTCAACATGGGGCAGTCGAGCAATGACGTGATTCCAACCGCCATCCACGTCGCGGCTTACTTGGAGACCTCCGAGGTAACGCTCCCGGGCATGGCTCAGCTGTGCTCGGCGCTTACAGCCAAGGCTGAGTCGCTGGACGACGTGGTCAAGATGGGCCGCACTCATCTGATGGACGCGCTGCCGATCAGACTGAGCCAGGAACTGGGGGGCTGGGCCGAGCAGATCGCACAGGGCCGGCAGAGGGTGCGCGCGGCGCTTTCGCGGATCTCGCCGCTCGCCCTCGGGGGCACGGCGGTTGGCACGGGCGTTAACGCCCACCCGGAATTCGGCCCGAGGGTAGCGAAACGGCTATCGGCTCAGACTGGCCTGCCGTTCATCTCCAGCCGCAACTACTTCGTCAGCCTCTCCAGCCAGGACGCAGCGGTAGAACTGAGCGGGCAGTTCAAGACGGTGGCGGTCTCGTTGCTCAAGATCGCCAATGACCTGCGTTGGATGAACAGCGGCCCGATCGCGGGCATCGCCGACATCGCCCTGCCGTCCCTGCAGCCGGGCTCTAGCATCATGCCTGGCAAGGTGAACCCCGTGATACCAGAGGCCGTCGCCATGGTCTGCGCCCAGGTCATCGGAAACGATGCCACGATTACCGTGGCCGGCCAGTCCGGGAACTTCCAGCTCAACGTCATGTTGCCTGTGGTCGCCCACAACCTGCTTGAGAGTGCTCGGCTGCTGGGCAATGCGTCGGCCGTGCTGGCGGAGAAGGCTATCGAGGGCTTCGTTGCAAACGAAGACCGGTCTAGGGAACTTGCCGAGCGCAATCCGATCTTGGTGACTGCGCTCAACCCCGTGATCGGTTACGAGAAGGGGGCGGCGGTGGCCAAGCGGGCGTATGCCGAGGGCCGGCGCGTGAAGGAAGTGGCGGCAGAGGACACCGACCTTAGCGCCGAGGATCTCGACCGGCTCTTGGACCCGCGGGCCATGACAGAGGGCGGGATCGCCGAGTAGCGCCGCTGCTCGCGTCGCATGTCAGGCCTTGCGCAGCGCTAGGATCTCGTCCAGCAATTCTTCGTCGGCATCGACCTCCAGGTCGATGCGCAGGGCGTGAGCCGGAATCGGCAGAGCGGCCTTTCCTAGGTTCATCACGTCTTTGGATGTAGTGAGCAAGGCCTCGGCACCGGCGGCCTCGGCGGATCGCGCCAGTTCCTCCAAGTCGCGGTGCGAATAGCGGTGATGGTCTCTGTACGCCCGTTCCAGCACGATGTCGTATCCCAGTCCCCGACCTTGCCGGAAGAACGCCGAAGCGTTACCGATTCCGCAGAAGCATGCGACACGCTGGCCCATCAGGTCGCCGACTTGATGGACTCTTCCAGTTCCTACTTCGACTAAGTCCTTGGCTACGGTGCGGGACCGGAAGATCTTCGCGCCGGGGTTGGCCTCGCGGATGGCGTCGTATAGGGCCGTGTATTCGTGTCCGGCACTGCTGCGGGTAATCATCACGATGTCCGCGTCTCGGAGGCTGGATACAGGCTCGCGCAGACGCCCCAAGGGCAGTGTGTAGCCATTGCCGAACGGTCGTCGGCTGTCTAGCAGCACAATATCGAGGGACCGCTGAAGTTGCATGTGCTGGAATCCGTCGTCGAGTATCAGGTACTCGGAGTCCGCTCGATCCGCAACCATACGGCCCGCTGCGTGCCGATCCGCGCCCACTGCCACTAATGTGCTCGGGGCGCTCTCAGCGAACCGAATCGCCAGCATCGCTGGCTCGTCGCCGCACAGGCGCGGATCGACTTCCTCACCGGCGAGCACGAGCTGTGTCCGGTGGCTTTCGTCGCGTCCGTAGCCTCGCGTGAGCACCGCGGCCGGGAATCCCCGCTCAGCCAGCCTCTCTACTAGCCATGCCACCATGGGCGTCTTTCCCGTGCCTCCCGCTGTCAGATTGCCTACGGACACGATCGGAGGCGCAAGCCGCCGGGCTGTCAGCAGGCCCCGGCCATAGGCCCAGCGGCGCACTCGTGCGACGGCAGCCCACGCTGCAGTCGGCACCGCCAGCCCGAAACGGGCGGTTAGCGATGGGGCGTGCGTCGGCAGGGAACTGCCGTACAGCCGGGCCGCCTCGCGAGCGGCGCGATCCGCCGCTCCGCGCTTCCGGTCCAACAGATCCTTGCCGGCAGCGCCGATCTTCCGACGCCGGGACGGATCGGCCGCCAAGCCCAGAAGTGTCTCGGGCAGCTCCTCGATGTCTTGCACTTGGACCAGGCCGCCTACTCCCAAGAGGTCGGATGCGATGTCCCTGAAGTTCTGCATGTGAGGGCCCACGACGACGGCTTTCTCGTGGATGACCGCCTCTAGGACGTTGTGGCCGCCCCAGCCGTTTAGCGAGCCGCCGACAAAGACCAGATCCGCCCTCTTGTACAGCGCCGCTAGCTCCCCCAAGCTGTCCAGCACGAGCACCGCTGCGTCGCGCGAGATCGGAACTGATGCCAGACGAGAGCGCCGGCACACCGGTAGGTCGGCGGCTGCAAGCGCTTTGGCGGCCTCGTCGAAGCGGTGCGGGTGCCTCGGCGCCACGACGGCAAGCAGGTCAGGCACGGTCTCTGCCAGCGCTCGAAGCGCCGGCACCAGCATCTCTTCCTCGCCCTCGCGGGTGCTTCCTGCGATGAACAGCAGTCGTCGATCGGACTGGCTGAGCGCCGAGTCGAGGTCAACTGGCAGCTTGCTTCGGCCCTGGGCAATGTCTATGTCGTACTTGAGGTTACCGCCGACGCGAGTGGTCGAAGGCGCAGCGCCGGCCGCAACGAACCTTGCCCGATCAGTCTCTGATTGCGCCAGTATGAGCCGGGCGCAGCGTAGCACCGGCCCGAATAACAGGCGCCACCTTCGGTAGCTTGGTGCCGCTCGGTCGGAGATTCGGCCGTTGACAATCACTACCGGGATACCTAGGCTGCTGGCTTGGAAGAAGTAGTTCGGCCATAGCTCCGTCTCGGCTATCAAGAGCAAGCGCGGTTGGAGTCTGCGGAACACTCGCGACACGCACCACGGCAGGTCAAGAGGGGCGCGGAAGATGAAGTCCACGAGTCCGGCGATCTGGTCCTCCGCCATCTTCCGGCCTGTTGCGGTGCCGGTGCTGACTACTATGGGAACAGTCGGCTGGGCGTCGCGCAGACGCTGTAGCAGCGGCAGCGACGACTGCACTTCGCCGACCGATACGGCGTGAAACCAAATTGGATCGCCGTCGGTCGTACTAGTTTGGACGGGCAGAGAGCCGACGGCTTCGCCGAGACTTCTCCAGCTGTGTCCCTTGGCCAGGCTACGCACGATCCAGTAGGGAAACGCGAGCGGCGTTAGCAGCGTAATCAGCAGGTTGTATAGCAGGCGGATCAAGCGGCAGCAGACAGATGGGTATTATGGCAGCAAGCATGCGACGCACATTGACTGCGCTGGTGGCTCTCGTGGGTATCGCGCTCGGCTCGGCAGTGGCCGCGGGCGAATTCCGCGCCAAGACGGCTGACAAGTATCCGGCCAGGCAAAAGCAAGGTGATCTCATCGTTGCCGTCAAGCCGTTCGTCTCGAGCAAGGACCAGCAGAGCGCGTTCGGCAAGGTGCGCCCGTACCAGCACGGGATCATGCCCCTGCTGCTCGTGCTATCCAACACGGGAACCAATATCTATTCGTTGGAAAACATGCAGGTGCGCTTCATCGCCGCTGATCGCCAGAGTTTGGACCCCATCCGGGGCGATGACCTCGCGAGCTTCAATCCGGCCGGACACCAGCCAACGCGGAGGAACGTGCCAGGCGTGCCCGGCCTCAGTAAGACGCGGGTCAAGAAGGGTCCGCTGAACAGGCCGCAGATCATCCAGAGCGAGTTCATGGCCCCGATCGTGACTCCCAAGAGCACGGCCAGCGGATTCGTCTACTTCTGGACCGGAACGGAAGCGTCCCTGGCCGGTGCATCGGCCTATATTTCCGGAATCTACGACATCACGAACGGGCGGGACCTCTTCTACTTCGAGATCCCACTCAGAAAGGGCAGGTAGCAGCGCTCGCAAGGGCGTGCCGTCGGAGTGAACGAGCTAGACTCTCTGAGCCAATTCGGATGCCGCTTGCGGACGGAATGCCCGTTGCAGGCGGACCTTTCGGCTGTCGAGCAGGGCCTCTAAGCAACCCTGCTGGCCTCTGATCGTTGGCGTAGTACTTGTCGAGCACGACTGCTCCCGGCCGGCGGAGACTAGCCCCACACAGCCTTGAGTCCGACTCCAACGATCGCCGCTATGCTGCCCCATAGCAATATGTCGTAGGCGCGGGACGGTCGGAGGGCCTGCGGCAGGCGCCGGTATCGGAATTGGTGGGCCGCGAAGACCACTTGCAGCAGAAGCACGGCCAAGGCGACACCACCTAGGCTCACCATGAATAGCGGGGCGCGAACATACAGGAACAGGACCGTCCAGATCAGCGGCAGAGCCCAGGCCAGCGCGCCGATCCAGCGCCTTCGCGACTCAGCGTTTGAGTATTCGAGCAGGCCGAACTGTGCGAACGCATCCGTGAACATGCGGGTGCTGGAGGCGCAGGCCACGAAGAGCGTGGAATACAGGGCCGTCACCGAGCCGGTCAGGAACAGGCCCATTGCACCAGGCCCGAGTGTCTCGGTATAGATGCCAGACAGGGCTTCGATGATGTGCGGGCCTTCCGGCACCGGTCCGCGCCCGTGGAGCACGGCCGCTCCCAGGACGTAGAACGCAGCGGTCGCGGTGGTGTAGATCAACAGCGAAGCGATCGCGTCCACGTACATCACTCGAATCCATCCACGAGCGCGGGCCGCCCATTCGGACGAGCCGTCATCGGCTCCAGCGTGTGCCGCATAGCCCTTTTCTAGGCACCAATAGGGATACGAAATGATCTCGTCCGCACTCACTCCGGTCAGCCCGAACGCTGCTACGGCTACTCCCACGGCCGCCGCGGGCAGTTCGAACGTAAGGCCCTCCGCCAGCATCCCGGCGCTGATGCGGTAGGGCGTCCACTGCAGAAGCAGAGCGCAGACTACGGTCACGGTTGAGAACATCGCGGTCAGCACCACGGCAGTGCGCTCGACGAAGCGGTAGCCGCCGCGCCAGACCAGCATCGAAGTACTCAGGCCGCAGACCCATGCCCAAACGCTTGTCGGAGCCCAGGGGAAGGCAAGGTGCAGTGCGAGCGCCACCGCGCCTACAATGCCGCCGTACTGGACAAGCTGGATCAGCTTGACGCCAAGCCAGGCGACCAAGGACCACGACACGCCGCGCCATTTCGGGCCGGGTAGACGGTTGAAGGAGTGGAGCGTCGTCTCGCCGGAACCGATTGCGTGCTTGCCGAACTCCAGCTGCACGACCACCTTGACGGCGCAGCTGACAAAAATGACCCACAAGGTGACGAAGCCGGCCGACGCACCTAGGGCGGTGGTCATGATGAGTTCGCCCGAGCCGACGATGTTGGCGGTGAGGATTAGCGACGGGCCGATGTTGCGCAGCGTGCTGAACAGGCTATGCGGCGGTTCGCGAACCGTGGAGGAGTTCATGGCGGGCGGTGGCAATGCCTGTACCTGGGCCTTTGGCGGGGATCTTCGGTCCCTAGGAACGCATCCCGTAAGTTATCCGAAGTCTCGATCCGTCCTGTCTGCTTGTCCGACCACATCAAGATATGGCGACTGCTGGCGAAACCTAACGATTGTATGGGACCGAGAATCCCGTCGCCGAAGCTCGAGGCGAAGGTTGGGCCCGGCTAGACCGGTACTCGAAATGCGACCACCACAATGTGGCGGGGACGAACAAGAACGGAGGACGCGCGCCCCGGATCCGCCCGCAAGCAGTGTTCCCGGGGAGCGTCGATCGCTCGAAGCCCCCGGTTCTTCGCCCGCCACATCGTTTCACGCCCGGGTTTGAAGTCGATTCGATAGCGGGAAGCGGCATCTAATCGGTCCTGAGCAGTTCTTGGCGGATGCGGGTATCGTGAAGAGGCAGTGCGCCACGGCGCTCTTGCCGGGCCACTTCGAACGAAATGATCACCCGCAGAGCACTCCTACGAGCCGCGCTGGCTGCTCCCGCCGGCGCTTGGATGGCGAACTACCGCGCCCTCGCCGCTCCCTTCGAAGGCCAGGTCAAGATCACCGCCATCAAGGCGATGCAGCTCGATTTCCAGTTCGACGGCTGCTTGATCAAGATTGAGACCGACGCTGGCCTGGTCGGCTACGGAGAGACGGGGACCAACTCCGCGATGGCCCGCGCGCACATCGATCACTTGGCCCTTCCCGCCGCGTTCGGGGGTGGGCGTCATCCAAATGGACTGGCTCAGCTGATGGGCGCCGACCCGCTGTCCATCGAAAAGCATTTCTATCGCATGACGGCCGTCCAGCATCCTTACACGTCCCTGACGGGCACCGTCAGCGGCATCGACATCGCGCTGTGGGATCTTGCGGGCAAGATCACCGGCCGGCCGGTCTACAAACTGCTCGGAGGGCCCTTCCGCGACGGCTGCCCGATGTATTCCCACGGCGATCGTCTGCGAGACATGCACGACAAGTCGGCCTGCCGTGATTGGGTCGCCGAGATGAAAGAGCAGCCCGAAGGGTTCGCCTTCTTTAAGTTCAATCTCGACCAGGCATTTCAGATCGAAAGGCCCTACCATCCGACGCTACGCTCCGAGGAGCTGCGCAAGACGCATCAAGGCTACGCGAACGTTCGGGAGGCCGCCGGCGACGCCTTCGACATTGCTGTGGCCTGCCATGGGGAGTTCGACATGCCGAGCAGCATAGCGATCTGCAGGGCGGTCGAAGACCTCGGGCTGATGTTCGTCGAAGACGCCTTGAACACACGCTACTCCGACGGATGGAAGGAGCTGAAGCGATCGTCCCGCGTGCCGCTGCTGACCGGCGAGAAGCTCGAGCTGCTACGCGAGTTTAAGCCGTTCCTCGACGCTCAAGCGGTCGACATCATTCATCCGGACGTCTCCTTCGCCGGAGGAATCACGGGCTGCCGCAAGATCGCGGACTACGCCGCATTGACCCGGACGCCGGTGGCGTTGCACAACGTGGGCACGCTGGTGCGCACCTACGCTTCGGCGCACATGTCGATGGCAATCCAGAACTTCTATCGTTCGGAGAGCTGGCTCGGTCGGCCCGGCAGGCTGCGAGAGCAGATGACTCAAGGTGAGCCGCCCGCCGTTCGCAACGGGCGCTTGCGCGTTCCCGAGAAGCCGGGACTGGGGCTCGACATCAACGAGGATTTCTTGCGGCGTCAGAAGCCGGCCGACGAGCCTTGGTGGGGCTAGTGCGTTTGTGCATCAGCTGACGGCGTTAGGTTGCGACAGGCCAGCCGCAGGTTCGCGCCACCCGGTCAACTGGCTCGACGCCTGGGGCCGCGAAACCAACTCATTCCCATCCGTCGCAACGACCCTGTAGGGGCTCTCCTAGCTCAGCACATTCAACGGCGCGAAGGGCCTCGCATTTGCGGGTCCCACAGCGCCCCGTTGAGCCTTGGCAAGAGGGGTCTGCTGAGCTGAGAAACTGGAAAATCCGCCTCGAAACCCCGGTGATACACTGGGAAGCCTCATGCTCGAAGTGGCCTCCCTAGACGGCTCCCACGAAGTGTTTGAGCGAGCCTTGGAGTTCGCTCAAGGGCAAGTGCGCTCCACGGCCCAGCGCGATCCGGACTATTACCCGATGTACACCGAGCAGGGTCGCTGGCGCCACGACAAACCGGCGTGGACACATTGGTGCGACGGTTTCCTGCCAGGCATGATGTGGATCTTCGCCAAGCGTACTGGCAGCGCCGAGTGGATGAAGCTGGCGCAGCGGTACACGGAGCCGCTCGAGCCTCGCAAGATGGATCGCGATGTCCATGACTTGGGTTTCATCTTCTTGTCCACATATCACCGCTGGTACAAGCTCACCGGGAATCCCGATCTCGAAGCCATCGTGATTCAGGCCGGTCGTACGCTAGCGCTGCGCTTCAAGCAGAAGGGCCGGTACATGTCCTCGTTCATGGGGTCAGAATCGATCTTCATCGACATCATGGCCAACGTCGGGATCATCTTCTACGCGGCGCTGCGCACCGGCGATCCGCAACTAATGGATGTCGCCATGCAGCACAGCCTCACTAGCGCTCGAGTCTTGGTTCGCGGCGATGGCAGCTCGTCGCACGAGGGCATCTATGACCTGGAGACTGGGGAGTTCCTGCGGCAGTCGACCCAGCAGGGCTGGCGGTCGGACTCTTGCTGGGCGCGCGGCTTGGCGTGGGCGATCTACGGCTTTACCTCGGCCTACAAGTTGGTGCGCGATCCGCGGTTCCTGCAAACGGCCGAGCTGTGCGCCGATTACTTCCTCCAGAATGTTCCGGCAAACGGCGTGACGCCGATGGACTTTGACGCACCAGAAGAGGAGTGGCGGGACGAAACCTCCGCATCGGCGATCACCGCGGCTGGCCTATTTCGGCTCGCGAAGTTGAGCGCGGACCGTTCCAAAGGATTGCTCTACGACCAAGCGGCGCGCCGCATCCTGCTGACCCTTGCGCAGCCGCCGTACTTGGCTTCTCAGACTCCGGGCTGGGAAGGCATTCTCAAAGACGGGATCTACCACCTCAATCTCGGCCTCGGTGTCGGCGAGTCAGTGATGTGGGGAGAGTACTTCTTCGTCGAGGCGTTGGATCGAGCGCTCGGTCCAGCATAGAGCCCAGACAGGCGCGTGGCCTGGCATCGCTTGTACCTTGCGCGAAGCGCCGCAGCTTGAAGGAGCAGGGCACGAGACAGGAATCGATGTTTCTAGTAAACGTGAACACCGCCGAGTGAAGCGACGCACCCGCTCGGATCGTGGGCTCGGCCTGATCACAGCGGATTCCGCCATCGGAGCCCGGGAAACCGGCTGAAATCAGAATCATTCGAGTGAACCTCAGCCTGATGCTCAATCGCCAGCGCCGCAATGTGGGCGTCAGTCACGAGGCTGGCACCAACACCAGCGCTGTCAAGGATTTCCCGAAGGCGCGCTAAGTGATCGGTGCCGGGGTTGATTGGCGTTACGTGAGGGTGCTGAAACCATTCTCCTAGGTGTGCGATGGCGTCCGCCGAAGAGATGGGCCGCATCAAGACTCTCGGATGTGTCATCAGCCGCAAGAACCCAGTTGCGACGACCCACGGCACACCGACTCTCTCCACACCGTTGACCAAGCCCTCCCACCAACGCTTGGCCGCGTCATGGTGGGGTGCGCCTTGGTTGAAGGCATAGACGAGCAGGTTGACGTCAGGCACAATCACTGTCCACTCTCCGCAGCGAAGTCCTGTGCCTCCAGTTCATCGTTGAGCTGGTTGAGCCTCAGCGGATCGACGCCCGGCACGAGGCGACTGCGGTTGGGGACAACACGATATGTTGGCAGGTCGGGCGCTTGGGATCCTACTGTCATGCCTCGGCGCAGGACATCGTTCACCACCTGCTTGAACGACTTGTCCAACAGGCGGCTCTGCATCCTTAGGAAGTCCGCAACATCGTCGTCAAGCGTTAAAGTCGTTCTCATGTAGACATCATGATGTATGGAGATGTTGATGTCAAGATGCCCGACTAGTATGAGAAGACAACCTGCAACGCATTCGTTTCGCAAATTGAGCCAATCGAAACGAACGAGGACGAATGCTTGGAACTGGTGCTCAGCCGCGATCCCCAGGACTCCAACTGGCTCCCGATGGCACCGGTAACCGGCACCCTAGCATCAGCCAAGCGGGCGGCTGCCGCTGTTCAAGCCTTCAAGCCGTGGAGATCAGTGCTCGGCGTCAGTCACATCGCTTTCGCCCGGTTCAAGCTCCCCTCACACGGCAGCAGCATATTGAATTTTACTTGAGGAGGGAGCCCGCAGGCGCTATTCGACACCGGCGTTGTTCGGCCGCCAAACCGGCATCGAGCTCAGCACCCGCCGCAGCCGGGCCTTGATCTGCGATGCTCCGGACAGGTGACCGATCTCCGACAACGGCTGTTTCTCGTCCCAGTCGTGGGGCACGTCGTAGAACCGACCGTCGTCATACAACTTGAAACGCTTGGTCCGTGCGAAGCGCACCCTCGGGAACTGAACAGTCTCCAGCGCTGGGTCGCGATCATAGTGCACAAAGATCGAATCCCGCGGGCTTCCGGCTCCTCCGAGCAGTTGTGGCAAGAAGCTGCGCCCGTCGAAGGGCTCTCCCGGCGGCATCTCCCAGTCAGTCAGGTCGGCAAAGGTGGCAAAGAAGTCGCTGAACTCGATTAGGTCGTCAGACACAAGCCCCGCCGGCACATGCCCGGGCCAATGCGCAAACATCGGCACGTGCGTGCCGGCGTCCTCCGGATATGCCTTTCCTCCCTTGACAACTCGGTCTCCCAGCATGGACTTCAGGCTGCGGTGCGTGCCGTTGTCGCCGGTGAAAAGCACCAGCGTGTTCTCTGCCAGCCCCAGCTCTTCCAAGTGATCAATCAGGCGTCCAACCAAGTAGTCCGCATACTCGACCATATCGGCGAAGTAGGCGGGATCGCTCCGAAACTTGGTGTTCTCGTCGATGGTCTCGCTGTGCGGTGTGGCCACGAACGGAGAATGGGTCAGCACCATGGGGTAATACAGGAAGAAGGGCTCGTCCTTGTGGCGCTCGATGAAGTCCAGCGCAAAGTCGGAGAACATGTCGGGCCCGTAGTCGTCCATTGAAGTGTGGAGGTAGTGGCCGTTCTTGATCACCGCCGGGTGCCAGAAACGCGAAGTACTCTTGGCACCTGGAGGGCCGACTGCGCCGTATCGTTCCATCTCCTCCGCGGCGAGTTCGAACGGGTATGCCCAGTAGATGTACTCATCGAAGCCAGCCTCTTCCGGGGTCGTGCCGCTCTTGAAGGCAGCAGTATCAGGGCCGCCCCACAACTGCCACTTGCCTGTCAGGGCGGTCGCGTATCCCCCGTCTCGCATCAAATGGGCGAAAGTGGTCTGGCCCTTGGGCATGTGCGCGAACCGCTCGTAGTTCCGCCAGTTGTACTTCCCGGTCATGATCTTGATCCGGGAAGGCGTGCAGACAGGCTGGGAGTAGCAGTTCGTGAAGCGCATGCCCTCTAGTGCGATGCGCTCGAACACCGGAGTGGAATAGCTCCTGCCGCCGTTGGCCGAGATGCATTCGTAGCCCATGTCGTCGGCCATGATGAGCACGACGTTCGGCTTGGCAAGTAAGGGTAGGCTGCTGAGAGCGGCAACGATCAAGAGCTTGCGCATGGATCGACCATTCTAAATTGGGCAGCTGCGGACGTTCGTCGCTAGACTACTGTTCGGCATGCTGTTTCGGTGTGGTTCGGCCCTTGTTCTGGCGCTAGCGCTGCTGGCTTCTGTCGTTTCCTGTCGCACGCCCGCCGAATCTCCAAGCCAGTGGCCGGACGGCGAGTGGGAACGGCACACCATTGACGACTCCTCCTTGGGTGCCGACGGTGTCCGTCTCGCAGATATTAACGGGGATGGCCGCTTGGATATCGCCTCCCCGTGGGAGCAAGGCGGGCAGGTTCGCGTTTACCTGAATCCCGGACCCGGCGGGCTGCAGGAGCGCTGGCCCGCCGTAACGGTGGGCGAGGTGGGAGACCCCGAGGATGCTGTATTCGTTGACCTCGATGCCGACGGAAACATGGATGTGGTCAGCTCGTGCGAGGGGAGCACGAGGTCAATGTTCGTGCATTGGGGCCCTGCGGACCGCGACAAGCTGCTGGAGCCCGATGCTTGGACCACCGAGGAACTGCCAGCGGCTAGCGGCGCTGCCAGATGGATGTTCGCGCTGCCTGCCCAGATTGACGGCAAGCACGGCACCGACTTGATCGCAGGCGCCAAGGGAGAGGGAGCGCAGATCGGCTGGTTCGAGGCCCCGGCGGACCCGCGGGATCTGGCGGCATGGGAGTTCCACCCGCTTTATGACGCGGGCTGGATCATGACGATCCGGCAGCAAGACGTCGACCTAGACGGAGACCTAGACATCGTGGCCACGGATCGGACCGGCGAGCGGCGCGGTGCGTTGTGGCTTGAGAACCCCGGACAGGACAGTGCCGGGAGCAACCGGTGGAACGAACACCGCATCGGGTCGGTAGGGGACTACGAGGCGATGCACAACGCTGTCGCGGACTTGGACGCCGACGGCCTGGAAGACCTGCTTGTCGCAGTCAAGAGAGAGCCGATTCGATTTCACAGACGAACCCGACGACAGCCGCCGAGTTGGGAGACGCATTTGATCGAGACCCCGGCGGGCGCCGCAGGGGGCAAGGCCGTAAAAGTAGCGGACGTCGACCTAGATGGGCAGGCCGATCTGATCGTGTCGTGCGAGCATGCGACCGACGGAAAGATCGGCGTGTACTGGCTTGATCATGCAGGTGCTCCCACTGGGTCACAGTGGCTGCCCACCTCGATCAGCGGCCCCGAGGGCTTCATCTACGACTTGCTCCAAATGACGGACCTGGATGGTGACGGGGATCTCGATGTACTCACGCTCGAAGAGAAGGGACCGTATCTCGCGGAGGGATACCAAGGCAGAGAGTTGGGCGTGATCTGGTACGAGAATCCCGCCCGCTGAGGCTAGCCTAGGGCATGTGTGTCGCCGCCTATCAAGAGGTTGGATCGCTTGGTTCGGTGGCTTCGGAATCGCCGCTGGCCCCACCGGAGAAAAAGGATCGCATCATCCGTTTGGGCTCGGGCGTTCGGTAGGCATTGGCGAAGAAATCGACGCTGGCATCGATGGCATCCTCAAGGCTGCTGGCATCCCAGTGCTTGAACAGCGCCTTCTGATCGCGGATTGCTGACGCTCCTGCCGCTAGCACCGACGCCAAGCATTGCTCGACTGCAGCATCAAGATCGGCTGGCGCCACCGGACGTCGAACGAAACCCATCGCGTAGGCGTCGTCTGCGCCAATGATGTCGCCTGTGAGCACGAGATCCCGCGCTCTGCCGGCTCCGATGATGCGAGGCAGCAAGGCCGCTTCGATCACAGAGGGAATGCCGACCCTCACCTCGGGCATTCCGAATTGCGCATTCGCGGATGCCACGCGAAGGTCGCAACTTGCCGCGATTTCCATGCCGCCGCCGAGGCAGTAGCCGTTGATCCGGGCGATCGTGGGTACCGGATGCTCTCGCAAGCGAAGGCACAGCTCGTGAAGGGTGGTGATGAACTTCCGCGCGGTGTCTGGCTCGAGCCCGGCCATCTCGCGCATGTCTGCCCCTCCGATGAAGGCTCGCTCGCCCTCACCTGTGAGCACGACGGCGCGGACGGCCTGCTCAGATGCGAGCTGACCTACGTGCTCGATTAGCAGACGGACCAGTCCGCTGTCGAGAATGTTCAGTTTGCGCTGGTTGTCGACGCCCAGGCGGACGACCGTTCCGGCTGGGTATTCGCGGCGATCAATGCGAATCGTTGGTCTCGCCATGGCCGCTCTCTTGCCTGATTATCTGAAATGTCCCAGTACCCGCTAAAGACAGCTCTCGTCGCGCAGGTGCAGCCGGTGCACCAAAAACCCCCGCCATCCCTCTCGCTTCGGCATCTCCCGAACAGAAATGGGGTTACTGAGAGACGCCAATGTGCCACGCTCCAAGATCGCTTCCAGAAATCTGGCATATATAATACAGCTATACAGATGAAGACCACGCTCAATCTCGAAGACAACATCCTACGCGCTGCGAAAGTCCGCGCGGCTGAGACCGGTGAAACGCTGACGCGCTTTATCGAGAATGCCTTGCGGGACCATCTTGCATCCATTTCCTCCCAAAGAACAGATTTTCGATTGGATCTGTTGGTCAAGCGAGGTCGGCCCGTCCCTGGCGTCACTCTCGACGACAGGGACTCACTCTACGAGAAGATGGAGAATCGCGATTGATTGCCGTTGACACGAACGTCCTGGTCTACGCTCACCGGCCCGAACTGCCTCAACACGAGGCCGCTGCTTCCCGCTTGGTGGCACTTGGGGAATCGCCCGCCCGGTGGGCGATCCCCGTGTTCTGCTTGGGAGAGTTCATTCGGGTTATCACCCATCCCAAGCTCTTCAACCCGCCACACTCCGCGCGAGAAGCTTGCGAAGCACTCTCGCGGCTGCTGGCTTCGCCGAGTGTGACAGTGCTGTCGCCGGGTGTGGGCTATCCAGAATTGCTTGCGGAAGCGATTCGCGAAGGGAACACTGTCGGAAATTTGGTCTTTGACGCGCAGATCGTGGCGCTTTGCAGAGAACACGGCGTATCCCGACTCTTGACCGAGGATCGTGACTTCGATCGCTTCCGCGGACTAAGCAAGGAACGACTAGCAATCGACTAGCGGCTACTCTCGTCCGGCTCATGCATCAAGGTCTCGATCGGATCCGCCAGTCAGAGTGCTTGTATTGGACAGCAGGCATGTCGATCTTTCCGTGCAACGCCGCCTACTCGGAAGCGATCCGACGACCTTAGCCTTGCAGTGCCTGCGTTCCGGTCGGCGCTGCAACAGGGAGTGCTTGCAACGCCACAGTTACGCCGAGTCTGCCCTCCACGGCAAGAATCTACAGTTGGCTACAAGTGCTTAGGGTTCGTACTCATGGCGGTTGGCGGCACCATCGTGGGGTAGGGCTTCGCGCCTCCCGACGACAATGCTGCAGCGCCCGGCACCACGTTGTGCTGGAGGGCGGGTCGGCGTGCCGAGGCTAACATCGAAAGAGCATTCCAAGCGATGAGGCATGAGGGCTGATACGAGCGAGTCACGGGAATCGATACGCGAGCTGCTCGGTGACGTGCGAGAAAGAGCGGCGCGCTTCCTTGAATCCCTGCCCGAGAGGCGTGTCAACGCGGCTCGCGGGGCAGACGATCTCGCGCAGGCGCTTGGTGATGCCTTGCCGAGGCGGGGGCGGCCGGCCTCGGAGGTTCTCGAGCAGCTCGACAAGATCGGTTCCCAGGGAACCGTAGCGAGCGCCGGCCCTCGCTACTTCGGCTTTGTCACGGGCGGAGCGGTGCCCGCATCGCTGGCTGCGAACTGGCTCGCGGCGGCGTGGGACCAGAATGCGTTCAGTGAGGCGAGTTCGCCGATCGGTGCCGGGGTTGAGTCGGTTGCGTTGCGATGGGTCTTGGAACTTCTGGACCTGCCCGAAACTAGCGGCGCCGCATTCGTGACCGGGGCTACGATGGCGAACTTTGCAGCGCTCGCTGCAGCAAGGCGCTCGGTCCTATTGGCACACGGCTGGGATGTCGACCGGACGGGCCTCCATGGAGGTCCTGAGATCACCCTCGTGGCGGGCGAGCAGGCCCACGCGACCCTCTTCAAGGCGTTCGGAATGCTCGGCCTCGGTCGTGAGAGGGCGATTCGCGTGCCAGTTGACGGGCAGGGCCGCATGCGTGTCGATGCGCTCCCCAACATCGCTGGGCCCGCAATCGTCTGTACCCAGGTCGGGGATGTGAATACAGGAGCGTTCGATCCAGTGGGTGCGATTTGCGATGCAGCGAAGCAGGAAGGCGCATGGGTTCATGTTGACGGGGCCTTCGGCCTTTGGGCGAGGGCTTCGCCACAGCTCGGCGCGCCTGTAGAAGGAATCGAGCGGGCGGATTCATGGGCGACTGACGCGCACAAGTGGCTCAACGTGCCCTACGACAGTGGTCTGGCCATAGTGCGCGACGCCGATGCGCTGCGCCGCGCGATGTCGTTGCAGGCGGCCTATCTTCCGGAACGTGCGGGGCGTGAGCCGTTCGACTACACTCCCGAATCGAGCCGCCGTGCTCGCGGGCTCGAGATCTGGGCGGCGATCGCCTCGCTCGGCCGTGATGGCTTAGCAGAACTCGTGGAGCGCTGCTGCCGTCACGCCCAGCGCTTCGCCGAGGGATTGCGAGGGGCCGGCTGCGAGGTCCTGAATGACGTCGTGCTCAATCAGGTGCTTGTTTCGTTCGGTGATGATCGGACCACGTCAGAGGTGATCCGCCGGGTGCAACGAGATGGAACCTGCTGGTGTGGTGGCACCCTGTGGGGTGGTCGGACTGCAATGCGTATCAGCGTCTCGTCATGGGCGACGACGAGCGACGACGTCGAGCGGAGTCTGGCAGCGATCCTCAATGTCGTCCGTGATGTTGCGCGGAAGCGCGGCTGACCGGCTTTGGCATAGGCATCAATCAGCCGCAGAGTCTGTGACACTTTGCCTTAGAAAGACTAGATCAATAACGCTCTCGCAACCTAGACGCCGCCGGACATATCGCCGGCATCTGGTTCGGCGCGCGCCATACACATGCACCTAGCCGGGAGTGGCCACGGCGAATCGGAATCCGGTTGCAACGACCTTGCGACCGTCGCCTAGGGGCCGAGCCGACGCAAACGAGCCGGCTAGACACGTATTTCGGGCGACATATCCGCCCAACCGATGCGACGAGACGGATGGAATCTAGGTAGCGCCGATCGCTTAGGGCATAAGCGCTCGCGGGCTAGCGTGTGGTAGCGTGAGCGCGTGTCGCCCGCTCTGAAATCTCGCGCAGTCATTCTGGCAAGCCTCGCACTCGCATGGATCGTCGGCTCGGGAGTGTTGCCCAGCAAGCCGCCCGAATTGAGCTGGTACAAGGGCAATCTCCACACGCATACCATCAACAGCGATGGCGACAGTTCCCCGGACGCGGTGGCTCGTTGGTACAAGGAGCATCGCTACCACTTCTTGGCGCTCACGGACCACAACTACCTGACCGATCCGCAGGGCTTGAGTTTCCTATTTGGTGCGAGCGAGCGTTTTCTGTTGATCACCGGCGAAGAGGTAACAACGAGCTTTCGTGACGCCCCGGTTCACGTTAACGCCTTCCGCCTTTCTGAGACGATTCAACCTGCCTCAGGCCAGAGCGTTCAGGGAACAGTGCAGGCGAATGTGGATCGCATCTTGGCTGCCGGTTCGATTCCGTCACTCAACCATCCCTTCTTCCGCTGGGCCATCGACGCCGATGTCTTCCGCGCGGTGGAGCGCCTGAAGCTCTTCGAGGTCTTCAATGGCATCCCCGATACCAATGACGAGTGGGGGCTCGAGGAAATGTGGGACGGCGCGCTCAGCGCCGGACGCGAGATCTATGGAATAGCCGTGGACGACGCCCACGAATTCAAGCAGTTCGGCCCAGATCGATCCAACCCAGGCCGCGGCTGGATTGAGGTGAGCGCCGCCGAGCTTACCCAAGAGGCCATCTTGGAAGCGGTCGAGCGCGGCGATTTCTACTCGTCTACAGGGATCAAGCTAGCGGCACTGACCCGCAGTCAGTACGCGATTGATCTGCGCATCGAGCCCACCGGCGACGAGAAATACTTGACGCGCTTCATTGGCCGTGACGGCAAGGAACTCGATCGAGTCGTCGGCCTACGGGCGGTGTACCGTCTCAAACCAGGGGACGGCTATGCTCGAGCATCGATTCGAGACTCTGCCGGACGCCGCGCTTGGGTCCAGCCCATCTTCGGGTCGTAGAAGGTTCGCTCACTCCCGCCAGTGGTCGGCAACGGCCCGCATTGTGAGAGGAGGGATCGGTTTAGGGCTCGCTCTTGCTGTGTGCGCTGCGCTCAGCCACACCTCGTGCCGAGAGACTGTAGCGGCTGTTTTGCACAGTCTTTACCAAGTCGTCGGGATTGCTGTCACCTATGTGGCCAACTGGTTCGCCTAGAACATCAGAATGGAACAGGGCCATGGCTAAGACACCTGCAGTAGTGGATCTCCGCCAGCGGGCCATTGAGGGATCTCAAGCACTCGAGACTGCTCTGCGCCCGGAACTGGTTCCGGACGGCACGCCCGCTCCTCCGCCGTTTTCGAAGGGGGTTGTCGCCGCGCTCGTCGCCGTCGGCATCGCCTTGGGCCTGTTCACCTACCAAGCCCTGCAGAGCCAGGCCGGGCCCTCCGGCCGTTCCGGGCCGGTCGTGGTCCCGACGGCGGTCGCGGAATCCAAGAGGTTCGAAGCATCGCTTCGGGCCGGTGGCACTCTCGGAGCCACCAACTTCGCCGTGATTCGCGCACCACGCATGCGAGGCGCTAGGGATCGTGGCGGAGGCGGCGGAGGCGGCGGAG
>VXRL01000085.1 GCA_009838515.1 Terriglobia bacterium | reverse complement strand
AGCAGACACCCAGCCAATATGTCACCATGCAGAATCCGATGGGAAATCAGGCTAGCGCTATTGGAGGTCAAGCCGCCGCCAAGGGGTGACGACCAGCGTAACGCTGATAGGCACCTCCGAGCGCGCTTTCGTCTCAAGGCCGGGCCACGCGAGATCGGCGCTACGTTCCTGAAGGACTCGTCATTCCTAGTCGAGACGCAGCGCAAGCCCTACCAAGCGCGCTTCAACTTCTACAGACACCGGCGCGTCCAGCCCGCGATCTTCTCCATCACGATCACCGGGCCCTACGCCTCCAGCGGTCCGGGCGACACTCCCAGTCGCGAGCGGATCTTCGTCTGCCGTCCGGCATCGCCGGGCGATGAAGACACCTGCGCGCAAGAGATCGTCCGCAGCCTCGCCACTCAGGCCTATCGTCGCCCGGTCTCGGCCTCCGAGGTCAGCGGCCCATTGGGGTTCTATCGGCAGGCACGAGCCGAAGCGGACGGCGCGGAGGGCTTCGATGCAGCCATCGAGCGTGCCCTTGCAGCTGTATTGGTAAGCCCCAACTTCCTGTTCCGCATCGAGCGCGACCCGGCAGACGCAGAAACCGGAACCGCCTATCACATTTCTGATCTCGAACTGGCTTCCAGGCTCTCGTTCTTCCTTTGGAGCAGCTTGCCTGACGCCCCCTTGCGCGACAGCGCCGTCCAAGGTCGTTTGCGCGACCCGGCCGTACTGGAAGGCCACGTCCGCCGCATGCTGGCGGACCAGCGGTCTGACTCCCTGATCGACAACTTCTCCGCTCAATGGTTGCACCTCCGCAATCTCGCCTCGGTCCGGCCCGACATGCGCATCTTCCCGGACTTCGACGACAATCTCCGGCAGGCATTCCGACTCGAGACCGAACTGCTGTTGGAAGATGTCATGCGACAGGATCGGAGCGTGCTCGACCTGTTGCGCTCGAAGCACACTTTCGTCAACGAGCGCTTGGCCAAGCACTACGGCATCCCGCGCGTCTACGGCAGCCACTTCCGACGGGTCGACCTCTCCCCCGACAGCGTCAGGGGCGGGCTGCTGCGCCACGGCAGCATCCTGACCGTGACTTCTTATGCGACGCGCACATCGCCGGTGATTCGCGGCAAGTGGATCTTGGAGAACATCCTTGGCACGCCGCCGCCACCACCGCCAGCAGACGTGCCCGAGCTAAAGGACACCACGATTTCCGGCAAACTTTCAGTGCGGGAGCGGCTGGCAGAGCACCGTGCCAACCCAGCATGTGCCAGCTGCCACAACCCGATGGACCCGCTGGGCTTCGCGCTCGAGAACTACGATGCAGTCGGTCGCTGGCGCACGGTCGATGGCGGGGAACCGATTGACCCTTCAGGAGAGCTTGCCGATGGCACGCACGTCGCCGGCGTTGCCGATCTGGAGCAAGCACTGCTGGACCGACCCGAGTTCTTCGCCAGCGCACTGGCGGAGAAACTGCTGACCTTCGCACTGGGAAGGGGCGTCGAGCACCATGATGCACCGGCGATCCGGAAGGTAGTAGGCACTGCGCGCGAGGACAATTTCCGCTTTTCTTCGCTTATCCTAGGGATAGCCTCGAGTACGCCGTTCCAGATGAGGAGGTCGCGATGATCGTTACCAAGAAGGCGCTTCCGCGCCGCACTTTCCTACGGAGCACCGGCGTGACGCTGTCGCTGCCCCTCTTGGACGCGATGGTCCCGTCCTTGACGGCGCTTGCCAAGACGCCCGCCCACCCGGTACGGCGCCTCGGTTTCGTCTATGTCCCGATGGGCAGTGACGTTACTCGCTGGACGCCTCCTGGCGAGAGCGGCAAGCTGGGCGAGCTCTCGTCCACGCTCTCCTCGCTGACTCCGGTTTCCGACCATCTCACCGTCCTTACGAACATGGAGTTGAAGAACTCCTATCCCGGCACCCACGCGACGTCCAATGCGGGCTTCCTCAGCGCGGCGAAGGCGAAGTGGACCGAGAGCACGGACTATCACCTCGGCACGACGGTCGACCAAATCGCGGCCAAGCAAATCGGCCAGCAAACCCGACTGCCGTCTCTGGAGATGGCCATGGACCTGATGTCGATGGTCGGGCAATGCGACAACGGATTCGCATGCGTCTACCAGAACAACCTCTCGTGGTCTTCGCCGACCACCCCGCTGCCAGCCGAAGCCCATCCTCGACTGGTGTTCGAGCGGCTTTTCGGAGAGGGAGGGACCTCCGAGGAACGCCGCGAGGCGTTGCGCCGCAAAGCCAGCCTGCTCGACTGGGTCATGGACGACACCGCGCGCCTGCAAGCCGAACTCGGTTCGGAGGACCGGGCCAGGGTCGACCAATACCTAGACTCCATTCGCGAGGTCGAGCGCAGGATCCAGAAGGCCGAAGCCGAGACTGAGAACAGCGAACTGCCCGATCTGGATCGCCCAGCGGGCGTGCCGGTCGCGTACTCCGACCACGCCAACCTGATGTTCGACCTGCAGGTGCTCGCGATGCAGGCTGACATCACGCGGGTGATCACCTTCCAGCTTGCCCGCGAGACGAGCACGCGCACCTACCCGGAAGCGGGCGTGCCCGAGCCGCACCACCCGCTGACCCACCACGGCAACAACCCCGAGAAGATCGCCAAGGTGGCCAAGATCAACGCCTTTCACGTCTCGCTCTTCGCCGGCTTTCTCGAAAAGCTCAAGTCCACGCCCGACGGCAGCGGCTCGCTGCTGGACCACACGCTCTACCTGTACGGCAGCGGCATGGGCAATCCAAACGTCCACGACCACACCAACCTGCCGATCTTGGTCGCCGGAGGGGCGGCGGGCAGCATGCAGGGCGGGCGTCACGTCAAATACGACGAGCCCACGCCGCTGGCAAACCTCCACCTGACGCTGCTCGAGAAGGTTGGAATTCATCTCGACAGCTTTGGCGACAGCCAAGGAACCATCGACGAGCTCTTGCAACCGCTTAGTATCTGAGTCGACTGGAGACGGAGTCATCGAAAGTGCGCGAACTGGCGAAGCGGGTCAGCGGCCTTTTGGGAGGCTTGGCCCTGCTGGCGGTCTCGTTGCCGGCAGCCAGCACGTTACCTGCACTTGCAAATGCGGCTGAGGCAGGCCAGCAAGACGCTGTCCGAGCCCTCCTGCAACAGGGGGCCGATCCGAACGCCGGTCAAGCCGATGGCATGACGGCGTTGCACTGGGCATCGCATGAGAATGACATGGCAGTGGCGAAACTGCTGCTCGAGGCCGGGGCGCGAGCGGGAGTTTCGAACCGCTACGGGATTACGCCCTTGTTCCTGGCTTGCCAGAACGGCAACGCGGCTATGGCGACGTTGCTGCTGCAGTCCGGCGCGGATCCGAACGTGACACTGCGCGGCGGCGAAACCGTGCTAATGACTGCCGCGCGGACAGGCGACGCCGACACCGTCAAAGCACTGCTCGCTCATGGGGCTGAAGTCGGAATCCGAGAGGAAATCAACGGGCAGTCCGCATTGATGTGGGCTGCGGCGGAGGGCCATGCGGAGGTTGTCCAAGAGCTTCTGGACAAGGGATCTGACGTTGACCTGCGACTGGCATCGGGATTCACGCCGCTGCTGTTCGCTGTGCGCGAGGGACACATCGAAGTCGCCCGGGTTCTGCTCAACGCCGGTGCTGACCCCAACGACATGATCCGTCCGCCTGCAGACGAGCCCAGCCAGGCGCGCGGATACCACGGAGCTCCGCCGTTTGGCGCGAGTGCATTGCTGCTTGCTGTCGAAAACGCCCACTACGAGCTCGCCACCGAACTCGTAGAAGCTGGTGCAGATCCTAACGCCTCGGTGACGGGATATACCGCGCTCCATGCGATCGCGAGGGTTCGGAAGCCCGGTCACGGTGACAACGACCCTCCTCCACCGGGTTCTGGGAGGATGAGTAGTCTTCAGTTCGTGGAATGGATGGCCCAGCACGGCGCAGATTTGAACCAGAAGATGAGAAAACACGTCAACCTTGGCAATACGCGACTAAGCAAACGTGGCGCAACGGCGTTCTTTCTCGCGGCCCAGAGTGCTGACGCAGAACTGATACAGACGCTGGCGACGCTCGGTGCAGACACTACCGTCGGGAACGCCGATGGAAGCACTCCGTTGATGGCTGCCGCTGGGCTAGGCACGCGCTCTCCTGGCGAGGATGCCGGAACCGAGCCCGAGGTGTTAGAAGCCTTGGAGGCCTTGCTAGAGCTTGGCGCGGACATCAACGCCGTCGATGCCAACGGTGAGACCGCGATGCATGGAGCAGCCTACAAGAATCTGCCCCAAGTAGTCGCGTTCCTCGACGCGAACGGTGCGGACATCGAGACATGGAATCGCGAGAACCGCTTTGGTTGGACGCCGCTGACGATCGCGACTGGCTACAGGTTCGGAAACTTCAAGCCCTCCGTCGTCACTATCGAGGCTCTCCAACGCGTGATGCTTGCTCGGGGCGTGGTGCCACCGGAAAACGTCAAAGGGACCACGCAGCAGATCTATTGACCGGCTTGACCGCCGCTAGAGAATTCGCAGGATCCGGGCGAATTGTCGCTCAGGTGGCTGCTTCTGCGGGTAGAATTGGTGCAAGAGGCGTGGTACTCCGACCTGCCCGACGAGTGTGGTGATTGATGAAGATGCGATCTGGTTCGACAAGGCGTGAGATTTTGCGCGATGCCACGATGGGCATTGGATCGTGCGCGCTGGGTGCCATGTTCGCATCCGAGGGCACCCTTTCGGGATCGAGCTACGATCCGACCAACCCGTTGGCGCCGAAGGCGCCTCCACTGGTACCGAAGGCGAAACGCGTCATCCATATCTTTATGAATGGCGGACCCTCGCAGGTCGACACATTCGACCCCAAGCCCGCGCTGAAGAAGTACGGCGGCCAGTCACTTCCCATCCATCTCCGGACGGAGCGGCGAACCGGCGCGGCGTTCCCTTCGCCGTTCCAGTTCGATCGGCACGGCCAGAGCGGCATCGAGGTCAGCGAGATCTTCCCGCAAGTGGCGGCGCACGTGGACGATCTGTGCGTGATCCGCTCGATGCACACCGAAGTCCCGAATCACGGGCCGTCGCTGATGATGATGAATACGGGCACGACGCAGCAGTCGCGCCCGAGCTTCGGATCGTGGCTGACGTATGGCTTGGGAAGCGAGAACCGGAACCTGCCCGGGTTTATCGTGCTGTGTCCTGGCGGCTATCCGATCTGGGGGGCGAAGAACTGGCGCGCGGCCTTCCTGCCCGGAGCCTACCAAGGCACGCACATTGACACGAAGTACACCACGCCCGACAAACTGATCGCCAACGTCAGAAGCCCCTTCGCATCGCAAGATGCCCAACGGCAGCAGTTGGACCTGCTTGCCAAGCTCAACGCCTCTCATGCGCGTGAGCGCGAGGCAGATACCCTGCTTGAAGCAAGAACGCAATCCTTCGAACTTGCCTTCCGCATGCAGATGGAGGCTGCGGATGTCTTCGATATTGGCAAGGAGACGCTTGCCACCCGCGAACTGTATGGTGACACGCTGCACGGGAGGCAAATGCTGATTGCCCGCCGATTGCTTGAGAAGGGCGTCCGGTTCGTTCAGGTTTGGCACGGGGCGGGGCAGCCTTGGGATCACCACTCAGAGATCGAGGCGAACCACCGCAAGCTAGCCGGGGAATGCGACCAGCCGATCGCGGCCCTGCTCACCGATCTGAAACAGCGCGGCATGCTGGACGACACCCTCGTGATCTGGGGGGGCGAGTTTGGGCGTACGCCAGTTGTAGAACTCAGCGCGTTCGGGTCCAATCACGGCAAGAACGGCCGGGACCACAATTCCTACGGCTTTTCCATGTGGCTTGCCGGGGGCGGCGTGAAGCGCGGCTATGTCCATGGAGCGACTGACGAATTCGGATTCCGCGCGGAGCAGGACAAGGTCCACGTCCACGACTTGCATGCCACGCTGCTGCATTTGCTAGGTTTCGACCATGAGCGCTTCACGTTCCGCTATGCCGGGCGCGACTTCCGACTGACGGATGTGCATGGCCGAGTCGTCCATGACCTGATTGCCTAGCCTGAGCTTCATCCGGCAATCACAAGCTCATTGCCTCTGCCAGAGCGAGCAAGAACTTGACACGGATCTATCCGGCGATCTTCGCATTGGCACTGCTGCTGCCGGAAGCGCTGCCTCAGGCTTCCTCAGTCGCCTCTCAAGCAGCCCAGCGAGAGTTAGGCACGCAGGCTGATTCGAGGCCAAGGCGCCGCAGGCCTCCCGATCCCTTCGCCGGTCAGGAGCGCATTCGCGCGCTCATCGTCACCGGCGGGTGCTGCCACGACTATGCCGGCGAAACGAAGGTCATCATGGACATGATGGCGTCCGAGGCGCCCGTCAATTGGACGGTGGCGTTGGAGACTGAGGGCAGGTCGACCTGGACTACGACCAAGGCCCGTCTCTACAACCAGCCCAATTGGTCGGAAGGCTACGACATCGTGGTCCACAACGAGTGCTATGCCAACGTCGACGACGCCGAGTTCGTGCGCACGATCGTCGCTGGACATAACGGCGGCTTGCCCGCGGTCGTAATCCATTGCGCAATGCATTCGTATCGGGCGCTCGAGTCCGACGAGTGGCGCGAGTTCCTGGGAGTGACCACCCGCCGCCACACGCGGCAACACCGGATCGCTGTTCAAGTGAAGGACGCAAATCACCCGGTCATGAAGGGATTCCCCCTAGACTGGGTGACCCCGATGGACGAACTCTACGTGATTCAAAAGCTGTGGCCGGAAGCCAATTCGTTGGCGGCCGCCGTTCATCCGGAGAGCGGCGACGAGCACCCGATCGTCTGGACGAACGACTACCGGGGCGCGCGCGTCTTTGGAACAACTCTCGGACACGGGTCCGCGACATGGGATGACCCGACGTTCCAGGACCTTCTGGCACGCGGTTTCAAGTGGGCGGTGAATTGGCAGCGCCCCGAGCAACGAGGAGCAATCGAATGACGGAGCAATCTAGTTCCGCACGTGTTGCGCTAGTCGGCGCTGTGCTCGCGGGCCTGTCGGCAACGACGTGGGGCACCGAGGCGGCCGCGCAAGCGCCTGAGGGCAGGGACCGATTCGGCGGCCTCTATCCAACCTATGAAGCCGACGACAACGCGGGATTCGTCCCCATCTTCGACGGGAAGACGCTGGACGGTTGGGATGGCGACACGACCTTCTGGCGCGCTGAAGACGGGGCCATCATCGGCGAGAGCACCCCAGAGAAGGTGGTCGAGCAAAACAACTTCTTGATCTGGCGCGGAGGCACGGTCAAGGACTTCGAGCTGAAGGTCGAGTTCAGACTGGGCGGCGCCAACAGCGGCATCCAATACCGCAGCGTCGAGCTTCCCGACGTCGGCAAATGGGTCCTTAGGGGCTATCAGGCAGACTTGGATTTTCGGATTGGGTTCTCGGCCAACCTGCACGAGGAGCGCGGCCGCAGGCCCGGCCACGTCGTGCTTGCCCGCCGCGGGCTGCTGACCCGCATCACGGATGGGCCGAAGTACCAGGAGCTGGCGAGTCTGGGCGACCAGACATTGCTACGCGGGGTGATGAACGTGGGTGGCTGGAATCAGTACCACATCATTGCGCGCGGTCCTGTGATGTTGCAGATCCTGAACGGCCGGCTCGTCAGCGGAACGATCGATGAGGATTCGGAGAATTTCACGCCCGAGGGGTTGATTGGTTTCCAAATGCACACGGGGCCGCCGTTCAAGGTCGAATACCGCAATATCCTTTACCGAAAGCTATAGGCTCCAGAGCCAGGACAATGCTCCGGGAATCAAAGTTGCTCACCACGAAATCGGATCTGCCGGGCGCTGCCTAGGCCCGTTCCGTGCTCCGGGCGACCGCCCCAGAGAGGAGGTCGGGGGCTCAGCCAAGCCTATTGCTGGGCAGCCTCGGTGACAATCTCGAGGCGATCGCTACCTGTATGAGCGAGGGGCTATTGGCGTGGGCGGCTCAAGCTAATATAGAGAAGAGGGCGGTGCCGAAAATGAGAGCCGCTTCGTGGCATCTGCTCTAGGGGGACGCATTGCAAAGATTCCGTCGCAAAGACCTCAAGCGTGACCGGTTCGTCGAAGAAGTTGGCGAACGGGTCGAATACTTCTCGGCGCACCGCAAGCAGTTCGTCGGAGGCGGAGTGGCCGTTCTCGTCTTGCTCGTTGGAGGTGTGGGGTACGGCGGCTACGCGCGGCAAAGGGGGATCGACTCCCAAGCCGCCCTGCTCAAGGCCACTACCTTGTACGGCGGGGTCGTGACCACCGAGAGCGTTCCAGGACTCAAGACGTTCGCTACCGAGGCCGAACGGGTCGAAGAGGTCACCCGTGCCCTAGACGAGGTCACGTTGGACTATGCTGGCACCGCGGCGGCGGCCGGGGCGGCCTACTATTCCGGTCTGTTGGATCGCGAACAGGGCAATGCGATCGAGGCCAAGGCGCATTTCGAAACGGCGGCGCGCGGCAAGGGGAGCGAGTACCCGGCGCTGGCCAAGCTAGCCTTGGGCGAGATGCTCTTCGTCGAGGGCGATGTCGATGCGGCCAGAGCGTATTTCCAAGAAATTGTCGACAACCCCACGCGGACGATCCCCAAGGACCGCGCGTCTATCGAGGTCGCGCGAACGCTGCTGCAGAGCGACCCGCAACGGGCCCGAGACATACTCTCCGAGATTCAAGCTGCGAACAGTCCCGCCAGCCCTCTGGCAGCGGATTTGATGGAAACACTGGGCGAGGGAAGCTGACCTCACGGAGCGCGATGCTTTCCCGACTCCGGTTCCCGGAAGAGCAGTCGCTTTCGCGAAAGTACGCAGAGCCGCCTGATCCCGATTCCTATCGAGGGCTCTTCCAGCACGACCGCGACCGTGTGATTCACTCGCGGGCGTTCAGGCGCCTAGCCGGCAAGACGCAGGTCGCAACGCTTCCAAACTCCAGCCACAGCCGGACGCGGCTGACACACACCATCGAGGTCTCCCAAGTCGCCCGCACGGTCGCGACGGCGCTCGGGCTGAACGTGGACTTGGTCGAGGTGCTTGCTCTGGCCCACGATCTCGGCCATCCCGCTTTTGGCCATGCCGGGGAGTCAGCTCTGGACGAGCAGATGCGCCTCAAGGGGTCGTCTTTTGACCACAACTTCCACGCGCTGCGCATCGTGGAGCACTTTGAACGCCGCTACGCGGCTTTTCGGGGCCTAAACCTTACGTTCGAAGTGCGCGAAGGCCTGTTGAAGCATTCGCGCGAACTAGACCCCGCAGAGCCATCGCATCAGGAGTACTTGCCCCATTTGCGCCCCACGCTCGAGGCACAGCTCCTCGATGGTGCCGACGAGATCGCCTACTTGAGCGCGGATCTAGAAGATGCTGTCGCCGACAAGTTCCTGACCGTCTCCGACATCTGCTCGGCAGTGCCCGCGTTCGGAGACCTGCATGCCGACGTACAGGCGAAGTACCCCAGCGCCCCGGCGCGGCGCATCCTCAACGAGTCCCAACGTCGGCTGATGGCAATGTTCGTGCGGGGCCTGATTGAGGGCACCCGTTCTGCCGCAGCGGAGGCACGAATCGAGAGTTGCCAAGACGTCCGCCACCTGCCTTCGCGTATCGCCGTCCCCACCGGGGAAACAGCATCCACCATGGGGCAATTGCGCTCTCTGCTGTCCAGGACCTACTACCGCGACAGTGCTCGGATCAGCCAGGAGCGTGGATACTCTAGCCGACTCAAAGCGCTGTTCCAGCATTATCTGAAGCACCCGGAAGCGCTGCCGAGCAGCTACGTGGAGCAGCTCGCTAGCGAACCCCTGCATCAACTTGTGTGCGACTACATTGCCGGAATGACTGACGAGTTCCTAATCAAGTGCCACAATCAGCACCTCGGAGGCGGGGAGCATGAACCGCTCGAGCAAGCGCGGGGCTAGGTTCCGCGGGGGCCGGATAGCCCAGGTGTTGCTGCTGGTGTTCTTCGGCTTGGTGCCGCTTGTGCCGATGCCCGTAGTGGACTGTCCCTGTGATCACGCCGAACCGGGGAGCATGGAGAGCCGTGTTTGCAGTCTTTGCGGCACGGCCGAGCGGGCAACGGACGAAGTATATTTCCTGAAAGACATCAATCCCCGCAAGCCGAATCGCTATTTGGCTCTGCCCAAGGTGCATACGGCGGGATACCAATCAACCGCGGACCTTAGCCCGCAACTCCGCGCTGAGCTCTGGCGGAAAGCGGCGGCTCGTGGGGAAGAGCTATATCCTGGGCGGTGGGGGGTAGCGCAAAACAGCCACTTCTTCCGCACGCAGTGTCACGCCCACCTGCACATCGGCCCCCTTAGCCCGGAGGTGGAGGATGTCGACGGCACGCTGGTTGGCAGCGCGGAAGACATCCCCGACGTCGGCCCGGAGCAGGGGATTTGGCTACACCCGAAACAGGGCGGGTTCTGTGTCCATCTCGACCGCGACCTGGCCGAGATCGTCTTGATCCGATGAGTTAGCGTCGCAAGACGACTCCGGTAGATGGAACCAAAGCCGATGTCGTACAGCCTGCCCTCACCAATGCCGGCCAGTGTGCGGCGACTATTTGCGACGACTTCTCCGGGGCTTGGAGAGGGGACCCAAGAAGGAGAGAGTCGGCTTAGGTCCAGGGGCCGGATGCTGTCCACTGCGTAGGCCTAGGGTCGCCAGAGACGAGCCCTGCGACGACGGGCGACGGGAACTCATCTATTGCGGCTATGACTACTGCGAACGAGACAGGTACATGCTCCTGCTGAAGCCGGTTCCGAAATGCCGACCACTGAACCTGCTTGTCGTCGGCGAATGACTCGGTGAAGGCCTCGATCACGGCCGGCAGCGCCGTGCCTCGGCGTTCGAACGTGAGTCGGACGGCGTGCGACAGATCGGGGCCGCCGAAGTCGAACTGGCGGGACAGCAGCCAGATGTCGTAGAAGTCCTTCATACGGCTGTTTAGAATGCCTAGCTTGACCATCGCTTCCAGTTTCTCAGCGACGGTGCTCTCGCGGCTGTAGCAGAGCATCCGCGGAGCCGGAAAATCCAGCATCGCGGGAAGATCCGCTGCTTCCGGTTCAGGAAACACGGCGTCGCCGAAGCCGATATCGGTCTGCATGTGTACTCGTGCCGTGCCGAGCGCCCCTTGGAACCGAATCCTGATCCCCTCGCACTCTGCATCTCCGCTAATGCGATCGTTCCGGATTGAAGCCGGATCGAAGGTCAGACCGTCGGGCTGCACGTCTACGCAGAGAATGTCCCGGATCTGCGCGACGATGCCCGTTTCTTCGTTGTCCGTCTTGCCTAACAGGTCGATGTCCATGGTTGGGCGGACCTCCGACGAACGCCACACTTGTAGCATCAACGCGCCCTTAAGGATGAAGCGGTCGGAGTGTTTGGACCGGGACAGTCGATATAGGAACCGCTCCATGGCGAAATACTGCAGAAACTCGCTGCAGGGCCGACGGCTGCTCCTGGCCCGGTTAAGGAGGCGCTGCCGGACGGATGCGGGCAGATTGCGGGTGGACTTCACAGGCTGGCCTCCAGATAGGGGCGCATCACCTTGTCCACGCGGCACGCCCGGGCGTAGCTGAGTATCACCCCGAGCTTGAGTCCGTCGCGTTCTCGCTGGAGCCGCAGTGCCTCAAGTACGATGTCCATGCCGATCTGGTTGCGGAATTTGAAGCAATCGGCCAGGGTCTTCTCGCGGTCATAGACCTTTACGGCCGCGCCATCGATTCGATGGGTTTCGATGCCGGCTTCGTAACTCGACTTGGAGAACCGGTGCGCCCGCACAGGAGGGCGGTCGAGCGAGGGTGGGCGCGAGTCCCGGGGCACCGCTACGGACACTTCATGCGGGATCTGGGTTGTGATTTTGTGAAATGCCAGCGCCGAGACGAGACAGATGACGGCGTTGGGATAGCGTAGGCTCACCGTGACTAGGTCCGGATCGCTGAGCGGCGGCAGTTCCACTAGCCGGTAGATGCCTCGGCTGACCAGCTCGACGACACCTCGATCCCGCAGTGCATAGAGCTTGTAGGGAGTGATCCCGTGCTCGAGGGCCTCGCTCATACGAAGCTGGCCACCGTGTTTACGAAAGATAGCTGCGGTGTATTCGTGCATGATTGATTCAAATAAAATGTTACCACTTGACAATAACTGGCAACAATCTATCTGAATTCTGCCGATGAGGCAAGGCGAAACAAAGCTCTACGGACACTCGGTCGATCAGCACCGGCACCAACGACACCATCTCCTCGCCGACTACATCGAGGTTGAGCCGACGGGATTCCCAATGTCGGCCCGGAGCAGGGGATTTGGCTACACCCGAAACAGGGCAGGTTCTGTGTCCATCTCGACCGCGACCTGGCCGAGATCGCCTTGATCCGCTGAGACAGGGGCGTCGTCGCCCTACACGGATTCCCAGCCGCCGGACTCGGCCGAGCGGAACACTGCGTCAATGATGCGCATGCTCCAAACAGCGTTCTCGAGTGGGAACTCCAACGGCTCCGCGTTGCGAATCGCTCGCGAGATCACCTCTCCCTGGGCTGTGTATTGGTCGGTCACGGGCAATTCCTCGACCGTGACGCCTCTGTTTCCGAGGACGCTGCCGTCGTCGAGAAAGATCCTGCAGGGGACGTCTACTGGCGCATTGAACGGAATCTCGATCTCGATCCGCCCTTCAGTGCCCAAGATCTGCATCCGCTGATACGGCGTGATCTGGGTGGAACACGTGAACGTGGCGTGTCCGTTAGCGAACTCCAAGATTGCCGAGGTCAGCCTGTCGATGCCCCACTTGGGATCCCGCTCGATCAGGCTCACGACACGGCTGGGCTCGGCTTCGAAGAGAAAGCGCGCGCCGGTGATCGGATAACAGCCGATGTCATACAGGCCGCCGCCACCGATGTCGGCGATGTTACGGATGTTCTGCGGGTCCCGGTTGTTGTAGCTGAAGAAGCCCTGGACAGCGCGCAGGTCCCCGACCTTGCCGGAGCGGACCAAGTCGCGGGTCCGCAACCACTGCGGGTGGTAACGCACCATGAAGGCTTCTTGGACCAACACTCCGGCGGCATCTCGAGCCTCGATCAGCTCGGCGGCCTCGCTCGCGGTCAAGGCAACGGGCTTCTCGCACAGCACATGCTTGCCGGCCCGCGCCGCTTGTACTGATAGCGGCACGTGCAAATGGTTGGGCAGAGGGTTGTAGACCGCCTCAATCTCGGGGTCGGCCAGCAGTTCCTCGTAGGAACCGTAGGCCTTGGGAATCCCCAGGCTCTCCGCCGCTTCGCGCGCCTTGCTCAAGTCTCTCGACGCGATCGCGACGATGTCGCAGTGGTGGGCCCGTTGCATGGCCGGGATCACCTTTTGGAGGCCGATCCTAGCCGTGCTAAGGACTCCCCAGCGAACCGGCTTCACTTCTGCACCTCGGGAACGCGAGGAATCAAGAGCGGCGGGTGTGCGGACACTACATGTACCCGCCAGCCTTGCCGGCAGCCTGCGGCACAGCGGCTTCCATCTCGGTTCGAATCGATCGGAAACCATTGAGCAGAACGGACATGTCCGTACCGCAAACTAGGAAGCGCGCCCCGTGATTCCGGGCCCGTTGCAGCATCTTGGTGTTGCCGAAGTGCACGCCCGGAGCGACTCCGACTTCATTGCAGGCCTTGACCATCCGGTCAAAGGCCGCCCAGAACTTGGGATGCTCGAACTCTCCCGGAATCCCCAGAGACACGGAGAGGTCGAATGGCCCGACCATTGTGGCGTCCACCCCGTCTACCGCCACCATCTCCTCGATGTTGTCGACGCACGACTGCGTCTCCATCTGAATGATGACCATAGACTCGCGGTTGGCAGACTCCATTTCGGCCGCGGCGCCCTTGAAGTCTAGGTCGGTCACGATGCTGCGCAGACCGTAGCCGCGGCGTCCGTGAGGAGGGAACTTCATCGCACCGACGATCTTGCGGACCTCCTCCACGGACTCGGTGCGCGGGTTGATAATCCCCATCGCTCCGACATCCAACATGCGGGCTAGGAAGAAGTACTCGGACTGCGGCACGCGCACGAGCGGCACGACGTCCGCCGACTTGGCAACCCGCACAAAGGCCTGCACGTCGTCGAAGCTCGTGCGAGCATGCTCACTGTCGATGAAGAAGAAATCGAGGCCCGCCGCCTGGATGGCAACCACGATCTCAGGGTTGAAGCAGTCCGAGACGCAAGTGCCTAGGACAGAGCCTCCCGCCTGCAGGGTTGCCTTGATCTTGTTTTGCTTCATGGGAGGATCCGATTGGCGCGCCAGTGCGAGGCATGCCCAGCTTCCAGTTGGAATGTCGAAGAGAAATGGCGGGAGCGACGAGACTCGAACTCGCGGCCTCCGGCGTGACAGGCCGGCGTTCTAACCAACTGAACTACGCCCCCGCGCAGGGAGAGGCGCGGACTGACATACCGCCACCTCAGTGCTTCGAATCATACCATACTGAGCGACCCATTGCGGCCTTGGGTTTCGTTCAGCCGGAGGGGTCACGGCTCGGCCTAGCCGGAAGAATGTCGGGCGGCGGATCGCCCTTCATACAAGGGGGCTACCGATGCAAGTCAAGGATTTCTTCCCCCAGACAGCCCTAGTATTTGGGTCCGTAGATTCTTGGATACGTTGCAGGGCTGGGCGATTCTCCTTTTGGCCCTTAAGGACGTTCTAGCGGCTCCTCGCGAGGCCACTGCCGGGGTGTGGCGATCCCTGAATCTGGTTTGATCTGCTCGTTTGTGTTTGTCCCACTCTTTAACATGACCCGGAACGGGAGGTCGATCCGCGTCGCACCGTTATTGGAGTAGGCGCACGGTCAGCTTCTGGAGCCGCCAATCGCCGGAGGACTCATTGCCGTAGTGTGGGCCGCTGTCGAAGCGGAGTTCCTCACCCATCTTGAGCAATCCGATGTCGCTGAGGATTCCGCTCTGATCCAGGGAGTCAATATCGCCGTCGACGCAGTAGATCGCAAGTGGTGCTCGCGAACCAACTTGGTAGTAGCCACCGACTGCTCCATCGCCCGCTGCGATTGCCGCCGATTCGACGAGAACATCCTGATTGAAGCTGACTAGGATTGCCTCGCCTCCGTCCACTGCCTCTGATCCTCCGCCGGATATCCCCAAGCCGTTGCCGCTGAATGCGAGGTCACCGCCTACGGCGGAAACGGACAGCTCCAGCCCATCAATGCGAGGGGGCTCACCCTGGGTCCAATCAATCGTTTCGCTTCGGTGCGAAGCGATCTCTGCCAGACGGTGTCCGCCCGCATTGCGGTGGAGCACGGCCAATTCGGTCATATGCTCCACCAATGGATTTAGCCCGGGGGTCGCGATGAGGTTGGACTGTTCCCGCGGATCCTCGGCCAGATTGAACAACTCATATGCGTTGGCCTCGCCAGCCCGCAACAGCGACGCATCGAAGAAGAGCTTCCATTGGCCCGGAACGACGGTTCCGTCGACGCGCGGAGAGTCGATGCGAATGGCTGCAGCGGCAGGATCCGATTCCGCCTCCTTGTGGTCGTTGAAGATAAGCGCAGGGCGATCCACCGGAGTGTTTCCCCGGAAGGCGCCCAACACGCTGAAGCTGTCCTCGCCGCCCTTCTCCCCGGCCTTCATGTCAGGAAGTTCCGCGCCGACGATCTCAGCGAACGTGGCGTACATGTCCGTCAAGCTGATTGGTGCCGGACTGCTCTCGCCGGGATCGGACGCATCGCCGTCGCCAACGCCGCCTTGGGGCCACGAGACGATGAACGGCACGCGATGCCCGCCTTCGTAAGCGGATCCCTTGTTAGAGCGGAATGGGCCGGTCGCGATATCGCTGTCCTTCTCGGCGCCGTTGTCCGACGTGAAGATCACGAGAGTTGTCTCGATTAGCAGGGAGTCCGGCTGTCGCGGATCGGCGGTCGTCTCCAGCCAATCGAGCATCCGACCGAGGGCGACGTCGTTTTCGAATATGTAATCGTGTCTCGCGTCCATTGGCTGGCCGGACTTCGTGCGGGCGGCACCGGCCACCGCCACGCCGCCGATGGTCTCGTCCGGCGTGTAGGGGCCGTGGTTGGCATTGGCCGGGTAGTACAGGAAGAATGGCCTCGACCTAGTCGTAGCTTCGCTGACATGGCTGGACAAGAATCGCATCGCGTTGTCCGAATGACGGCTGCCTAGGCGGTGCAACACGTATGCGTCGCTCCCGGTGATGGCGAGTCGCTTGCCGTCTCCGGTGGCGGCGACTACCGTTCGGCCATGGACGTGGCCGGGACCCCTGCCGCTCGACTCCTCGGGCGCGTTCGGCCCCGAAGTGCCGTGCGAGCGCGAGGTGAAGCTCGCGTGATCGAAGCCATGGTCGAGCGGTGAGGTGTGCAGCGGCTCGGTCAGGTCTGCGTCCTCCCAGCCGGCAGCGGGAGAACCGTCCCCACGCCTGTATCGGAGGCCAACGTGCCACTTGCCGTACATGGCCGTCGCGTACCCGTGGTCGCGCAGCATCGAAGCGATCGTGGGCCGGTCCGGCTCGATCATTGGATCGCCTTGAGCTCCGTACAGCACCCAGTGCTTCAACCGATTCCGCCATGCGTAGCGGCCCGTCAGCAGGCTGTAGCGGGTCGGCGAACACCGAGACGATGGCGTGTGGGCGTCGGTGAAGCGGACCCCTAGGTTCGCCAGGCGCTCCATGTGCGGGGTATGAAGCTGAACCTGGTCAGCGTTGCCTGTGAAGTCCTGATACGCACTGGTATCGCCCATCCCCATGTCATCAGCCATCATGAGGACGATGTTGGGCGGCTCGGCGGCGGGATCCGCGCAGGAAAGCGCAGCCAGTCCGAGAATCGCCGTGAGAAGGGTGGGCGGTCTGCTCATTACTCCAATACCTTACGCAACATCGCATCGAGAATTGCGGACAAGCATTCCCTAGCTTCCTCGGCGGAGGTCGAAGAAGTCACTTGGAGCAGACGAGGCGGTGCTCTCCAAGCCAGACGAGATCAATGTCCGGATCGCTGCCTTGGCACAAGGCGCGCGCGAACCAACCGCGAAACTTCCCGTCAGGGCCGACAGGCTCTATGACCGACTCGGAGCGAACCCGAGCGGGCGGTCAATGAACCGCCGGGTCCGCTCCCAAATGCGAGCTTAGGAACTCGACATAGGCGTTGGACGCAGCGATGCGGTTGGCCTTCTTGCGGAAACCGTGGCCCTCGTCGGGGAAGAGGATGTACTCGACGGGAACGCCGGTCTCCCGAACTGCCTCGACAAGCTCGTCGCTTTCCGCCTGCAAGACCCGGGGATCGTTAGCGCCCTGAACGACCAAGAGCGGTTTCGTGATATTGCTGGCGTGAAACAGGGGGGATATGGCGTGTAGCCGCTCTTCGCCCGTGGCCGGATCACCCATCTCGGCGTACAGCGCTTCCTTCTGTGCTTCCCACCAAGGAGGAATACTCTTGAGCGTCCGCAGCCAGTTGGTCACACCAAAGATATTGATTCCGACATCAAAGACGTCAGGCTCGAATGCGAGCGCGGCCGCAACCATATAGCCGCCGTAACTGCCTCCGATGATGCCGACCCCGGAGGAGTCCACCCAATCCAACGACTCCAAGAATCTCCGCGCCCAGACGCAGTCCTTCAAGTCCACATCGCCATGTTTCTGGTCGTCCATGTGGTGGAAGGTCTTGCCATAGCCCGAAGAGCCTCGATTGTTAACGGCGAGGACGGCGTATCCGTGGTTCACCAGGTGCTGGAGCGTGGGGGAGTACCCTTTGCGGCTCTGCCCGCCGGGTCCGCCGTGGACCCAGACCAGAGCGGGCGCTGGGCTGGAGCCGGAAGCGGATTTCGGCTTGTAGAGAAGAGCTGGGATCTCCAGGCCGTCGTAACTCTGGTAGCGAACCACCTCCGACTCCACGAGGTGCTCGGGAGCGATCGCCGGGTTGAGGCTGTCGGTCAATCGCCGCGCCTGGAGGTCGTCAAGTTCCAAGACATGCAGGTTCGGCGGAGAGGCGTCGCTGCTCAGGTAGAAGGCCATCCTAGATTCGCTTCGAGAAAAGCGAACCCTGCCGATGTCGCCAGGCGGGAGATCTGGGATCTGCAGCTCCTTCCCAGTCTCCGTGTCGAGGATGGTGACGAGAGTCCGCGCATCCTGATTGATTCCCGTTACCCGATAGCGGCCCGTCTCGGAGAACGACAAGAAGATGACATCCCACTCAGCCTCTACCACGGCCGCGTGCTCGTGGGTTTCGAGGTCATACGACCAGACCTGCCGGAATTCGCCGCGACCGTTGGTCGCATAGTAGAACCTGCTGCTGTCCGGCGAAAACGCTACCGAAGAATGCTGCACGTTTCCCTCGTGCGCGGTTATGTGGACCGGGCGGGCCTCGGGAGCACGAGCGTCCCAAATGTAGATGTCGCTATCGGCGTTCGTCCGGGGCTTGTCGAGAGAGACCCATCGCCCGTCGCGGCTGACGCCGCCCGGCATCCAGCCTTCCTCGTTCTTCATGACCAGCTCTCGCTCATAGCCGTCCGTTTCGTACCGGTACAGGTCGAAATAGCGAGGGTCACGCTCGTTAGTGAGGATCCAGAAGGAATTCCGATCACCGCTCCAACCGGCGAACATCGCCTTTAGCTGATCGCCGGGGGTCAGATCCCGGACGGAACCGTCGGTCTGGTGCACGTAAACGTGATTCAGTTCGTTTCCGCCCTGATCGGCCGTGTAGAGAAATCGGTCATCGTTCGGGAACCAGCTGACGGCAAATATCGAGTCGTTCTCCGAATGGGTCAACTGTTGGGGAGGCCCCCCGTCAAACGGCTGGCTGTAGGCATTGAAGACTCCGGTGGCATCGGTCGAGATCAGGACTCGTTCCTCGTCGTGTGAGAAGGAATTTCCAGTGATCAAGGTGGTCTCGAAAAACGTCTTGGCGTCGTAGCGCGGGAGCGGGCCTTCTGCGGTCGGGCCGGTGCACGAGGCAAACGTGAATGCCATCCCGACGATCGAAGCCGCGATGCCGATGCGAGCATGTTTCATTGGACTGTTCTCCTGAACGAATATACGCGCTTGCGGCCGTCGGGAACTCCGAGCAGTACCGCGTCCGGAGCGTGCGTCGATTGCCATGGGGCCAAAACGGCTGATCGGTGCAGCGCCTTGCTATAGCGAAGGAATGCGGCCTGTCAGACTCCGGGCATCGCCTTCTTCAGCGGCTTCAGCAGCCCGGCCAGCAGGGTGCCGACCGCGAAGCACATGATTCCCAGCACCGCGAAGAACACCGAATGCGGCCAGCGCGTCCAGTACACGCCAATCGCCGTTAGTTTGTTGCCCACTGCGGTGGCCACGAACCAGCCACCCATCATCATCCCCCGGAGTCGGAACGGCGCAACCTTGGACACCAGCGAGAGACCCATCGGCGACAGCAGCAGCTCGCCGAGCGTCACCACTCCGTACGAAGAAATCAGCCACATCGGTGACAGCTGGTAGTCGTAGATGTCGGTTCCGGTTACAGATGCCTCGCCCAGCGTTGCTGCGGTATAGAGCACGAAGTAGGACAGTCCCGTCAAGAGCATGCCGATCGACATCTTGGCCGGGGTCGACGGCTCCTTGCCTCGTTTGTTCAACCAGCCCCAGAACTTCACCAGCGGGAAGGAAAGAATGAGGATCCAGAGCGGGTTGATCGCATTAAAGATCGTGCCCGAGAAGTTCCCGCGGGTGTTGTCGTTCGCGAAGTATGTCAGCGTGGAACCGCTCTGATGGAACGCCATCCAAAAGACGATCACGATGAGGAAAATCACCAGCAGCGCCATGATGCGGCGCGATTCCGGCACCTTCGCGAGTTCGGCTGCTTCGACCTGATGGCTCGCCGGCGGTGCGACCGGGGCATCGACCATCTCGACGTGGCGCCGGAGCAAGTACAGGGTCGCCAGCGAAACCACCATGCCGACACCCGCAGCCGCGAAGGCGGGGTGATAGCCCGCATGCTGCTTGATGAACTCCATCGTGACCGGTGCGAGGAATGCCCCGACGTTGATTCCAAAGTAGAAGATGATGAACGCTCGGTCTTTGAGGGGACTGCCGTCCGGGTACAGGTTTCCCACCATCGTCGACACATTGGGCTTGAAGAGTCCGTTCCCGATGACCAAGCAGACCAGCGCGATGTAGACGATCGTGATCGAATGGAACGACAGGAGTAGGTGTCCGGCGACGAAGAAGACGGCGCCGATCAACGTGGTGCGAAGGTAGCCCAGATAGCGATCGGCTAGCAGGCCTCCAACGAACGGGCTAGCGTAGACGAACGTCATATACCACGAATAGAGGCTGATCGCTTCAATCTCTGTCCAGCCAAATCCTTCTACATCATCCCTAAGGTAAAGCGTGAAAAGCGAAAGCATGGAATAGAAGCTGAATCGCTCCCATGCTTCCGACGCGAAGAGGACATACAGCCCCCGTGGGTGCTTGGCTTGGCTGGGGGACTGAGAAGAGTCCATAGTGAGGGGATCCGCTAGGGTCGAATTCCGCGCGGAGAGATCGCGGACCAGCCCTGCAGCGGCTTCGTGTAAGTGTAGCAGCGCGTCACGACCGAACCTCGAGGCCACGCGGGTGCGTTTCGAGGATCGATCCAGCGTCGCGAATCTCCGTTCGGGGTAATCTCAGCCGGATTGTGTGCCAAGATAATGTGTCGGCGGCCAGCGGCCGTGCCCGCTCGGGGCGGGTCGCCGGACCAGCCAATGGACTCACCCCGTCGAAAGCGAGCGCGCGGGCTGCCGGCCCGCACGTTTCGCTCGTTCCGCTACCGCAACTTCCGCTGGCTGTGGTTCGGCGCGTTCACCTCTACAACGGGTTACTTCGTCGCAAACGTAGCCGAGAGCTGGTACATCTACGAGCAAACCGGGTCCGAGAGCCTGCTTGGCCTGACGGCTTTCCTGAATGGCTTGCCGATCTTGCTGTTCTCGGTGGTGGGAGGCGTGCTGGCCGACCGCATGGACAGACGCTACCTCCTGATCTGCTCGCAGATCCTGCAGATGACTGCCTCGCTAGCTCTGGCAGCGCTGTTCTTTGCGGATAGCGTCGAGGTCTGGCACATCTTGGCAGCCGCCTTCTTGGCGGGACTCGGCCAGGCATTCGGGGGTCCGGCGTATCAAGCCTTGATCCCATCGCTTGTGCCGAAGAAGCACCTTTCCAACGCAATCGCGCTGATCTCAATCCAGTTCAACCTCGCGGGGACCGTCGGCAAGCCGATCGGCGGCACGGTCTTCAAGTTTCTCGGTCCGGCCATGTGCTTCTTGGTCAACGGCTTGAGCTTTCTGGCGGTCATTGGGTCGTTGCTGACCCTGAAAATTCCTTTCACGCCTAAATCCGGCCACAAGAACATTTTCCGCAGCCTCTTGGAAGGATTCCGTTCGATCCATGCCAGCCTCGCCCTGCGTTCTCTGATGGCGCTCGCGGTTGTCTCGGCGTTCTGCGGAGTGCCGATCAACCTCTTGCTGCCTGTATTTGCCAGCGACATCTACGGCCTTGACGCTGGAGGATTCGGCGTTATGGGTTCGGTGCTGGCGGTGGGCGCGGTGCTCGGCGCCCTGTTTGTCGCGAGTTTGGGCGACGCTCCCAGAAAGGGGAACAAAGCGTTGAGTATGCAGTCGTTGCTGGGTCTTGCAACGATTGGATTCGCACTGTCCAGCACGCTCTGGCTTGGCATGCCGCTGCTGTTCTTCTCCGGAGGCGCGATCCTCGGTGTCTTCACGTTGGTCAGCTCTCTGGTTCAGCTCAACCTCACGGAGGAACTGCGAGGTCGGATCATGAGCGTCTACAACACTGCCTTCCGCGGCGTGATGCCGCTCAGCAACCTCAGCTGCGGCTTGGCGGCCGACAAGATCGGCGCTCGCAGCGTGCTCGGAATCAACGGTGCGATCTTGGTCGCAGTTTCGTTGCTGTATGTGCTCAGCGGCAACGTGGTGAACCAGCTCTAAGCGTTCGGGCTCGCCAACTGCCGTTGGATACAATCAACGCCATGGCACGCCCAGTACCCGTCGAAGAACTCCAAGAGAACATTGGCAAGGAAATCGCCGTTAGCGATTGGTTCGAGATAACGCAGGATCGGATCGACAACTTCGCGGACACCACCGAGGACCACCAGTGGATTCACGTTGACACCGCGCGCGCAGCGACAGAGTCGCCATTCAAGACCACGATCGGGCACGGATTCCTCAGCCTATCGATGCTGGCCCCGATCATGATGGGCACCGTCAAGGTCGCGGGCGACTTTAGGCACGGCATCAACTACGGCCTCAACCGCGTGCGTTTTCCAGCCCCGGTGCCAGCCGGCGGCAGGATTCGGGGGCATATCTCGCCGCACGCCGTCGAGGAGCATTCGTGGGGCGTTCAGACCATCTGGAACGTAATCGTGGAACTCGAGGGCGCGACCAAGCCGTGCGTGGTTGCCGAATGGGTCACTCGAGCGTATAAGTAGCCGGTTGACAGCGGACCGCCTTACGGGCCTTCGAGGTCTCGCATGTTCGGGCCCGTCTTGATATCTACCACCAACGGAACGGCCAACCGTTCCACGGCTTCCATCTCCGCTCTTAGCAGCCTGCTAACGGCTCCGACTTCCTCCTCTGGTGTCTCGACGAGCAGAGAGTCATGGATCTGTAGCACCATCTGCGCCCTCAGACCCTCCTGTTTGAGTGCTGCGTCGGTGGCCAGCATGGCCTTCTTGATCAAGTCGGCGGCAGTGCCTTGGATAGGCGAGTTGATCGCGATGCGCTCGGCCATGCTGCGGGCGGTGTGATTCTTGCTATCCAAGTCCGGCACGGGCCTGCGACGCCCGAACAGGGTCCGGCTGAACCCCCTCCGCTTTGTCTGCTCGATGGTGTCGTCCTTGAACTGCTTGACCCCGCTGTAGCGTTCGAAGTAGCGCTTGATGTAGTCGCGAGCATCGCCTTGCGGAATATTGAGCTGCCTGGCCAAGCCGAAAGCGCTGAGCCCGTAAATGATGCCGAAATTGACCGCCTTGGCGCGGGCACGTTCTTCAGGGCCCACCAGCATCGGCGGGATGCCGAGCACCTCGGATGCCGTGCTCTGGTGCAAGTCCTCGCCGCTGGCGAAAGCTGCGATCAAGCGGGGATCGCCCGACAGGTGCGCCATCACCCGCAACTCCACCTGGGAGTAGTCCGCCGAAACGAACCGCCATCCGGGCGGGGCCACCAGCGCCTTGCGGATCTCTCGTCCGAGCGAGGTCCGCGCGGGAATGTTCTGAAGGTTCGGGTTGAGCGATGACAGCCGGCCGGTGGCGGATCCGGTTGGGTTGAACGTGGTGTGCAGGCGCCCGTCGGCAGCGACCAGCTGGGGCAGGGCATCGACATAGGTGCTCTTCAGCTTGGTGTGCTGGCGCCAGTCCAAGATCTTGGTGACGATCTCATGCTTGTCCTTCAGGCCTTCGAGAACGTCCGAGGCGGTCGAAGGGGCTTTGGTCTTGCCGCGCTTCTGCGGCTGCGGCAGGCCGAGGTGAACGTACAGGATGTCGCCCAGCTGCTTGGGCGAGCCGATATTGAAGTCTCGACCGGCGAGTTCGATGACCTCGCGACTCAGTTCGTCTATGCGGTGCCCCAATTGCACGGAGAACTCCGCCAGGGAGCCGGAGTCCAGCATCACACCCTTCGTTTCCATTGCGGCCAAGATCGGAGCCAGCGGCAATTCGATCTCTTCATAGACCGTGCGCAGATCCATCCGGTCGATTTCGCCTTGGAGGGTGTTGCGAAGGGCGAGTGTTTGATTGGCCGCCACTCCCGCATCGTCACTGGCTGGGATTCCCAGACGCCGCTCGACAGATTTCTTCAACTCGTAGTTGGTCCGGCTCGAATCGGCCAGGAAAGCCATCAGCATCGTGTCGTCGGCGGCCTGCGGAAAGTCGACCCCCAGTGCGCCGAGCGAATGAATCGCAGACTTCCAGTCGTGAACCCAGATCTCGCGCTGCCCGGATTCGATCACGGCCCGAAGGCGTGGAAGCAGTTCAGGCGGGAGATCCCAGGCTTGGTCCGCTTGCGCCGCGCACCCGATGCGTGTCTGTGGAACTCCAGCCGGGTCGCTCGCCTGGTCGGTTAGCACGGCCATCGCGATCGGGCCGCTGTCGGAGGCCAGCCATTGTTCGAATTGCTCCGCCGATTCGAAAGTCTGCGACTCGACCTCGGCAGCTGGTCCGCCGGTCTCGCTCTCAAGCTGGCTGGCCAGCGTGCTGAACTCCAACTCGCGATAGCAGCTCAGCAACTCGTCGGTGTTCCCGGCCTTGAGCCGCACGGAGTCCAGGTCAAGCCGCAGGCTGCCGGAGACGTCCAGAGTGGCCAATCGCTTGCTGAGCCGGACTTGATCCGCATGGTTCTGCAGGCTCTCCCGGTAGGTCTTGCGCTTCACCTTGCCGGCGTTGCCGATGATTCCCTCGATATCGCCGTACTCTGCGATCAGCTGCTGCGCGCCCTTGTCTCCGATCCCCGGCGCGCCGGGGATGTTGTCCACGGAATCTCCCTTCAGGGCCAGAAAGTCCGTCACTTGGTCCGGCTTGACACCGAGGAACTCTTGCACGTCGGACGGCCTGTAGAGCATGTCCTTGGTTGGGTTCCACTGCGCGACGCCTTCTCCCACCAACTGCATCAGATCCTTGTCCGACGAGACGATTACGACTTCGACGCCCAGCTCGGACGCCTGCCGAGTAAGCAGCGCGATCGTGTCGTCGGCCTCGTAGCCGTCCTCCGACAGCACTGCCACGTTCCACGCCTTGAGGATCCGCTCGATATACGGCAGCTGTAGCGCGAGGTCTTCGGGCATCGCGTCGCGATTGGCCTTGTACTCGGGGAAGATCTTCTCGCGGAAGGTGGGGCCATGTCCCTCCCACACCGCCACCACGTATTCCGGCTGCTGCACTTCGAGCATGGCCTTGAGCATGTTGTTGAAGACATAGATCGCCTCGGTCGGCATGCCGGCAGAGGTTCGCAGTGAGCCCACGGAGGACCGCGCGCGGCCGTAGTAGGCACGGAAGATCAGCCCGAAGGTGTCCACTAGGAAGATGCGCGGCGAGACGAGGCCCATGAGCGATTTAGTTTAAGCAATCAGGGCCGAGCAAACCTCGGCCATAGACCATCAGACGCTGTGTCGAGATGAGTGCCATACTAAGGAGACAGGGTTCATTGGTGGAGAGGAGACATGATCAAGCCCACGGCGAAGATCTGGTACAACGGCACTTTCATTGACTGGGACGATGCGAAGGTTCACGTCCTAACCCATGCGCTGCACTACGGCACCAGCGTGTTCGAGGGCATCCGGTGCTACGACACGACGAACGGCCCTGCGCTGTTCCGGCTCGAGGAGCACGTGCGGCGAATGTTCGACTCGGCCAAGATCTATCGCATGGACGACCTAGGCTTCTCCCGCGAGGAGTTCGCACAGGCCTGCAAGGATGTGACCCAGGTCAACGGCCTCTCCTCTTGCTACATTCGCCCGGTGGTCTTTCGCGGCTTCGGGGATGTGGGCGTGCGCTCGCTCAACAATCCGATCGAGTGCTATATCGCCTGCTGGGAGTGGGGCCGCTACCTCGGTGCCGAGGCTCTCGAGCAGGGCGTGGACGTGTGCGTCTCGTCATGGACGCGGATCGCGCCGAATACCCTGCCAGCCATTGCCAAAGTGGCCGCCAACTACATGAACTCCCAACTGATCCTGATGGAGGCGAACCAGCACGGTTACACGGAGGGCATTGCTCTCGACGCCGCCGGGTACGTCTCTGAGGGCAGCGGGGAGAACATCTTCCTGATCCGCGACGGTGTGATCTACACGCCGCCGCTGGGCACGTCCGTGCTGCCGGGCATCACGCGCGATTCGATCATCGAAATCGCCCGCGACCTCAACTACCCGCTGCAGGAGCAGGCGATTCCGCGCGAGTGGCTCTATATCGCCGACGAGCTCTTCTTTACCGGCACTGCCGCCGAGGTGACTCCGATTCGCTCAGTGGACAGAATCAAGGTCGCTGAGGGGCGGCGCGGGCCGATTACCGAACACATTCAGTCCGAATTCTTGGGCATCACCTCAGGCGCGAAGGAAGACCGCTACGGCTGGCTCAGCATCTTGGACGCACGCAGTTCGGCCGCGGCCTAGATCGGGGTTGCGCTTGCCTGAAGATCCGCGCGGCGCCTCGTCCGACCCGGATGGAGCTGGCTCAGACCGCAGCCCTGACCGCCATTTTGGCGTAACCCTGCGACCTAGCGGCGGCATCGCTCCGCTGCGCCGCGGGCCGGCCCAGTGGATCGAAGAGGGCTTGCCGGAGCGACCACCGAACATAGTACAGCCCAAGCAGCGGGTCTTCCTCAGCTCGGTCCTGTTCCTGCTCACGGTCGCATCTACCAGCTACATCGTCTCGCCGACATACTCGGTGTGCGTGCTGGCGATACTTACAGCTCATGAGTTCGGGCACTATCTGGCTGCCCGGCACTACCGCGTTCCGGCTACGCTGCCATACTTCCTGCCCGCTCCGGTGTTGTTCGGCACGATGGGCGCGGTCATCCGCATGTCGCCGTTCATCCCCAACCGCAAGGCACTGTTCGATATCTCAGCAGCTGGGCCTCTCGCCGGCGTGGTGCTCGCGATCCCAATCTCGTGGGTGGGCGTGACGCTCTCCTCGCGTCTCCCGATCAATGACTCGGCGGGCTTGGTGCTAGGGGAGCCGCTACTGTTCAAGTTCTTTGAGTGGGCTTGGTTCGGCAGCGCCGAAGAAGGCCTGACGCTGGTCCTACACGACGTCGCATTCGCGGGTTGGGTCGGGCTTTTCATCACTGCTCTGAATCTGATACCTGTCGGGCAGCTCGATGGCGGCCACATCTGCTACGCGGTGTTCGCGAAGCGCAGCTTCAAGGTCGCAATAGCCTCGTTTTTGGCGCTGCTGGCGATCAGCATTGCAACGCAGGCCGCCTACGCACTGTTGCTGGTGCTGTTGTTTGTCACAGGCATCCGGCACGTGCCCACCATGGACGATTCGGCACCGATCGGCCGCGGCAGACAGCGCATCGCCGCGCTGCTGCTGGTCGTCTTCGTGCTCTGCTTCGTGCCGGTGCCAATCAGCCTCGGCCAATAGGGAATCCCAGATCAGGCGATCTTGACGATTGCCTTGCCGCGCACCGTGCGGTTGGCCAGATCCCGGATGCCTTGCGGCACCGCCTCCAGCGGATACGCCGCCCCTACCGGGGGATCGATCTTGCCCGCTTGGAACATATCGCAGAGCTGGTCATGCAGCGATCTCATGTAGCCGGGATGTTCGTCGCAGTGCCGCCCCCAGAACACGCCCACGAGCGACATGTTCTTCAGCAGTGCACGGTTAGCGGCCATCGAAGGGATGCGCCCGCTGGCGAAGCCCACCACTAACAGCCGCCCGTCTGGAGCGATGACCTTGGTGGAAAGGTCGAACACATCCCCTCCGACCGGATCGTAGATCACGTCAGCTCCGAACTTGCCTGCGATCTGCTTCACTTGGTCGACCCAGCTGTCATCCCGGTAATTCAGGGCGTGTTCGGCGCCGTGCTGCCTGCAGAATTCGAGCTTCTCTTCGCTGCCCGCGGTGGCAATGATCCTCGCGCCCATTGCGACACCGAGCTGGATCGCTGCCACGCCTACGCCGCTGGCGCCGGCGTGCACCAGCAGCCATTCGCCGGGCCGCAGCTTGGCGCGATAGTCAAGGGCAAACAGCGAAGTCTGGAATACCACTGGCATAGCAGCCGCCTGCGCGAATGACATGCTCTGAGGGATCGGGTACGCGCGCGATTCGTCGACGACGGTGCATTCGGCGAAGCCGCCGCCCCGGGGCAGGGAAAGCACCCTCTCGCCGACCTTGACGTGCTCGACGCCATCACCGACAGCGTCGACGATGCCTGACACCTCGGCGCCGATCGTGAACGGAAACGCCGGCTTAGACTGGTACTTGCCCTGGCACTGGAGCAGGTCGAAAAAGTTAAATCCGCAAGCATGGTTGCGAATGCGGACCTGTCCGGCCGAGGGGGCCGGCGGATCAACTTCCGCCAAGACCATCTCTTCCGGCTCGCCATAGTGCGTGACCTGCCACACCTTCATGCGCTGTAGCGTACCAGAAGACCAAACGGCGATCGGCGGGGCCCGTGGCGCCGGTCCCGGGCGCGTCTAGTCGTTACTTTTTGGCGATGATTTGGTCGACCAGACCATACTCTTTGGCCTGCTTGGCGTCTAGGATGAAGTCCCGCTCTACGTCCCGCTCGATCTGCTTGACGTCTTGGCCCGTGTGACCAGCCAGCAACGCGTTGAGGTTCTCGCGCATGCGCAGGATTTCGCGTGCTTGGATGTCGATATCGGTAGCTTGGCCGGCCAGTCCGGATAGCGAAGGCTGGTGCAGCAGGAAGCGCGAGTTGGGCAAGGCGAACCGCTTGCCCTTCGCCCCGGCCGCCATCAACACCGCCGCCATCGATGCGGCCTGGCCGATGCACACCGTGGTGATGTCGGGCTTGACGAACTGCATCGTGTCGTAAATGGCCATGCCGGCGGTGATCGAGCCGCCGGGAGAATTGATGTAGAGCCAGATGTCGCGCTCGGGGTTCTCGGCCTCCAAGAACAGCAGCTGCGCAGTGATCAGGTTGGCGATCGCGTCGTCTATCGGATACCCGACAAAGATGATGTTGTCTCTCAGCAGGCGCGAGAAGATGTCGTAGGCGCGCTCGCCGCGGCTGGTCTGCTCGACCACCATCGGGACGAGATTCGCTCTCGGTTCCACAACTTCTGACATGAGCGCTCCCTACTCGTCCCCAGAAGAGTCTGCAGCCGGCTCCGGCCGCTCTTCAGGCCCGTCGGAATCCCGCGGCTCCGGCTCCTCGAACGGCGCCCCGGAATCGATGACCAGTTGCATCGCCTTGGAACGACGTCCGCGAGTGCACATCGAGGCTAAGATGCCGGACTCCTCCATCTTGTCCCGAGCGCGTTCCGGAGTCAGCTGCTCCGATTCCGCAAATCGATTGACGAAGTCTTGAATCTCTTGATGACTGAGGTCGATATCCTCAACGTCTGCGATGCGGTCGAGCACTTGTTCGGCGCACACGGCCATCGCCTCCTGCGCGACATTGAGCGGCGTCAGGCTTGGCTGCTCGGGGGTGCCTTCGCGCCCCTCCATTCTTTCGGCGAGTCGTTGGAGCCGCTCTCGCAAGTGCTGCCTCGGCACGTCGATCTGATGCGAGGTCGCGAGCTGGTTCATCACTTCGAACTCGGTCGCCGCGCGCGCTTGGAGATCGGCGCGCGTCTCGAGCTCCTTGCGGACCGCTCCCTTCAAGTCGTCCAAAGTTTCGTGGTTTCCGTTGACATCCTTGGCGAACTCGTCGTCAAGCTCCGGAAGATCCACTTCGAGGATCGAATGCACGGTGGCCTTGCACTCGACGGTCTTGCCAGCGATTTCAGGGTCCGGGTAGTCGTCAGGGCACTGGCAGGAAATCTCGGTCTCTTCTCCGGGCTCGAGCCCAGGGAGCTCGCGGGTGAACGGCAGGCCGCCGGGGCTTTGATCGCGGGAGAGATCGCATGTCAGTTCTTGGCCGAAGAACGGCAGCTCTGGCCCATGCTCGACTGCGCTGAACGTGACGCGCAGCACGTCCTTGTCCTGGACCGGCCGCGGGTCCAGCGTCCGCACAGACGCGTGCTGCTCGCGAAGGCGCCCAAGTTCTGCGTCCACGCGTTCGTCGGTGACGGCTTCCGCTTCGTGAACGACCTTCAAGTCCCTGTACTCGCCAAGCTCGAAGCGGGGGAAGACTTCATACTGGGCGTCGACCTCGAACGGCCGGCCCTCGACGAAGCGAAAGTCGGTAATGTACGGACCGGCAGCGAGCTTCTGGTCCATGGAGCCGATCTTCTTGCTGAGAAATCCGGGCGCCAGTCGCTCTGTCAGGACGACCGAGATCTCCTTCTCGAAATACCGGTACAGCACGACCTCTGGGGCTCGGCCCTTGCGAAAACCCGGCACGGTCACCGACTGTCGGGCTTGCTTTACGTAGTCTCTACGCTCCTTTTCGACCACGTCCCAAGGGATCTCGACAGTCACGGTGCGCGCGCAGGGATCCTTCTGCTCAGCTCCGCTTTCCAAGACCTACTTCACCTATCGGCGGCGGCACATAGGAGGCCCCGCGTGTACCTCCAGTCTATAGCAGAGCCCCGTGACGGTTCGGGGAGTCGCTGACGTCTCGCTACACTCGAACCGATGCACGCTGGGGCCAAGCTCGGCCAGCACTTCCTCCGAGACGAGGACGTTCTCGCTCGGATGGCCTCCGCTGCGGTCGCGCCGGACGACACAGTGGTCGAGGTGGGCCCCGGCAGGGGAGCGCTCACCAGGCACCTGCTTCAAATCGCCCGCCAAGTTCTAGCGGTAGAACTGGACGCAGGACTCGCCGAGGATCTGCCGCGACGGTGCGGCGACCCCCAAGGGCTCACCGTGATCGCGGCGGACATCCTCCAAGTGAGCTTGCCAGACATCCTGTCGGAGTCATCACCCGGGCGGGCTGTGGTCGTGGGAAACCTGCCGTACTACATCACATCTCCGATCCTGCGAAAGGTGCTCGCCGCGCGGCATGAGTTCCGCTCCGCGACGTTCCTGATGCAGGAAGAAGTGGCGGACCGCGTGGTGGCGAGCGGCGGCAGCCGTTCTTTCGGCTTTCTAAGCTGTTTTTGTCAGTTGCAGAGCAGCCCCGAAAAGCTCTTCCGGGTTCCGCCGGATGCATTCGAGCCACCGCCCGCCGTCCACTCTGCGGTCGTGCGCTTCGACATTGCCGGCGAGCCGCCGGCCGCAGGCCTGCTAGCTTTCTTGAGCGCTTGCTTCCGGCATCCCCGCAAGATGTTGAAGAACAACTTGGCAGCGCACTATCCGCTGCCGCGCTTGAATGCCGATCCGTGCGCGGGGATGCGCGCGCAACAGCTCTCGCTCAGCGAGCTGAGAGAGATGTGGGAGCGACTCGAAGGCCCCTGAGGGGGTGATCGGCGCGATTCCCCCAGTTTTGCCTTGCAATCCGGCAATGATGTGCTTCAATAAAGTTTCGGTAAAGCGATGTCGGGCAGAGTGCGGTCGCGGGTGCTGGCTCTAGGTGTCGTCGTGCTTGCCGCTTCGGGGCAGGCGCAATTGATCGACCGCACCAAGGAAGGTCCCTTGGTCAATCCGACGGCCCGGGAACTCAGCCCGGAGCGGCGCGGCGACATATACATGGCCCGCAAGATGTATCGGGAGGCGGGCGACACCTACAAGGAGGCGCTCCAATTCGAACCGGACTCGGCCAAACTGATCAACAAGCTCGGCATTTCCTACCATCAGCTACTGATGCTCGGCAATGCCCGGAGGCAATACGAGCGTGCCTGGCGCGTGGACAAGACCTATAGCCAGGCACTCAACAACCTCGGCACGGTCCATCACGCGCAGAGGAACTATGGCAAGGCCATCCGCGCGTACAAGCGAGCGTTGAAGGTCTCGCCCTATTCGGCCTCGATCCACAGCAACCTCGGCACCTCGTACTTCGCCAGGCGGAAGTTCAAGCTCGCTTCGCAGTCATACCTAAAGGCCCTAGACCTAGACCCGAACGTGTTCGAAACGAAGGGGACATTCGGAACGATGCTACAGGAGCGCTCGGTCGGCAACCCGGGCAAATACTACTACTTCATGGCCAAAGCCTACGCGGGTGCGCAGCTTTGGGACAGGTCGATCCTCTACATCCGCAAAGCACTCGAGGAGGGTTTCGGCGGGCCTCGCAAGGTGGCATCCGACCCCGCGTTTAAAGCGATGCACGAGATACCGGAATTCCAGAGGATCGCGTTTCCGGAAACCATAGCTTCGGCTGGCAATCCGAGTACCCCCTAACCGTCAGGGGAACAAGCAGCTTTCCACCCCGCCCCGAAGCGTCTCGGTGGGAACTAGGCACATCGCGGCTATCAAGCTCGCCATGCTGCCCGCGCGCGGGCACTGCCGCTCCGGGGAAGATCGGGGCCCCCATCTGACGACGGGCGTGCGCGATATCCGGATCACGCGATGGGTAAGATAGAACGCTTGCAAGATACCTCGCACCCGCGCGAGTCTGACGCTGCGAGCGCCCCGGCGGACGCTCGCAACTGGAACCGGATCTACGTTCTCGTGCTGGCCCACCTAGCGTTCTGGATCGTGGGCCTCTGGGCCGTCACCCGATTCCTAGGTCAAGCCTCATGAGCGCGCTCGATTGGTCCGTCCTAATCGCGTCTCTAGCGGCAATCCTGGTCTTTAGCCTGAGACGTTCGCGCGGCGATCAGTCTGTCCACGCCTACGTCTCCGCCGGAAAACAGATGCGCTGGTGGGTGATCGGCCTGTCGATCATGGCGACCCAGGCCAGCGCGATCACCTTTATCGGAACGACCAGCCAGGGATACACCGACGGCATGCGCTTTGTGCAGTTCTACTTCGGACTTCCGATTGCGATGGTGCTGATCGCGGCGTTCGCTGCGCCGGCGTTCCATCGCAGCGGGGTGCAGACCGCATACGAATACCTCGAGCGTCGCTTCGACGCAAAGACCCGCAGGTTGGCCAGCGGGGTGTTCCTCGTCCAGCGCGGCCTGGGCGTTGGTCTGGCAGTTTATGCCCCGGCGGTGGCTCTTTCGGTAATTCTGGGCATCCCGGAAGCGCCGACCATCCTGATTACTGTCGTAGTCGTGGCGAGCTATACCGTGTTGGGCGGAATCCGGGCGGTGATGTGGGCCGACGCTGTGCAAATGGGCGTGATGTTCGCCGGCATCGCAGTCGCCTTCTGGTTTGCGTGGACCGGCTTGCCGGAGTCCGTGTCGTTTCGTGATGCCCTGGCACTCGCCGGCACCGTGGGCAAGCTCGAGGCCGTGGACACTGCGTTCGATTGGAACAGCCGCTACACGCTGTGGTCCGGACTGATAGGAGCCACGTTCCTGTCCTTGGCATATTTCGGCACGGACCAGTCTCAGGTCCAGCGCTACCTCACCGCGAAGTCTTTGTATCACAGCCGGATCAGTCTGCTATTCAACGCGATGCTTAAAGTCCCGCTGCAAGCCTTCATCTTGCTGACCGGCGTCTTGGTCTTCGCCTTCTTCCTGTACGAACCGCCGCCGCTGCTGTTTCACCCGGCTGAACGAGCGCGACTCGAGCAGACGCACTCGGAGGAGCTTCGCCAAGTGGACGCCCGCTTCGAGCAAGCGTTCCAGCAGCGCCGCAGCAGCGCGGACCGTTTTGTTGCCAGCGGGGGCGCCCCGACTGAGCGCGATGCGTTCGCCATTGCTAACCAGCGCCTGCAGGGCGTCCGTAGCGAGGCCATCGCGCTCGTCGAGGAGGAGAGCGGCCCGGGAACCTACAACGACACCAACTATGTCTTCCTCACCTTTGTTCTCGGCTACTTGCCGAAGGGACTGATCGGGCTGATCATGGCTGGGGTCTTCGCGGCGGCCATGTCTACCATCTCGTCGGAGCTCAACTCCCTCGCGACGTCCACGATCGTGGACCACTACGCCCGCTACGTTCGGCCAAATGCGGGCGAGCGGGGCACCCGCCGGGCCCTGCGCTGGGCAACCCTGGGGTGGGCCGCCTACGCGGCGATCTTCGCGAGCTTCGGGGGTAGGCTGGGCTCGCTGATCGAGGCCGTCAACTTCGTGGGATCGCTGTTCTACGGGCCGATGCTGGGTGTCTTCGCCGTTGCCTTCCTGTTCAAGCGCGTCACGGCGAACGGAGCGTTCTGGGGCACGGCGTTCGGGCTCCTCGCGGTCTGGCTGACCAAGCTGGCGTTTCCGGGCCTGGCGTTCCTCTGGCTCAACCCGCTCGGCTGCTTGGCTACCATACTGGCAGCCTTGTTCATTTCCGCTCCCGGTGGCGGTGCGGGTGTCGCGCGTAGCGACGAGATGCCCGAAGGAAGGATCTGATGCGACAACTCGCCCTCCTCTTTGCGCTCCTCACTGCTGCAGTCGCGGCCAGGGCGGACGCTCCCAACGTGCTGTTTATTGCGGTCGACGACCTCAATGATTGGATCGAGCCGATGGGCGGTCATCCGCAGGCCAACACGCCCAATTTTGCGCGCTTGGCACGACGCTCAACGCTGTTCAGCCGCGCCTATACGGCGGCGCCAGCCTGTAACCCGTCCCGAGCAGCATTGATGACCGGAGTCGCTCCGTATCGCTCGGGGGTCTACCAGAACGACCAAGCTTGGCGTCCGGCCATGCCCGACGTGGAGACCCTTCCGCAGGCCTTCATGCGGAACGGATACTGGGCCGGAGGGTCGGGGAAGATCTACCACGGGGTCTATCCCGATCCGGCCTCGTGGCACGAATACTGGCCTTCCAAGAGCTTGCAGCGGGAAGCCGATCCGTTGCCCCCGAAGCGCCCGGTGAACGGGATTTCCGGAACCGGCAATTTCGACTGGGGGCCGCTGGACGCAGCGACTGGCGAGATGTCCGATGCCAAGGTGGCCGCATGGGTGGCGGCCAAGCTACGCGAAACGCACGCCAAACCGTTCTTCCTCGCCTGCGGCATCTTTCGTCCGCATCTGCCTTGGTATGTCCCCGGCAACTATTTCCGACGCTTTCCGCTGGAACGTATCGAACTGCCGCTGGTCTTTAACTCGGACCTGGCTGACGTTCCGCAGTCAGGCGTGCGCATGGCCCGGCCCGAGCGCGATCACGCCAGTGTGGTCGAACACGGGCAGTGGAAGCACGCCGTCCAGGGGTATCTGGCCTCGATGAGCTTCGCCGATGACATGCTCGGAAGGGTGCTGGACGCGCTCGACGAAAGCGGCTATGCCGACAACACCATCATCGTGCTGTGGGGCGACCATGGGTGGCACCTAGGCGAGAAGCACCATTGGCGCAAGTTCGCCTTGTGGGAAGAGGCCACCCGCGTGCCGCTGATGATCGCGGTGCCGCCGGGTGCGCCAGGCCTTCCGGAAGGCACTCGCAACGGGGCGATCTCGCCGAGGCCGGTGAGTCTGCTGGATCTCTATCCGACCCTGCTGGAGCTGGCCGGATTGGCCCCCGCCGGCAAGCTGGACGGACGGAGCCTGGTCCCGCTGTTGCGCAACCCCGAATTGCCGTGGAGGCCGGCTGTCATGACCCACGGCCGCTTGAACCACGCCGTGCGATCGGAGGACTTCCGCTATATCCGATATGCCGATGGCAGCGAGGAACTCTACGACCACCGGGCAGATGCGATGGAGTGGACCAACCTGGCCGGGGACGAGCTCTACGCCGAGGTGAAGCGGGACATGGCCGCTTGGCTGCCCGCCACGAACGCGCCAGAACGGCCTGAGCAGCCGAGTGACCGTCGCACGAACGAGGTAGCGGTACCGCGCTGACCAAGGCGCCGCTGTCGGTCCAGCGCGCAACACGGGCTCGCCCAGACTCTAAACTACGCGCCGAGCGGCTGGGAATCGGCTACGCTATTAGGCATGCGCATCTGGATTACTCTCTGCATTTCCGCTGTATTGCTGGCGGCATTCGCTGCGGCGGAGGAGAACAAGCCGGTCAACTGGGAGGGCCTGCCAGACCCGTTCCACACCGAGTCGGCAACCAACCGCCCGAACGTGATCGAGCGCCCCTCCGGCGCCAGCCTGGTAGTTCCCCAAGGGTTCAAGGTCGAGGAATACATCACCGGCGACTTCAAGCGTCCGCGCTTCATGCTGTTGGGCCCGAATGACGAGCTGGTATTCAGCGACTCGGGCTCGCGCAATGTTACCGACGGCACAGTCTACGTGCATCACGACGGCGCGACGCGCAAGCTGATCGAGAACCTAGATCGACCCTACGGCCTCGCCTTCCATGAGAAATGGCTCTACGTAGCCGAGCCGACGTCAGTCAAGCGCTTCGTCTATGACGCCGATGCCATGACGGCGGCGGATGGCGAGGAGATCATTTCCTACGAGGGACACGGCAAGGGCCACTGGACGCGCTCGCTGCTCTTCAACGACGACCACTCCAAGCTGTATGTCACGGTCGGTTCGGGCTCGAACATCGCCCTCGGCGAGGATCCGGTCCGCGCGGCCTTGCACCGCTACAACCCTGACGGCAGCGGCCACGAGACATTCGCGGAGGGTCTGCGCAACATCATCGGACTGCGGTGGCATCCCGGATCCTCGGAGATTTGGGCCGCTGTGCAGGAACGTGACGGCCTCGGCGATGATCTCGCCGAGGACTACTTGGTCAACGTCAAGCAGGGCGAGTTCTACGGATGGCCTTACGCATACAACGGGCCGCACGCCGAGCCGCGCCACGACGGGGCGGGTGCCGACATGGTGGCCAAGACGCTATACCCCGACGTGCTGCTGGGCGCGCATGTCGCTGTCCTCGATATCCTCTTCTACACCGGCACGCAGTTTCCAGAGAAGTATCGGGGCGGCCTGTTCCTGGCGTTCCACGGATCGTGGAACCGCTCGGTGCGCACGGGCTACAGCGTGACCTTCATCCCGTTCAAGGATGGGCGGCCTCAGTCAGGACCGCAGGACTTCCTCGGCGGCTGGATGCTTGGCGAGGACCAAAGGGAGGTTTGGGGTCGGCCCGTCGGCCTGCTGCAACTCAAGGACGGCTCGATGTTGGTCAGCGATGACGGCGGCCAAAAGATCTGGCGCATCAGCTACGGCGAATAGCCGCAGCGCCGGCCTGCTTGGATCGCCAGAATGGGATTGTTGAACCTGTTCCGCCCGAAATGGAGGCATTCCGACGCCGACGTGCGGATAGAGGCCATCGGGGATATTGCGGACCCTGAGACGCTAGCAGACATCGTGGTAGCCGACGGCGAGTGGTTCGTGCGACACGAGGCCTTCGCCAAGCTGCGCTCGCTCGAGCCGGAGCAAGGCTGCTATGCGCGCCTGATGCGGGAATCGAATGACGAGGAGATTCGCCGCAAGACGGTAAAGATCATGACCGACGTGACCGAACTCGAGCGCGTCGCCAAGGAGGATCAGTACCTTTACGTGCGCGATGCGGCTGAGCACCGCCTAGGCGAGCTTCGCACGGGGATCTGGGACGAGCTCGCCTAGCGGAGCGGCTCTCGCGGTACTCATCCGGCCGTCCGCGGAAGGCTGCCGAGCCGGTCCAACTTTCGGCAAGCCGGCAGTCGGCCGCACTTGCGGCGCGCCACTCGCGGAGCCCGCAGGACCTGTGAGCGAATGCTGTGATCAAGCACAACCCAGTTGCGACTGAACTTGGCGGTACGTACTCCGGCGAGGCCGCCCCCGTCGCAGCCCTGCCCGCGAGGTCTGCGGGGCGGACGCGCGAAGCGTTCCTGCTCCTGCTGCTCACCCACTTCACGGTCGACTGTTTTTCCTCGACCCTGCCGACGATCCAGCCGATTCTTGCTTCCCGCTTCGAGCTGACGCTCGCGCACGCCGGGCTGTTGGGCGGTTTCTGGATGTTCGCGTCTTCGGTCCTGCAGCTGCCGTTCGGCCTGCTCAGCGACCGGTTGCACAGCCGCCTGTTCACGGTTCTTAGCCCGCTCGCCGCGGCGGCCTTTCTGACAGCCACTTCGCTGGCCACGGGATTTTCCGGCGTGGTCGTGCTGCTACTGCTCGGTGGCATGGGAGTGGCGGCGTTCCATCCGCACAGTACCAGCCAAGCCGGTCACTTAGGGGGCCAGCGGCGGGGTATCGCCACCGCCATCTTCATCACGGCCGGCACGGCAGGTCTGGGCGCGGGGCCGCTCTACTTGGCCGAGGTGATCGACCGTTTCGGCTACGAAAACCTCTGGGTGTCCGCGCTTCCGGTAGCAGTGGCCAGCCCGCTACTGCTATGGCGGGTGCCCCAACCGGCGGTAGATTCAGGAAGTAGACGGCGCGGGGTGGACTGGGCAGTGCTTCGGCAGCAGCGGCGGCCTCTGCTTGCGCACTATGCATTTGTGGTCCTGCGCTCGATCGTGCAGGTCGGCATGGCACAGTACTTGGCGCTCTACATGGTCCAAGTCCGGGGAACGGACTTCAAGTCCGCGAGCGTCGCGCTAGCGGTATTCTTCGCAAGCACTTCAGCGGGTTCCTTCCTTGGCGGGTCGCTTGCAGACCGGATTGGGGGCCGCAAGGTCATAGTCGGGTCCTGTCTGGCATCCGGGCCCCTGTTGGCGTGCTTCCTGGCATTGGACGGCTGGCTGTCGTTACTCGCGCTATTCGCCGGCGGCACGGTGCTGCTGTCCACGATCCCCGTCAACATCGTCATGGCAAGGGAATTGGTGCCGACACAGGCCGGTACCGCGGCCGCCCTCATGATGGGTTTCGGCTGGGGCTTGGCCGGCATCGCATTCGTTCCGGTTGCAGGCCTGATTGGCGACCTTGTCGGGCTTGACCTTGTGCTGTGGGGCTTTACGGCGCTGCCGATCCTCGGGCTTCCGATCCTGCTCGCGATTCCGCGCCCGGTCCAGCCCGATCCGGCGGGGGGGCCGAGCTGATCGGCGCCCATGACAGGGCCGGCAGGCGCGGACCAGGGTGTAGCAAGACAGAGGCATGATGCGCCGAGAGTGCACGGACACTCGGCGCGGAGTGCCAAAGAACGTCTATGAACGACGGCTAGAGCCTTTCGCACCCAAACCTGATAGCAGTGGGCGGGGCCGCGGTAGCCCACAGGATGGCCGAGTAGCTACCGACACAAGACCCGCTTGGCACAACCTCCACGCTCTCGCTGGATGGGACAAGATCCGGTACTATGTCGTGTCAATTCCACATGACCAAGTTGCGTTGCACGCTCGGGACCCTCACGGGAGCCCTCTTTCTGTGTCCGTTCTCATTCGGGCACCCCTCGGAGGAGGAGTGGAGCCGATCACGCATCCTGTCCGCCTTGAGCGGGCTGCAAGTCTCTGTCGAATCCAGTTGTTCCGTCGAAGCAATAGAGTCCTCCGCATGGGCCGGGACGCAAGACTCCATCGCCGAGCTTCATGGCGGGAGGCTCTCACCGTATGACGGGATCGTGTTCCCGAACTACCACTACGTCCAGATAGAGCACATCGTCGCCCGCAAGGAGGCGGACGAGTCCGGCCTGTGTGGCATGGGCGAGACCGCGAGATCCAACTTCGCCGCGGACATCTTGAACCTCACGCTCGCGCCCGGGTCCCTGAACGCATCGAAGGGCGACAGGGATTTCCACGACGTGCAATCCGCCGAGAGCTCTCTGTTCCGCGACAGCCTGACAGACCACGCGCTTTGCTGGTGGGCGGCACAGACGGTTCGCGTCAAGTCCAAGCACGGGCTGAGCGTGGACTCTGACGAGGAGGCGGCGCTACGCTCCGTTCTGAACGCCTGTGCGGACGAGCACGTATTCCGCCCAAGGCTGGCCCAAGGTGCGGATTGGTCGTTCCGCCCGGAGTTCGTTGACGCTCTGACGGGAGAGCTCGAAATCGCTGCGTGTTACGAAACGGTCGAGAACCCGGCGGCTCTCGGAGCCTCAGCAATGGCCGTGTCATCCCACCTGCCCAACGTCGCCTGTGTCCCCGGTGATCCGAGAGCCGGGCAGAAGACCGCTCAGACGGCTTGTATCGCTACTTTGGAGGCCAGCGGCTACCGTGCCAACTGCGAAAATGTCGGGCGCTACTGCCCGGATGTAGACCCGATCCAGAGGGGTGAGCCTCTGTACGGTTTGTTGCGAGACGCTGACAGTGACGGGGTCGTTTGCGAGGGTTTGTGAACGAAAGACGTGATCAACGGCGGCGTCCCGCTTGTGCTATGCTTGGCCTAGGGCGTATTATTTTTCGCTTCTAACGCCTCGGGTCATCAGGCCGCCCAACCGGGCAACGGTGAGCATTGAGACCACTCCCCGCTAGGACCACACCATGTCACGAATCTGCGTAGTTACTGGCAAGCGCCCGAGGACTGGCAACAGGGTCTCGCATGCCCATAACAAGACGAAGCGGCGCTTCCTGCCCAACATCCAGGACAAGCGCTTTTGGTCGCCGCGCCGCAAGCGCTGGGTGAAGTTGCGCACTAGTGCCAAGGGCATCAAGATCATCAATCGCCGCGGCGTCGACCGTGTCTTGGACGAGTTGCAGAAGCGCGGCGTAAAGTTCTAGCCGCCATTTGCCGGGCAGTCGCCAACACAACCGCCCGAGCCCCCATTGACCGGGCTTGGCTGCGAGCTTGCCTTACAGTTCGATCGCCTTGGCAAACGTAACTGCGTTCATCCGGTAGAGACCCTCCAGCACGGACGCCGTCAGAGATTGGTCCGTGCGCACCAACGCCACGGCCTCCGCCGGCTTGTCGCTGGATGCCTGCTCGCCACGCCCGAGCGCGAAATCGGAAATATTGATGCCTTGTTCGCCCAGCGCGGTGCCGATGCGTCCGATCACTCCAGGTACGTCCTGATTCCGCACATACAGGAGCGACCCGCTGAGGGGCGCTTCGACATAGATCCCGTCGATGCTCAGCAGGCGCGGGGAGCCGTCCGGAAAGACAGCCCCCTCCACGGCGCGGTGGATATCCTCCGTCTTGAGATCAAGCTTCAGAGAGTCACTGAAGTGCGCCCGTCCGCGACGGACTTCGGAAACTCCGAGCGCCCGGTCGCGTGCGATCTGGGAGGCATTGATGAGGTTGGCCTTGCGCGACAGGAAGCAGTTCAGGATGCCGCTTAGGGCGGCATTGCGGATCATCGCCGTGTCGGTCTCGCCGAACTCGCCCAAGTAGGTCAGCTTGACACGCACGGGCCGGCCCCTGGAAGTCTGCGCCACCAGCGAGCCCAACCGTTCCGCGAGCTTCAGGTAAGGCGCCAGCCTGCCGTACTGTTCGGCGCTAACCGAGGGCATGTTCACGGCATTCACGACCACGCCGGACTTGAGGAAGTCGCGCACCTGGAGCGCTATGTTGAGCCCGACCTTGGCTTGCGCTTCGGCCGTCGAGCCTCCGATGTGAGGCGTGGCCACGACCTGCTCGTGGGAAAGCAGGGAAGTGTCCTCGGGCGGCTCGGGATCGTAGACGTCCAATGCCGCGCCGCCCACCTTGCCAGCTTCGAGGGCCGCGTCCAAGGCCGCCGAATCGATCAGCTCGCCGCGGGCACAGTTGATGATCCGCACGCCGTCCTTCATCTTGCTGATCAGCTCAGCGTTCACGAACCCGGCAGTCTCCGGCGTGAGAGAGAGGTGCAAGCTCAGGTAGTCGGCGCGGGCCAGCAGCGGATCGAGCTCGAGCAGTTCCACGCCGGAACCCTTTGCAGCGTCGCTGGACACGAACGGGTCGTACGCGATCACCTCCATGCCGAAGGGACGGGCGCGCTCCGCGACCTGCCTGCCGATGCCCCCGAATCCGATGATCCCGAGGGTCTTGCCAAAGACCTCGTTCCCCTGAAACTTCTTGCGCTCCCAACGGCCAGCCTTGGTCGATGCGTTGGCAGCTGGCACGGACCGGGCGAGCGAGAGCATGAGTGCCAACGTATGCTCAGCGACCGCGGTCGCATTGCCCCCCGGAGTGTTCATCACTACGATGCCGCGCTTGGTAGCCTCGTCGCGGTCGATGTTGTCAACGCCCACTCCGGCGCGGCCGATCACCCTCAGGCGGGGCGCGCGGTCCATAACAGCTGCTGTGACCTTGACAGCGCTGCGCACGATCAGCGCCTCTGCACCTTCCAGTTGCGACTCGTACTCGGCCGGATTCGAGACAACGACCTCAAACGCCTCTTCCGCTCGAAGCGTCTCGATCGCTGCCGCGTCCACTGCATCGGCGACTAAGACCTTCATCGCTGGCCTCCGTCGGCAGCTCCCAGCGCATCGAGGTACACCGCTTGCGCCGCCTGCACGCCGCTGCCGAACTCCACCTCGCGGCCGAGCTTGTGGAGGATGATCTCCAGTTCCGCAATGGTCGCGAACAAGTCGTGGAAGTCGAAATAGCCCAAGTGGGCGAAACGAAAGATCTGCCCCTTCATCGAGCCCTGGCCGTTGGCGATGACGGCCTCGAAGCGGTCCTTGTAGGCGCGCACGATCTGGCCCGAATCCAATCCGTCGGGAGCCCGGATGGCCGTCACCGCTCCGGCCGGAATCGCGTTCCGGGCGAACAATTCCAATCCCAGGGCCTGTGCGGACTCGCGCGTGGCCCGCGCGAGCAACTGTGCGTTCCGGATCAGCTGATCGCGGCCGAGCTCGCGGATGTAACGCAGAACCTCTGCCATGCCCAGCAGCAGCGAGGATGCCGGTGTCCACGGGGAATCACCCTTCGGTCCCGCCTCAATGTGCTTGCACAAATTAAAGTAAAAGTTAGGGTTGGTTGCGGTCTCCGCGCGTTGGAGCGCCTTGTCGCTGACAGAGCAGTACGCCAGGCCGGGCGGAATCATCAGGGATTTCTGGGACCCGCCGATCACTACATCCAACGCCCACTCGTCAATCTCGAGGACGCTGCTGCCAAGTCCGGTGATCGCGTCTACCACCAAGACGGCGTCCGTCGCCGCCACCAGCCGACCCATGGCCCGCACGTCGTGCGAAACCCCTGTCGAGGACTCGGTCGCCTGGACGAACACGCCTCGGACATCTGGATGCCTGCGCAAGGCCGCCTCCAATTCTTCCGGGAGGACCGACTCCCCGTACGGCTTGGACAGCACGACCGTCTCTAGGTTGAAGGCCCGCGCCATCTGTACCCAGCGCTCTCCGAACTTTCCCGCGGCGCAGACAATCACCCTGTCTGCGGGCGAGAACAGGTTCGAAACGGCCGCCTCCATGGCCCCGCTCCCGGAAGATGCGAACAGCGCGATGCCGTTGTCCGTGCCCATGAAGTAGTGCAGGTCTGCAACGACCCCGCTATAGGCGGCGCGGAATTCCGGTGTGCGGTGATGTAAGTCTGCGGCCCCCATCGCGCGCACAGCCGCTGGCAGGAGCGGCGTGGGCCCAGGGGTGAGCAAGCGACTCTTGCGGACGTACATGAGCGGATCGGTCGATGGTCTGGCGGGAATCCTGGCCGAATGTGAGGGGCCGCCTCGGGGTTCGGCGACGATGCCGTCAGCCGCCGAACTCGCTCTTGATCGATACTCCTAGGATGACCCGGCCGGCGGAAGTCAAGTTCGGAGAGACTGCCAGACGGCCCGCTCCACTCCGTAGTCTAGCGTAGGGGCGGCAGCGCGACTCGGGATTCGGGCCCGCCGGTCGTGCCCGAGCCCGGCTCACAAGCCGGGAGCCAAGACTTCCATCCCGTCCTCGATCGAATCTCCGGGATAGGCGATCACTTGGTCGCCCTGATCCAGTCCGGCCAGCACTTCGGCCTCTAGTGCGTTACGCCTGCCGATCTGGACTCTGCGCAGCCGTGCCAGGGAGAGCTCGTCGATCACGTAAACCGCCCAGTCGTCCGCATTGCGGAAAAGGCTGCTCGAGGGCACCTTCAGGGCATTTTCCGTCTCCCAGACGACGACCCGGATCTCCACGCGGTAGCCATCCCCGAGCGCCTCCCAGGCAGCCCGCGGATCCTCGAAATCGACGATGACGTTAACCCGCTGCTCCTCGACCCCTAGAGCCGAGATCTTCGTGAATCCGAAGGGCTCCACCTGGCGCACGACGCCCCGCAGGGTCGTCGCGCCGCCCCATTGCTCGATCAACACCGGGTCGCCCGGGTCGATTTGCACCGCGTCCATCGACAGCATGTCCGAGACGATCTCGAGGTCTTCGGGGTCACCGACCTCGATGAGCGGCTCGCCGGATGGGACGACGGACTCGCTCTCGCGCAAGCGCTGCAAGACCACGCCAGTGATCGGCGACCGCAGGATGATTACGTCGTCTTGGTCGGCGCCGGCAGCGCCCGCCTCGATCAAGCTCGTGCGAGCGCGCTCGAGCTCCAGCTCAGCCACGACGATGGCTGACTCGGCGGCCCGCACCGCATCGCTTGCCGTCACGGCTCGCAGGCGCGCCTCCTCGAGGCGATTGTCGGCTGTGAGACCCTCGGCATGCAGCTTCTCGTGCCTCGCCAGCTCCAGCCGTGCGTGGTCGTCTTCGGCTCTGGCCCGGTCCAGATCAACCCGAGCGCGCTCGACCTGCGCCTCGCTCCGGGCGACCCTAGCCTGTGCCTCCGCCCGTGTTCTGGAGTTCAGAAACTCAGGCCGTGACGGCCGAAACCGAGCTAGGATTGTCGAGCTGGCCCGGACTGCGTCACCCGGCTCGTGCTCGATTCGCAGCACCTGGCCATCCACAGGCGCCGACACCACATAGCGATCCCGCACCCGGGTCTGACCTTCCTCGTCTAGCGTGATCTGCAGAAACCCGCGCTCGATCGCTGCAGTGGCTACCTCTAGCGGCTTGGGCATGAAGGCCCAGACGAAGGCGGCGGCGACGGCCGCAAGCACCAGCCAGACAAGAATTCGGGTTGGGCTCAACCTCCTCATCTGCTACTCCTTCGCCTTCAGGACTTCCAGCAGGTCCAAGCGGTCAAGCTTCCGGCGCACTATCAGGCCCGAGACCACCGTTGCCCCCAGAACGGTCAATGCGCACACCGCGTACGTCGAGGGCACGACCGAAAAGGGAAGCGCATAGAGCTCTGTTTCCATGGCCTTGGTGAGCAGGGACGTCAGCGCATAGCCGAGAAGCAACCCCAACGGTAGCGCAAGCAACGCCAAAATCCCAAGCTCTCCTAGCAGGATTGCGGAAATCTCCTTCCGCGTGAAGCCCATCACGCGCAGGCTCGCCAATTCCCGGCTCCGCTCGGCCAACGAGACCCGGGCCGCGTTGTAGACCACGCCGAACGCGATGATCGACGCGAACAGCACGTTGAAGAAGATCATGATGCCCAAGTTGGCCGCGAACGTTTCCTGAAAGGACTTCAGCGCCGCCGCTTTCAGTCCGCTGCCGGCAATCGCGGGAGTCTCCTTGATGGCTCTGAACAATTCCGGAAGCGCTTGTGAGTCGACGGTCAGGTAGCCGCCGGACAGTGTCTTGTCGTGGTGCAGCATGCGCCGGACCGCGTCGATGTTCATATACGCGGTGAGGCCCATGTGCTGGCGGACGGTGCTTGTGATGGCGATTTCGCGCACGGGCCTGCTGCCGATCAGCACCTCGGCAGTGATCGATTCACCGGGCCGGACGTCCAGCACGTCTGCTAACCGCTCCGCTAGCACGACACCATCGTGAGACAGGTCGACCGGACTCAGTGTTTCGACGTCGATGACCCGGAACAGCTCCGGGAGATGTGGCAGGCCCATGATCGACAGTTGGCGGGACCGCTGCCCCGACCTTAGCCGGACTGGCACCGACAGCACGGGTTCGGCCATCATCACGCCAGGCAGCCGCTGCAGGGAGTAGATCCCGTCTGGCGAGATTGGCTCGGTGAAGGTGAGCTGCAAGTCCTGCCTTTGGGAAACGCGGAACTGCATGTCCATCATCAGGTCAAGCGAGTCGACCGCGAACATCCCCACGATCAGAACGGCCAACGACAGCGCTATGCCGCCGATCGTGATTGCCGAGCGCACCGGCTGGCGCTCGATGTTGCGGAGGATGATGCGCGCTGGCTGCGACAGCAGCCGTCGCAGGCCGAGCCGCTCCACGAGACTGGCTGAGTACTTCGCTGGCGGCTCGGGCCGCATCGCCTCGGCGGGCTGCAAGCGGACTGCCCGGCGAACGGACGTGCGCGCTCCGAACACCGCGGCAACGATGCCCAAGACCACAGCCCCCGCCACAACAACAGGGTCTAAGCGATATTCGAGGACTGGGAAGCGGAAAAAGTCGTTGTACATGGACAGCATCCCGCGACCCAGGAGAGCGCCACAAACCGTTCCGATAAGTGTGCCCGCCAGGCTGATTGCCAAAGCCCAATACGTGTAGTGCAACGCAATCGAGAGCTGCCGATAGCCAAGGGCCTTGAGGGTTGCAATCTGCTCCCGTTGCACCGCGACGATGCGATGCAGCACGACATGCAGCAGGAAGGCTGCCACGCCCAAGAACACAATCGGGATGATCACGCCAGCCACTCGGATACCGTTGAGCTCGTTTTGGACCGACCAGTGGGACAACTGCAGGTCGCGAGGGATCGCGCCCCAGCCCCCATACGGCATCAACAGCTCGTCAAGCTCTTGAATCACCCTTTCGACCTGCGCACCCGGTCGCAGCAGCAGGGAGACATCGTTGAAGCCGCCTTCCATGTCGAATGCAGCACCGAGCGCCCGGCGGCCCATCCAGAACACCCCAAAACGGGCGTTGTCGGGGATCATCTCGCCGGGGCGAATCGTATAGACGTATTCGGGCGACAATCCCACGCCGACTACCTCGAGATTGCGCCGTCGGCCGTTGAGAATCGCGCCGACCGTGTCCCCGGGCCGGAGCCGGTTGGCATCCGCGAAGCCCTGGGAGATGATTGCCTCGTCAGACCGTCCGGGTTCGATATAGCGGCCCTGCACCAGCACGACATCGTTCACGATCTCTCGCTTGCGCTCGGGAATGGACACCAGGCGGCCCGTGGCTGGCTCGGCAAGCCCTTCCACATCCAGTGCCACGTCGAAAACGACCCGAGTCTCAGCCTGTGCCACGCCCGGGATTGCCGAGATGCGGTTTCCAAGCGACAGTGGCGCGCGCTTCAAGGTCGCGAAGACGTGCCCGAAGCGCTGGCGCTCGTAATAGACGTCCCGCGTGGACTGCAGTGAGTTGAAATTGCTGAGGTAGGCGATCAGCATCAGCACGCCGACGGCGATGACCATGCTGATCGCGAGCGCTTGGCCCTTGATCCGCCACAGATCGCGGAAGAGCTTGCGGTCAAGCGCCTGCATGGCCTACCACGTGAGGTCCCGTGCTGCGGTCTTGACGGGATTGCTGCGATCCGCCACGATCAGGCCATCTGACAGCTGTACGACGCGGTCCGCGATGGACGCCACGGCAGCGTTGTGGGTGATCACCGCCGTGGCTGTGCCCAGTTCGCGATTGATGCGCTCGATGGCCTCCAAGACCACTACTCCAGTCGAGATGTCCAGCGCTCCTGTAGGTTCATCGCACAGCAATACTTCGGGCCGCTTAGAAATTGCCCGCGCGATCGCCACGCGCTGCTGTTCGCCACCCGAGAGCTGCGCAGGGAAGTGGTTCATGCGGTCACCCAGCCCGACGATCTGTAGCGCTTCCTGCGGCGGCATGGGATCGCGTACGATCTCGGTCACTAGCGCTACGTTCTCTCTAGCGGTCAGGCTCGGAATCAGGTTGTAGAACTGGAACACAAAGCCCACGTTGTTCCGGCGGTATGCGGTACGAGTCGCGTCGTCTGCTCCGCTAAGGTCGCGGCCGCGATACGTGACTGCCCCGGAAGTGGGCACGTCTAGGCCGCCCAAGATGTTGAGCAGGGTCGACTTGCCGCTGCCAGACGGCCCGAGCAGGACGATGAACTCCGATGCACGCAGGCTCAGGTTCACGCCGCGTAGAGCATCGACGGTCACTTCGCCCATGTCGTAGCGCTTGGTAACGTTCTTGGCTTCGAAAACGATATCGTTGCTGCGAATGCCATCCGCGGCACTGGCTTGCTGGGCCGGATCGGGAATCGACGCCATCATCCTCGAATCTCCTGACTCCCGTACGGAAATCGTGACACGAACGCCGATTGTAGTGTAGGCAACTCAACTTCGGACTGTGTGTGGTCGACTACGTTGCGACATCTTCCCGACAGCGACAGACCTAGCCGATTCTCAAGTGGCGAGGGGAGTGAGTATCTCGAGATGTTGCTGGCAGGCGGGTAAGGCATCGACCCAGACCACAGTGAGCGCTTGATCGGCCTGCACCTCCCCTCTGGGGCAATTCTTCCTAATGCCATGCTCTGTCCTGTGCGCTACACTGAATTATGACCTATGTAGTCTTTATTTGAGGAGTCTCATGCTTACGGTTCAGTTGCGCGATGCCAAGGCCAAGTTGTCGGCCCTTGTGGAGAACGCGGCCAAGGGGAGGGCAGCCGTGATCACCCGTCACGGGAAGCCCCGCGCTGTCATCCTTGGGGTCGACGAATGGAATCGTCTCCGCCAGGTGCCATCCTTCGGCCGGCTGCTAGTGTCCGCTCCCCTCGAAGAAGGAGATCTGCCGCCGCGCGATGCGACTGGACTGAGGGAGACTTCGCTTTAGGAGATGAGCTTGTATTTGTTAGATACCGATGTGCTTTCGAACGCAGCGCCCGGAAGAGCTAGACGCTCCGTCGAGCTGACGGCCTGGATGGATGCTCACTCTGCAGATCTGTTCTTGTCGTCGGTTACGGTGGCAGAGATCTGTAGCGGCATCGCAAAGCTGAAGCGGCAGGGAGCTGTAGCAAAGGCCGCCAATATCGCTGAGTGGCTCGAACTGATAGTCCATCTATACGGGGACAGAGTCCTCGCGTTCGACACTCCCGCGGCGCGTTTGGCGGGGGAATTGATGGACAAGGCACGTGGGGCGGGGTCTTCACCAGGCTTTGCCGACATAGCGATCGCGGCTACTGCTAGTAGCCGAGGAATGACGATCCTAACCCGCAATCTGCGCCATTTCACCCCGCTCGGAATCTCAGCAATTGATCCTTTCCGTACTCTGCCGTAGACCCGCTTGGAAGGTGCTTCGGTCCAGAGATGTTGCAATCGGATGATGGTGAACGCCGCCTCGCTCGTGCGCGCAATCCGTCAGTTCCGAATCGACGGATTATCATGGGGCTCTCGGTCTGCGGCGCAAACCGCAAACGGAGCCGCCGCCCTAGCGTCCGGCGCCCCCGCCCCCCTCTCAGGCAGAACTCAGTGACGCGATTGCTGCGGAGCCCGGTCTGATCACCGGCCCTCTTCGGAGCGCGCGCGAAGCTCTTGGTGCACTCTGGCAACCTGCCACATGTAGTTTCCGGATTGCTTTAGCTGAACAGCCTTCGCAATGTGCGTTCGTGAGTTCGCGGCGTCTCCCGCAGCTTCGTAGTACAGGCCCAAATACAGGTGAGCGTAGAACTCCGGGCCTGTCCCGCTGCCGGAACTGGTGGCTCTTTCAGCCGCGTCCAACACCTCTTGCACGCTGCCGCTGCCACCGAAGAGAGCGAACACCTCCATCATCGGCACCCTGCCGTCCCGGTCAATCGGAATCAGTCCCGTACTTGCGGCGTCGAAGCCCCGAGTCGCGGCCACGCACAGGAAGTGCCAGACAGAGTTCTCCACATCCTGCGGGTTGACCGTGCGGTGAAGCTCGAACAGGTCCGTGCAGCCTGCGAAGTCCCTCGCGTAGTATTGCGAGATCCCGAGCTGCCAAAGCTGCGCCCTTGAGTGCGCTTCTAGCTCGGCTACGTGCTCGAAAGCGGCAACCGATCCGGCCATGTCTCCGTTGCGGAACCTCGCCGCGCCCAGATCTAAACTGATCCGGGCACTGTTGGGCTCCATCTCCGCGAGCCGCTGGTAGTCCTGGGCGGCTCCGGCGTATTCCTCCAGATGCGTCCGAGCCTGCGCCCGAATCCAGAACGCTGTGGGGTTCGGTTCCGCAGAGGCCTCAATCTGCCCGCTCGCCAGTTCAGCCGCGCTGGCCGCATCCCCGGAGCGCAACGATGCAATGGCGTCCTGAAGCAGGCGCACGTCCTCCTGGGCGCCCGCGCGGCAACCGTACGCGAGCAGCGCCACGATGGCCAAAGCGATGAAGGACTTGGACAACTTGCTGGAACCCCGAACAATCAGCAGTCTAGCGCCTGACGTAACGGAGAACGCTCGCTCTCTCTTATAATCGTGTTCTGTTCCGGCCGACCGGCCTATGCCCGCATCTGATTTGAACCTAGGTCTCGTCGAGGGGCTAGTCGAGACCTGTCGCAAACGCGTTGCCGGGCAGCTTCGCACGCGAGAAGGCTGCTTAGCGCTCGCAGTCTGCCTAGTCGGCTTCTGCGGCCTGCTAGTGCTCGGCACGCGCTATGTTCCGTTCGTCACGCTTCCTTTGGTCGCCGGGCTTGGGGTCTGGATCGCCGCCCAGCGCCTCGGCACTTACTTGCCAACGAGGTACGGCTTAGCACAGCTGGTCGACGCGCGTTCGGGCCTTCAGGACGCCGTGTCTACGGCGTATCACTTCAGGACAGTAGGGATCGACAGGCAGCACGGCCGCATCGCGGCCGCCCAGTACGAGTCCGCATCTAGGCTCGCTGCACACGTAGACCCCCGGCAAGCGTTTCCGCGCGTCGTATCGCCGGCCCAGCGCGCGAGCGTCTGGTTGCTGGCGTCCGCTCTCGTGCTCTTCGGGCTCCGCGTCGGGCTGCAAGCGACCATCTCGTTCGAGCCTCCTCTGGCATCGCTGATCCTGACGGCCATCTTCGGCCAGCGGCCCGCTCCGAACGCGGACGAGCGGCAGCGAGCGGCGGCGATCGAGCGACCGGACACGGATCAGCTCCTCCCGGGGGACGAAGAGTTCTTTGAACGACCTGCATCCGAACAAGACTCTCCCAAGTCTGAACTGCCTCGCGAAGCCCATGAGGAGCCGCCCAGCGAGGCAGTCCAGATGCCCGACGTGGAAGGACTGATCACGGTCCCCTTGGAGGAGCAGGGCCCCGAGGGCATGCTCGAGGATTCGACCCTGCAAGCCGAGGACTCGGGTTTGTCGCCGGACGGCCAGGACAACAACCTGCCGTCTGACACCGGCAGCGACCTCTGGGACGAGGAGGCCCAGAGCCTGTTCGACAAGCTCAAGCAGGCGTTCGACAACATGCTGCAGACTCTGGACATGGCTTCCACCGAGTCTTCAAGCTCGGAATCGGGGCAGGAGCAGGGCAGCGGCAGCACAGAAGAGACCGCATCGTCGGGAAATCCCGCCGACTCGGGGGAAGCAGATCAGGATCCGTCGGCCCAGGCGGCTGACGCGTCGATGGAGGGTGGCGAGGCTGGGCCCGAGGCTGGCGAGTCCGCATCCGCCGGAACCACTAGCGGCGAGGACAGCACCGGCGAGCAGAGCGGCGGGGAAAACGCCTCTGCCGCCGGCACAAGCGATGGTGACAAGGAACTGGCCGAAGCGGAGCAGCTGGAGGTGCTCGGCGCCCTCGAAGAACTCTACATGGAACGCGCCGAGAACATGCGGGGCGAGGTCACGATCGAGACTCGCCTGGCCGAGCAGTCAGCGTCCGTGCCGTACAATCAGCGTTCGACCTCCCATGGCGACGGCGGCGGGTCCGTAAGCCGGGACGAGATCCCCGCGCCCTACCGCACCTACATTCAGAACTATTTCGACACGTTGAGAAGGAACGCCGAGTAGATGCTGGCCCAAGACACGACGTTGCATAGCGCAACGGAACAGATCGACGCCGTTCGCGCGCAGATCCAGCGTGTGATCGTCGGCCACGAGCGCGTCGTCGACGGCGTGCTGAACGCTCTGCTGTCTGGCGGTCACGTCTTGCTCGAAGGCGTGCCAGGCCTCGGCAAGACTACCTTGCTCAGGACGCTCGGGCACGCGCTGCACTTGGACTACTCGCGGATCCAGTTCACCCCCGACCTGATGCCCGCGGACATCCTGGGAAGCGTCGTGATGGACACCAACGAGCTCGGCGCCAAGGCGCTGCGCTTCGAGAAGGGTCCCGTCTTCGCGCATCTCGTGCTCGCCGACGAAATCAATCGCGCCACGCCGCGCACGCAGTCGGCGCTGCTGGAGGCCATGCAGGAGAAGACCGTCACCAGCGGCACGACAACGCACTTGCTTGACGAGCCGTTCTTGGTCATGGCTACGCAAAACCCGCTCGAGATGGAAGGGACCTACCCGTTGCCCGAGGCCCAGTTGGATCGCTTCTTGCTCAAGCTTCTGGTGGAGTATCCCGAGCGCGAAGACCTCACTGCCATCGTGGATCGCACGGCTGATACCACGCCGCTGGAGGTCGACGCGATTCTGGACCGCGATCAGATTCTCCAGCTGCGACGCGCCGCGTCCCAGACCTTGGTGGCGCCCCACGTTCGAGACTATGCCATCAGTTTGGTCCTCGCCACACAGCCCCGCCCGGGCAGGGAGAACGCCTTGGCGCGCAAGTACGTCCGCTACGGCAGCTCGCCTCGCGGAGCGCAGGCGCTCGTGCTATGCGGGCGCGTCAGGGCACTGATGCAGGGGCGACTGCACGTCAGCACGGAGGACGTTCGAGAGCTGGCTCTTTCGGCCCTGCGCCATCGGATCATCCTGAACTTCGACGCTCACGCTGACGGGCGGACCGAAGACGACCTCCTGCTCGAAATGCTCGAGTCGTTGCCCGAGCCGACGACTCCGTAGGTCGTAGCGGCCAGCCAGAGCCACAAATTCTGGCTGCGGCGCTGCAAGCCGTTCCGAAACGGCTCTCAGTGCCGTAGAATATTGCGCGGCTACCAGCGATTCGCGGTTCCACGCGCTTGAGGGCCGATCCACTGGCAGCCGCGTTCAAGGTGAGCAAGGATGCGGCGACGCAGTTTTCTGCAGGGATCTGGCGCGCTTGCCGCGGGCCTTGGCACGACGCGCATGGCCGCGCTCCCAGCGGCGGCCGACCTTGCAGCTAGCTCGAAGGCAGGAAGCATGAAAGTCACGGGTGTGAAAACGATCCTCTTGGACAACGTCCAGCCTTACATCGGCCATCGGAAGTGGCTGTTTGTCCAGCTGACCACGGACGAGGGTCTCGTCGGACTGGGCGAGCGACCGACCGGCGGCGTCACCAACCTGAAGTCGCAAATCGACCTGCTGCACGATCTGTGCGAGCGGTTTGTCATCGGCCAGAGCCCCTTCAACGTGGAGAGGATCTGGCAAGACATGTATACCAGCTCCCACGACTACCGCCACCCAAGCCTCTACTTCGTCCCCGCACTCTCCGCCATTGAAATGGCCTGCTGGGACTTGGTCGGCAAGGCTACCGAGCAGCCTGTGTACAACTTGCTGGGCGGCCAGTATCACGATCGGCTGCGCGCATACGCCTACATGAACACCCAGGGGGTCTGGGAAAATCCCGAACTCGCCGGAAAGCGCGCCGAAGAACTGGTCAGGGCGGGGAACACCGCCTGCAAGCTGGACCCGTTTCGGCCGATCACCGGCCCTCCGCGCGACTATTCCCTCAAGACGATCCGGCATGTGGCCAAGATCTTCCGGGCAATCCGCGATGCGGTGGGCGCCGATCTCGAAATCGGCATCGGCACCCACGGCCAGTTCAGCACGGCGGGAGCGATCCGCGTGGCCAACATTCTCGAAGAGTTCGACCCGTTCTGGTTCGAGGAGCCCGTTCCGCCCGAGAACGTTGACGAGATGGCCCGCGTTGCGGCCCACACTAGCATCCCGATTGCCACCGGCGAGCGCCTGGTCACGAAGTTCGAGTTCTCGCAGGTGCTCGAGAAACAAGCGGCGCAGATCATCCAGCTCGACGTCGGCCAGTGCGGGGGAATTCTCGAGTCCAAGAAGATCGCGGGCATGGCCGAGGCGCACTACGCGATGATCGCTCCTCACATGTATTGCGGCCCCGTTGCGGCCTCAGCGGCGGTGCAGTTGGACACATGCTCGCCGAACTTGCTGATCCAAGAGTTCAACTCCAACGCTCTCCACAGCGAGATCTTGCGAGAGCCGATCGACTTCAGCAATGGCTTCATCACCCCGCCAACCGGGCCGGGCCTAGGGATCGAGCTCAACGAGGAGGTTGTGAAGCGGCAGCTGTCGGCGTGATTCCGAGCGGACCGCCGGCTACGGCCCGGCGGGCACCGGCGGCTCGCCGCCGACACGGCCGGGATCCCACGCGAGCGGCCCCCGGTCAGGACCTCTCGCCCGCATTGCATCGGGAGCGCTGGATAGGCTAAGATAACAGCACCGGCTGTTCCGGGAACTGGCGGCCGGCCTATCGCAGACCGTGACGCGGCGCAGCGCCCCTGCGGACGCAGGAACGGTGTTCACACAAATCCACGAGGGACGCGGACCAAGGTACCTTTTGCGGACGGGTGGCCGAGCGGTCAAAGGCAACAGACTGTAAATCTGTCGGGCTACGCCCTACGAAGGTTCGAATCCTTCCCCGTCCACCAGTGTTTGTGACGGCCTTGAATTCGCGTTTCGGATCGCATCCTAAGAGGACACAGAGACCATGGCAAAGGAAAAGTTTGATCGCTCGAAGCCGCACGTGAACGTGGGCACGA
>VXRL01000054.1 GCA_009838515.1 Terriglobia bacterium | reverse complement strand
CAGACACCCAGCCAATATGTCACCATGCAGAATCCGATGGGAAATCAGGCTAGTGAAGGCACTACAGAGCGTGACGTATAGCGTGCCAAGTACGGGATCGTTGCCGAGATCGCCAGCTCTGGCGCAACGACTACGAGGTCTGTTTCTCAGCCGGGCGCGGGCCAGCGGCTAGGATGACGTTTTGGCGATAGAGCCCAAGGCCAACAACGTTCAGGACGTCCGTTACGAACCGGACGAGCGGCCACCGCTCCCGGTCTCGGTCGGGCTCGGGCTGCAGTACGTGGCGATCACTGCGGCCAGTATTGTGTTGACGCCGGCGCTGCTGGTCGGGACCGTCGGGGGCAGCGACGACTATCTCACCTGGGTCGTGTTCTCGGCCCTCGTTGTGAGTGGAGTGACCACGGTGATTCAGGTCGTTCGCGTCGGACGCCTAGGCTCCGGATACATCCTGCTGATGGGCAGCAGCAGCGCTTTCCTCGCCGTCTGCGTTCCTGCGCTCGAGCGCGGCGGCGGCGGACTCCTGGCGAGCCTGATCATCATCTCGTCGCTTTGCCAGTTCGTCCTGGCGGCCAAACTCTCCCTGTTCCGGAAGATCTTCACGCCGACTGTGGCGGGCACGGTCCTAATTCTGATTCCGGTGACGCTGGCCTCGATCATCGTGCGCAGGCTGACCGACGTGCCGGCCGAGGCTGCGTCGGCCGCCGCGCCGGTCACGGCCGGGGTGACTCTGGCAGTGATCGTCGCGATCTCCATGCGTGCTAGCGGAGCCTTGCGGCTCTGGGCCGCGGCGGCGGGGCTGGTGATCGGCAGCCTGGTGGGCGGACTCTCCTTCGGGATCTACGACAGCGAGCGCGTCTTGGAAGCAGCGTGGGTTGGGCTGCCGGCGCTTGCGTGGCCCGGCATCGACCTCAGCTTCGGTCCCGACTTCTGGGCCCTGCTCCCGGCATTCGTCATCGTGACGCTCGTCGGTGCACTGGACACGATCGGGGATGGGATCGCCATCCAGCGGATTTCCTGGCGAAAGCCGCGCGCCATCGACTTCCAGTCCATTCAGGGCGCGCTTGCCGCCGACGGGCTGGGCAACCTGTTGTCCGGGTTGTTAGGCACAGTGCCGAACACGACGTACGCGAGCAGCATCGCGGTCGCCGACCTCACTCGGGTAGCGGCGCGCGTCGTCGGCATTTGTGCTGGGGTGATGTACGTAGGGCTGGCGTTTCTCCCCAAGCTTGTCGCCGTCATCGTCGCGATTCCCGGTCCGGTAGTCGCCGCGTATTTCATCGTAATCATGGCGTTTCTGTTCATCCTCGGCGTCCGGATCCTTGTTCACGACGGCCTCGACTATCGCAAGGGCTTCGCGGTGGGCCTCGGATTCTGGCTGGGGCTCGCCTTTCAGATGGACTGGATATTCCCCGAGTACTTTCAGGGGGCGTGGAGCGAGCTACTCGGAAACGGGATGACGGTGGGCGGCCTGACAGTGATCATCCTGACGCAGTTCGTGGAACTGACCGGGCCTCGGCCCCGGCGCCTGAAGACAGAGCTGACATTTGAGAACTTCACGAAGGTGGATGACTTCCTGTCCGACTTCGCCGCGCGCGGGAAGCGTACCCCGGAGATGACAGACCGGATCCGGGGCGTCGGCGAAGAGATGCTGGTCACCCTGTCCCGGCCACAGGCAGACGACGGGCCGAAGCCAGAGCGGTTTCTGTTGGTGGTCGCACGCGACGACGGGGACGCGGTCAATCTCGAGTTCGCGGCGGCAACCGACGACACCAACCTCGAGGATCGACTGGCCTTGCTCGGCGAACGCGGCGGCGGCCCTCCGGTCGAGGAGGAGATCTCCCTGCGCCTGCTGCGACACTACGCTTCGTCAGTGCGCCACCAGCAGTTCCACGACACGGACGTGATCACGGTGCGGGTAGGTCCGGCCACCTCGCTGTGAGCACCGTTCGAAGCTCCGGACTGGAGGTGACCGACGGGAGCAGCCCCCGGGGTCGCGTGATGCTGATTGCACTGGGCGGTTTGCCGGGCGTCGGGAAGTCGACCATCGCGACATCCCTGGCCCGGAGGATCGGGGCGGTCCATCTGCGCATCGACACGATTGAGCAGGCGATGCGCAACGCGGACCTCAAGGTGTCGGGACCAGAGGGATATCTTGCAGCTCGCGATCTCGCCGAGGACAATCTGCGCATCGGCCACAGCGTCATCGTCGACTCGGTCAATCCGATAGCGATTACTCGCAGCTACTGGCACGCGACCGCGGCGCATCTAGCGATAGATCTCGTGGAGATCGAGGTTATCTGCAGCGACAAGCGCCAGCATCGCCAGCGGGTCGAGTCACGCGTCAGCGATGTCCCCGGCCTCGTAGTTCCGACTTGGCAGCAGGTTCTGGACCGAAGCTATGAGCCATGGACGACCGCACATATCGTGGACACGTCCGGGTGCACATTGGAGGACACCCTATCGCAGGTCGAAACCATCGTGTGCTCGCGCCGGTCCTGACCCACGCGGTTGACTGATTGCCGTTGGCGACCATCGGCAAGGATGAGTCCGAAGGCAAGGATGCGGGTCAGTTGTGTCGCTTTGGGTCAGCGCGAGCCGTCCAGGCTCAACCCAAGCGGGACGCCACCGCACCGGCACTGACGGTCGATCCGCACTCGGGGAAACTGCGAACTCACATGATCCGGAGCGTGAGATTGGTCGCAGCTATGCCGCTTGATCGATCAGCCTCGTCAGTACTGAGAGGTGCCGCTTGAGGCTGGCCCGACCGCTCTCGCTGAGCCGGTACCAAGTTACAGGCCGCCGATCGCGGTAGGTCTTCTCCACTGCCAAGTAGCCGGACTTCTCGAGCTTGCGGAGATGCGCGCCGAGACTGCCGTCCGTCTCGCCAAGCACCTGTTTGAGGCCGGTGAAAGACATCGCGTCGTGCCTAGAGAGCAGGACGCACGCCGCCAGCCGGACGCGGTGCTCGAGGACGCCGTTGAGGAGGTCAAGCTCGTCAAGAGCAGGCACTTCGGGATCAGCTGGCCGTTTCACGCTTCGGTGCTCCGAGCAAGGCTCCGGTCACAAGCGCGATGGCGAGCACGACACCCGCAGTAGTCCAGCCAAAGCCGGGAACCCAGACCGTGACCAGGTACGCGGCCCCCATCAGCACGCCGATAGGCATCATCCGGCGCTCGATATAGAGGCCCCCGTGGAAGTAGGTCAGCCCGAGCAGCAGGACCCACAGGGACCCGAACCCAGCCCACGTCAGATGCCCTGCACTGACGAGGGCAAGTCCAAGCAGACCTGCAGTCATGAATGACAGCCAGTGAAGGCTATGGCGTACACCTGTCTGGCGATCCCGAACCCCGGCGCTACGACTCGCGCGCATCCCGAGCCAAACCGAGAGCACGAATCCGATGGGCCCTGCAAAGAGCCAGTAGGTGCCGATCCACGAATAGTCGTCGACAAAGTCGACCAGCACAAAGCCAACGCCCCCAAGCAACGCCCACAAGAGATAGATCGCAGGAACGGATCGCGCCTCCGATCGTTCGGCCGCGGCACGAACAAACGCCATGTCTTCCTTGAGTTGAGTGTTTTCGGTCATCGAGTCCTCCTTAACTCTGGATTATTGAGGTACTCTGTTTTACAGAGTTACTCTAGAGTACAGAGTATTGTGGCAGCTGTCAACCCCGGCCGGCAAGGAGCGTTTCGGCGCTGGCCGGAAACTTGAATCTCTACGGATGCAACAGGCTGCGCTGCATGTACGGAAGACGAATACGGCCAAGCCAGATTCCAGCCGCCCCTGCTAGACAGCCCCTCGGCGAGTTGCTTCTCTTGCCGGCGCACCCAGCGCCGCCGCTGGCGGTCCAGAGGGAACAGCTGGCGGCCCAGTGCCCAGACGTGCTCGCGGGCGTGGTAGATGTCGACGATCTCGCTGGCGTCAGGGTAGTAGATGTGGCTCGATCTTCAGCGAGTCCCCCTGTCGCTGCTATTCTGGGCGCCGGTGCCAACGCGTCCGGCTGAACTCTTGGCCTGTCGCGGTCCGATGGAACTGCACAATTACAAGGTGCCCACGAGGACCAGAATCGGGACACTGAAGTTCGCAAGCTGGCTCCGGACACTGGCGGCAGTGGCATCGGTATTTGCGTCCTGCCAAGGAACTCCGGACACACCCGAAGCCCTCCCGCCCCTACCCTCGTTCCGCTTGGACGCGATGTCTCCTGGAGCGCGGGCGACGCTGGAACCTGCACAGGATCATGCGATCAGAAACCCGCGCGATAGCGAGGCAAACGGCGCATTGGCGATGGCCTTGCACGCCTACGAACTGCGCGAGGGGGCCGCTGCAGCATACCGCCGGGCAGCCACCCTGGCACCGAACGAAGGGCGGTGGCAGCATTACCTTGGGCTGGTCCTTGCGGAGTTGGGGCAGCATTCACAAGCAGCGGAGCACTTCCGCAGGGCGGCTGCGATCAAGCCAGACTCTGTGGCGGCGCGCACTTGGCTAGGCGAGTCGCTCCTCAGCGACGGCCGTCCGGCCGAAAGCCAGAGGGCCTTTGAGCAGGCCATCGAACTGGACCCGTCCAGTGCCGCGGCGCACTACGGCCTAGGACGGGCGCGGGATTCTACCGGAGACTCGGACGCAGCCCTGCGGTCCTTTCTGCGGGCGGTCGACCTGGCACCGGAAGCCGGTGCAGTCCGGTACAGTCTGGCGATGCTGTACCAATCTCTGGGACGGGCGAGCGATGCCAAACAGCAACTGGAGATGGCGGGCGGGGTCCGCCAGCAACCACCGATCAACGATCCCCTCGTTGCGGCTCTCCGCAACCTGCGGAGGGACAGGCAGAAGTACTTGCAGGAAGGGCTCCGATTGGAAAGCGAAGGCCTGTTGGCGGAGGCAGTACAGGCTTACGGACGGGCGGCGGAGGCTGACGCCCGCTACGCCCAGCCGCACATCAACCTAGTCGCCGTGTACGGGAAACTAGAGCGCCTTAAAGACGCCTCCCGCCACTACGACCGCGCCCTGGCGCTGGCACCTGACTCCGAGGAACTGCATGTCAACTGGGGCACTCTGATGGCTCAGCACGACAGGCTCGAGGAGGCAGCCGCGAGTTTCCGTCGCGCGTTGGAGATCAACCCTCACGCCGGCGGAGCGCATGCCGACCTGGCGTGGGTCCTCGAACAGTTAGGGAGACACACGGAGGCGCTTGAGCACTACCGCCTCGCGGTGCAGTACGACCCAGCCAACCGTCCGGCGAATTTCGAACTTGCGAGGGACCTGATTCGCAATGACCGCATCGAGGAGGCGATCCAGCACTTGCTGCGGACGCTGGAGCCAGTGGACGAGCGGACGCCAACGTACCTGTACGGCCTGGCCGACGCGTACCTGCGTATCGACGAGCCGCGCAAGTCCGTCGAGTATCTTCGGCGCGCGCTCGAACTCGCGAACGGGATGGGCCAATCGGAACTGGCTCGCAACCTCGAGGAAGATCTCCGAGCGTTGGAAGCGGCCGGTCGCCGCTGACAGCAACCGGCCGCCGGTCAGAAGATAAGCTTCATCCCAAACTGGATCTGGCGGGCCGGGCAGCACTCCATCGTGGACGAGATCCGGCCGCCGGCTGGCCGGTTGATCGTGCCATTCGGGAAGTTGAAGTGGGGTTCGTTGAACAGGTTGAAGAATTCGGTCCGGAAGTCGAGCGAGACCCGTTCGGTCATATCGAAGGTCCGGGAGACCATCACGTCAAGGTTGACCAGGCCCGGACCCTCGATGATCCAGGCCGCCGAGTCTCCGAACGTGAAACGGGCGGGTACTTCGAACGCCCCGACGTCGAACCACCGCTCAGGCGTCCTCTCGCTACGAGGGAGGTTGCCGTCCCTGATCCGGTTCGGACGCTGGCCCCCTGTCGTGTTGGCAGGGTTGCCAGCGACTCCGGGGGTGAGCGGCAGGCCGCGCTGCGCCTCAAAGATCGGAGAGACCTGCCATCCGCCGATGATCTTGGCGAGAGCGCCTTGCTTGGCGAACTTGCGGCCGCTTCCGAACGGTAGATCCCACACGCCGGCGTAAAAGAAGCGCTGCGGCATGTGCTGGCGCGAGATGGTTTTCTCCGGGGCCAAGTGCCAGTAGCTGGTCCTCTGCCCCAGCTGCTTGGCCAAGTTCTTGCTCCAAGTGAATCCACTCAGAACGGAGAATCCTCCGCCGAAGCGCCGCTCGAACTTTGCCTCAAGTCCTTGGTAGTTCGCCCCGCCCACCGCAGGGTTCGTATTGATGTTCGCGAATTGAGGGAACCAACGCCGAGGATTGTTCGGTCCGGGTCCCGGCTCCGGCTGGTTCAGATTCGCGCCACTCTCGGTGCGCACGGTGTTGGACCCCACGTAGGCGAAGGAGACTAGCGAGTTGCCGGGCAGGGTCTGCTGGATGTTGAAGTTCCATTGATTCGTCGTGCCGTTCGGGAAGGCAAACGGCCAGACCCCCACGAGAGAACGACCGGCGATCACATCCGGATTCAGCGCGTCGGACGGAACTCCGTCCTGGATGACGACCCTCGAAGTCGAGCTCGCCGCTTGGGTGGGGATGTCATTCTGCAGGTAGAAGGGAGGATTAGCTGTGGGATCAGCCAGCACGGGCAACCTGAAGGTCGCGACGTAAAACACGCCGTACCCCGCCCTGATGACGGTCTTCGGAGTCACCTGATAGGCCAGCCCCACCCTCGGGCCCCAGTCATTGAGATCGCGCTTGCGGAACGACCTGCCCTCCACGCCACTGCCGGTCGGGATCAATGTCCCGAAACGCGAATCCTCAGGGTCGATGATGAAGTTCATCGCACGATCGTTCTGTTCCACGTACGGGGACTGGTACTCGTACCTCAGTCCGATGTTCAAGCTCAGCTTCGGCGTCACCTTCCAGTTGTCCTGAATGTAGGTCTCGTAGGCGTAGGCGTGGCGTCTAACGTTCAGGGGAGTGCTGAACCGCATGTTGCTCGTCAGGCCGAGCAGACTGTCAGCGAGGCCGTCTCCCCCGCCGCGGACTCCCGCGACCGCGCGTGTGAACTGGTTGTTGAAGAAGAACCGCCCCCGCGCAAAGTTCGTGATGCCCGACCAGCGCACGAAATTGCGGACGTTGACACCCATCTTGAGGGAGTGGCTGCCCTTGGTCATCGAGAAACTCTCGACAATCTGACGCACATCCTGCTTCCTGGGGTCAGGAGCGAAGTTGCGGTCGCCGATGGTTCGATAGCCGGAGGGCCGGAAGTCGGGCAGGCCGTTGATGTCTTCGCGGTCGAACAGTCCCTTGAAACCAAACTCTTTCCAGAGCTGCGTCTGTGTCGGAGTGTCGATGCCGCCGACCAGCCGATTGTAGGCAACTCGGAGCTCGTTGACCATGCTGCCGCCCAGCACTGCGGTCCAGTTCACGACCCCCGTCCTGGCCCGGGAAAATCGGGTGGCGGTGTTGCCTCCGCTTGCCGGAAGCGGGAGATTCCCTGGCTCGAGGCGGTCGAAGTTCAGGTAGCTGAAGCGAACAAAGATCGTGTGGTTCGTGGCGGCACGCCAGTCAAAGCGAGAGTCGACTTTGTCGTCGTCCCGATTACGCGACGGGTTAAAGAGGTAGTTCTGCCGGCCGCCCCGATTCGGCTCCGGATACAATCCGACAATCCTCGCCGATACCGGGTCAATGCGGTTTGCAGGCAGGACGTCATTCTCGAACCGGGTCCGTGTCCCGTCGTCCGCTTGCGAAGCTGGATCGTAGATCTGAGCCATTCCCGAGAAGTCGCCACTTACTTGCTCGGGCGTTGGGATGATGCTGAGCCGCGTTAGCTTCTCCCGGATCCTCGTGCCCTCGTAGCTGCCGAAATAGAACATCCGGTCTTTGACGAGCGGGCCGCCGAAGGTCGCTCCGTATTGGTTCTGCCGGAACGGGGGTTTCGGGCGCCCGCTGTTGAAGAAGTTGTTGGCATCAAGTACCTCGTTACGGAGAAACTCGAACGCCGTCCCGTGGATGTCGTTGGTCCCGGACTTCGTGGTCACTTGGACGATGGCACCACCTCCGCGGCCGAACTCCGCGCCGTAGTTGTGAGTCTCCATCTTGAATTCCTGGATGGCGTCGATCGAGGGCTTCACGGCCTGGTTGGATGCCACCACGACGCCGCTGAAGTAGTTGTTGTTGTCCGCACCGTCGAGCGTGAAGACGTTCTGGTCGAATCCCGCGCCGTTAACGCTGAAGGCGTCCTCGACGAAGTTCTGCCGACGGCTAGGGAGGACTCCGGCCGTCAGAACCGCGAGCTCCTGGTAGTTCCTGCCATTTAGGGGCATCTGGGTGATCGTGGTGTTCTCGATCGCCTGCCCCAAGCTGGACGTCTCCGATTCCAGCAGCGGCAGTTCTGCGGTGACCTCGACGGTCTCGGTGACGGAGCCAACCTGGAGCTCCACGTCCACGCGAGCGCGCGTACCGGCACTGAGCGTGACGTTCGGCCGGAGCAGGGTCTGGAACCCCTCGCTCGTCGCTGTCAGGTCATACGTCCCGATAGGCAAGGCGGTGATGACGTAGTTGCCTGTCGAGTTGCTCTCAGCGGTGTACTCGAGGCCATTAGCCTGGTTGATCGCTTGGACGGAAGCTCCGGGGACGGCTGCCCCCGAGCTGTCAGTCACGATGCCGGTAATGGTGGCGGTGTCGGTCTGCGCAGACGTGATCGCCACGACAAGGAAGAGCCCGGCCACGAATGCCGAGACAGTGCGAAAGCTCGATAGTGCCATGCGGTTTGCCTCCTTTCTTGGCATCCCGGCCGCTTGCGGGCACCGCTCAGCTGGCACCCACCGACCCCTCAGTTGCAACCGGGCCGTTCGGGTCGCCCTCATGCTAGAACGCTCCCAGCGCACGGTGGGCCGGATCTCTGCAGTTAGTTCGTAAGAATGGGCAGATTTAGGCCCTTGAGATCATTCGCGTCTTGGTTTGGAGCGGTCTGGGAACGAATGGGCGGACGAAACGCCCGCACCGAAGGGATTAGCCAACCGCTCCGAAGGATCCGTTCTGAGAGTTGGTCAGACTACGCAGCGCTGGAGAAATCAGCAAACCGGCCTCGGTGTTTCGGGACTTGGTGAACCTCAATGAGAGCTTGCGGGCTGGGGTCGGACCAAGGTCCTGTGGACTGTGACCAGTGGCCAATGGACGTCCAGCTCCCGAGCTCAGTAGGTGCTATCCCGCGCCAGATTCGTCCAAGTGTCGAAGACATCGAGCGCCCCCTCGCAAGGGACATGCACCATGGGGAGCCCGCGCTCCTTGATCGGCTTCGCCAGCTCCTCGTAGATCAATTCGTCACGGAACTCGATGCCGGCGGCATCGTGCCGGTTGACCGAAAAGTAGACCCTGCCGATGCGCGACCAGTAGATCGCGCCCAGGCACATCGGGCACGGCTCGCAACTGGAGTAGATCTCGCAGCCCGTCAGGTCGTACGTCCCCAACTTGCGGCAGGCGTTCCTGATCGCCACGATCTCCGCATGGGCCGTGGGGTCCTTCGAGCGCAGCACCTCGTTCCAGCCTTCGCCGACAACCGCGCCGTCGCGGACGATCACGGCACCGAACGGCCCGCCGTGGCCCAGCTTCACGCCTCTGCTGGACAGCTCCACCGCCCGTTTCATGTGCGCTTCGTTCATCGTTCTACAGTGCCGGCCCGCCACACGGCGTCAGAATGACATCCAGCTCAAGATCCTGATGTGCACCGCTTCGGCGCTTCGGCAAGGACGGTTTACAAAACAGAGTGTATCATGACATAACGTAAACCCATGTGTCAACATGGGGGAGGGGCGAATGATCGGAAAACGGCTCAAGCTGGCGCGCACGGCCGCCGGTCTCTCGCTGCGCGGCCTCGCCACAGTCATCGAACACCGCGTCTCGGCGCAGGCGATCGGCAAATACGAGCGCGACGAAACCATGCCGGGCAGTGCCGTACTGATCGCCCTCGCCGACGCCCTGCATACGACGGTGGACTACCTGCTCGGCGACGCAGACCTCCTCCTCGACGATCTCAAGTTCCGCAAGAACGCGTTCACAAGCAAGCGTGCCGTGGCACGAGTCGAGGCCGCGGTGCTCGCGGATCTCGAACGTTATCTCGCCGTCGAGGACATCCTCGGCCTACCTAGCGCCCGATGGGACCAGCCGCGGGACGCACCCTATCCGGTGCGGCACGATGCCATCGAGGCGGACCGTGCCGCCCATGCCCTGCGTCTCCATTGGGGCTTGGGCCACGAGCCCGTTCCCAACCTAGTTGAACTACTCGAAGAGCGGGGGATCAAGATATTCGCCTTGCCCCTCGGCACCGTGGGCGGTCTCGCCGCCCGAGCGCGCAGAACGGGACTCGCGCCCGTCCCCTTTGTCGTCGTGAACTCCGAGGACTGGGGCGAGCGACAGCGGTTCACCATCGCCCACGAACTCGGCCACATCGTGCTCGACGTCTCCCACAGTCTCGACGCGGAGCGTGTTGCGCACCGCTTCGCCGGCGCGTTTCTGATGCCTACCGAGGCGCTGTGGCTTGAGGTCGGCAAACGACGCAGCGCCCTCTCCGTCGGCGAACTCGTGGCCCTCAAGCACGTGTTCGGCGTTAGCATTCAGGCGCTGACTCACCGCTGCCGGGATCTCGACATCATCGGCGTGGCCACCTATCGAGCCCTGTTCAACGAGTTCGATCGGCTGGGTTGGCGCTCCCCTCCCTACAAGGAGTACGGCGCTAGGGCTGGCGAGTTCCCGAACCGGTTCGGCCGGCTCTGCCTGCGCGCCCTCGCCGAAGGGGCCATCAGCGATTCGAGAGCGGCCGAGCTCCTGAACATCGGCATCGCCGACGTCAACGATTACATGCAGGGCATCCTGCCTCCGTCGACGACCGCGAGGTAGCGCGTGCCCCGCCGGGTCGTCGTGTCGGACTCGTCGGTGCTCATTGACCTCGAGCGCGGCACCTTCTTCGCCGCGGCTTTCGCCCTACCGTTCGACTTCTGCGTGCCGGACCTGCTCTACCGGCGCGAGCTCGAACCTCTGGGAGGTGACCACCTCGTTCACATGGGCCTCCGCGTGCTCGAACTCGACGACGCAGGGGTCGCCCGCGCGGCCCGGTATCGCCAAGACGTCCCGGCGCTCTCGCTATCCGATGCCTTTGCCCTAGCACTCGCTCACAGCACCGGTGGCACGCTACTCACAGGCGACGCTCGTCTGCGTCGGCTCGCCGGCGATGAGAGAATCGCTTGTCACGGCGTGCTGTGGCTCCTCGACCGGATTATCCAGCAGCGTTCCGCGACGCCGAAACAGCTTTTCGATGGCCTAGTCAGGATCCGAGACCACCCCCGCTGCCGACTCCCAAAGGCCGAGGTGAGCAAACGCCTGCAGGTCTTCGCGCTCGCCGGGAAAACCGCTTGACGACAACCCGCGGCTGCGCGCGAGAGGCGGCGGGCTAGTGGAGCGCGAACTGATTCGGCCCTGCGATACCGAAATCGAGCTTTAGAACTAAGGCAGGGCGAAGACGAAGATGCTCGAGCCCGAAGGGAAGTGCTCGGCCTCGGGCCAGAGCTGCGTAGTGAGCCCGGCCAGCGCCGAACCCCACCCGCTTGGAGTAGCGATGTACTGTCGACCGCCGACCGCGTAGGTGATGGCGGAGCCGCGATGGCCGGAGCCCGTACGAAAGCTCCACAGTTCGCTACCATCGCTGGCGTCGAGCGCGAAAAACCTGCCCGTGGCGTCGCCGCTGAATACCAGCCCACCGGCGGTAGCCAACTGCGATGCCAGCAGAGGGTACTTGTGCCGAATCCGCCACTTGCGCTCTCCCGTGACCGGATCGTAGGCCGACAAGTGCGCATGCGCCTCTCCGCTCTCCGGGTGAGCCATCTCAAACTCTCCACCGAAAAACGCGAGACCCTCCTGTGGATCCTCTTGCCTCACTGTCAGCGTCTGGCACCATTCCAGGCCAGTCGAATAAAACCAGCCGGTCTGGGGGGAGTAGGCGCCATGATTCCAGCTCCGCCCTCCGCCAATTGCGGGACAGACGAAGCTGGTCTCGCCGACGGGCGGCTCGTTTCGTCCGATCAAGCGTCCCTGTTCGTCAATGCCTTCGATCCAGTTCGAACTCTCCACCAGAGGCCACGCACCGAGAAATTCCCCGTTCTGTCGATCCAGAAGCCAGACATAGCCGGACTTCGATGGATTGAGCATGGTCTTGCGCATCACCCCGTCCACTTCCAAGTCCAGCAGGACCATTTCGTAAGCCGTGTCGTAGTCCCACACGTCGTGCGGGATCTGCTGGTAGTGCCATCGGATCCCGCCGGTGTCCGGATCGAGCGCAACAACGGAATCCGTGTAGAGGTTGTCGCCCTCTCGGTCGCCGCCATAGAAGTCGGCAGCCGGGTTTCCCACCGCCCAATACAACAGGTCCAATTCGGGATCGTAGGTGCCGGTCACCCAAGTCGAGCCGCCGCCGTAAATCCAAGAGTCCCCCGCCCAAGTTTCGTGACCGGGCTCCCCGGGCCCGGGGATTGTCCAGAACCGCCAGCGGTGGCGCCCCGTGCGGGCGTCGAAGGCGTTGATGTAGCCGCGATGAGCCGAGTCGCCTCCAGTAACGCCCGTTATGACCAAGTCCTTGACCACTAGCGGTGCAGCGGTGATGTTGCAGCCGCACTGCTTGGAGTTCTCCACCTCGACGCGCCAGACTTCCTCCCCGGTGTCTCGGTCCAACGCGACTACATGGTTGTCCAACGTGCCCATGAAGACCAGCCCATAGGCCACCGCTACGCCACGGTTCCAAGTCCCATACGTGCCAGGAATCTGATCGGGCCTGGGGTAGTCGTAGCGCCAGATCTGCTCGCCCGTGGCCGCATCGAGCGCGAAGACGCGATTCCAAGCTGTCGAGACGTACATGGTGCCGTCAACGACCAGCGGCGACGCTTGCAAACCGCCGTCGGTCACGCCGCTCTCGAATGCCCACACAGGCCGGAGCTGCTCGATGTTCGAGCGATTGATCTGATCCAACGGACTGTAGCGCCAACTCTCGTACGCACCGTAATACGTCAACCAGTTCTCCGGCTCGTCACCGGCCCGGTTGAGCCTCGCGGAATCGACCTCCGCGGCCGGGGCCAGCCCGGCTGCGAGCAGCAGTGCTGCTGCGCATCGCTGGATGTTCGGCCGGAACTTGGAAAGATGGCCGAACCGTAAGACCCAGCTGCGATCTTCTGCACCGAGCCCGTAGCGTGTCATCATCACTGGGATCCCCCTTCCGGCAACAGCGCGATCGCCCTGGTGGGAGCTCCCGACTGGTCGGCGACCTTCAAAGGCAGAGCGATATAGAACGCACCCCTCGTCGGCAGCTCGCCAAGGTTGATCAGCAGCTCCTCCCAGCTCATGCCCTGCTGCAGCCCGGCTAGGTGCGTGGGTTGCCCATCTTCGACAGGCCCCATAGAAGCGCCGTCAGTGCCAAGGTGCCAGACACCACGGTCGAAGAGATACTTGACCGCCTCGGGAGTCGGCGCCGGCCATCCCGGAGCGGTCTTCAGCACCAGCGGTTCCATCGTCATGCGGGCGCCCTCTGGCAAGGGCTTGTAGTACGCATCCGAGTACCCGCTGTGGAACAACACCACTTCGCCGGGCTGGATCGAGCCATGCTCGGACTCCCAAGCCTGAATGCGCTCCACCGTGATAGGCGCAGAGAACCCCGGCTCGGCCGCGTCGCGCAGATCTGTCACGTCGATGACTACCGCGGGCCCCATCAGCCTGCTCAACGGATACTTGTCGCCAGTGATGGCACCCATCGGGCTGGCATGTGGCAGGCCCGAATCCGGTGGCGGCACGAAATGCGCGGGGAAATCGGTCTGCGTGCCAGTGTGCTCGTCGAGGACAAAGCGCTGGGAATAGTACGGCCCACTGCTGCCCGACGCTGGCGAGCCGTACGCGTTGGTGGGCTGTTCGAACCAGTTGTTCGTCCAGCGAGCGAAAGGCGGGTTGGAGCCCCAGTGCGCGGGCAACATCTCCGCTAGCAACACGGTGAGGTCCACAACGCGCCGTGCCCGCGCGGTCAACTCGCCGGCAGTTCCGGCTTCAATCACGGCCGCATCGGAGCCGGAATCCACGCCGGCAGCGGAATCGGACCTGGGCCCCTCCCTAGAAGTGCAATGCGGCGCTAGCAAAAGCACTGCCGAAATCGTGCAAGCACCTGGGTAACGCAGCATGACGAATTCCTTCTTACGAGTACGCAGTCCGGGCGATTGCTTCAATCGCGTGACCCGCTGGCCTCGGAAAACCCCTAGCCGGAGGCCGCTGGTAGCGGACAGTCAACTACTTAGAAACGATATCGCACTGCACGAGCCAAGCTTCAGCGAGACAAAGGGGTCTAGTGGCTGCGGGTCGACCGCGAGTGCGCTGCCAACAGCCCCGATTGCAGCATCGAACTCTCTTTCTCCATCCAGATGCGGCTGCGACTCGCGCTCACGAGCACCAAGGTGGTCGGACCAAGCATGGTCCCGCATGACTCCTTCGTCACGCGACCCGGTGCTGACTCGGGCTCCCACCCTGCCGACTCCGTCGCATACGATGAGAAGGATCACGGCGGATCCGCGACCGCAAGTGTCGCGGCAGGATCCATGACACCAACAAGACCGCAGGCAAGGTGGGGCATTGCCCTTGCGGGCGCAATCATTGTTGCCTGGAACGTGAGCTTGTTGCCGTCCGATGCGGCAGATGCTGCGCCGCCATCGCTTGAAGCATCGTTCGAGCAGACCGCGGGACCATTCCTGAACCAAAACTGCGTCGCCTGCCACAACGAGAACACCGCCATGTCGGGCGTCCGTCTGGATCAGCTCGACGCCGCGCTTGAGGACCGGCACCTTCGGCTCTGGGAGGTCGTCAAGAAGAGGGTGGTCGACGAGTCCATGCCTCCGGAGGGCGCACCGCAGCCCACCGCGGCCGAGCGTCAGCGCATGGATGCTTGGATTGAGCATGCTCTGGACGTAGCACGCTCAAGACCCGTGCCGAAGAACGGCGTCGTGCGCCGGCTCACGGTGGCGCAGTACCGAAACACCCTGCGCGATCTGCTGCGATTGGAAGACGACATCACCGATACGCTCCCGCCGGATGCGGTTTCCAAGGACGGCTTTGTGAACAACAGCGCCACCCTAGAGCTTTCGCCCCTGTTGATGGAAGCCTATCTGGAAATCGCTGACGAAGCACTGACCCGAGCCATCGCTAACCCGGATGCAAGGCCGTCGATCCAGAACTTCCGCGTGGACCTAGGGGCAGGGATCAATCCCGAGCCCCTGGAGGAGGAGCTGATCCTCGGCGCGAACAGCCTGCTGCTGGCCACGCCCGACTACGTGGTCAGCGAACCCGCTCCACGCAAGCCGTTCGCGTTCGAGCACAAGCGCATGCGTACGGGCTACCGCTTCATCGAAGGCTACCGGGGCAACGCAACCGTTCGCGGCTGGCGCGAATTCGACAGCATCTACCACTCAGTGTTCGCCTGCATGCGCGGCAGCCGAGGCTATCCCAAGGGTCAGCCGTATAGCGCCGTCCCCGAGGGCCTGCTGCTCCGTCCGGCGATTCCCAACGACGAGTTGTTCGGCCAGGACGGCACTTACGGACCGAAGGCGAACTTCAAGATTTCGCTGCGCGAACTGCCTGACCACGGACGGTTTCGCGTCACCGTGACCGCCGCCAAATACGACGATGGCCTGCTGCTTGATCAAGATGATGCCGCCCAGCCTCGGGAGAACACCTCGGGCGCGGTCAGTCTCGCTCTAGGCAGGGACACCAGCGCGGAGCTGGAGCGGGGGGGCATCTACCAAGTTGACGTATACGAGACCGCTAGAAGCGAGCCTTCCCCGTTGACAGATCTCTCCCGGCTGGAGGAGGGCATCGCCGGAGCATGGACTCTGGACGGTGATGAAGCGCTCGAGCTAGACGACAACGCGAGCTTCGTCGACTCCCCGTTCGGACGAGCGCTCTCGCTCAACGGAGAGGCCTACCAGCCTGGGGCAGTGGTCCGTCAGCATGACGAGCTGAACGTCAGCACGGCCGACTTCACCGTGACAGCTTGGATTCGGCCCGAGCAGAGACACTCGGCAGGCATCGTTGCGCGCGGAGCCGGCCAGCGCACGCACGGCTGGTTTCTCCAGATGTCGGACAACAAGGGCTCGCTGCGCCTCGAGACCACCGGTCCGAACAACGAGACCAATGGCGTGGTCGCATCCCCGCCCGGCGTGCTCCGTGCCAAGGCCTGGCAGCATGTCGCTGCGGTTGTGCGGCGTGGCGCAGCCAGTACCAAGCTGTACGTGAACGGCTACGCTGTCGCACGGGGAACGATCGAGGCCGCGGATCTGGACAACCCTGAGATCGACCTCCATATCGGCCAAGTTCCCGAACAGCGCCCGCTTCGCGGCCAGATCGACGAAGTGCGGCTCTATCGCAGGGCGCTCTCGGAAGCGGAATTGCAAGCCTTGGTGCAACCCGGCAAGCACTTCATCAAACCTCCGCCAGACCGGCCGCAGGACGTGACGCTGACGCTCGGAAGCCGCCAATTCTCGGGCACGTTGCTACAACCGGCATTCCTAGCGGTGCGGCTCGAGGCGGGCACGCTGCCGGTCAGCGCCCAAGGAACGGGCGTCAAGGAGCTGGACCGGATCGTCCTGACGCCGCTTGACGCGGGCCACGATGTTGCCAGCAGGTTCCAAGCGTTTGAGAAGCGCGTTCCGCGGCTCGGCGTCCACCTAGGCCTCCGCCGCGACTGCGGCAGCACGCTTGCTCCGGTTGGCCCGCCGCAGCCAGTGCCAGGGACCGACCTGCAGCGGTACGTGTTCGAGGGCGCGATCCGAGACTTTCCCAGCCCTGACGTCGAGAAGGACAACGTCAACTACCTTGCCGGCGTCCGCGAGATCGGCGTTCGCAGCGAGTACACCGACGGGCGCGATATCGCGCGCCTGCTAGTCCGTTCTGTGGAGTTCGAGGGTCCGTTCTACGAGCAGTGGCCGCCGAAGTCGCACAGCAGTATCTTCGTGGAATTCGACCGCAAGGCCGACTCGGCCGCCTACGCTCGCCGCATCATTTCCGATTTCGCGAGTCGAGCCTACCGGCGCCCTGTATCAGAAGCGGAAGAGTCGGCTCTGCTAGCTGTTTACCAGTCCTCTCTGGAAGACTCGGGCAAGTTCCGCGAGAGCATAAAGGACGCGCTCCAAGTCGCCCTGACGTCGCCGCAGTTCCTGTTCTTGGTCGAGCGCAGCGAGACACCCGAACCGGAGCAGCTGGAAGGTCACGAACTCGCCTCGAAACTGTCGTACTTCCTGTGGAACGCCCCTCCGGACCGCGAACTCCTCGATCTGGCCGCCAACGGCCGGCTGCGCGCCCAGGCCGGGAACCAAGTCGCGCGGATGGTCAGCGACGAGCGCTTTTCGAGATTCGTGGAGGAGTTTGCGTCGCAGTGGTTGAGCCTAGACAAGTTCGACGTGCTCGAACCCGACCGAGAGCGCTTCCCGAAACTCACGCGCGCCACGCGCAAGCAGCTTCGGCGCGAGCCGATCGAGCTGCTGCAGCACCTGTTCCGCAACAACCTCCCGGCCAAGCAGCTGATCGTCTCCGACTACATCGTCGCGAACGAGGTCGTCGCGAGCTACTACGACCTTGGTGACCGCAGCGAGAGCGGCCTGAAGTTCGTGCCGATCATGCACGGCCGGCCTGAGCTAGGTGGCTTGCTGGGGCAGGCCGCGATCATGGCCGGTCTCTCTGACGGGCGCGAGTCGAATCCCGTCAAACGCGGCGCTTGGCTGGCCCGCAAGATCATCGCCGAGCCGCCCGACGATCCCCCGCCCAACGTGCCGGATCTCAACGAGAGCACCGAGGGCCTGCCGCTCCGCGAGCGGCTCGAGCAGCATCGCAGCATGCCCGGCTGCATCCAGTGCCACCTCAAGATCGACCCGTGGGGCGTCGCGCTGGAGCAGTTCGATGCCGGCGGGCAGCTCAAGCTGGAACCGGTAGATGCCCGCTCAATGTTGCCGGACAGCACCGAGGTGTCCGGCATCGGCGACCTAAAGCGCTATCTGAGCGAGGACCGGATCGACCAGGTCGCTTTCAGCGTTCTCAAGCACCTAGTGACCTACGCCAGCGGTCGCGATCTTGCCTACAATGAAGTAAGCTATCTCAAGCAAGACGGGCTGAAGCTCAAGCACGGCGGCTACGGAATGCAGGACATGCTCCGTTACGTAGTCACGAGCACGTTCTTCCTGGAAAAATAGGGCGACCGCGCAGAGAGGCTCAATGACCATGTCCCGCACGATTGATCGACGAGCGTTCCTGCACGGAATCGGGGGTGCCTCGCTGGCCCTTCCCGTCCTCGATGCCATGGGAGCCGAAGTGGCCGAGCAGGTCCCGCGCCGGTTCTGCGCCCTGTATACGGCCAACGGCATGGCTCTGCCGCGAACCGAGAACGACATCGACGAATGGAGCTGGTTCCCGACTGCCGAGCGCGAAGGCGAGTTTGTCTTCGGCCACTCGACCGAGCCTCTGAGTGATTTCCGGCAAAAGCTGAGCTTCATGGGCGGCCTGTACCATCCCAGCGGACCCAAGGCCGACCCCCATACCTGCTCGGACATGTGGCTGACCGGTGCCCCCCTGCACAATCCCAAGCCCGGAACGTACAACAGTGTCGCGCTCGACCAGGTGGTCGCACAGCACACGAAGCAGTACTGCCGCCAGCCCTCGCTGGTGCTTTCCATCGACGCCGGCACCGGCTTCCTCTCGCGCACGGGGACGATCTCCTACAACCTCGAGGGCCGGCCGATTCCGGCCGAGAACAATCCTCGCCGGGTCTTCAACCGCTTGTTCCGCGGCGACCGCGAATCCATGGAGTCGGAGCGGGCCCGCCTCCAGCGCCGCATCAAGCTCGTCGACGCGGTGGCAGACAGCGCCCGCTCGCTCGACCGCCAGCTCGGAAAGTCCGACCGGCAGAAGATGGATCAGTACCTGACGTCGCTGAACGAACTCGAGTCACGCATGATCGCGTCCGAGCGCTGGATCGACATCCCGCTAAAGCGGCAGGACTATTCGCACCTGAACCTCGACGCCACTTCCGAGGGAGAGCCGGCCGAGTTCTATCGGACGATGTTCGATCTGATCGCGCTGGCATTCGACGCAGACATCACCCGGTCGGTGGCGTTCATGCTCAATCGCGAGGACGGCATGGGGATCAGCGACACGTTCCCCCTCAAGCTCGGCCTGTCGGCCACCCACCACAAGCTGTCGCACGCCACGGACAAGGACGGCCAGTGGCAGTTTGCGAAGTACGACCGGTTCCTCAGCCAGCAGCTCGCATACTTCTTCGACCGGATGGACAGCTATCGCGACCGCGACGGCTCCGTGCTGGACAACACGATCGTGCTGTACGGCAGCGGGGCGAGCACGACGCACACGCCGCGCAATCTTCCGACACTGCTCGTCGGCGGTGCCAACATGGGCCTAAAGCACGGCACGTACTGGCGGGATGGCGAGACGCGCATGTCGAACATGTACCTCAGCCTGCTGCACTCCATGGGAATTGGCGTGGAGTCGTTCGCCGACAGCACGTCCACGCTGAGCGGTTCGATCTTCAGCCGCGCCTAGGCTTCAAACCGGATCCGGCGACTGGAAACCGATCAGTCCTGCGCCTGCAGGTTCCACCCTGCGGCTGACGGGCAGTCCGTCGCCGTGCCCAGCCCAATAGCGAGGGCCGGCGCTATGCCAGCTCGCCCTTGCGAGCAGCTTCCAGCAGGTAATCGCAGGCGCGGGCTGTGTTCGCCATCATGGTCAGGGTCGGATTGACCGAACCCAGGCTTGGGAAAGCCGCGCCATCGGTCACGAATAGGTTCTTGACATCGTGCGCCTGAAAGTATTCGTTGAGCACCGACGTGCGTCGGTCCCGCCCCATTCGGGCCGTGCCAACCTCGTGGATCCCGTCCCCGGGTGTCTTGGGGCGATCAGACGTCTTGATCTCGACAGCCCCAGCGGCTTCAAGCATGGCAGCGCCCTGCTCGAGGCTGTCGCGGAACAGCGCGCGCTCGTTGTCGCTCCATTCCATGTGGATTCTCAGCACCGGAATACCCCACGCATCGACCACATCGGAATCTAGCTCGACGAAATTGTTGTAGCTGGCCAGTCCCTCGCTGAGGGCGTGCAGGCTTGCCTGCCAATAAGCGTCTTCATGCACCGACCGCTTGAAGGCCTCGCCGAATCCCGCAGCAGCCGTTGCAAAGCGCGGACCCGCTCCACCCTGGTAGCTGAAGCCCCGGATCACGCCGTTGGTGTGCGTCTTGGTCACGTTGCGGAAGCGCGGGACGAAGATCCCGTTTGGCCTCCGCGGCGGGCCATGCCACGGTTTGGCCCTACCCAGCCGCGGCAAGCGGCCGGTGATCGTCGCACCGTACATGTGGTCCATCAGGTAGCGCCCCAGCGTGCCGCTGGAATTGGCCAGCCCTCCTGGCGCAGAGTTGAGGAGGATCCGGGTGGATTCGAGAGTGGACGCGCACAGCAGCACCACTCTGGCGCGGATCTCGCGGACACGCCGACGGGCACGTTCGACATACGACACTCCCGAGGCCAGGCCCGTGGCGCGGTCCATCGTTACGTGAGACGCCACGGAGTCGGTGAGAAGAGTTAGCCTCCCGGTCCGCTTGGCGGCCGCCAGAGTGCTGAAGGGACTCGAGAAATACGAATAGGTCACGCAACCGCGGTTGCACGGGCCGCAGTAGTGGCAAGCCTCGCGCCCGTTGTGTCGGGCGGTGAGGACCGCGGAGCGTCCGATTGTGACGGGGCGCCCGAAGCGGCTCTCGACAGCCCGCTTGAGGCCGCGCTCGCCACAGGTGAAGTCCATCGGGGGCAGGAGTTCTTGGTCGGGGAAGTGCGCCAGCCCCTCGTTGCGGCCGCTGATGCCGATAAAGCGCTCGACCTTCGAGTAATAGGGGGCGAGATCCTTGTACGAGAAGGGCCAATCGGCGCCGACTCCGTCACGGCTGGCCGCCTTGAAATCCAAATCACTGAGTCGGTAGCTCTGGCGGCCCCACGTCAGAGTCCTTCCCCCCAGGGCCCGCACGCGCACCCAAACGAACGGCTTTCCCGCGGGCGTGGTGAATGGATTCTCGATGTCGTTGGCGAACCACTTGTAATTGACTTCCGAGCATGCCCCTTGCTGCGCATGCATGGGCCGGAGACGCGCAACTTCGGGCGAAGTGACACCGTTCGGACGCGTGTCGCGATACTTCATCGCGTAGGGAGGGACGTGCTCGGCAAACTGGTCGGGCGTAGTCTCGGGGCCGGCCTCCAGCAGTGCGACTGACAGACCAGCCTCGGTCAACTCCTTGGCCGCCCAGCCCCCTGTCGCGCCCGAGCCAACGATCAGCGCGTCAAAAATCTCCCGGCCGCCGTCCGCAAGCTGTGGCATTCAGAATTCCCGCGTGCAGAAAGCAGCGTCGTGCTGGCGCTTCCGAATGCACGCAGCCAGTAGCGCGGGCGGCGACGCTCAGCAATACTGCAATCGCGGAATCACAATCTTACAGCGCATCGCCAAGGTCCGTTCAAGTCCGAGATCTTCCGGATCTCGCTCTCGGCCTAGCTCAGTGCCGGCCTTCGGGCGTTGGCCAAGCCCGGCCCGAGACGCGCCGGCCGCCGTCCTCAGATCGATGTCGAGCCGGGTTGGCTAGCGCAAGTGCTCGTGCTTGCCGCGATCGGTTCGACAGAGGCCCCGAGGTCGGGTACTCTGGAGCCGTATGGCCCGCATCGCGACGCTCTTGATCCTTGGCGCCCTGGCGCTGTCGGGCCAAGCCGACCGCAACAGGCTCGGCTTGCCCAACCCGCCCAAGCCTGACATCCCCTACTTGATCCACGGCAGCGACATCCGCGAGCTAGAGCAGGTCGATGCGGCAGAGGAGATCACGAAGAACCAGCTCCGTTACTGGATTGCCGGCCCGGCGGCTGCGATCCGCACGCCGCTCGCGGCGCCGGAGTTCTTGTTCGATTCGCAACTGATCGATCCCCGCGACCTGACCCTGTTTGGATTCGAGGTCAAGAACGGCCGCCGCGAACTCCTCTACCGCAAGAAGAAAAAGGTCGTGGCCGAGCCCTACTTTCTGAATGTAGAGGGCGTGGCGGGTCGCGTGATCCGAATTCGGATCAACGCCAGCCTGCCCCCGGGCGAGTACGGCATCACGCCCGATGGCCAGAATATCGTCTTCACATTCTCGGTCTTCTGAGCGCCTGGCCCGTCCCTGAGGGGCGCAGCCAGCCGCTAGCCTCGGAGCCGGTCGATCTCGTCTTTCAAGTAGGCGATCGACTCCGTCACTATCCTTTCCGCTCCGGGCGAGAAGTCGAACACCTCCATGGACACCCAGCCTTGGAAGCTGCGATCCGCGGCCACTTGCAGCACGGGCTTGAAGTCGTAGCCGCCTCCCTTGCGCGGATAGCTGCCATCCAATTCGTTGACGTGGATATGGCGGATCTTCGACCAGTGCTTGGAAACCAGCTCGTCGTGAGGCTGCTCCTCTTCGATCGCGTTGTGCGAGTCGAACATGGTTTGGACCATCGGGCTGCCGATCTCATCGACGATCTCAGCCGCGCGATCCAGTGAGACGATAACGTCGCACTGGTCAGTCGGCAGCGCCTCGACGCAAAGCGTCACCCCTGCCGCCTCAAGATCCGGCACGATCGCGCGCACGCCCTCGATGAAGTTGGCCTCGGCCTGCGCCTGCGTCAGCCCGCCGGCGGTCCTTCGCTGCATTGGCGAGCCAAACACCATGACGCCGCCCGTGGCGCGCTCCGGGCGCAGGTCGGCGCACAGTTCGACCAGCCCTCGCACGTATTCCCAGCTGCGTCGCCGCACGGCCTCGTCCGGCGTAGTAACGTGCAGCCCCTCCGGACCGACCGTCAGCCAGTGCAAGCCGACGAAGCCGAGCCCTTCCGACGCGATGATGTCACGAATCTCGTGCCGGCGCTGGGCAGGCAGCCGCGTCGCCTCCTGCATCAGCGTGAACGGGGCAATCTCAATACCAGTCCATCCCGCGCTGCGCATCGAACGGCACGAATCCGCGAAGTCGGACTCGCCATAGAGTTCGTTGCAGACCGAAAGTTTGAAGTTCTTGGCCGTCTCCACCTGTCCACTCTACAGCAGGGCCTCCTAGACGGTCACGGCGGCGGTTCCAACCGGCTTGTGGGAATTCGGCTGCGGCCCTTGCGCCTGGCCCAGTGCCGGAGTCCTGCTCGGTCGGGCAGCGTTCGAGAACGGGAGCGCAACCGATGCCAGCCGTTGCCGACGGGTCAGCGGGCTACTCGCGGCGCGTCCACGCCTCGATGTTCCAGAGATCCGACTCCCAACCGTTCACCCGGAAACCCTCGATGTCGCTCCCATGAGCAGCCACGGATCCGCGGTGGATCAGCGGAATAGTCGAGTAGCTCTGCACAAGCAAGTCGTTGAGAGCGATCGTGACCTGCTGCCGCTTCTGCGGGTCAAACGTGTTTCTTAGCTCGCCGTAGAGCCGATCGAATTCATCGGAGCCAAAGCGCTCCGCGTTGCTGCCGCGGAACGAGTTGGCCGCTCGCGCGATCTCGGCTGCGGTCCACGATACGAAATAGCCTTCCGCATCCGCGCTACTGCCCCCCGTCGTGTACATCTGGACGTCCGCATAGAACTTGCCGGCCGTGTCCGGACTGTCGGCGTCGCCCCCAAAGAAGACTGACGGGTTGATCTGCTTCAGCTCGGTCTCCACGCCTATTTCCGCCCACCATGCCTTGATGTGCTCTTGGGTAGCTTGGCGGACTGAGTTCGTCGAGGTCTGGAACAGGACCTTGAGCGGGACTCCGTCGCGTTCCCTTACGCCATCGCCATCTGAGTCCACGATCCCGGCTTCATTGAGAGTCGCCTTGGCCAATTCGATGTTCTGGACCAGGCATTCGTCGCTGTTGCTCGATGCCTGGCCCGCTACTGGCCAGATGTTGCACGTAGGGCGGCCCGCGAGGTCGCCGTAGCCGATCCGCACGAGCGTGCTGCGGTCAATCGCCAGCGAAAGGGCCCGCCCGACGGCCGGGTCGGTCAGGAAGGGGTGGGGGTTGGCACCATCTGCGTATTCGGACCGGAGGCTGCCCAAGCTCGCATCCGGATTGGTTTGGTTCAGGAGCAGCCGCTCGACGTTCGAGGCGAATCCCGATACGACTACCCCGCTTCCCCCGGCCGCGATCGCGGTCAGGGTGTCGGGATCGACTTGGAGGTTCGAAGCATAGTCAGCCTCGTCCAGCTCGAGGACAGACCTTGCCGCTTGAATCGCATCGCCTCCCCCTTGCAGGACGATTTCCCTGAAATACGGCTGGCCGGCTCCGGCGCCGCGATATCGCGTATTGAACTCGTATCGCACGGAGTCCCCCTCGCGGAAGTCAGCCGCGACGTACGGACCGGTGCCGAGCGGAACTCGATTCGCATCGGCGCAGGCTGCGCCTGCATCCAAGCAGTCGGCAAACTGCGACGCTTGGAGGATCGGGCTCCCCATGGACACGAACGGCGAAAAGGGGAACGCGACCGGGCCGTCAAACCTGACGGTCACGGTTCGCTCGTCAACCGCCTCGACCGACACGACGCGATCGAAGCGCGAGGTTTGGGCACAGTGCACCCCGCTTGCAGTGCAGAACCGCCAGGTAGAGACCACGTCGTGCGCCGTGAGTGGTATGCCGTCCGACCAGACCGCGTCCTCGCGGAGAGTCCACGTAACGCTCGTGCGGTCCCCCGGGATCCCGCCGTTGGCGATCGAGGGAATACGCGCCGCAAGCGCGGGAACCAATGCTCCGTCCGGATCAAACTCGGCCAACGGCTCGACCACCAGCGACGCGGCCTCGGCATCCTTCGTCCCCCTAGAGAGGTAGGGGTTGAGAGTCGTTGGTGCCTGCCAATGGGCCAGAGTCGCCGTGTCGCCTCGCCCCGCTGTCTGCGTGCCGCCGCCGGGCTCGCCTGTTCCTCCGCCGGTTCCGGTTCCTCCTGGCGGCGGCATCGTGACCGTGCGGTGGTCCGGATAGTATCCGGCGCCCAGTAGAATCGGCAGCCCCTGTACCATGACCCGATTGACGAAGGTCACTTTGCGCTCCGGCATGTCTGTGGAGGGGTTTCGGGCCGTGTAGTGCAGCAAGGCCTCGCCGAACGCGTCGCCCACGCTCACCCTATCCTGGCCGCCGGCAGGGCTCAGCTCGGATGCGCCCATGCCGGACCGGCTGCCACCTACATCGCCCGAAAACAGCGTGTTGCCGTGCATATCGACGCCGAACACGTAGATCGAATCGCTCTTCCAGCGCGGATCGGACATCAGCGTGGCCCCGGCAAAGTACCCTTGGGATTCAACTTCGAACGCCGCGCACCGAACGAATTCCCGCAGTCTCTGCTCGTTCGGATCAGCCTCCAGCGCCGCCGCGTTGACTTCTGCTTCCCCGCCAGGGCACGTGCCAGGCAGGTCGTGGAGGTAGATTCCGGCCCCGACCGCAGCGCGGCGCCCGTTCCAGTCCACCTCTACGACGTACGAGCTCTTCGGCTCTGATCTGCCCGCGCTGAAGTTGGTGAAGGCGTAGTGCAGCCATCCCTCATCCACGTCTCGCAATACGCGGTGGAGCTCGTAGTAGTAGTCGGTCCCGAAATTATCCACGAGCTCCCGCGAGGCTCCTTCCCGAAAGGGCTCTGGAGGGAACACCGCAGTGCCCGAGATGAAGCGCTCGGGGGTCGGCGCAAGGAAGTTGACAAAGACATAGTAGAGGTCGTCGTCGTGACGCCACCGCTCGTCGTTGTGAAAGGCCCGGTATGCCTCCTCCTCTCCGTGCAGCTCAATGTACTCGGCAGCGCACCGTATGAACGCTTGGATGTCCCGCCGCGTGCGGATCCCGCGAGCGCTCACGCGATTGTCGTCGCAGGAGGGTTCCGAGACCGCCAGTCCGGAGCCCAGCTCGTAGCCCGCGCCCAAGATGAGGGGCACGCCGTGCGAGACGACGCGCTTCAGTATTCCGACCTTCGGCTGGATGGTCCCTGTCTTCGGATTGCGGCCCCGATAATAGATCAGGGCCTCGCCAAACGCATCTCCGACAGCAACCATGTCTCGCCCGCGGAACTGGTCCATGGGATCGCTCTTCCCGCCGAATTCGTGCAGCGACTTGCCGTTGATCCGCACGCCGTTGCCGCTCAGGACCTGGTTTCCCTCCAAGTCCATCACGAATACGTAGCTGGAGCCGTCGCGCCACCGCGAGCTCGTCTCGAGCTCTTCACGGGCGAAGTAGCCCTTCTCTTCCAACAGCACTGCCGCGCAGCGCGCGAACGCCTCAAGCTTTGCCTCGCTGGGAGTGGCCGCCAAGTCGGCCGCATTCACGTCTTCGGAGCTGCAGGTGCCAGGCAGGTCGGGCGCGTAGATGCCGGCCCCGACCACGGCGCGCTGGCCGTCCCAGTCCACCTCGACCAAGTACGAGCTCTTGGGCTGCTGCGTTCCGGTGGACGGATTCCCGCTCCAGTAATACATCCAGCCGGAATCGGCAAGCTCCAGCATGCGAAAGGACTCGGAATAGTAGTCGGTCCCGAATGCGTCGATATAGGTGCCCCAGACGTCCCCTTCCCTCGACGGATCGCGCGGGTAAACATAGACGAGCGCTTCGTCCGCGGACGGCGCCACCTGTTCAACAAACAGGTAGATCGGGCCATGCCGCCAGCGCTCGTCCTCATGGAAGGCCCGCCGGGCCTCGGCGGTGCCGTGCACAGTCAAGTACTCCGCCGCGCACTGAACGAACGTCTGGACGTCACTCGTTGTGCGGACTGCGCTCGCGCTGATTTGATGCTCCGCGCAACCGACCGGCTCGCTTGCGCGTGCGGGCAATGCCGCAATCGGCACAAGAGCGGCTAGCAGAAGGAACCCGGTCGGTCGCGTCATCTTTAGAGGTTATGAAACGCTGGCTTGGGCAGTCAATCTCTCGCGCCGCGTCGAGCGGTGGGGCCTCCTCGAGGCGCAAGTGACTCCCCCGAAAACGCTTGGCCGCGCGGGACATCCGACGCTGCCGATGATCCGCCTCGCCGAGGCCCAAGCCAAGGCTGTAAGCGGCCCCTATGCAACAATGGCTACTCGAGGAGACTGAATGCAATCCAATTTCACGCGCAGGAAGTTCAACCGCCTTGCTGTCGGTGCGGGAGTGGGCCTTGCCGGAGCTCCTGTGTTCACCGCCCACGACAGGATTACCGCCAAGTTCTCCGGGGTGACCGTCGGCGCACAGAGTTACAGCTTCCGGGATCGGCCCCTAGACGAAGCGATCGCAGCGATGAAGCAAATCCGGATCGGCTCTTGCGAATTGTGGAGCGGCCACACGGAGCCGCTGCGCGAACTCCGCAGGGATCGCGAGAAGCTGCGCGCCTTCCGCCTCGAGACGCCGCTGAGCCACTACGAGGAAATCGGCGAGAGCTTCCACGCGGCCGGGATCGAACTGAACGCGTTCAACTACAGCTTCCGCGACGACTTCACTGACGAAGAGATCACCCGCGGCTTTGAGATGGCCAAGGCCATGGGCGCCGGGGCACTCACCGCGTCCGGCACGGTCAGCGTCGCCGGGCGCGTCAACGGCCACGCCCAGCGATACGGCATGAAAGTGGGCATGCACAACCATTCCCGCATCAGGGAGAACGAGTACGCCACTCCGGACGACTTCGCCGCCGCGTCCAAGGGCAACAGCCACATCGCGGTCAATTTGGACATCGGCCACTTCATCGCCGCCGGCTTCGACCCGGTCGACTACATCAAGCGGCACCACGCGCAGATCGTCGCGCTGCACATCAAGGACCGCAAGCGCGACCAAGGCGAGAACACGCCGTTCGGGGAGGGCGACACCCCGATCCGCGAGGTGCTCGCGCTGCTGCGTGACAACAGCTACGACATCCCCGCCAACATCGAGTACGAGTACAAGGGCGGCAACACCGTAGAGGAAGTCCAGAAGTGCTTCAATTACTGCAAGCGGGCCTTGGCTTCGTAATCCGATCGGCTACTTCCAGCGGAACGGCGGCCGGGCCGTCAGCGCGGAGCGCCCACGCTCGCAGGCAAGCAAGGTAGTTCCAAGTCATGGACGTCGCGGCTATCCTTCCTGCTGCCGGGCACGGCACGCGCATGGGCAAGGACCTGTCGAAGCACTACGGCAGCGACCGCAAGCAGTTCATGAGATTGGGCGGCGTCCCGATTCTCGCGCTAACGATCCGCAAGTTCCTCGCTGTACCGAGGATCAAGGAAATCTTGGTCGCCGTACCTGAAGGCAGCGAGACGGATGTGCAGGCGATGCTGGCAGATACCGTCAAGGCGTCCCGCGTACGCGTGCTGGCAGGCGGGCGCAACCGCCAAGAATCTGTTCGGCACTGCCTTGACGAGGTGTCGGACGGGATCCAGTTCGTGGCGGTCCATGACGGCGTCCGCCCGTTCGTCCCGGTGAGCCTGATCGAGCAGGCGCTGGACGAAGCCGCGCAGCGAGGCGCTGTGATTCTCGGCATGCCGGCCGAAGAAACTGTCAAGCAAATCAGCCTCAAGGTCGTGCGGGCCACGTTGCCGCGCGAGCGCATTATGCTGGTGCAGACGCCCCAGGTCTTCGCTGTCGAGCTGCTCAAGCGCGCCTTCCTGCAAGCGGCCCAGGACGGTTTCACAGCCACGGACGAGGCCAGCTTGGTGGAGCACATCAACGAAGATGTGTACGTGCTGCGCGGAAGCGAGCGCAACATCAAGATCACACGGCCGCACCATCTCTCGATCGCGCAGCTCTACTTCGACGAAGAAACCCGTGAATCCGCCCCCATTCCCCGGTGTTGAGCCGACTGAGACTCGCGTCGGAATCGGATACGACTGCCATCGCCTGGCCGCAGGCCGCAGGCTCGTCCTGGGCGGGATCCCGATCGAGGCCGACAAGGGCCTGCTGGGGCATTCGGACGGCGACATACTGCTGCACGCGGTCACCGATGCGATGCTGGGCGCGGCAACACAAGGCGACATCGGGGAGCTCTTCCCCCCCACGGACCCGCAATGGGAGGGCGCGGACAGCAGCGTGTTCCTGCGTCATGCGTCAGAGCTCTTGACCGGATATGGCTGGAGGGTCGTCAATGTAGACGCCGTGGTCATCATCGAGAGGCCCAAGCTGCTGCCGCATCGTGACCGCATCCGCCAGAACATCGCTTCCCTGCTGGGAATCGAAGCGTCTGCCGTCGGCCTGAAAGCCAAGACCGGCGAGGGTGTCGGACCGGTCGGCAGCGGCGAGTTGGCCGAGGCGCATGCTGTTGTGTTGATCGCGCGCCAGGAGGCTCCAAGGGTCATGTGAGCCCCGATCGGCAGAGTTGGACACTTCTGCAACGAGGGCCCGCCCTGCGAACGGACACCGGCCCGCGGCAGCGCTGTTTCCGAGCAGAGAGCGTGAATAGCCGCTTGATTGGGGCCCGTCGCCTTCACGAATTCGAGCTGTGGCCGGGCCAAGCGCCGTATAATCGCAGGTGATCGTGCGAGTTCCGGCCTCACTGCTGCACCTGTTGATCCTCGGCGTGGCCCTAAGCCCGCTGATGGGGGCAAGCGTGCAGTTCAACCGCGACATCCGCCCGATCCTGTCCGAGAATTGCTTTGCGTGCCATGGCCCCGACGAGGCCAAGCGCATGACATCGTTCCGCCTGGACAAGGAACTGGGGGCCGAAACCGCACTCAGCGGAGGGCGCAAGGCCATCATGCCCGGCGATCCGGGCGGCAGCGAGTTATTCCTGCGCGTGTCTGCTTCAGACCCGACCCGGCGCATGCCGCCAGCGGCCATGGGGCATGACCCGCTCACTGACCGCGAAATCGGCCTGTTGCGCCAGTGGATCGCCGAGGGTGCCCAGTGGCAGGGACACTGGGCGTTTCTGCCGCCGCAGCGGCCCGCGGTGCCTGCCGTCGAGCACCCTGGCTGGCCTGTCAATCCGGTGGACAGCTTCGTCCTTCACCGTATGCGCGCCGAGGGCTTGGAGCCATCGGCACCGGCATCGAAGGAAGCTCTGATCCGCAGAGCAAGCCTGGACCTGACAGGCATGCCCCCGGAACTCGGAGACATTGACGCCTTCATGGCAGACGACTCTCCGGATGCCTACGAGACCGTTGTGGACCGGCTCTTGGCCTCCCCCCGCTATGCGGAACGGATGGCGATCCGCTGGCTCGACGCCGCGCGCTACGCCGACACGAACGGCTACCAGACCGACGCCGAACGCGACATGTGGCGGTGGCGCGACTGGGTTATCGAAGCTTTCGATTCCAACAAGCCGTTCGACGAATTCACGATCGAGCAGGTCGCAGGCGACATGCTTCCGAACGCCCGCTTGGACCAAGTCATTGCCACTGGCTTCAATCGCAATCACCGAGGCAATGGCGAGGGAGGCATCGTCGACGCTGAGTACGCGGTGGAGTACGTAGTGGACCGCGTTGACACGACTTCGACGGTCTGGCTGGGACTGACGCTCGGGTGCGCTCGCTGCCACGACCACAAGTACGACCCGTTCACCCAGACGGAGTACTACGAGCTGTTCGCTTACTTCAATAACGTGCCGGAGAAGGGAAAAGCGTTCAAGTACGGCAATTCCCCGCCCTTCGTCAAGGCTCCGACTAGCGAGCAGCAGGCCATCTTGGCCCGCATGGACGCAGATCTGGCCGCCGCGCGCGCCGACCGAGACCGCCTTAAGGAGCGCTACGCGAGCGAGCGACCGGCGTGGGCGCAAGACGTTGCGAGCAAGCCCACCGAGTGGATCGACGGGCGAGACCTGACGCTTGCTTTCCCCGAAGGCCACGATCTGCCCAAGCCGACCGAGCGGGCGTTCGAACCCGGCAGCTTCGCCGAACTGGGCGATGAGGCCAATTTCGGCTTTCGCGACCGCTTTAGCGTCACTGCGTGGATCCGCCCGGAAGACCCGAACGGGACCATCGTTTCGAGGACCAAGCACGTACTGCCGGAAGATGACACGCAGTCCAACCCCGGCTGGGGCTTTTACCTCAAGGACGGGAAGCTGCAGGTCAACCTGATCGCCCGCTGGCTGGACGACTGCCTGCGGCTGGAGACGAAGCAGCGAGTCACTATCGGCCGGTGGCAGCAAGTGGGCTTCACCTATGACGGCACGCGCCTGGCTTCTGGAGTCCGCATCTTCATCGACGGAGAATCGGTAGATCTCAAGGTCATCCGCGATGAAATGAACCAGGAGATCCGCTCGAAGGAACCCCTGCGCGTGGGTCGCGGCCTGGGGTTCGACTACCGGGGCAAGCTGCGCCGCCTGTTGGTCTACAGCCGCGCCTTGACCGGCGAAGAGATGCGCATCGCGGCTGAAGAGCGCAGCCTCGACGAGATCGCCGCGATCCCTGCGGCCGACCGCACTCCGACGCAATCCCTGAAGCTCGAGCACGCCTATCGCGACGCCCTTGGCCCGGCCGATCTGACGACATTATCGGCGCGGATTCGCGACTTGGAGCGCGAGCGCGCACAGTACTTCGACGCGGTGCCTACGGTGATGGTGATGCAAGAGGCGTCGCCCCGGCGCAAGACCTTCCGCCTGGACCGAGGCGCGTACGACGCACCAGCCGAGCAAGTGCGGCCGGGTCTGCCATTGGCCCTGTCAACCGCGGATCCGGGCGACCGGCTGGGCTTCGCCCGCTGGCTGGTCTCCCGCGACAATCCCCTGACAGCGCGCGTAACCGTCAACCGCGTCTGGCAGATGCTGTGGGGCGCCGGCATTGTCAAGACGGTCGAAGACTTCGGATCGCAGGGCGAATGGCCGACCCATCCTGAATTACTGGACTGGCTGGCGGTGGACTTTATGGAATCGGGCTGGGACATGAAGGCCCTGGTCAAGACGATCGTGATGAGCGCGGCATACCGCCAGTCGTCCCGGCTGCGCCCCGGCGAGATCGGTTCGGATCCGGACAACCTGCTGCTGGCCCGCGGTCCTCGCCTACGCCTGCCCGCGGAGTCTGTCCGCGACCTCAGCCTCGCCGTCTCAGGCCTATTGGTCGAGGGGACAGGAGGTCCTTCGGTGCGTCCCTACCAGCCCGCCGGACTATGGACCGAGTTGGCCGGCGGCGCCGACTACGACGTTGGGAGCGGAGCCGAACTGTACCGTCGTAGCCTGTACACGTTCTGGAAGCGAGCCGTGCCTCCACCGTCGATGATGCTGTTTGATTCCGCCGGGCGCGAGGCTTGCACGGTGCGCAGCGTGCGCACGAACACCCCCTTGCAAGCTCTGAACCGCATGAACGACGACGCCTATATGGAGGCATCGAAGGCGCTTGCCGGCAGGGCGCTGCGCGAAGCCGGCAGCGGGCGTGACCAGCGTTTGGGCTACATGTTCCGCTTGGCGACCTCGCGACATCCCAACGAGCAGGAGGCGCAGGTCTTGTCGTCCGGATTCAACCACCACTTGGATCGCTTCCGCAGCGATCCCGAATCGGCGACCGCGCTATTGGGAGAGCAACCAAGACAGCCTGGCGAAGTCCCGGAACCCGAAGCGGCGGCGTACACGATGATGGCCAGCTTGGTGCTGAACCTAGACGAGACGATCACGCGAGAGTAGCGCACGCCTGGAAGGGATCCCGGACACCGTGTAGGCGTAGTCCCGCAGCCGCGTTCGAGGCAGTACACTGACGCCTGTCCGCTCAGATTGCCGACGCACATTCGCACTCGCCTTGCTACGTTCGATCGGCCAGTTGGCCGCTTAGCGGTGAGGTTGGCAGCCCTCGCAACTTCGTTGTACTGTGGGCAACGGCCGGACCGGAGGCCACACCGGGTCGAGCACCCGAAGAATGACCATGCAGACCAAGCACCTTCCTGAAGCCTACGACGCGCTGGCTCCAGACGGCTCGGAGATCCGAGTCCTTGCAACCACGGGGGGCGGGAGCATGGCACACTGCTTGCTGCCTCCGGGGCGAACCTCGGTGGCGGTGGCGCACCGAACGGTAGAGGAGGTCTGGTACTTCCTTGCCGGCAGGGGCGAGGTCTGGCGCAAGCTCGGCGAGCGGGAGGAAGTCATCGAGGTTTCGACCGGCGCTTCTCTCGCAATCCCGCTCGGCACTCACTTCCAGTTCCGAAACACCGGGGATTCGCCGCTGGAGTTGGTCTTGGCCACGATTCCTCCTTGGCCGGGAGACGACGAAGCCTACCGTGTTCCTGGCCGCTGGCCAACGGGAGACGATTGATTCGTTTCGCGGAGCAGTTGGCCAGGCTCTCCCGACCGCGCCACCTGAACCGCTTGGTCGACCTCGACGCTAGCGCACACAGATCGGAGGGGAGAGCCTTAGAGCGTAGCGGGCGGAAGTGGGCGCTTGGGGCAACCCCTGATGTCCCGCTGCGGCTGAAGACTTTGCAGCAGTCGCCAGTAGCGAGCGTATAATGGACGCGGATTCGAGACCATGCCACAACCCTTTGCGGCATCCGCTCTCAGCACGCGACGCCAATTCTTCGGCAAGAGTGCCTACGGCCTGGGCATCGCCGCCCTCGGCAGCCTGCTAGGAGAGGAACTGCCATCCCCCGGACTGCCCGGAGTGCCCCACTTTGCACCCAAGGCAAAAAGGGTGGTCTACCTGTTCCAGTCCGGCGCGCCGTCGCAGTTGGACATGTTCGACTACAAGCCGGGACTGGAAGCGCTCAGCGGCCAAGACCTGCCCTCATCGGTGCGGCAGGGGCAGCGGCTGACCGCCATGACCGCCACGCAGTCGTCGTTTCCGATCGCGCCCTCGATCTTCGAGTTCCGCCAGCGCGGCCAAACCGGCGCGTGGATGAGCGATCTGTTGCCTCACACAGCCGAGATCGCCGACCGCCTGTGCATTGTCAAGTCCATGCATACAGAGGCGATCAACCACGATCCGGGGGTCACCTTTTTTCAGACCGGAGCGCAACTCGCAGGCCGGCCCTCCATCGGCGCATGGATCTCTTACGGACTCGGCAGCGCAAACCGCGACCTTCCCGGCTTCGTCGTGATGGTCTCGTCAGGCTCGGGCCGCAACGGCCAGCCTCTCTACGACCGCCTCTGGGGAAGCGGCTTCCTGCCGACCCGCTACCAAGGGGTCAAGTTCCGCTCGAACAGCGACCCGGTACTCTACCTGTCCGACCCGGATGGCATTGACCGCGACGGCCGGCGGCGGTTCTTGGACGATCTGGGCCGGCTCAACCAGATCAAGTACGAGGACTTCGGCGATCCCGAGATACTCACGCGCATCTCGCAGTACGAGATGGCATTTCGCATGCAGGCGTCGGTGCCGGAGCTGACGGACATCTCGTCCGAGCCCGAATCCACCTTCGAACTCTACGGCCCCGATTCGCGCACGCCCGGCACCTACGCGGCGAACTGCCTGCTGGCGCGCCGGCTGCTGGAGCGAGACGTGCGCTACGTGCAACTGTTCCACCGCGGCTGGGACCAGCACACCGACCTGCCAGAGCAGATCCAAAGGCAGTGCAAGGACACGGACCAAGCCTCGGCCGCACTGGTCAAGGACCTAGACCGGCGTGGCTTGCTCAAGGACACATTGGTCGTCTGGGGCGGCGAATTCGGCCGCACCGTGTATAGCCAAGGCAAGCTCACAGCCGACAACTACGGGCGCGACCACCACCCGCGCTGCTTTAGCATCTGGCTCGCCGGAGCGGGCATTCGACCGGGAGTGATTGGCGAGACCGACGACTTCAGCTACAACATCACCGAGGATCCGGTACATGTGCATGACCTCCACGCGACCGTCCTGCACCTGCTAGGGATCGACCATGAGAAGCTTACATTCAAGTACCAAGGGCGCAATTTCCGCTTGACTGATGTTCACGGCAGGCTCGTCCAAAAGGCGATGGCATAGCCGCGAGACCGCCCGACAGTCCCGTCCTTCCTTAGAAGCGCCCGATGCAACGTATCCTTGCCCTTTTCGCGGTAGTCGTCTTCGCAGCCCTGCACCAGGATTTCTGGCTGTGGGACGACGCCAAGTTGGTTTTCGGGTTCCTGCCCTCCGGCCTGGCCTATCACGCGGCGTATTCGGTGGCCACCGCCGGAGTGTGGCTGTTGATCGTGCGCTACGCCTGGCCCGCAGGGCTGGATGAGGCGCGGGATACGCGAGAAGGAACCAAGGAACAGGCGCAGTGACGCAATTCGGCATCATCTGCGCGTATCTCTGCGTCCTGATCGGCCTTGGATTTCTGAGCAACCGCTCGTTCCGGGGAACGGCCCAAGACTTCTTCCTCGCGAGCCGCACCATCGGGCCGACACTGCTGCTGCTCTCCGTCTTTGGCACGGCCATGACAGCCTTCTCGCTGGTGGGCAGCACCGGCGAAGCCTACCGCAGCGGCATCGGAGTGTACGGGCTGATGGCGTCTTCTTCTGGCATCGTCCATACGGCCGTGTTCTATTTTGCAGGCCTGCGCCTGTGGTCCTTCGGCGCCCGCTACGGCTATACCACCCAGATCCAGTTCTTTCGCGACAGGTTTGAGAGTCGGGCGCTCGGGCTGCTGCTGTTCCCCGTCTTGGTCGGCTTGGTCATCCCCTACGTGCTGATCGGGCTGCTCGGCGCCGGAAGCTTGGTGCAAGCGCTGACGCAGGGCGCATTCCCGCAGCTGTTCGCATCGACCGCGGGGGCCGTGCCGCCATGGCTGACCGGGCTGGGAATCGCGGGCGTGGTGCTGTTGTACGTGTTCGTTGGGGGGTTGCGCGGGGCTGCTTGGGCCAACGCGCTCCAGGCAGGCGTGTTTATCGTGACCGGGATCGCAACGTTCGTAGTGATCGGGCCCAAGCTCGGCGGGGTTGCAGCAGCTACAGAGGCAGTGCTGGCAGTTCATCCCGACAAGCTCACCCGGACAGAGAACTTCGGACAGCTGCACTTCTTCAGCTACTGCTTCATCCCGCTGTCGATCGGGATGTTCCCCCACGTCTACCAGCACTGGCTGACCGCAAAGTCGGCAAGGTCGTTCAAGCCGCTGCTGGTGCTGCACCCTGTCTGCACGATGCTAGTTTGGCTGCCCTGCGTCCTGATCGGCGTATGGGCCACTGCGGCGGTACTGCCCGATGGCAGCTCGGTCATCGCTCCGGACTCGCCCGTCAACAGCGAACTCGGCACCATGGTGGGCGCGCTCACGACTCCCGTGCTGGGCGGCCTGCTCGGCGCGGGCATCCTGGCAGCCGTCATGTCCTCGCTCGATTCCCAGTTCCTTGCGATCGGATCAATGGTCACGAACGATATCGCGATAGACCTTCTCGGCAAGGGACGCCTCAACGACCGCGCCAAGGTCCGGCTGGGACGACTGGTCGTGATCGGCATCGCCGCGGCGGCGTACTTGTGCTCGCTGGCCGAGCCGCGCAGCGTCTTCACGCTCGGCGTCTGGTGCTTCAGCGGCTACTCGGCACTGTTCCCGGTGGCGGTGGCCGCGATCTACTGGCGCCGGGCCACCGCCGCCGGAGCGATGGCGGCGGTGCTCGCCACGGTCGCTGTCGGCTGGGCGTTCTTCCGCGCCGGCGGCTACGGCAGCGATCCCGGGTACCTCTTCATGGGCATGCTTCCGGTTGTGCCGATGGTAGCGGCCTCCACACTTGCGTTGGTGGGAGTCTCGCTTGCAACGGCCCCACCGTCAGAGGGCACGTTGGCCAAGTTCTTCCGCTCTTCGGGGCCGCGCCAAGCCTAGAGCGCACGGCACCGGCGCGCGAGCGGTTCGCCCGAGGCCGGAAGAAGCCCCGCGAGCCAAGCGGGCTAGACTGGACTGCAAGCGCCCGCCGAATCCAGCGTTTGCGCTATAGGCCCTGATAGCCGTGAGGATCACCTACATCACCGCTGGCGCGGCTGGCACGATCTGCGGCAACTGCTTGCGGGACAACGCTCTCGCCGCGGCTCTGAAGAAGGTTGGCCACGATGTCGTGCTGTTGCCAGCCTACACGCCATTGCTGACCGACGAAGAAGATGTCAGCGAGCCGCGCGTAGTATTGAGCGGGGTCAACCTCTACCTGCAGAGCAAGTTGAAGTTGGCCCGCTCGATCGGCCTGCTAGACCCTCTCCTGGACCACCCCCGCCTGCTGCGGTGGGCATCGAGTTTCGCAGTTCAGACGAACCCCGCACAGCTCGGAGAAATGACGCGGGACACGTTTCTCGGCGATCGAGGGCCGTACCGACGGGAGATCCGCAAGCTTCTGGGGGTGCTGCGGGATTTGCAGCCCGACGTGGTGCACTTGACCAACTCCATGCTGGCCTCGGTGGCGGCTCCAATCAAGCGCCATCTCGGCGTACCAGTCGTTTGCTCCCTGCAAGGAGAGGCCGACTTCCTGGCCGGCTTGCCGGAGCCGAGCCGGAGCGAATGCTACGACCTGTTGCGCGAACACGCTGCCGAAGTGGACAGCTGGATCGCGCCCTGCCGCGACCAAATCGAAGCCATGCGCGCTGCTCTCGGCGTGGCAGCCGAGCAGTTCGAGACGATCCTGCCGGGAATCTCAACAGACGGGTTCAGCCGGGCACGCGTCCGCTCGGAGAATCGCTTCGTCGTCGGCTTCCTCGCCCGCATTTCCGAAGAGAAGGGATTGAGCGTGCTGGCCTGCGCCGTCGACCGCTTGCGCAAGCGGCATCCCGAACGGACAATCGAGCTACGCGTAGCGGGCTGGCGAGCAGACACGAACCAAGCCTACATCGATGGACTGCGCAGGCGGTACGGCTTCGACGACCTAGGGTACTTGCAGCGGGATGAGAAGATCGCGTTCCTAGAGGGGCTGGACGCATTCTCCGTCCCGACAACCTATCGGGCGTCGAAAGGCCTCTACGTCTTGGAAGCCCTTGCTGCTGGCGTTCCCGTTGTGCAGCCACGCATCGGGGTCTTTCCGGAATTGCTCGACATGACAGGCGGCGGGCTCTCCTGCACACCTGGCGACAGCGAGGATCTGGCCGCCAAGCTTGAAGCGCTGATGACGGACGCCGCGTCTGCGAGCCAATTGGGCCGTACAGGCCGCGGCAAGCTGCACACCCACGGTACAGCCGAGCGCATGGCAGGCCAGACTCTGGCGGTATACGAGCAGCTGTTGGGCTGAGAGCGCCTAGAACAGCACCGTCAGATCGGCAAAGCGCTCCACCGTCCGGAAGCGCTCATGGGACTCCGGCACGGCCTGGATCTCAAGCGACCAAGTGCTCGGATTCGGCACCAACACCGCTCCCAACCCAGCTTCGAGGGCCGGATTGATATCGGACTTGGGGCTGTTGCCGATCATCCACGTGGTCGCCGGGTCAGCGCCGATCTGCCTGACCAGGTCCCGATAGCACTCAACATCCTTCTCGGGCACGGTGGCAACGGGCTTGAAGAATCCCGCTAGGCCCGACCGTTCCAGCTTGGCGTGCTGCTCTTCAGGGTCTCCCTTGGTCAGCAAGGCCAGACGGTACCGCAGGCGAAGTTCTGCCAGCGTCTTGACCACGCCGGGCAGCAGTTCGATCTCGCCGCTGCTGATCCTGTCTGTCATTCCGACGATTCGGCGGCGCTGCGCTGCGCTGGCCGGTCGGCCTCGCAGCGTTTCGAAGCACTCCACCAAGTTGCGGGCGAAGTTCTTCGTGCCGTAGCCGCGAAGCTTGATGTTGCGACTCTCGACCTCATCGAGCCGTTGACGCACCGCGACCGGCGAGAGGCGCGGATGGTCCAAGTAGCGTATGAACTCCGAGATCGCGTGCTCGAAGTAGATGTTGTTTTCCCACAGCGTGTCGTCGGCGTCGCAAATGAGCCAGGGAACGCTCGCCACCGAACCAGTATCCAACATGCGTCGCGTAGGCCGGCAAGCATGGCTGGGAGGGCCGAAGATTGCGCGGGGGCGAGTCCGGGGCGCGACGGGACCGTGCGCGATTGCCCGCTCGGCGAGGCGCCGCATCAAGACCGTTATCCGGGTCCGGGCTAATAGAACAGATACTTGCGCCAGTTCTCTTGGTGATTGCCCATCTGCCGCATGAGGCTGCGGCTAGTGTGCAGGTTGAACGGCTTCGGCTGCCGCTGCAAACTCATCTGCGCCTCGACCGGCAAACGGTCTCCCTTGCGGTTGTTGCAGCGCAGGCAGCAAGCGACCAAGTTCTCCCACGTGTTGTTGCCCCCGCGCGACCGCGGGACGACGTGATCCAAGGTCAGGTCGCCCGTGCCGAACTGCTTGTTGCAGTACTGGCAGGTGTAATGGTCCCGAATCAGGATGTTCTTGCGCGAAATCGCGCGCATCTGGCGGGGGATGCGGCGGTACTCCAGCAGGCGGATCACGGAGGGAACGGCCAGGCTCTGGGACGGAGAATGCACGCGGCCCTCGCCAGCTTCCTCTGTGGACGCCATCCCCTTGACGAGCAGGATCAGGGCGCGCCGCACCGCGCAGACATGGATCGGCTCGTAGCTGGCGTTCAAGACCAGCACCGGGCGCCGGAGCGGATTGACCCTGGAGTGCTCGCGTATCACGCCGCACCCCCCGGCCAGCCCGCTCGCGCTAGCGATAACCGATGCGGGGCGCCGCCCGGCATGCCTCCGGGTCCGGGCGCAACGGGGCACCGGACGGCGCGCACGCCGCATCCACGCCGCATTTGCGGCCGGAATGATCGATTAGCCCCTTGACTGGAGAAAGCTCACCTCTCGCCAGATGACCCGATTTCGCTCTCAACCTCTTGCTGGCAATCTCGGCAATAGCGGGTCCAAGGCACGGCTTCGAGCCGCTTAAGGTTGACCGCCCGCCCGCATTCTTCACAAATACCAAATTCTCCGGTGTCAAGTCGGATCAGGGCGTCCTTGACCAAAATCAGCTGCTCGCGCAAGCTGAATCCCTGAGCGCTGAGGAAGTCCCGGTTGGAAGCCGCGGCCGCTTCCTCTCCTTCGTCGCCGCCGACCGCCTCGCCTATGGCACGGCTCGCGTCCGCGGTCTTGGCCAGCGTCTGGGTGAGCTGGTCGCGTTTCAACTCGAGAACCTTCCGCAGTCCTGCAAGTCGCTTGGGGTGCATGATCGCCGGGACTTGGTCACAGAGGCCGAACAGCCGGCCGCTAGCGAGCGCTGTCGATTCCGTAATTCTATTTGTGCCCCGATACGCTGTCAAGATCGCCCGGGCGCTCATCCGGGGCATCCCGGCGCGGGCGGCGCCCACCCCCTCCTGGGCTAGACTAGAGCCTGTGACAACGCCGCGCACTCTATACGAGAAGGTCTGGGATTCACACGTGGTAACCCACGAGGCCGGGGCGCCTGCCGTGCTCTACATCGACCTCCATCTCGTGCACGAGGTGACCTCGCCGCAGGCCTTTCAGGGCCTGCGCGACCGAGGAATCAAGGTCCGCCGCCCCGATCGCACCCAGGCGACGATGGACCACAGTATCCCGACGCAGAACCAAGCCCTGCCGATCGTGGATCCGATCGCTGCAAAGCAGGTGGAGCAGCTGCGCATCAACTGCCGCGAATTCGACGTCCCGCTAGCCGACCTCGGGGACGAGTCCCAGGGGATCGTCCACGTGATCGGGCCCGAATTGGGCCTGACCCGACCCGGCATCACGGTGGTCTGCGGGGACAGCCATACTTCCACGCACGGCGCGTTCGGTGCTCTGGCCTTCGGCATCGGCACCACGGAGGTCGAGCACGTGCTGGCCACGCAGTGCTTGCTGCAGCACCGCTCCAAGACCTGCGAAGTGCGCTTCGTCGGCCGCGCCGCCGACGGCGTCGTGGCCAAGGACCTCATTCTGGCGCTGATCGCGGAGATCGGGATCGGCGGGGGCACGGGCTACGTGCTGGAATACACCGGCGAGGCGATCCGCTCGCTCTCGATGGAGGGCCGCATGACTGTGTGCAACATGTCGATCGAGGGTGGCGCCCGGGCCGGCATGGTCGCCCCGGATGAGACAACGTACGAGTTTCTCGCTGACAAGCCGACCGTCCCCAAGGGAGCCGAGTGGGACGCCACAGTGGCGCGCTGGCGGACGCTTCCGACCGACCCCGGCGCCGTCTACGACCGCACCGTCGAGATCGACGCCGCCGGGCTCGAGCCGATGATCACGTGGGGCACCAATCCCGGGATGGGAGTGCGCGTGAGCCAGCCCGTGCCCGAGCCGAACGGCAACCCGAGCGTCCGCAAGGCCCTCGACTATATGCGCTTGGAGCCGGGCAAGCCACTGATCGGGCAGCCCGTCGATGTCGTGTTCATCGGCAGCTGCACCAACTCGCGCATCACCGACCTGCGCCAGGCCGCCGGTCTCCTAGAAGGACGCAAGGTCAACCCGCGGGTCCGCATGATGGTCGTGCCCGGCTCGGAAAGGATCCGGGCGCAAGCCGAAGCCGAAGGCCTTGCGGATATCTTCCGCGCGGCCGGTGCGGATTGGCGTCAGGCCGGCTGCAGCATGTGCATCGCCATGAACGGCGACCAGCTCGACAGCGGCCAGTACTGCGTTTCCACCAGCAACCGCAATTTCGAAGGTCGGCAGGGCAAGGGCGGGCGGACCTTCCTAGCCAGCCCGCTGACTGCCGCCGCGGCGGCCGTCGAAGGCTCCGTCGCCGACCCCCGACGCAACCAGTTAGCGCACCCGGAGAGAACCCATGCAACCCGTGACCAGCTTCTGCGGCAAGGTCGTGCCCCTGCCCGTCACCGACATCGACACCGATCAGATCATCCCGGCCCGCTTCCTGAAAACTATCGAGAAGCTCGGGCTCGGCGAGAATCTGTTCAACGACTGGCGCTACCTGCCCGACGGCGGACCCAATCCCGAGTTCGTCCTGAACCAGCCGCGAGCGGCTGCCGGCACGATCCTGCTAGCGGGTGACAACTTCGGCTGCGGCAGTTCCCGCGAGCATGCGCCCTGGGCCCTGCTGGGCTTCGGCTTTCGCGCGGTCATCAGCACCTCTTTCGCCGACATCTTCCGCAACAACTGCCTCAAGAACGGCCTGCTGCCAGTGGCTGTCGACGCAGCCACCCTGGCCGAGCTCTTCGAGGCCGCCAGTGCCGACGAAGGGCTAGAGGTCACCGTGGACCTAGCCAGCCAAACGCTGTCCTTGCCGAGCGGCAGGGGCGTCTCGTTCCCTATCGACGATTTCTCGAAGCAGTGCCTGCTCGAAGGGGGCGACCAGCTGAGCTACATCCAGCAGCGCATGGCGGCGATCACCGCTTACGAATCGAATTCTGCCAATGCGCTGAACACGCTGGCCTGATGCGCCGGGCTCAGGCCCTGCGTCGCGTCGCGAACACCAGCCAGACCCCTACGGCGAAGAGCCCAAGCGCCACCAACTGAGTGGTGCTCACTGTCCCGCCCAACAGCATCGGTCGGGCGCCATCGGCGCGGAACGGCTCAACGACGAACCGAAACGAGGAGTACAGGGCCAGATAAGCACCGAGGATCGCGCCGGGCGAGTGCGGCTGCAAGAAGCGCCACAACAGGAACGCGCCGATCAGCGCGGTGCCGAAAGCCTCGTAGAGCTGTGTCGGATGCAGCGATACGTGCAGCGGCACGCCCGTGAAATCGTGGGCGATGGGGTTGCTAAATGTCACTGCCCACGCCACGTGGGTCTCCCGGCCCCAGCAGCAGCCGGCGGCGAAGCAGCCCATGCGGCCGATGGCGTGCCCGAAGGCCAAGCCGGGCACCATCAGGTCCGCCGTGGCAAGCCAAGGCAAGCCGTGTCTGCGCGTATACCAGTACGCCACGGCGAGGGCCGTTATCAGGCCGCCGTAGAACACTCCCCCGGAGCGCAGGGCGGACAGCGAGAACAGTCTGCCCCAGTCGGCGGCGTAGTAGCTCCAGCTGTTGGCGAACAGGAAGAGCTTGGCGCCAACGATCGCCGAAAGCAGCAGAACGATACCCAGACTCGTGATGCGCTCGGGGTCGATCGCGGTCCGCTTCGCCAGCCTTGCGGACAGCGCAATGCCGGCCAGGAAGCCGGCGGCAATCAGCAGGCCATATGTCGGCAACGAGAACGAGCCGATCTCGAGCAATCTGGGAAACATGGCAGCAGTGGGTCTAGCTTTGGGCGGCGGACTCGCGGCCCGGCCGGCGGAAGGAGTCCAGCAGCAGCAGCCCGACTCCAACCGTGATCGCCGCATCAGCCACGTTAAAGGCTGGCCAGTGGTAAGTCCCGACGAAGAAGTCAAGAAAGTCGGTCACGTAGCCTTGCCACCAGCGCTCGTACAGGTTTCCGGCCGCTCCGGCCAGGATCAAGGGAAAGGCGCAGCGGTTCAGACCCGAGGCCTGGCCCGTTTGCCGGAACAGCACCAAGACGACAGCGACCCCTGCCAGCGCCAGACCCGGAAGAGCCCAGTCGCGGAACCAAGGCGGCGCATCCGCGAAGAGTCCGAACGCGATTCCCACGTTGCGCACATGCACAAGGTTGAAGAAGCCGTTCAATACCGGCACGGACTCTCCGTGCGTCAATGCATTTGCTACGACGGCCTTGGTATACAGATCCAAGCCCAAGATCGCGCAGCCGAGGGCGGCGAGCGCCAAGTTGGAAGCGGCCAGCGCGGCGCAGCAGCGGCCGCTCCGCACCGCAGCAGCGGACTCGTCCATTGGAGCTACGCTCGCCCCTCCACGAGTTCAGTCTACATGAATCGCCCGGTGCCACAGCGCTCCCGCAAAGGCGGACGGCAGCCTGACTGCCGGCCCTTGGCGCACGGCCAATCGCAGGCTCGGGCGCGGCTGGCAGCGTGCTAAGATGAGCGCAGGATCCGGCGCAATGTCTGCATTGGCCCACAAGTCGTGCGTGCCCTGCACCGGCGGCGTGCCGCCGGTCGAAGGCGAGGAGCTAGCTCGGCTTAGCGCCGAGGTAGCGGACTGGAGCGTGGTTGACGGCCACCACTTGCAACGCGAGTTCGGCTTTCCCAACTTCCAGCAAGCATTGGACTTCACCAACGCCATCGGCGAAGTGGCGGAGAGCGAGGGGCACCACCCGGACATTTTTCTCACCTGGGGAAAGGTCGGGGTCAAGATCTGGACCCATAAGATCGACGGGCTGACCGAGTCCGATTTCGTGCTAGCGGCGAAGATCGACAGCTTGCGAAACCCGTAAGGGCGCTCCGGGCGGGGACACCGCCAGCGACGCATTCATGAGGCACAGGACGGACATTATGAGGGTCGTCCGTCCGGTACTGCTGATGACGGCGGTCGTCGCCGTCTGCGCCGTCCTAGGCGGGCTCTACGGCTTGCGCATCGGCACCAACGGCAATTTCATCCAGATGGCGCCGATCAACGGTCAGCTGCACTTGGCACGGCAGGCGACGCGGGTGATCGAGCAGCGCTTCGCCCGGGAAGTGCAGTGGGACGACGCGATCTACGAAGGGGCGATCCCGGGCATGCTTGCAACCCTCGACCCGCATTCCACGTTCCTCGACACCGAGAACTTCCTTGCCATGCGCGAGCAAGAGCGCGGAAGCTACGCCGGCGTCGGCGTACAGATCGTCAGTTTCGGCAGCAAGACGATCATCGACTTCCCGTTTCCCGAAACGCCCGCGTTCGAGGCCGGCATCCGGCCGGGCGACGCGATCGAGATGGTGGACGGCAACCCGGTGAACCGACTGCCGATCGAGGAAGTGGCGAGCCGACTCAAGGGGCCGGCCGGGACGCCTGTCGGCCTCAGCCTGTCGCGGGCGGGCCTGGACCGGTGGATCGAGGTCGAGCTCGTGCGGCACGTGATCCCTCGACCGACGATTCCCACCCGCCTGCTATTCGAAGACGGCACCGCCTACCTCCACTTGACCAGCTTCGGGGAGAGGACTCCCGACGAGTTGGAAGAGGCCTTGGATCGAATGGAAAGTCAGGGCATGACCGGACTGGTCCTAGACCTCCGGGGCAACAAGGGCGGCTTGCTGTCGGCAGGCGTCAGGGTCGCCAGCCACTTCCTAGAGCCCGGGCAAAGCGTCGTGTCCCACCGCGGCCGAGCGTCGCCGGAGCGCCACTACAGAGCGAAGTCGGAGAACCCCAACCTAGACTATCCGATCGTGGTGCTCGTAAACTGCGGGTCAGCGTCCGCGTCCGAGATCGTGGCCGGTGCGCTGCAGGATCACGACCGCGCTCTGATTGCTGGCAGCGGCACCTTCGGGAAGGGTTTGGTCCAATCGGTGTTCGCGCTGCCGGAGTCCACGGGAATGGTGCTGACCACGGCGCGCTACTACTCGCCGAGCGGCCGTCTGATCCAGCGCCCCTATGCCAGCATTGCCCCGAACGAGTACTTCACCGAGCCGTGCAGCGAACAATACAGGCCGCAACAAGGCACGGTCCGGCTCACCGACAGCGGGCGCAAGGTGTACGAGTTCGGCGGCATTGCGCCGGACGTGGAAATCGAGGGACTGCGCAGGACGACTGTGCAACGGCTGGCTGGCCGGCATCGCGCGGTCGAGCGCTTCGTGGCGCGACTCCGTGCCCGCGGCTACGCAATGCTCAAAGGCGAGACGCCTTCGCCAGACATGCTGGCCGATTTGCTGACGTTCATGGGGCGGCTCGGAATTCCGACTGGCCCCCAGATTCCGGCAGAGGATCGGCAGTTCCTGATGCGGGCGCTCGCAACCCACCTTCACGTGTCCTATTTCGACTACGACGAAGGACAGCGGATCCGCGCCAGCTACGACCCAGTCATCCTGCGCGCGAGATCGTTGCTCGCGCAAGCCGCCAGGCTGATGGAAAAGAGCCAGATTCCGGTTTCCTAGCGCGGCTTGTAGCTCTTGCTGAATCCGGTCCGTGAGTTCGTCACGGAAAACTGGCCGTCAGGCTGCACCGAGGCCTTGATCCAGTGGGCGGCACAGCCCTCGGTCTCGCCGGTGTTGGCGATGAACTCTTCACTGGGGTTGTGCTCCGCTCCGCTCTCCACCGCCCGGTGCACCTGCCACAGATCCACCAGGGACTCGGCGGCCATCAAGGCGCTGAAGGTCGCCGGGCTGCCGCCCTTGCGCGGCCCGTTGTTCATCACCGCCACGAGCGGCTGTATGGCTTGGATATGCGCCGGGGCGCCGGACATGTGCATCCCGTGGTGCGTGACTTGGTACAGGTCGACCGCGCCGAAGAGATTGACCGGGCAGGCGGTCTCGATTTCGTAGTTCCAAGTGAGGTCGCCCAAGTCGAGGAATTCAAAGTCTCCCACGCGAATCATGAACCCGACGCTCTTGCCGTTCTCGCCCCTGTCAACACGCTTCGCCGCGGCGCCGCGGCAAGCGGAGTTGGGAGACGCCGCTGCCAAAGGCTCCTCCAAGAAGCGGCTGCGGGCGGCGACGAAAACGAAATCCGTGCCGGCCAAGGGCAGCCTCTGGCCGGGCTCGGCTCGGATGCGCTCCTCTCCGGCGGTGTCGACATAGCTTTGCCAAAGCTGGTCCGCGCGCTCGTTCCAGCCCACCTCAACGCTGTCGCCGTGATCGACAAAGTTGTGGATCGGGACGCGGTCGGCCAAGGCGGCCACTCCCCCCGTGTGATCGCGATGGAAGTGCGACGCGATGAAATAGTCCAGCTCGAGCTTGCCAACTTCCTCGCCGAGGACCTTGACGATGCGCTCGGCATCGCGCCCCTCGAAGCCCGGCCAGCCGGCGTCCATCAGGATGGTCTCGGCTTCCGGTGTCACAACTAAGGTCGCGGCCCCGCCCTCGACATCGATCCAATAGATGTCCAACGTCGCGCCCAGCGCCGGGCGCCCGACCGCCGAGACCAGCAGAATCGCGAGGAACAGAGATTTCATGACCCCAACATCATAAAGCCCAAGAGCCCTGCCCCGGGGCTTCCCTGCGCCTGCCGCTCCCGCCGCGACAGCGTCCAGGAACCCTAGCGAAGCGCGCTCGATGCATGCAAGCTGGTAGGATTGAAAGACCGGGCCCGCCACTCGCGCAGGGCCCTCGGCGCCTTGCTCGATTGCCGCCGCCACACTGCGCTAGACTGGAAGTGGGAGGTTCATGCACAAGCATGTCTAAGGTAACCCTCGCGCTCTTCGGCGCAGCGCTATTCGTGGTCGGCGGGGCTGCGGCCGACGACAATTCTGGCGACGCCGCCAAGGGCAAGGAAGCGTTCCAGCAGCGTTGTCTGGTCTGTCACTTCGAGGACAGCGCTGAGAAGAAGATCGGACCCGGCTTGGCCGGCATCAAGGAAGGCACGCTGCCGAGCGGCAAAGAGGCCACCTCGGATAATGTGCTCGAGAACCTGAACAAGGGCGGCAACGGCATGCCCGCGTTCGAGGCGATGCTCAGCGACGAGGAGAAGAGCAATATCGTAGCCTACGTCCTGAGCTTGTAGTGCGCGGCCCGAAGCATGGGCGCGCAACCGCGAAGTCGTGCCGCTGGCTGCCCGAGCCCCTCTTGACGGGGTTACGGCCTGCCCGCAACAGGAGCAACTATGGACATTGAGAAGAAGGTCACCGAAATCATTTGCGAGCAACTCAGCGTCGAGGAGTCGCAGGTGACTCCCGAGGCGAAATTCCAAGAGACCCTCAACGCGGACTCGCTCGATATCGTCGAGCTGATCATGGCGTTTGAGGAGGGTTTCGATATCGAGATCCCCGACGACCAAGCCGAGGGCATCCGCACCGTCGGCGACGCGATCAAGTACATCGAAACAGCTACGTCGGGCGAATAGCAGGGGCACTGTTGGCAAGACGAGTCGTCGTTACGGGTGTTGGCCTCGTCTCCCCCGTGGGAGTGGGCACCGAGGCTTGCTGGTCCGCGATCCTGCGCGGATGCAACGGGATCGAGCGCATCACCCACTTCGATGCCAGCGCCTATGCCTGCCAAATCGCGGGCGAGGTGAAGGACTTCGACCCGCGGGATTTCGTCACCGCCAAGGACCTGCGCAAGATGGCGCGTTTCATCTTCTTTGCGATCGCAGCTAGCGATTTCGCGATGGGAATGGCGGGCTTGGAGATCACACCGGCCCTGTCGCCGCGCGTCGGCGTGTACGTGGGCAGCGGCATTGGCGGCTTCGACATCATCGAGCGCGAGCACGCGAAGCTGCTCAGCGCCGGGCCGCGCCGCGTCACGCCCTTCTTCATCCCGGCCACGGTGGTCAACCTGGCCTCGGGCAACGTCTCGATTCGCTGGAACGCCAAGGGTCCAAACTCCGCCACGGCGACCGCGTGCACCAGCGGCGCTCATGCGGTCGGCGACTCGTTTCGCCTGATTCAGAACGGATACGCCGACGCGATGATCTGCGGAGGCGCGGAAGCGGCGATCACGCCGATGAGCATCGCCGGCTTCGCGGCCATGAAGGCTCTCTCCACTCGCAATGACCACCCCGAAGTAGCGAGCCGGCCATGGGACGCCGACCGCGACGGCTTCGTGGTCGGGGAAGGGGCCGGACTGCTGGTTCTGGAGGAACTCGAATCGGCACAGCGTCGCGGAGCCCCGATCATCGCTGAGATGGTCGGCTACGGCATGGGCGGCGACGCATACCACATCACTTCTCCGGCCGAGGACGGGGAGGGAGCCGAGCGTGTCATGCGCAACGCTCTCGAGGATGCGGGCATTTCCGCCCGCGACGTCTCCTACATCAACTCTCACGGCACCTCGACGCCCGTCGGAGACGTGATCGAGTCCCGCGCGATCGAGCGGCTCTTCGGCAAGGACGCCGGCAATGTCGCGGTCAGTTCGACCAAGTCCATGACCGGACACCTCCTCGGCGGCGCCGGCGGCTTGGAAGCCGGCTTCTCGGCGCTGGCGGTGCGCGATCAGATCGCGCCGCCAACCATCAATCTCGAACGTCCCGGCGAGGGCTGCAATCTGGACTACGTACCGGGCCAGGCCCGCCCGATGGAGATCGAATACGCTTTGAGCAACTCGTTCGGCTTCGGCGGCACCAACGGTGCCCTCGTCTTCCGGCGCTACAGCGGCTGATCGAGCCCTGATTGCTAGAATTGCTCATTGGGCGGCCTTGAGGCCCCGCTCCCCTGTGCACCATGAATATCTTTGTCTGCGTTAAGCAGGTCATGGCGCGGGACTCCGTGATTCGCCTTGACGAGGGCGCGACATGGGTGCGCGACGATGGCCTGACCTTCGAGATGAACGAGCCGGACACCTACGCGCTCGAAGAGGCGTTGCGGCTCAAGGAAAAGCACGGCGGAGAGGTCGTGGCCGTGACTGCCGGCCCGGCGCGGTCTGCCTCCACGCTCCGCGAGGCGCTTGCGAAGGGGGCCGACCGCGGCATCCACATCGAAGACGATCGCTTTGTCGAAGCCGACACTCACGCGACCGCGTCCGCGCTTGCCGCAGCCATCGGTCGGGAGCGGCACGACCTCATCCTGACCGGCCTGCAGTCCGACGATTCGGGCTTCGGCCAGACGGGGGTGATCCTTGCCGAAAGGCTGGGACTGCCGCACGCGACGATCATCATGGAGATCGACGCTTCGGACTCGCAGCTGCGTTGCAAGCGCGAATTGGAGGCTGGCTGGTTTCAGACGGTCACATTGCCCCAGCCAGCCCTGCTAACCATCCAAAGCGGCATCAACAAAGTTCGCTACGCCACCCTGATGGGAATCAAACGGGCCCGCAAGAAGCCGCTCCAGCGCTACACGACGGACGAACTGGGCATTGAGATCAGCGCGCAGCAGAGCGTTCGGCGACTGTACCAGCCGCAGCAAGCGAAACAGACCGTGTTCTTGGAGGGCGGCAGTCGCGAGGTCGCCGACGAACTCCTCAACAAGCTTCGGTTCGAGGCGCGAGTGCTATGAGCATCCTACTGGTCACCGAACAGCAGGACGGCAAGTGGCACCGCATGTCGCTCGAAGCCTTGGCGGCGGCTCAAGAAGCCGCGACCAACCTCGACTCTCCGTTGGTCGCCGCGGTCGTCGGATCCGGCGTCGGACAACTCGCCAGCGAACTTGCCAGCAAGCGAGTCTCCGAGGTCGCCGTGATCGAAAGCCCCGAGCTGGCGCAATACAGCCCCGACGGTTTCACGTCGGCACTCCGTCAAGCGATCGAACAGGTCAAGCCCCGGCTGGTTCTCTTCCCGCATACGTACCAAGTGCGGGACCTAGTCCCCAAGCTCGCTGCGTCGCTCGGAGGGTGCTTCGTCAGCGACATCGTTGACATGCGATTCGAAGACGGCGAGCCGATCTTCGTCAGGCAGCTGTTCCAGGGCAAGCTGCACGCCGACGTGTCCGCATCCGGCGCGCCTCCGCACTTGGTGTCCGTGCAATCGGGGGCGTACCGAGCCGACGCTGTGGCCGAGGGTGCGACGCCAGCCCCGATTCGCAACCTCCCGGTGTCACTAGATGCCGGCGCCGTGCGGACCCAAGCGGAACCTCCATATCAGGACGCCAAGGATGCAGTCGATCTCGGTTCGGCCCCGATTATCGTCTCGGTCGGGCGCGGCATCCAAGATCCAGACAACATTCCGCAGGCCGAGGCTCTGGCCAAGGCACTCGGGGGGGAACTGGCCGCATCCCGTCCGATCTGCGACAACGGCTGGCTGCCGCTGGAGCGCCAGATCGGCAGCTCAGGGCAGACTGTCGCGCCAAATCTCTACCTCGCTCTGGGCATTTCCGGGGCGATCCAACACGTGGTCGGCATGAAGGGCGCCAAGACGATCGTCGCGATCAACAAGGACGCTGGCGCGCCGATCTTCGAGATCGCCGACTACGGCATCGTGGCCGATCTGTTCGACGTGGTGCCGAAGCTGATCGAAGCGCTCGAAGACTCGAACTAGCCGGGCGTTGCCGCTGTGCGGCGGCGAGTGAGAAGATACGGTCGGCATGCGAGAGCTTCCCCAACTCCTGACCGCGACCGCGCTGGCGATCGCAGCGCTGGCGTGCGGCAGCGGGACCGCGCCCGCCAGCCGCGAGCCGGGTGATCGACCGAATTTCGTGCTCGTGTTCATCGACGACATGGGCTACGGGGATATCGGCGCCTTCGGCTCGCGCGAGAACCGCACGCCTCGTATCGACGCCATGGCAGCGGAAGGCATGAAGCTCACAAGCTTCTACGCCCATCCGGTCTGCACTCCTTCGAGGGCCGCCCTGCTGACAGGGAGCTATCCGATTCGCAACGGGCTGCAGACCGGTTACTGGCACCCGGTGCTAATGCCGGGTGATCCGCAGGGCATCCATCCGGACGAAGTCACGGTTGCGGAAGTCCTCAAGCAGCGCGGCTACGCCACCGGGATCATCGGCAAGTGGCACCTCGGCGACCAGCCCGAGTTCCTCCCCAACAATCACGGCTTCGACTACTACTTCGGCCTGCCGTATTCGAACGACATGAGCCCGTTCATGCCGCTCAACCCTCGCAACCACCCCCCGCTCCCGCTGCTGCGCGATGGCGACGTGATCCGCGAGGTGCCCGAAGACCAGTCATTCCTCACCGGCGCGTACTCGGCCGAGGCACTCTCCTTCATCGACCGCCACCACGGCCAGCCTTTCTTCCTATACGTTCCCCATTCCATGGTTCACGTTCCGCTGTGGGCAGGGGAGCCATTCAAGAACGCGTCCGAGAACGGCATCCTCGGCGATTGCATCGAGGAGATCGACTGGAGCATGGGGCAGATCCGTGACAAGCTCGAAGAGCACGGAATCGCCGAGAACACGCTCGTGTTCTTCACCTCGGACAACGGGCCCGCAAGAGGCAGCGCAGGCCCACTGCGCGGACGCAAGGGCAGCACCTACGAGGGAGGTCTGCGCGTGCCGACCGTGGCGTACTGGCCCGGCACGATCCCACCCAGCGCGTCGTACGACGACACGGCTACCACCATGGACATCCTGCCGACGTTCGCGGCCCTAGCGGGTGGCGACTATCCGGCAGAGCGGATCGACGGCCACGACATCTCGGGCGTGCTGAAGGGCGACACGACGCGAGACTCCCCCTACGAGGCCTTCTATTTCTACCGGGGCTACGAATTGCGCGCCGTTCGCAGCGGACCGTGGAAACTGCACGCAGACGGCACGCTCTACAACCTCGAAGCCGACATTGCCGAAAGCCGCGACGAGGCCTCGACCCACCCCGAAGTGAAAGCGCGTCTGCGGTCGCTCTTGGAGCATGCCCGCGAGACTCTGGGCGACGGTCCGGTGTGGCCGGACGATCCGGGTATCGCTCTGCCGCCAACCGCCAGGCCGATTGGAACGATCTCCAGGTCGCCGGAATTGCTGATCCCGCGTCACGGGGCTAGCGGCAGCGCCGCTCACGAACCGCCGATCCGCACCAAGACCACGAACGTCACACCGCCGCCGGGCTTCCAGCGCCCCGCGAACTGGTAGCGCCCGGCCCGCCTCGCCGCCCCGGAGTCACTCCTGCGCGGCCCCTGCGCCGCCCTTGACGGCTCCGAGCACGCGGCGCAGCAAGCCGCGCTTGGGGGGTGCGTTCGCTTCCAACTCGGCCCGTAGCGCAGCCCTCCGACGGGCGTCCCGATGCCGGGAAGTGTCCGCGGTGTCAGGTTCCGTTCCCGCGACATAGACCTCTTCTTTGCAGTTCTTGCAGTAGTGGTCAGCCAGCACTCGCTGCACGGCACTGACAGGCACGCGCACGACGCCTTCGGGCTCTGCAAAAGGTCCCGGATTGGCATAGGTGGCCAGCTGTCGGACCTTTTGCATGAACATCGCCCAGATGGGCAACGCCGAATGCGCGCCTTCCAGGCCGAGATCGGTGTTGTCGTCGAATCCGACCCACACCACGCAAATCAGGTCGTTGGTAAAGCCGGCGAACCACCCGTCATCGTCAGTGCCTGTCTTGCCCGCCGCGTTGGTTATGCCGTACGTGAACCGCGCCCGAATGCCCGAGCCGTGCCGGATCACGTCCTGCATGATGTGCGTCACCATGTAGGCCACGCGGGTGTCCATCACCGCCTGCTGCTCGACCTCGCTCTGGTACAACGTCCCGCCTGCATCGTCGCGCACGTAGCGCACGAAGCGAGGCTCGACTCGCACGCCGCCGTTGGCGAATGCGGAGTATGCTGCGGCGACTTCGACCGGCGTAACCTCGTACGTGCCGAGAAACATTGAAGGGACCGGCAGGAATTCGCTTCCCATCCCGGCGCGGCGGGCCAGATCGAGCACCCGCTGGTAGCCGGCCATCTGCCCCACCTTCACCGTCGCGACGTTGATCGAGCGCATCAGCGCATAGCGTAAGCTGATCAGTCCGTAGTAGTGGTCAAGGTGGTTCGACGGCTCGTAGGGCGGCTGCAATTCGCTGAATTCGAAAGAAGTGGGCTCGTCGAGCACCAAGGTGCTCGGCGTCAGCACGCCGGGCGGCGGCGGATACTGCGTGCGGGCGTACTCGGGCAGCGCGTGGCTGTAACCGCGGTCGATGGTCAGCTGGCGCTCCCGGTCCAAGACGGTGTCCAGGGCGGCCGCGAACACGAACGGCTTGAAGACCGAACCTGGCTGCCGCCTCGCCAGTGCGCGGTTGAGCTGGCTGCCGCCGTAGTCCCGGCCGCCAACGACCGCCTTGATTTCGCCTGTGCGGGGGTCCATCGCGACCAGCGCGACCTGCGCCCGCGGCGGCTCCTGACCGCGGTAGCGACTCTGCCGGGCGATGCGTTCGTCCACGAGCTTCATGCCCTCGCGGACGGCCTCGACGGCGAACTCCTGCAGCCGCTTGTCCAGGGTGGTGTACACCCAGTAGTTCTTCGTGACGAGGTCGTCCGTCTCGAAATGGCCTTTGAGGCTCTTGTTGACCAAGTCGATGTAGTACGGCGCGTCGCGCGATTCCATGTGCCCGCGCGACAGCTCGATCTCCGCGGCAGAGGCCTCTTCGAAAGTCGCGTAGTCGATAAAGCCCTCTCGCAGCATTGCCGACAGCACTTGGTTGCGCCTGAACTTGGCCCGCTCGGGGTAGCGGTACGGGTTGAGGTAGCTAGGCCCCTGGGGCAAGCCGGCCATCAGGGCCGCCTCAGGCAGGGTCACATCTCGCACGTCCTTGTCGAAGAACCCCCGCGCGGCCTCCCCGAAGCCATGCACGTTGAAGCTGCCCTGCCGCCCCATGAAGACTTGGTTCGAGTAGTTCTCGAAGATCTGCTCCTTGGTCAGCCGACCCTCGAGTTGGATGGCGATCATGGCCTCGGCAAGCTTGCGCTTCACCGTCGTTTCCCTAGTGAGGAAGAAGTTGCGGGCGAGTTGCTGGGAGAGCGTCGACGTCCCCCTAGGCCGCTTCCACTCCCTCAGGCCCTCGATCGCCGCTCCGGTAGTGCGGATGAAGTCGATGCCGTGGTGGGAGTAGAACCGGTGGTCCTCGATCGCAATCACCGCATCGATCAAATGCTGGGGGTAGTCGCTGAACTTGAACAGCCGACGCTTGGAGCGTTCCTGGTCGAACTGGTTCGTGATCAGCTCGGGTTCGATCTGGTACGCTTCCAACTCCTCGCCGGTGTCTGTCAGGACAATTTCAGCGATGTGGGAGTCTTCGACAGAGATCCGGGCGGGGTCGGGCGTGAAGTGTGACAGGGGGCCGGGGTGAATCTCGATGTG